>NZ_CP063779.1:4117462-4816617 GCF_021596945.1 Mongoliitalea daihaiensis | reverse complement strand
TCGAAAATTTATTATAAAAGGCACCCATATTTTGAGGTTTACTCCCTTCTTCTAGATCTATCTACCATCAAAAATAATTTTTTTAAACCATGAAAACAAACTAGTTTGATGAAATCGATTGCGGATCAGCTTCTTTAGCTTAGGTCATTTTAATTGCTGGGTTTAATTGTAGAAAAATTTAAAATATAGCGCATTGAAATTTCGTTACTCCTAATTTTAATGCCTCAAACTTGAAAATAATGTAATTTTCACACTTAATTTATTTCCTGAATTGGCTAGAATTAATATTTTGAAATTTAGCACCTGATAGAATTAAATACCTATTTTTAAAATAAATCAAAATAAAATTTTTCATAAATCTTGATAAATAACTTTTAACCAAAACTTCTCTGAGAAAAATAAATGAAATCGGTTGCATTTTTCTAAAAATTACTCCAAGTTTATGGCATAAATGAAAAATAATCTAACTCAGTCTTTTCGTTGGTATGGCCCCAATGATCCTGTGTCCTTGAACAACATCAAGCAAGCAGGAGCTACCGGGATTGTATCAGCTTTGCACCATGTCCCTCATGGGGAGGTATGGTCCTATGAAGATATTATTCAACGAAAAAAGGAGATTTCTCAGCAAGGGTTGACATGGGAAGTTGTTGAGTCGCTTCCTGTGCATGAAGCAATAAAAACGAACAGTTTAGATGCTCCAAAATATCTAGAAAATTACAATAAAAGTCTGAAAAACCTTGCCCGCGCAGGATTGAGCACTGTTTGCTACAATTTCATGCCTGTCTTGGATTGGACAAGGACGGACCTAGCTTTTAGCTTGCCATCAGGTGCGAAAGCGCTTTATTTTGATTGGGCTGATCTGGCTTATTTTGATTGTTATCTATTAAAAAGGCCTGATGCTGTAAACAGCTATTCGCCCTCGGTGATGGCGATTCTTCAAAGCAGGTTAGCATCTTACACAAAAGAAAAGATAAAAGCATTGGAAGAGACCATCTGTATGGGAGTTCCGACAGAAGCGGCCATTAGCATTCCTGATCTTCATACAAGCTTGGAGGTTTACAATGCTATCGGTAAAGAAGGGCTCCAAGCTAACCTGCTCATGTTTTTGAATGCCATTGCAGATACTTGTGAAATGTATGGAATCCAGATGGTTATTCATCCAGATGATCCTCCTTACCCGATTCTTGGTTTACCCCGAATAGCCTCCTGTTTGGAAGACTTGCAGTGGATATTTGATAATCAACCCAAACCATTTAATGGACTTTGTCTCTGTACAGGTTCTTTAGGAGCTGGTTCATTCAATAATCTTCCAGAACTGACCCGCACCCTAGCAGACCGTATTCACTTTGTTCATTTACGAAATGTCAAACGAGATCATTTTGGAAATTTCTTTGAATCGGATCACCTCGATGGAGATGTAGATATGTTCGAAGTGATGAAAGAATTGGTACAAATCAATAACCTGAGATCAAAGCCTATTCCATTCAGACCGGATCATGGTCATCAAATGTTGGACGATCTTCAAAAAGAAACAAATCCTGGATACTCTGCAATCGGTAGGTTGAAAGGTTTAGCTGAATTGAGAGGGTTAGAACTTGGGATTGCTCGGATGTTAACTCCTATTACAGAATCTTAATTAAGAGAAGTCAAACAATGTAAGCCCATACGTATGTTCAATTTTATAAAATTTAAACAAATATCTTGTTTGTTTTTAGCATCTTTCCTTATCCATACTATTGGAATGGGACAGGTAGCACTTCCAAGTTTTGTGTCTGAATTTCCAAAAGCTAGTAGTTTTCCTTTAGTCTTAAATGAGGCGGCTTCCTTGTTGTATGATGGTACAGATGAAGGGATTGCTATGGGTGTCCAACATCTGCAGCAAGATATTTTAGCAGTTAGCGGAACAAAACCTACGGTTAAGGTATCCGCAGATGGAGAGCCATTTGCGGTGATTATTGGTCAAGTAGGGCACAGTGAACTCATAGATCGGCTGATTCAAAGCGGAAAAATTCAAGCATCTTCATTGTTAGGTATATGGGAAACCTTTCAGATTTTGACGGTGTCGCATCCTTTTCCAGGGATGGATCAAGCATTGGTGATTGTAGGGAGTGACAAGCGAGGAACGTTATTTGGTATCTATGAACTTTCGGAGCAAATCGGAGTCTCCCCTTGGTATTGGTGGGCGGATGTGCCAGTAAAGCAAAAAAGTAATATCTTCATTGACCATGGAACATACAGCAGAGGAACTCCCGCTGTCAAGTATCGTGGTATTTTTATCAATGATGAAGCACCTGCACTGGCAGGTTGGGCAACCAAAAAATACGGTGGATTCACGCATACTTTTTACGAAAAAGTGTTTGAATTGATACTTCGCCTGCGAGGAAATTATTTGTGGCCGGCAATGTGGGGAAGAGCCTTTTATGACGATGATCCAATGAATGGCCCCATGGCAGAGAAATATGGGATTGTGATCGGGACTTCTCACCACGAACCGCTTATGAGGGCTCATGTAGAGTGGGCAAGATATGGTGAGGGTGATTGGAATTATCAAACCAACAAAGCAATTCTTCAGGATTTTTGGAGAAAAGGTATGGAGCGGCAAGGGACCATGGAGGCTACTATTTCATTGGGAATGCGTGGGGATGGAGACGAACCCATGAGCGAAGAAAACAATATTGCCTTATTGGAAAGAATTATAGAGGATCAGCGTCAGATTATTGAAGAGATTACAGGAAAGCCTGCCTCTGAAACACCTCAATTTTGGGCACTTTACAAAGAAGTGCAAGATTACTATGATTTGGGTATGCGCGTGCCAGATGATGTGATGTTGTTGTTGTGCGATGATAATTGGGGTAATGTACGAAAACTACCGGCGATTGGAGCGGAGCCAAGAACTGGGGGCTATGGAATGTATTATCACTTTGACTATGTGGGAGGTCCTCGAAATTACAAGTGGTTAAACACCAATCCGCTTCCAAAAATATGGGAGCAGTTGAACCGTACCTATCAGCATGGAGTGGATCAATTGTGGGTAGTCAATGTAGGAGATATCAAGCCTATGGAGTTTCCTATTTCCTTTTTTCTAGACATGGCATGGAACCCATCAGCCTTTACCCCTTATTCGATCGAGCAATTTACCCGACAATGGGCAGCAAGTCAGTTTGGAGATGCTTTTGCTCCTCAGATAGCCCACTTGCTAGCAAAGTTTGGGAAAATGAGCGGGAGAATCAAACCCGAGCTATTGGATTGGAGAACCTACAGCCTCCATTATTATGAGGAAATGGCTAACGTTTCTCAAGAATGGATGGAGTTGGACTTGTTGGCTGCATTTGTCAAAGAGCAGTTGGATAGCTCTTATCACGATGCTTTTTTTCAATTGGTTGAACACCCCATCATAGCTTCAGCCAACGTACACAGATTGTATGAAAGTACAGCCAAAAACCATCTTTATGCGAAACAAGGGAGATCGCTTACTGCGAAGATGGCATCCCAAGTACAGGAGCTTTTTGATCGAGATGCTGAAATATCCCGCATTTACAATGAGGATATCGCAGATGGCAAATGGCCACACATGATGGATCAAACTAGAATTGGCTATACCTATTGGCAGCAACCTGAAGTAAACAAGATTCCTGAATTGAAAACAATCAATCTTCCCTCCAAAGGGAGTCTAGGTATTGCTCTTTCCGAATCAATGGATTTTTATCCCGAAAAGAAAAGCCTGACAAGCGTGATGCTTTCGCCTTTTGATTCACAGCCAGTAAGGCTAGAGGTATTTAATCGAGGAAAGTCACCTATTGAGGTTGCTATCAGTACACAAGAGCCTTGGGTTTTGGTAGATAATTTTAAAGGTACCATCCACGATCAGCTTGAGTTAACGGTAGCTATTGATTGGTCACAAGTACCGGTGGGGCAGCAATCAGCAGAATTAGAAGTGAGAAGTAACAAAGAGAAAGTAAGTATAACCTTGCCCTTGAGTCCACATAGAGTAGTTTCAGAAGGGTTTAAAGGCTTTGTGGAGGCTATGGGATATCTTGCTATGCCAGCAGATGCATTTACAGCCAAGATGGAAGTCAATCCAGTAAGATGGGAAATTATTCCTGATTTAGGTAAAACAGGAAACGCCATCATGGCTACGCCTGAAGTTTGGGCAACGGATGCTATCGATACACAAGGCAGCTATTTGGAGTATGAGGTATGGGTGCATCAGGAGGGAGTTTATGATGTGCATGTAGTGGCTAATCCTACATTGAATTACTTGAATCAAGAGGAAGGTTTGCGATACGGGATTGGTGTTAATGATGCTGATCCAATTCTTGTATCTCTTCATGCCCATGAAACCCATCAAACTTGGGAAAGCTGGGTGATTAAAAGTGCCAATGTAACCAAAAGTTCTCTGCCCTTTAATGCAGGGAAAAATAAATTGAGACTTTACATGGTCAATCCGGGTGTAGTGTTTCAGCGAATACTGGTCGATACTGGAAGTATGAAGTCTACTTTCTTAGGGCCTCCAGATAGTAAATTTGTTAGTACCAAAGCCAATTAAATAAACCTATTAAACCAATTACTTTACATGTTATTAGAACCTATTGATTTGATCGTTTTTATCGGGTATTGCTGCCTGATAGTCGGTCTTGGGCTATTTGTTTCTCGGGAGAAAAAAGGCCACGTGAAGGATTCCAAAGATTATTTCTTGGCGTCCAAAGCTCTGCCTTGGTGGGCTGTCGGGGCTTCCTTGATCGCTTCCAATATTTCTGCTGAGCAATTTATTGGAATGTCAGGCTCAGGATTTGCCTTGGGCTTAGCTATTTCTACCTATGAGTGGATGGCTGCCATCACCTTATTAGTAGTTGCGATTTTCTTTTTACCAGTATTTATGAAGAAAGGCATTTATACCATGCCAGGATTTTTGTTGGATCGATATGATGCACGTGTCCGGACAACCATGGCTATCTTTTGGTTGGCTCTGTACGTGTTTGTAAACTTGACCTCCGTCCTTTATCTCGGGGCCTTGAGTTTGAACACCATCATGAATGTACCGATGACTTATGGCATTGTGGGCTTAGCCTTGTTTGCCATGGTTTATTCTATTTATGGTGGATTGAAGGCAGTTGCATGGACAGATGTAGTTCAAGTGTTTTTTCTTGCTGCTGGAGGTTTGGCGACCACCTATATTGCGCTTACCATGGTAGGTGAAGGGAGTGCATGGGATGGAATCAGTTTGTTGAGAAAAGAAGTGCCTGGACATTTTTCGATGATTTTGTCCAAAGGAGAAATGATGATTCCAGATGGAAAAGGTGGCGTAAGGGATGCTTATTTGGATTTACCCGGCTTGAGTGTATTAGTAGGCGGAATGTGGATTGTGAATTTAAACTATTGGGGTTTCAACCAGTATATTACTCAGCGAGCATTAGCTGCTAAGAGTTTGGATGAAGCTCAAAAAGGGATGGTTTTTGCTGGTTTTTTAAAATTACTGATGCCTTTGATCGTAGTAATTCCAGGAATTGCGGCATTGGTGATTGTCAACAATGGCATAGACACCTCCTTTGTGGAATCCATGAAAGACCCTGTTACGGGATTAATTAAGTCAGACAGAGCATATCCTACACTTTTGCAATTATTACCGACCGGATTGAAGGGATTGGCATTTGCTGCACTTACAGCTGCGATTGTGTCCTCCCTTGCATCAATGGCCAACAGCACTTCGACCATTTTTACTATGGATATCTATAATAAATATATCAATAAAGGTGCAGCAGAGTCTAAACAGGTATTGGTAGGGAGAGTTACAGCGGCAGTTGCATTTATAGTTGCCGCAATCGTGGCGCCAGCATTGGGTCAATTGGATCAAGCATTTCAATTTATTCAAGAATACACAGGTTTTATAAGCCCAGGCGTATTTGCTATCTTTTTGTTGGGAGTCTTTTGGAAAAAGACTACTTCCAATGCAGCGCTTACCGGTGCCGCTTTGAGTATACCCCTTTCTGTAGTATTAAAGGTATGGTGGCCTGAGTTACCATTTTTGGATAGAATGGGTGTAGTATTCCTTTCTTTGGTTGGATTGATGGTACTCATAAGTTTAATTGAAGGCAAAGGAAAAGATCATCCAAATAGTATTGAAATAGGTAAAGATCTATTTAAGTCTAGCCCAGGGTTTAAAATTGGTGCCATGATTATAATTTTGATCACAACTGCTTTGTATATTTTATTTTGGTAAATAAGAAACTATGAGGAATCTTTTGTTAGGGTATGATTTAGGAAGTTCATCCGTAAAAGCGAGTCTTTTGGATGCGGATACTGGAAAGCTAGTGGCATCTGTTGGACTTCCTACAGAGGAAATGCCTATCAATGCCCCCCAAAATGATTGGGCGGAACAAGACCCCTTAATGTGGTGGGGTTATGTAGTGGACTGTACCAAAGAGTTGGTTCAAAAAGCAGGTATTCAAACTGGAGAGTTGAAAGCGATTGGTATTTCTTATCAAATGCACGGTTTAGTCATGGTTGACAAAGATCAGGAGGTCATCAGGCCTGCCATCATCTGGTGTGATAGTCGAGCAGTTTCGATTGGAAATACGGCATTTGATAAACTTGGAGCAGCCTATTGCTTGCCCCACTTATTGAATTCTCCAGGAAATTTTACAGCATCTAAGCTTCGATGGGTTAAGGAAAATGAGCCTTCGCTCTACGAGCGGATTTACAAAATCATGCTTCCAGGGGACTTTATAGCTATGAAGCTCAGTGGGGAAATTCTGACAACTGAAACCGGACTTTCTGAAGGGATTTTTTGGGATTATATCGAAGGTGCTGTTTCCAAAAGACTTCTAGATATTTACCAGATTGATCCTTCTATTCTGCCCGACTATGTGTCTTCTTTTGAGGTTTCTGGCCAAATCTCTAAGCATGCTTCTGAATTGTTAGGAATAGAAGCTGGAATACCGATCTGTTACAGGGCTGGAGATCAGCCAAACAATGCTTTTTCACTCAATGTATTAAAAGAAGGCGAGTTGGCAACTACCGCAGGCACTTCAGGGACCGTTTATGGAGTGAGTAAATCACCTTTGTTTGATCCTAAATCCAGGGTAAATACTTTTATCCATGTGAATCATACGCAAGAGGCTCCCAGCTATGGGGTATTGCTATGTGTCAACGGAACTGGAATCCTAAATTCTTGGACACGGAGGTTGATTGGAGGAGAGCAACTATCTTATCCTGCAATCAATGAGTTAGCTGCGCAAGCGCCCATTGGTGCAGATGATTTGAGCTTTATTCCGTTTGGGAATGGGGTGGAACGAATCATGGAAAATAAGCCTGTTGGAGCTAGCCTCATGGGACTTAATTTATTGAAACATGAGCGTTCCCATGTATTCCGTGCTACTCAGGAGGGGATTGTCTCAGCACTCACCTATGGTTTTGATATTATGAAAGGAATGGGACTTAATCTGCAAACAGTAAAAGCAGGGCATGCCAATATGTTTTTGAGTCCATTATTCCGCGAAGCTTTTGTGAATATGAATCAGGTTTCTCTCGAATTATACGATACGGATGGATCTCAAGGTGCAGCGAGAGGCGCAGGAATTGGACTTGGGTTTTATTCAAATCCGGAAGATGCGTTTCAAAGTTTAGAAAAAATCTCCTCATTAGAACCTCAAGCTTTTCTTGCCGATGCCTATCAAGAAGTGTATGAAACCTGGAAAAACAGATTAGCACAATTAATCAATAAATGAATCAAATAAAATTCTCAATAACCAATAATAGATATGTCTAAAACCTATTTCCCTACTATTGAAAAGATCCAATTTGAAGGCAGAGCTTCTCAAAATCCCTTAGCCTTCAAGTTTTATGATGAAAACCGAGTAATTGCCGGTAAGACCATGAAGGAGCATTTTAAGTTTGCTATTGCCTATTGGCATACCTTCTGCGCAACAGGTGCTGATCCATTTGGACCAGGTACGATGATTCACCCATGGGATTCAAGTGCTGATGCGGTGCAGCGGGCCAAAGATAAGATGGATGCCGCTTTTGAATTTTTTGTAAAAATTGGTGCTCCTTACTACTGCTTCCACGATATAGATTTAATTGATGAGGGTTCATCGATTGAAGAATATGAAGAACGTATGCGGATCATCACTGATTATGCTTTGCAAAAACAACAAGAAACTGGAGTGAAGCTATTATGGGGTACGGCGAATGTGTTCTCCAATCCTCGTTATATGAACGGTGCTTCTACTAATCCTGATTTCGATGTAGTTGCATGGGCTGGTACTCAAGTAAAGAATTCTATTGATGCAACCATTAAGTTGGGAGGAGAAAACTACGTGTTTTGGGGAGGTAGAGAGGGGTATATGTCTCTTTTAAATACGGATATGAAGCGTGAAACTTCCCATTTGGCACAATTCTTAACGATGGCTAGAGATTATGCGAGATCCAAAGGATTCAAAGGTAATTTCCTAATCGAACCTAAGCCTATGGAACCTACCAAGCATCAGTATGATTATGATGCTGCAACAGTAGTGGGTTTTTTGAGACAGCATGGACTGGATAAAGACTTTAAATTGAACTTGGAAGTGAACCATGCAACGCTCGCAGGCCATACCTTTCAGCATGAGCTTCAAGTAGCTGTCGATGCAGGTATGCTAGGAAGCATCGATGCCAACAGAGGTGACTACCAAAATGGATGGGATACTGATCAGTTTGCCATCAATTTGCAAGAATTGACGGAGTCTATGTTGGTGATCTTAGAAGGTGGAGGAATTGATGGAGGTGGAGTCAACTTTGATGCGAAAATACGAAGAAACTCTACCGATATGGATGATTTATTTCACGCACATATTGGGAGTATGGATGCTTTTGCTAGAGCAATGGTCATTGCAGATGAAATACTTCAAAAATCGGCCTATAAATCCTTGCGCCAAACACGCTATTCATCTTTTGATACGGGTAAAGGAAAGGATTACGAAGCAGGAAAATTAACGCTTGAAGATTTGCGAGCACATGCTTTAGCAGTGGGTGAACCAAAGAAAACGAGTGGCAAGCAAGAGCTGTTTGAGAATATTTTGAATCAGTTTATCTAAGGATAAAAAAATTAGTTACATAAAAAAGCCGGCTAAAATTAGCCGGCTTTTTTGTTACAAGTCACCCTTCACTTAACTGAAAGGGTTGAGGGGTTTTTTGGGATGAAGCAACTTGGTAAGTCTGAAAATATATCTCAAACTACTTTTACTCTAAAATTGGATTAATCGTTTCGATACTTCCATCTGCTTTGTGTGTAAGTTCGGTCATCTTGATGTTTCTCAAATACGTTTGACCTGAAAGCTCTGTATCATGGTAGAAAATGTACCACTTACCCTCTATTTCAACGATGGAATGATGGTTTGTCCAGCCTTGTACAGGATTTAAAATTACTCCCTGATAGGTAAATGGGCCATAAGGAGAATCTCCGGTTGCATAGGCAATTTTATGCGTGTTACCGGTAGAATAAGAGAAATAGTAAGTGTCATTATATTTATGAACCCAAGCTGCTTCAAAGAATCTCCGCTCATGATCACCGGCAGTGATCGGATTTCCATCTTTATCTTGAATCAAAATTGGGCGAGGTGATTCTCCAAACTCCAACATATTTGAACTTAGTTTGGCTACCATAGGACTGATAGCAGGTTCATCATCTGCAGGCTCATCATCGTAAGGAGAATCTCCAGTTGAAAGGTATTCGCCAGTCCTCCATTTTTGGAGTTGTCCACCCCAGATTCCTCCCCAATAGATGTAGTAGTCAGAACCTTCTTGAAAAACTGCAGGATCAATACTGAATGAACCTTTCATCGGTTCTGGCTGTGGAATAAATGGTCCTGTAGGACTATCACTTACAGCAACTCCTAGTCGGAAAATGTTGTCATAGTCTTTTGCTGGAAAATACAAATAATATTTACCGTCCTTATGAGCAGCATCAGGAGCCCAAAGCTGTCTTTTAGCCCAAGGAACATCGTCCACGTCTAGCGCTCTTCCATGGTCTACGGGTGTGGAGTTGATCTTGTCCATGCTGAATACATGGTAATCTCGCATGTTGAAGTGAGCTCCAGAATCGTCTTCTTCTACCTCCGATTGTACATCATGAGATGGATAAATGTAGATTTTCCCATCAAAGACATGCGCAGAAGGGTCTGCCGTATACATATGAGAGATCAAAGGTGTACTCAAAAATTTAATTTCAGCTGCCTCCTCTTGTTTTTCAGAAGAATTATTGGAGCTACAAGCAGCAAACAAAAATGGTGCTGATAGGAGCCAAGATAAGCTACTAGCTTTTGTTAGGTTCATAGGTTATTGTTTTTGGTTTGATAAGTTGATCCAAAAATAAAAGAAATGAAATCGGTTTCAAAATTAAAAAATGTAATTTTTACACTAAATTTCAACCATCTAATAGGTATTTTTTCTAGTTTGAATGGAGTGTATTTCCGAGAGTCTGCTTGGTTCTTAACAAATCAATTGAGAAATTACCATGACAAAGGTCATGTTTTGATAGGTTTTTAATCAAACAAAAGCCTGATCAGACTTTGTAATTTTGACCTATAAATTTCTCAACCATGAACTATAATAAAAGTGTTTTTATTGCCACTGCACAGCCTTTCAGCGGTAAGTCAATCATTGCTTTGGGTTTGGTAGATATGCTGCTAGCCAAAGGACAAAAGATAGGCTATTTTAAACCGATCATCAATCATAGTCCTGAAGTCAAGCGTGACTCCCATATTGAAACCTTGATGGACTACTTCAAACTCCCCTTGGATTATGATAAATGTTACGCTTTTACCCGTGAGCAAGCCAATACCTTAATAGAAAATGGCATGCAGGGGGAGATTATTGATACGATTATCGATAAATATAAAGGCCTGGAGTCTGATTATGATTTTACTATCATAGAAGGAAGTGACTTTTTGGGTGAAGGGACAGCATTCGAGTTTGACGCTAATATTGCCATTGCTAAAAATTTGGGTACTCCTGTTATTGCTGTAGTTTCTGGTGAAAATAAATCTCTTGCCCAAATTCTCAATTCAGCGGCAGTTACCGTCCAAAATTTCACTTCCAGAAAAGTTGACGTGTTGGCATTGGTTATCAATAAAGTGAAGGAAGAGGATGTTGAGGAGTTGAAAAAAGCGATAGGCAATCACATTCAATCAGCTATCAAGATTGCTATTATCCCTCGAATTATGGAGTTGAAAAGTCCTACCATGAATGAGGTGAAAAAGTACTTGGATGCTGATGTCTTATTTGGTGGAGAGTTTCTTCATAATCGCGTAGATCATTTCATCTTTGGGGCCATGCAGGTTTCTAATTTTTTGAACCACATCAAAAAAAATGTTCTCATAGTAGCTCCCGGAGATCGTGCTGATATTGTATTAGCCTCACTTCAAGCAAGTTTATCACAAAATTATCCGAAAATTGCCGGAATTGTGCTGACAGGAGGTTTTGAGTTAGCCGATTCTGTAATCAAACTGATTGAAGGTTCAGATGTGAACTTACCCATACTTTCTGTACAAGAACCCTCTTTTTATGCCGCTACCAAAGTATCGGGTATTCATTCCAAAATTTCTCCTGATAATCAGGCAAAAATTGAATCTGCTATCAATACTTTCCGCAAATACATAGATGTAGAGAGTCTGGAAACAGCCATGGCAAACTTTGTCCATGTTGGTATGACCCCGCGAATGTTTCAATACCAGTTGGTTAGTAAAGCACGAAGTAAGAAAAAGCATATAGTACTTCCAGAGGGTAAGGATGACCGAATCTTATTGGCAGCAGATCGATTGGTCAAGCAGGATATCGTTTATATTACTATTTTGGGTGATATAAAAGAAATGAAGGCTTCTATCAACCGCCTGGGATTGAGTCTTTCTGATGAAAATTGTCAACTCATCAACCCCATTGATTCAATTTATTTTGATGATTATGCCAATACCCTGTTTGAGTTGAGAAAAGGCAAGAATATGCCACTTGGCGTTGCTAGAGATTTGATGACAGATGTTGCCTATTTCGGCACGATGATGGTGTTCAAGGGACATGCAGATGGGATGGTTTCAGGTGCTGCCCATACCACAGCGCACACGATTCGCCCAGCACTCCAATTTGTGAAGACCAAGCCAGGGATTTCCTTGGTATCTTCCATATTTTTCATGAGTCTACCAGAGCGGGTTTTGGTGTTTGGAGATTGTGCCATTAATATAAACCCTAGCTCTGAAGAATTATCCGAAATCGCCATTTCTTCAGCAGATACAGCCAAAAGTTTTGGAATTGAGCCTAAAGTAGCCATGCTTTCGTATTCTTCCGGTGCTTCGGGTACAGGAGAAGATGTAGAAAAAGTAAGAAAAGCCACCGAGTTAATCAAGGAAAAACGACCGGATATTTTGGTCGAAGGCCCCATTCAATACGATGCGGCGGTAGACCCCTTGACAGGTCAACAGAAAATGCCAGGTTCACCTGTTGCAGGTAAGGCAACGGTACTGATTTTCCCTGATTTGAATACGGGTAACAATACATACAAGGCTGTACAGCGGGAAACAGGCGCCATGGCCATCGGCCCAATGCTTCAAGGGTTGAATAAGCCAGTCAATGATCTTAGTCGTGGTTGCACCGTAGACGATATTTTCAATACCGTGGTCATCACTTCCATCCAAGCACAAGAATAATAGAATGCTATGAAAATTTTAGTAATAAACTCAGGAAGCAGTTCACTCAAGTACCAATTATTTGATATGCCCCATGAGTCCCCACTTTGTATGGGGTTAGTAGATAGAATTGGTTTGGAGACAGGCAGTATTTCCCATAAAGTGTGGAAAGATGGAGAATTGCACACTTTTTCTATGCAAATGCCTATACCGAATCATGAGGTAGGCTTACAGCAAGTAACAACTTTGTTGGTGGATAGTGAAAAAGGAATATTGCAGGCTTTGGATGAGGTCAAAGCTATCGGACATCGGGTAGTCCATGGAGGAGAGGAATTTGCTTCCACCACCGTGATCGATGCACATGTCAAAGATAAAATTAAGGAACTATTTGCTTTGGCACCCTTGCATAATCCACCCAACTATATTGGAATTGAGGTTGCTGAAAAGGTTTTTCCAAATGCTACGCAAGTGGCAGTTTTTGATACGGCCTTTCATCAAACCATGCCAGCTCGAGCGTATCGCTATGCCATTCCTAAAGCATTGTACCAAGACAAAGGGATACGAGCATATGGTTTTCATGGGAGTAGCCACCAATATGTCAGTAAAAAGGCAGCAACGTATTTAGATGGTGCAGCATCCAAATTGATTGTAGTGCATCTAGGCAATGGCAGTAGTATTACTGCTGTCAAGGATGGACAATCGATTGATCACAGCATGGGGTTGGGCCCTATGGGTGGTTTGGTAATGGGGACCAGAGCTGGGGATATAGACCCATCGATTATCTTCCATTTAATCAATGAACGAGGTTATGCTGCCCAAGAAGTCAATGATATGCTCAATAAAAAGAGTGGTTTAGTAGGGCTTTGCGGCTACAGCGATATGCGGGATGTCAAAGAAGCAATTGCAAAGGGGGATTCCGATGCCGCATTGGCTTATGAAATCTATGCTTATCGAATTAAAAAATACATCGGGAGTTATGTGGCGGTCCTCAATGGTCTGGATGCACTGATTTTTACCGCGGGTATAGGTGAAAATGATGCAGAAATGCGCGCAGCAGCCTGTCAGGACTTGTCGTACTTAGGCATTGAATTGGATGCAGAGAAAAATTCTATCCGCAGTAGCGAGGTACGCGAAGTTCAAAAGAAAGGAAGTGCTGTGAAAATTCTGGTAATCCCTACCAATGAGGAGTTGGAGATTGGGCAGCAGACGTATGTGTTGGTTAATAATTAGATATTGGTGGATACTGGATATTGGGATATTTTGGGTGGAGAGATTTTATGGGATAGAGGGAGGAAATAAGGTGGAAATATTGTGGAAATAAATTGAAATAATGGTTGAGGGGTGCTGAAAACAATTTTTCTACAGCAGAAAATCTGTGCGAATCTGAGTCATCTGTGGACAGGAAGGATATTGGTGGATACTGGATATTGGGATATTTTGGGTGGAGAGATTTTTTGGGATAGAGAGAGGAAACAAGGTTGAAATATGGTGGAAATAATGGTTGAGAGGTGCTGAAAACAATTTTTCTACAGCAGAAAATCTGTGCGAATCTGAGTCATCTGTGGACAAGAAGGATATTGATGGATACTGGATATTGGGATATTAGGGATGGAGAGATTTTTGGGGTAGAAGGAGGAAAGAAGGTTGAAATATTGTGGAAATAAATTGAAATAATGGTTGAGGGGTGTTAAAACCAATTTTTCTACAGTAAAAAATCTGTGGAAATCCGTGTTTATCTGCTATTTATCTGTGTTAAAAAATCTTCTCAATCACCCGGGCTAGTTTTTCTTTCACATCGGCAGCTAGTGGCTCGATTTCAGTATTCCCAAGTCCTCCCATAGCAGCCAAAGGATCAATGGCAGCTACTTCTATGGTTTGATCATCAATGGATCGGAGGACTACATTACAGGGAAGCATCACACTCATACGAGGATCCAAACTCAGTACTTTATCGGCATAGACAGGATTGCATGCGCCTAGTATCAAAAAAGGGCGATAGTCTTTGTCTAGTTTCTTTTTCATGGTTGCCTGTATATCGATCTCAGTCAAAACGCCAAATCCTTCAGATTGTAAGGCTTCAGTGACCTTGGCTTTTGCAGCCTCAAAATTAGTTGCTGTAATGGTTTTGGAAATATAGTAGTTCATGCTGCTTTTAGTTTGAATAGTTGCTTCAATTTAACTGTTTGTTTTTAAACCCCAAGTGACTTGTGTTACCGACAATTATTTATGTGTAAGTCCCCGATTTTGAGTTAAATTAAATTTTTACTTTTCGTTCTTTTTACTGAACTTATGAGTCTCTAGGATTCAGTTTTTTAATTGTGTTCTGAGTTCTTTTCTGAAGTAAACCCAAATAGTTATTCCATGAACAACAGCCCTTACCTGTTAGATTTAACAGAAGTAGACCTCTCCATGATTCACTTGGTCGGAGGAAAGAATGCATCTCTAGGTGAGATGATTCAAAATTTAGCAGCGCGTAATATTCTTGTCCCCGGAGGATTTGTGATTACTGTGGCCGCTTTCAATGCATATATCCAACACAATCAGCTACGAGAAAAAATTGATCAGCTTCTGGAAGGCATTGATACCTCCGATATCATCAAGCTTCGAAAAACTGGAGCAGCCATTCGTCGCTTGGTGGCCGACGGGGTATTCCCTTCTGAATTGGTACAAGAGATAACGGACCGCTACTATGAACTATCCTCTCGCTACGATAATGAGGCAACAGATGTAGCTGTCCGCTCATCTGCTACGGCAGAAGACTTGCCAGATGCCTCCTTTGCTGGACAGCAGGAGACTTTTCTGAATGTAAGGGGTGCACAAGGTTTACTGAACGCAGTCAAAAGCTGTTTTGCCTCGCTTTACAACGACCGTGCCATCTCTTATCGCGCTGAAAGAGGTTTTGATCATGCTGCGGTCCAACTTTCGGTAGGTGTACAAAAAATGGTGCGCTCGGATTTGGGCGTTTCAGGGGTTGCTTTCTCTATTGATACGGAAAGCGGATTCAAAGATGCTGTTGTGATCAACGGTGCCTATGGCTTGGGAGAGCTGCTTGTTCAAGGGGAGATCTCTCCTGATGAATTCATTGTTTACAAACCTAATTTGAGGAATCCTGCCCTTCGGCCCATCATCGAAAAGAAAATGGGTCGCAAGCATCACAAATTGGTCTATGGAACCACCCCTACGGAATTGGTAAAACGGGTACCCGTAGATCAGAAATTGGCCAATAATTTTTGTCTCCATGAAGATCAAATCCTGCTGTTGGCTCGCTGGGTAGCTGAAATAGAAAACTATTACACGGAGAAACGAGGTGTTCCTACGCCGATGGATGTAGAATGGGCCGTGGATGGATTGACCAAACAGTTGTTTATCGTGCAGGCTCGTCCCGAAACGGTACATTCCCAGCGAGAAGAAGACGTTTTGGTCGAATATCATTTTGACGAAAAGCTGTCAGCATCCAAGCTCATCATGGAAGGGATCGCTGTGGGAGATGGGATTGGTTTTGGGAAGGTCCATAAGTTGTATTCTCTCGATGGACGGGATGGAAGTGTGGATGAAGCAGCTTTTAAGGAAGGCTCCGTACTTGTGACAGAGATGACAGATCCTGATTGGGAGCCCATTATGAAAAAGGCTTCGGCAATAGTTACAGACAAAGGTGGGAGAACTTGTCATGCAGCAATTGTAGCGAGGGAAATGGGTATACCGGCCATCGTGGGAACAGGCAATGCATCCTTGGTTTTGCAGGATGATGATGAAATTACAGTTTCTTGTGCTGATGGAGAGACGGGTAAAGTGTATAAAGGTCAGATCGAATTTGAAGAAATACAAACAAACCTCAAGGACCTTCCCACTACACAAACACCATTGATGATGAATGTTGCTTCTCCGGATATGGCTTTTAAGTTTTCAAAAATACCCAATAGTGGCGTGGGCTTGGTCCGGGAAGAATTTATCATCAACAATTATATCAAGGTTCATCCACTAGCGCTTTTGAAACATAGAGAAGTAGGGGATGAAGTGCTTTCCAAAAAAATTGAGCACATTACCTCTGGTTTTGATTCAGAGAGTGATTTTTTTATCAAGAAGTTGTCCTACGGAATTGGAAGGATTGCCGCAGCATTTTATCCGAAAGATGTGATTGTTCGGTTTTCAGATTTCAAATCCAATGAGTACATGAATTTATTGGGGGGGAAGTATTTTGAACCCGAAGAGGAAAATCCCATGATCGGATGGAGAGGTGCAGCCCGGTATTACTCAGATGCATTCAGAGAAGCGTTTGGTTTGGAGTGTCAAGCGATCAAAAAAGTACGGGAAGAAGCAGGATTGGACAATGTGATAGTGATGATTCCTTTCTGTCGAACACCCGCAGAGATGAAACGGGTCCTAGATACCATGGCTTCATTCGGCTTAGTTCGGGGGGAAAATGGGCTCAAGGTATTTTTGATGGCAGAATTGCCATCCAATGTAATGCTTGCGGAGGAGTTTTCGGAGCACATCGATGGTTTTTCCATTGGTTCAAATGACTTGACGCAACTTACCTTAGGTTTGGATAGGGATTCCAGTTTGGTGGCACATCTATACGATGAGCGAAACGAGGCAGTGAAAATGATGATCCGTATTCTGATTCAAAAGGCTAAATCCAAAAAAGTAAAGGTCGGTATCTGCGGACAAGGTCCATCCGATTTCCCAGATTTTGCGGCATTCTTGATTGAAGAGGGGATTGATACCATATCTGTCACACCTGACTCTATGTTGAAAACACTTCGGGCTGTGTCGGCTTTGGAACAAGAAAAAAATAGTTAACTCCATCGTAAACTGATAAACCATGAAACAATCGCAGCTCTGGGTAATCATTTGGATTCTTGTAATTTATTCCTGCCAACCAAGGGGAGGACAGGGACCACTCTTCGAAATTACACTTTCTGAAACATTGATTGATCAAGCCCAAGATGGGCGTTTGATTTTAATGTTGTCAACCAACGATGCTTCTGAGCCTCGATTTCAGATTTCGGATGGACCTGAATCTCAGTTAGCATTTGGAATAGATGTTGAAAACTGGGAGCCGGGTAAGCCAATAATGATCGATGCGGAGGCATTTGGATACCCTATCCGAAGTTTGAAAGATGTGCCTGAGGGTACGTATCAAGTTCAGGCTTTGCTCAATCGGTATGAAACCTTTTATCTGAAAGACGGTAGGGTGTTGAAGCTTCCACCGGATAAGGGAGAGGGACAGCAATGGAACCGTAAACCAGGTAATTTTTACAATGTTCCAGCGACGGTGAATATCCAAAAAGCAGGAAAAGTAAGGATTACTTTGGATCAGGAAATCCCAGCGATTCCAGATCCTGTGGATACCAAGTACATCAAACATGTGAAAATGAAAAGTGAGATGCTGAGTGATTGGTGGGGTAGAGATGTGTATCTAGGAGCGAATGTCTTGTTGCCTCATGGATTTGAGGAACATACAGAGGCACGATACCCATTGATGATTTTTCATGGGCACTTTCCTTATACATTTGGAGGCTGGAGAGAAAGCCCTCCAGATCCTAATTTAGAGCCAGACTACTCAGCTCGATTTGGGATCGAGGGATACAATATTCTTCAGCAGCAAGAGGCCTATGATCAATACCAGCAATGGATCAGTCCTGATTTTCCCAGATATTTGGTCATCGAAATTCAGCATCCCACACCTTATTACGATGATAGCTATGCAGTCAATTCAGCTAATCAAGGCCCCTATGGGGATGCGATTACCTACGAACTGATTCCATACATCGAAGAAATGTTTCGAGGAATTGGAGAGGGTTGGAGTCGTTTTCTTTACGGGGGATCTACAGGTGGCTGGGAATCTTTGGCAGTGATGATCAAATACCCTGATGAGTATGGTGCTTGTTTTGCAGCTTGTCCTGATCCTATTGATTTTCAAGCCTACACGGTAGTGGATATTTATCAGGATAAAAACGCTTACTATTTGGATAGTCCTTGGAAAAATACTCCTCGGCCAGGAAAAAGAGATTATCTGGGCCATGTAAGTGCTAATTTGGAAGAGATGAACCACAGAGAATTGGTTTTAGGAACCAAAGGAAGAAGCGGTCAGCAGTGGGATATTTGGGAAGCCACCTATTCTCCTGTCGGTGAAGATGGTTACCCAGCGCGACTCTGGGATAAGGTAACTGGAGATATAAATCCAGAAGTTGCAGCATATTGGAGAGAAAACTATGATTTAGGCCATATTTTGAGACGTGATTGGGAAAAAGGCTTAGGAGAAAAACTAAAAGGGAAAATTCACATCTATTGCGGCGATATGGACAACTACTATCTCAACAATGCGGTGTATTTGGTTGAAGAATTTCTTGAAAGTACCACCAATCCTTACTATGCAGGAGAAGTGGATTATGGAGATAGGGCAGAACATTGCTGGAATGGGGACCATGAGCATCCTCTCTACATTTCAAGACTTCGTTACAATACATTTTATTTACCGAAAATCTTGGATATAATGAAAAGAGACGCTCCCCGAGGAGCAGATTTGAGTAGTTGGATGTATTAAATTTTAGGCTAAAAAAAAAAGGGTTGAAGCTATCGAGGCTTCAACCCTTTTTTATAAAAACCTAAATTCATCTACCTTTTCGATTTTATTTCTCAAATCGGCGATATTGATACTGGCTTTGATTCCATTGTCTCGCACCATCTTTTTGTCTTTGAGGTTTTTAGTGATTTTTTCATAGAGTTGCATCGGTGTTTCTGTTACCCCATTGCTCTTTTTGGCTTGGATAATGTTGTTTTTGTGCGCAAGCTCCAAGGCTTCTAAGACTTTTTGGTGGTAGTTGTCGGCTAACTCAAAGAAATTGTCGTAGTAAAAAATGAATTTTTTGGCCAATTCAACCGTGCCACTGACTTGATTGCTGTAGTTTTTGAGCTCTACCTCATGTTGAATCAAACCCGCATAGTTAACTTTTCCTGGGCCTGTTCTGTATTTCCGTTCAATTTGGTTGAGATATACCTCTACATATTCTTTAGAGAATCCTCCAAGGATGCGATTGAAATAGGTATCGAGGGTTTCAGAGGTCAATCGGTCTGGGGTGGTATAACCGAGTTTGGTTGCATCCTTTTTTAACTTTGCAAGAAGTTCGAGTTGGAGATTTTCTAATAATACAATCCGATCATTGTTGGAGGATTGATTCAGCGCATTGGCTTTATCAAGAGCCGAGAAGTAGACTAAGTATTTATTCAATTCACCTTCAAATTTCCCTAATTTTTGAAAATCCGGTTTTTTCTCGTTCAGCATAGAACTGTAAGCTACATTTATCAGGGAATTGGAGGCAAAAAAGGCTTGAGAGACAAATGGCACACCTTGGGTGAGAGGGCTTGCCACTATGCAGTTGGTGATTTCTAGAAATCGGTCCATCTTGGTTTTGGTTTCAAAAATCCCAATTTACTTAGCGGATTCGATGATCACTTCTTCGAGGGAAAATCCTAGCGGTCCACCCTCCATACTGCCTAATGAATTGATAAATCCTTGGTATTCTTGGTCAGTCATGCAGGATTTAAGGTTGATGATGTCATCACTCAGCTTTTTGTAGATTTGAGTAGAGTGGATAATGCTCGAACGCAAGGATATCCAGCGCGTTTCATCTGTGATATTTTTATCTTGGATGAGGTCATTGAGCGCCATGTTGTTGATTTCCAAGTTTTGCTGTAAGCGCTCATTTATGTTTTTGAGCACTTCAATTTCCTGTTGGAGTCTGGAAATCTTGACAGAATCAGGGCTACTTTGAGCCAGCGCCGACCAAGTGGTCCAAGCCGTCAGGACAGACAGCAAGAGGGTTTTCTTCATGCAGGATAGGTAGGTGTTAAGTTTTTAATTGCCATCACAAAAACCAAGCTAATTTAGAAGCGTTTTAGAAATTTTAGCAGTTCAGGGAAATATGTTTTTAAATTAGAAGTTTATGATAAAAAAAAACCACTCTCCAATAAAAAACTCGTAGAGTTTGAGGGAAGAGTGGGATTTTTAATTGTGGAGCTGGAGGGATTCGAACCCTCGTCCAGATAGGGAAACACCGTACCGTCTACATGCTTAGTTACCTGTTGGTTTTTCGACTGTTGTTTGCTGGGTAACACACCGGACAACAGCTTAGCCACTAGTCTTAGTCCCGTTTAGTAGCCTCACGGAAAGCAGCTCTGTCTGATCGACACCCCAAATCCCCCCGGACAAAACAACGGAAGGCGGGATGTGGCTGGGGAATTACTCTCGTAACTCAACCCTTTAAGCAGTATCTATCCCCGGAGGGTTAGATTAGGCAGCCATGGCGTAACGAGTTTCGCCAATTGTGTTCGTATGAATGATTTAAGGCCGTACATACTCCAGCCTGCATGCGAGCCCAGTCCTTACACCTACTGTCAAAACCGGTCAGCCCCATGTTATGGGTTGGCAAATATAGGGCAAAAACTGTTCCCTTTGTTATCCAACTGCTTTTTTGACAAAAATACTGACAGCTTGATCCTATACAATTTCAAGATATCCGCCTAAAACTTCCTTCAAGCCACGAATTCCATTAATTTTGCATTGTGAAATATATAGCTACTTTCCTTGTATTCCTGTGTTTAATCAGTTGTAGTAAAAACAGTGCTCCTGCTGGTATCCTTTCAGAAGACCAATTGATCAATGTCTTGCTGGATATTCATATGGCAGAAGGCTACGTGACGACCTTTCCTATCCACTACGATTCTTCCCGTATGCTGTATCCTTTGTTAGAAAAAGAGGTATTCGCTAAACATCAAGTGCAGGATTCTGTTTTTAAGGTCAGTTTGGAATATTACATACGGGATGCCAAACAAATGGACCGAATCTATGCCCGTATCATAGACTCGTTAAGCATCAAAGAAAAAGTAGGCAATCAATAACCCATGATGATTTACCCCAAAAATCTGGAGGAGAAAATTAATTTCACAAAAATTCGTGATTTACTCAAAGAAGAATGTGCTGGCCCTCTCGGAACAGAGTTTGTCGATAAAATGTCTTTTACTAAAGATACTAAATTGCTTACTCGCTTATTGGAACAGACGGCTGAATTCAAGCAAATATTAGAATCTGGTGATTTTTTTCCAGCCTCAAATTTTACCAATATTCATCCATTTTTGGATAAAGCCAAAATTGAAGGTACTTTTCTCTATGAAGAGGAATTCCATGAATTGAAGCTTTCCTTACAGACATTGTTTTCTTGTGTTTCTTTTATCTTGGAAAGGTCTGAGCAATATCCTCAATTATTCGAATTGTTGGGACTCGTCCATATGAACGCTGACCTTTTGAAAGCGATCGAGCGGGTGATCGACGAAAAAGGCAAGATGCGTAGTAATGCCTCCAAAGAGCTTTCTATGATTCGCTCTCAGATTTTGTATGAAGAAAGCAGGCTGCGCAAGGTTTTGGAACGCATCTATCGGGATGCAAGAGCTAAAGGTTTGACGCCCGAGGATGCTTCGATTACGATTCGTGGAGGGAGAATGGTGATCCCTGTTTTGGCTGAGTATAAAAGAAAAATCAGTGGTTTTATTCATGATGAATCCGCAACTGGTCAGACAGTCTACTTAGAGCCTGCCGAAGTGCTGGATATCAACAATGAGCTCAAAGATCTGGAATACATGGAGCGTCGGGAAATCCAAAAGATTTTAACCAAACTTACCGATCAGCTCCGTCCTTTGATCCCAGATCTACGCAAAGGCTTGACCTTTTTGGGCTTGATTGATTTCATTCGTGCCAAGGCCAAGTTTGCACTTAAGACAGGTTCTCATAAGCCTACTTTAGATAAAGCCAAAATACTCAATTGGTTCAATGCACGCCATCCTTTACTAGAATTTGCTTTGAAGGAGCAAGGGAAGAAAATAGTGCCCTTACGATTGGAGTTGGATCACAATAGACGCCTTCTAGTTATTTCAGGACCCAATGCTGGAGGTAAGTCTGTCACCTTGAAGACTGTTGCCATGGTGCAATACATGTTGCAGTGCGGCCTTTTGGTCCCTATGGACGAGCAATCTACGATGTGTATGTTTGATAATTTTTTCATCGATATAGGGGATGAACAAAATATTGAAAATGACCTGAGTACCTACAGTTCACACTTGATGAGTATGAAGTACTTTACTCAAATGGCCAACAAAAAGACCATTGTCTTTATCGATGAATTTGGTACTGGAACCGAACCTGTTTTTGGGGGGGCTATCGCCGAAGGCATTTTGTTATCGTTGAATAAATCTGGGGCCTATGGAGTGATTACAACCCACTATGGTAATCTAAAAGAAGTGGCAGCAAAAAATCAAGGCCTAGTCAATGGTGCCATGCGTTATGACGTAGATAAGTTGGAACCTCTGTATCAATTGGAGATAGGTAAACCTGGAAGTTCCTTCGCCTTGGAGATTGCTTCCAAAATTGGTATTTCCAATGAAATTCTAGCCTATGCTAAAGAGCATATTGGGGAAACACGTGTCAAATATGACCGTATGCTGACCAAGATTGAGAATGAAAAAACTAAGTTGGAGCAGTTGGTCCATGAAAACCAAAAGCGCGAGCGAATCTTGGAACAGCGGATGAAAGAATACAATCAGCTGAAAGAAACGATTGATACTAACAAAAAGCAGTACATTCAGCAAGCTAAAACAGAAGCCAAAGCTTTATTAGATCAAGTCAATCAAAAAATTGAGCAGTCCATCCGTACCATTAAGGAAACTAATGCTGAAAAACAGGCAGTGAAAGCTGTCCGGCAAGAACTGGAAGTATTGAAGCAAGAAGTCAAGCCGGTAGAAGTCCCTGTAGCTGTAGAAAAGCAAGTAAAGGTTATTGGAGGAGAAATTGAAGTTGGTGATTATGTACGGGTGAAAGATAATGGAGCCATTGCCGAAGTATTAGGGCTAAAGAAAAAAGAGGCTGATATCTTAATCGGGGAATTGAAATCTACGGTTAAATTGAATCGATTGGAGAAAATTTCCAATACGGAAATGAAGAAAGAGAAAAAATCTTTCGCCCGCAGAACAGGCTTCGATACGAATGCTAAAATGCTGGATTTTTCCCCGAATTTGGATTTGAGAGGAAAAAGAGGTGAAGAAGTTTTATCGTTAGTTCAGAGTTTCATGGATGATGGATATATGCTAGGCGTGAAGGATTTACGTATTGTTCATGGGAAAGGAGATGGGATTTTACGCGAAATCACTCGAAACTTACTTCGCACAATGCCGTATGTGGGTAGGATGGAAGATGAACATGCCGACAGAGGAGGCTCAGGTGTCACATTGGTCACATTGAAAGTTTAAACGCTCAAATTTTATGGCAACCTACAGAAGGTTTATTTTTGTTTGCAATGGTTCGGATTGTAAAAAGGGTGGGTGTAAAAAACTCCAAAAAGATATCAAAGATCTAGTCCGATCGGAGGATTATAAAGGAAAGTTTAAAATCATCAAAACCAAATGTATGGATTTTTGCAAATCCGCTCCTGTGGTTGTGATAAACAATGAAGTACTGAAACGAGGGAGTATAGCATCATTGCAGGAAAAGCTATAAGTTACAATGTACCTATTGCCAATCAAGTAAGAGAATGAGTATATTCTTCCACTTGTCAACTGCCTATTATAAAGTTAGAAGGGAAACGGCTTTTATAACCTTCCCTTCTCCTTCGGATAGTATGAATGAGAATGAATAATCCCGTGTTTTTAAAGCATTTTTATTGGTCAATATACACAGGGATTAGCTCTGTATTTCCCTTTATTGTCTCCTGACAAACGTAAAAATATAGCTCCCAGCAATAGCATCCACGCGTTCATTAGATCGGCCGGTTGGCATGGGGATCGTGAACCTGAGGATGAGGTTATTGCCTGTCCTAGTATAAGTCATATCTCTGCCAGCTGCAGGTCTTGTTCCGGATAATCTGATTCGGTCAAAATTACCGCCTTCAAAAGTCCAAGTACCATTGGAGTCAAAAAGATTATTACTATTACTCGTTTGATAGGTTTTACTGCTGGAAGAGCTTGCTAAATTGAGCTCCAAATTAGCATACAAATTGGTTTCTGTACGTCCATCTCTGGTAACCGAACCCCCACCTGCAATTATCCAAACTTGAGATGAGCCTCCAGTCAAGTCCAAGATTGCTAACTCTTCGGGGGTTTTGGGTGGCTCAGGAGTTTCACCAGAACCTCTACATGCACCCAATAAAAGCACTGCTAAGAAAGGAAGTGCGAAGGCAAAAAAGATTTTTTTCATGATTATCGTCTCTATAATTGTTGAAATCTAAAGGATTTACTTGAATTTTCAAAGTTTTGGGCGGATCTTATACTGCTCTATTTCTATTTTTTTTTCACAATAGCCATACTCTTTTGGCTCGTTGGAGCAAACCAGGATTTTACGTCCTGCACCAAAATCTTCTACTAAATCCAAATACCAATCGGAACCTCTTTTATCCAAATTGGAAGTTGGTTCATCTAAAAGAATCAAGGGAACATCTGAGAAAAAGCAAAGCCCCAATTTTAAGCGTTGCTTCATTCCTGATGAAAATTGAGAGATAGCCTTATTTTTGTGTTCACTGAGATACATTATGTCCATCATTTTCTCAATAGATAGACTCTGATATGCTTTTTTGAATTTAAAATGAAATTTCAAAACTTCTTTGAGCGTGAATTCTTCGGGTAGTTCCAGATAAGGTGCACTGATAACTAAATGTTGATAAATTTCCGTATCATGGATTTTTTTTTCATTCAGGCTATATTCAATACTTCCATCTGTCAAAGGCAGTTGCCCTGAAATACATTTGAGCAAAGTGGATTTACCTGATCCGTTGGAGCCGGTAATGGCCCATGCGGATGCTTCATCTAAATTCAGCGAAATATCTTTAAAGATCCATTCAAACTGGAATCGTTTGGAGCTATTGACGAGCTGAATAGAAATCATCTTAGCTGATGTAGCCTTTCATGACGCCTCTTTCCGAAGAACGAATAAAGTTTATAATTTCATCCCTTTCTTTGGTGGCTGGTAAATTGATTTCAATCTCTTCGAGGGCTCGGCTATTGTTGAGACTATTTAAAAACAAATAGCGATAGACTTCTTGGATATGGCTAATACTTTCGGAAGAAAAACCTCTTCTTCGTAAACCTAAACTGTTTACACCGGCATAGCTGAGTGGTTCTCTTGCTGCTTTCGTAAATGGAGGCACATCTTTTCTCACGAGTGATCCACCTGAAATCATGCTATGCATGCCGACTTTAACAAACTGATGAATGGCACTGCTACCACCTACGATAGCCCAATCGTCAATCGTTACATGTCCTGCTACTTGAACTGAATTGGCAATGATAACATTATTTCCCACGATACAGTCGTGGGCAATATGTACATAGGCCATCAATAGGCAGTTGCTGCCTACTTTTGTTGTTCTTTTTTCGATCGTCCCGCGACTGATGGTGACACATTCACGTATGGTGGTATGATCTCCAATCTCTACGGTAGTGGATTCTCCCTGAAATTTAAGGTCTTGTGGAATTGCTGAAATTACCGCGCCCGGAAATATCTTACAGTTTTTACCAATCCTAGCACCGGGATAAATTGTAACATTGGATCCTATCCAAGTACCTTCACCGATAATTACGTCTTCATGGATCATCGTGAAGGGATCTATATGAACTCCGTCTCCGATGCTGGCTAGTGGATCAATATGGGAAAGATTGCTGATCATGATTCTTTTCTTACAATACTGGCTGTCATGGTAGCTTCACAAACAAGGGTATTGCCCACATAAGCCTCTCCTTTCATCTTAGCGATGCCACGGCGGATAGGGGCCAAAAGTTCACATTTAAATATAAGGGTATCTCCTGGTAGGACCATTTTTCGGAACTTGCAATTTTCAATTCCCAAGAAATAGGTCCAATAATTTTCAGGGTCGTTTACAGTACTTAAAACTAATATACCTCCTGTTTGTGCCATTGCTTCCACTTGCAATACACCCGGCATTACAGGATTTGCAGGAAAATGACCCATGAAGAAGGGTTCGTTAATCGTTACATTTTTGACTCCTGCTACGGTAGTTTCATCTAAGTAGATGATTTTGTCTAACAATTGAAAAGGATATCGGTGAGGTAAGATATTACTTATCTGATTGATATCCATCACAGGAGGAAGCTTTGGGTCATAATGTGGGATATGGTTAGGCCCTATTTTTTCCCATGCCCTTTTTAATTTTTTTGCAAAAGCTACATTGGCTGCATGACCTGGTCTTGCTGCCAAAATTTGCGCTTTCAAAGGCCTTCCAACCAATGCTAAATCACCTACCACATCTAGCAATTTGTGTCTAGCAGGTTCATTTTTATAGCGCAAGTCCACGTTGTTAAGGATTCCCTCTTTTCGAACTTCTACTTTCTTTTTATTGAACATTTTTGCTAAATGTTCCAATTCTGCATCTTCTACGACGCGGTCTACTACAACAATGGCATTGTTTAAATCTCCACCTTTGATCAGGTTTTGATTGTAGAGCATCTCAAGCTCGTGTAAAAAGCAGAATGTTCTACAAGATGCAATTTCTGCTTTGAACTGATTGATATTGGTAATAGAAGCATGCTGACTGCCTAAGACTGGAGAATTGTAATCTACCATCACGGTCACCCGGTAATCATCCAAAGGAAGAGCTGCTAGTTCCACTTCGCGTGCAGGGTCTCTGTAGGAGATACTTTCAGGAACTTCAAAAAATCTACGAAGAGCATTTTGCTCTTGAATTCCCGCTGCTTCCAATACTTCAATAAACTGTATGGAAGAGCCATCCATGATAGGAGGTTCTGGGCCGTCCAATTGGATCAGTACGTTATCTATTTCTAAACCAACTAAGGCTGCTAAAACGTGCTCAACGGTAAATACACGGGCGCCACTCTGCTCTAGCGTAGTACCACGGGAAACATCCACTACATTGTCTACATCTGCATCAATTATCGGGCTGCCTTCCAGGTCAATGCGCTGGAATTTGTACCCATGGTTGGGAGGTGCTGGTAAGAATGTCATATTGGACATGACTCCCGTGTGTAATCCTACACCACTGACTGTTACTTGCTTTTGAATAGTATGCTGTTTAACCCTCATGGTTGCTTTTTACAGATTTAAGGTTGCAAATTTAGTCTTTTTTTTCCAGTTCCTTAACTCTTTGTTGGAGTTGAGGGAGATTTCTGAAAATCGCGTAAGATTTTAGGAAATCTTTTAGGTCCATGGAAATAAATCCAAAAAGAGTCTGCCCCTTCTTTGTAACATTTTTACTGATGCCTGTTTTAGCCCCTACCGTTGTGTTATCAGCAATTTTAATATGGCCTACCACGCCAACTTGACCAGCAATTACGCAGTTTTTGCCGATTTCGGCAGAACCTGAAATTCCCGATTGAGAAGCTATTACAGTATGTTCACCCACTACAACATTGTGGGCAATTTGCACTAAATTATCAATTTTCACACCACTTTTGATATGAGTTGAACCCATTGTCGCTCGGTCAATGGTGGAGTTGGCACCGATACTCACATGATCTTCGATGATTACATTCCCGATCTGGGGGATGGTTTTGTAGGAGCCGTCTTCTTGAGGCGCAAATCCGAAACCATCTGAACCAATAACCGCGCCAGGATGAATTTCACAATGGGCACCTATTTTTGTGTCATAATATACTTTTACCCCCGGGTGAATGATCGTATAGTCACCAATGACACAATTGTCTCCCACGTATGCTTGTGGATGAATTTTCACATGTTTACCTATGCTACAATTTTTTCCAATGTAAGAAAATGCTCCCCTGTAGCCACCTTCGTCCATGGAGGCGCTGGCATCCATATAAGAAGGATCCTCTACACCGACCTTGCTCTGTTTGGTCAATTGGCTGTAGGCTTCCAGCAATTGGGTAAATCCTATGTAAGGGTTTTTAACACGAATGAGATGACACTTGACGGGTTTTTGAAGGGTTAATGTATCTGAAACAATAACGGCTGTGGCTTTTGTTTCGTATAGAAATGATTCATACTTTTCATTGGACAAGAAACTAATGCCTCCTGGCTTTCCTTCCTGAATTTTGTCTAAACGGCTTACCGTTGCCGAACTATCTCCTTCAATTGTTCCACTTAAGATGGCGGCTATCTGATCAAGTGTAAATTCCATTTTTTGTATTTAAAGACTACAAATTTAAACTTTTAGCCTGACATATATAATGTTTCGTTACTATTTTACTCATTGCTTTGATATTTGGCAGGTCTGCTGCTTGGGCAACATCCAATATTTCTCCCCTTTTAGTCAAAATATGGATTTTTTCTTTCGTTAAGTAGGCATTATTGCTGATACTCCCATATGTGAAAAAGTATGGAAGGTCAGATACTTCGATTCCTAACTTTTTCATTGTTTTTGTACCCGCTTCTTCAATTTCTTCGGGGAGGTATTCTTCATTTCTGAGATTTATTTTAAATAGCTTCCGCTCTAGAAACATCTTCGAAATACTTTTTAAAATGTAATCACTCTCATTTTTCCACAACTTGATGCCTCCCCAAATATCAAAATCATCCAAAGATAAAAACAGCTTTAATAATTCCGTAGAATGTTCAAAATCCTTTAAAGTAAAATCATGGGATAGAAAATGAATCAATTCATCCGTAGCCCGAAGATTTCCCCGGTTTTGTTGCACATATTTTGCTCTCAATACAAGGTTGATGAGCATTTTCTCGGCACTGACTGTTGTCTTGTGAAGATATACCTGCCAATACATCAGCCTCCTAGCGGATAGAAAATTCTCAATACTGTAAAGTCCTTTCTCTTCTACTACCAGTTGATCGTTTTTGATATCCATCATCTTGATGATGCGATCTGCACCGATGGTTCCTTCCGAAACACCCGTAAAAAAGCAATCTCGTTGTAAGTAGTCAAGGCGGTCGATATCCAGTTGAGAAGAAACTAATTGATGGAAAAATTTCCGTTCATACTGATTATTGAAAATTTTAAGAGCTAAATTGAGCTTTCCGTGGAATTGCCTATTCAACTCTTCCATGATCAATATTGATAATCGCTCATGAGGAATGTTTTTGAGTAGACTGTATTCCAAAGCATGTGAAAAGGGTCCATGCCCAATGTCGTGTAAGAGAATGGCAATGAGGGCAGCCTCAAACTCTTCTTCCGAAATTTCATGACCTTTGTACCGTAGATTTTCCAGCGTGATACTCATCAAGTGCATGGCGCCCAAGGCATGGTGAAATCGGGTATGCAGTGCTCCTGGGTATACAAAGTCTGTCAAACCTAATTGCCTGATCCGACGTAACCTTTGAAAGAAGGGATGATCTATGATAGAAAAAATCAACTCACTGGGGATGGTAATAAACCCATACACAGGGTCATTAAGAATCTTTCTGCTTTTCAATGTCGCTGACATTTGATTGATTCCAAAAGTAATTATAATTTTAAAAGAATTAAACCGAATTTTATGCAAAAATTTAAAATCCTTTGGGCAGATGACGAAATAGATCTCCTGAAACCTCATATTTTGTTTCTTCAACAAAGGGGTTATGAAATTGTGACAGTTAATTCGGGTGTAGATGCGATCGATGAAGTAGAGTTGCAATCATTTGATGTAATATTTTTGGATGAAATGATGCCAGGTATGACCGGCTTGGAAACATTGCAGCACATCAAAATGATCAAACCTCATATACCGGTAGTAATGATTACCAAAAGTGAGGAAGAGCATATCATGGATGATGCGATCGGAGGAAAGATCGCAGACTACCTTATCAAACCTATTAATCCAAATCAAATCCTTCTTTCGGTCAAGAAAATTCTTCAAAACAAACAGCTGATTACGGAGAAAACCAATCTATCCTACCGACAGGATTTCATGAATATTAGCATGGCTTGCAATGATGCCTCCACCCATAAAGAATGGATGGATGTTTATAAGAGACTGACTTATTGGGAATTGGAGATTGATGAAACTGAAAATAAAAGTATGCAGGATGTACTGGATACTCAAAAGATAGAGGCCAATGGTTCCTTTGCTAAGTTTATCAAAACCAATTATTTGGACTGGTTGAATGATCCGAAAATCGATAAACCTTTGCTTAGTCCCAGAGTTATGAAAGAAAAAGTGTTTCCTCACTTGCAAGAAGGTAAACCTTTATTTTTCATTGTAATTGACAATCTTCGATTGGATCAATGGGAAATACTAAAACCCTTGATTACGGAGTATTTCACGATTAAAGAAGAGACTTCTTATTTCAGTATTCTTCCTACGACTACGGCCTATGCAAGAAATTCTTTGTTCAGTGGTATGATGCCATCTGAGATGGCTCGATTCCATCCGGATCTGTGGGAAGGAGAGGATACCGATGAAGGGAAAAACAATAATGAAGAGGAATTTTTGGCCGAAAATCTCCACAAGAATAGGCTTAATATTAGATTTAGCTACACCAAGATTCTGCAAGCCTACCAAGGGAAAAATGCCTTAGAGCACTTTAATAATTTTTTACATAATGATTTGAATGTATTGGTCTATAACTTTGTGGATATGATGTCTCACGCACGCACGGATATGAAAATGATCCGCGAGTTGGCCCCTAATGAATCGGCTTACCGTTCGCTCACGAGAAGTTGGTTTGAGCATTCAACCTTATTCGAAATGTTTAAAAAGATCAACGATGCTAAAGCAGAAGTCATTGTAACAACCGATCATGGCACAAAAAGAGTCAACAAGCCCTACAAAATCATCGGGGATAAAACTATTACTACGAATTTAAGGTATAAGCAGGGGAAAAATTTAAATTTTGAAAGCGGTAAGGTATTTGAGATCAACAAGCCAGAAGATGCCAAACTTCCACGTTTTAATGTGTCCACAAGCTATGTTTTTGCAGTAGAAGATTATTTCTTTGCATATCCAAATAATTACAATTACTACGTCAACTTTTATAAAGATACCTTCCAGCATGGGGGGGTATCCTTAGAGGAGATGATTATTCCTTTGGCCCATTTAAAACCTAAGATAAATTAATTTGGAATTGAATCGCATTGATACTTACGAGTTGTCAGCACTAGAAGAGGTCGCTCGACAGGTAAAACTGTACGCGGAAGACATGCCTGTTTGGGTGTTTAAAGGGCCTATGGGAGCTGGTAAAACAACGTTGATTAAAGCAATTGCAAGGCTCTTTGGAGTGCTTGATAATGTGTCAAGTCCTACCTTTGGTTTAGTCAATGAGTATGGCAATGAGGAGGGTGCGGTTTTTTATCATTTTGATTTTTATAGGATTAATGAGGAGGAAGAAGTATTGGATATCGGTATAGATGAGTATTTTTACAGCGGAAATTATTGTTGGTTAGAATGGGCAGAGAAAATTCCACATTATTTGCCAGAGGATTTTGTGTTGATCGAGCTGTCAGTGGATAGTGCAGGGAAACGGGAAATCCACTTAAACCGAGTCATCAAGGGACAAAAACATGGTTGAGATATCAGATACAGCTGTATTTACACAGGAAGCCAAAGCAAAGGTTAAAACTCGAAATAATTCATTGGTTATCGGTATTCCGCTCGAAAGATCTGCACAAGAAAAACGAGTAGTTTTAACACCAGATGCAGTTGCCTTACTGATCAATAATGGTCAACAAGTACTCGTGGAATCGGGTGCTGGCAATGATTCTAAATTCACTGACAAGGATTATTCTGATGCAGGCGCTAAAGTTGTCTATTCTCCCAAAGAAGTTTTTGATGCAGAGGTTGTCCTTAAAGTAGAGCCTCCTTCCGAGGAGGAAATAGACTACATGCGCGTGGGGTCATGTTTGATTTCTGCGTTACAGCTAGGAAAGCAGGAGGCTTCTTTCATCCATGCACTAAATGCAAAAAAAATAACCGCAGTCGCTTTTGAAAATTTAGAAGATAAGGTTGGAGGAATGCCAGTAGTGCGCGCCATGAGTGAGATTGCTGGTTCTACAGTAATGCTTATAGCAGCAGAGTATTTGAGTTCTGTAAGTGCAGGAAAGGGACTTTTGCTTGGAGGCATTACCGGAGTGCCACCCACCAAGGTAGTGATTATTGGTGCTGGTACAGTAGCAGAATATGCGGCTAGAACGGGCTTGGGATTGGGAGCTAATATAAAAGTATTTGATAACCATCTATACAAGCTCAGAAGAATCAAGCAATTGCTAGGGCAACAAATCTATACTTCTACTATTGATAACTATACCCTAGCTGAGGAGTTAAAGAGTGCTGATGTAGTCATTGGAGCTCTTCGTGCAGAAAAGGGTAGAAATATGATTGTCATTACGGAGGAAATGGTGGCAGGGATGAATCCAGGTAGCATAATTATTGACGTCAGCATCGATCAAGGGGGCTGCGTAGAAACGGCTTCAATGACATCTCATGATAATCCTGTCTATGTCAAACACGATGTAATTCACTATTGTGTACCGAATATAGCTTCAAGAGTTGCTCGTACAGCGTCATTTTCACTGAGTAATATTTTTACACCGATTATTCTTCAAATGGCAGATTTGGGAGGTGCAGAGGAAATGGTATTTAATTACAAATGGTTTATGAAAGGTGTATACACCTACCGTGGAAGCTTGACAAATGCTCATTTAGCCAGAAAATTCGGTATGACGCATAAGGAACTACAACTCTTGTTGGCTGCTCGCTTTTAAGATAATAGGTTTTGGCGCAGTAAAAATTCTAACTGCTCATTGGCACGAAGCAAATCTTCGGTGAGTTTTTTATTTTCTTTTCGAAGGGAATATACCTCAAATGCATTTTTGATGACAGTTCTCATATAATCTTCATCCCAAGGTTTGGTTAGGTAATGGTAGACTTGTCCTTTGTTGATAGCATCGATTACAGCTTGGATATCTGTATATCCTGTGAGTAAAATCCTAATGGGGTCGGGATGTGAAGGGATGACGGAAGCTAAAAATTCAACCCCTACTTCATTGGGCATGCGTTGATCGGTGATGATGATATCTATGGATTCGTTCTTCAAAACAGACCTTCCTTCATCAGCGGAGTTAGCCAAATGGATTTTAAAATCCCTTCTAAATGTAGCCTTGAAAGCCTGAAGATTGTGCATCTCATCATCTACATAAAGAATCGATATTTTTTCAGGAGCAGTCATAAAGATTTTTAACAGTTAACGAAATCTTTTTTGTGATTTTAATCAAAATCAGCTAGTTAAAACTGTATTTTAATTCATTTTAGTAAAACCGATAAATTATTTTAATTGTTAACAAATAAATTTACATCACTTCATGTAAATTTACTATTCGCCTCACCCATCGAAAATTATACCATGCTAGTAAAGGAATATTCAACTAAAATAGAAAATACGTGCCATATAGTTCTAAAATTACAGGAAAAAGATGATTTAACATATTTTTCACTGTTAAAAAACAATTCATTGGTACGGATTCATGATCCTATTTTATCCCAAATCAAAGACTTAATAAAGCTTAAAAATCCCACCAAACAAATTAAACCCTTGGAAATGGATGAATTAGCGAGGGAGTTCTTGACTGAAAGGGGTGGGGATTTTTACGGTAGTTGGGTTTATTATCCTTGGAGAAATATATTGGTTCACATATTACCCGAAGAGGATTTTGCTGAAGTTAGGACCGTTCGTAACAAATATAAAATTACAGCAGAAGAGCAAGCTGAGCTCTCTCAAAAGAAAATTGGTGTAGTTGGGCTGTCCGTAGGTCAGAGTGTTGCTATTGCATTAGCTTTGGAACGTAGTTTTGGAGAGTTGAGGATCGCTGATTTTGATAGTTTGGAGTTGAGTAACTTGAATAGGCTTCGTTCAGGGGTACATTATTTAGGTGAAAAGAAAACCTGTATAGTTAAAAGAGAAATTGCAGAAATCGACCCATACCTTAAAGTTACTGTTTACGAAGAGGGACTTACGGAAAAAAATATGGATGATTTTTTACTTAAAGGAGGAGCCTTGGATCTTTTGATTGATGAATGCGATAGTTTGGATATGAAGTTGATGATGAGAGAAAGTGCCCGCAATTATCGTATTCCAGTATTAATGGATACATCCGATCGAGGTATGTTGGATGTTGAGCGCTTTGATTGCGATCCTACTCGGGAAATCTTTCATGGAATGGTGGAAGGATTAGATTCTAGGAGTTTGAAAAATCTTCCGATGAAAGAAAAAATCCCAGTAGTACTTAAGATTACAGGTTTGGAAACGCTTTCTACCCGGATGAAGGCATCTTTACTCGAAGTAAATCAGAGTATTACTTCATGGCCACAGTTGGCAACTTCCGTTTTTCTGGGAGGAGCTTTGGGAGCACATGCTAGTAGAAAGTTGCTGTTGGGACAACCATTAGCTTCCGGTAGATATTATGTAGATTTTGATGAGCTACTTGGCCTTGGAGATACCTCTGACGCAAAGCATCAAACTAAAAAAAGCATCAATCAGCAAGTCGAAAGTACCATTAAACTTACTAATCATCTCAGCTCCTCCTATCGCTTATCAAATCAGGAGTTGGAAGAAATGGTTGAATTTGCTAATCTGGCACCTTCAGGAGGGAATATTCAGCCATGGTCTTGGTTTTTTGACGAACGCGGTGTGCTTCATTTATTGCATGACCAGGTGAGAAGTGAATCCTTGCTTGACTTCAAAGGAACCGGTTCTTTGATGGCTTTTGGAGCAGCTCTTGAAAATATTCGGATTTGGTCTGCCCATCATGGCATAAAGATTGAAATTTGTGAACATGTAGAAGAGTTTGGAGCGAAAGAAATTGCTTCTATCTATTTCATATCGAAAGGGGATCCTAGTATCCAATTGTCGAAAGATTCTTTATACTCTTTTGTACCTCAAAGAATTACGGATCGTCTCAACCACTCAAGAGTACCACTTACAGAGTTACAACTTGATCAAATAAAAGCGGTAGTGTCTGGTACAGAATTTCAATTAAAAGTATTTGATCATTCAACAAGTATTGATGCACTTGCAGAAATTAATGGCTGTATGGATTGGGTTCGCATGCTTAATAAGCAAGGATATAAAGATTTTGTTGAAGAGATTCGATGGACACCCGAGGAGGCTCTCGCGACCAAAGATGGGATAGATATAGCTACTTTTGATTTCGGCGCAGCTGAAAGGGCTTTGTTGAAAATAATCAGTAATAAGCAGGCTATGGACGTGATAAGAAAATTCAAATTAGGACAAGGTTTTACTAAAATTTCCGATGATACTTTTAAGTCAGCCTCAACTATTATGGTATTGACTGCAAAAGATTTCAACCCCAAGACCTATTTGTCTGGTGGTGCAATTATTCAGCGACTGTGGGTAATTGCAAACAAGCTGGGGGTCAGTTTTCAACCAGTTACTGCTTCTTTATTTATGTTCCATAGATATTTCAAAGGTGGACAGTCAGATTTTTCTGAATTTGAGGGCAGTCTGATTGAATCCAGTTATAAAAGTTTCAAAGAGCTATTGGAATTGAAAGACGGAGAGGCATTATTTATGTTTAGATTAAATATCACGAATGGTGATGTAGTGAAATCTTACCGAAGACCTGTCAAAGAAACCCTTAGAATTGCTAAGCATGTTTAGGTTTAGGGCTTTTCGAGCGATTGATGAACCTGCGGCATGCATTGAATTTGCTGAGGGCCACCTCCATGTTTTACGACAATACGGTGTAACAAAAGTGACATCTGCTAAAGACGACTGGATGTACAACCCATATGTGTATGTAGTGGTTGTTGAATTGCAAGAAACTGGAGAAATTGTTTCAGGTCTACGCTTGCATATTGCTCATCATGATTATCCTTTGCCTATGGAAACAGCAATATCACAGGTGGATGAGCAGGTGTTTGATTTGGTGAGATCATATGCATTTACCGGAACGGCTGAAGTAGCCGGTCTTTGGAATTCTAAGAGTATTTCGGGCTATTCAATTGGAGCAGTGTATCTTATTCGTACTGGGATTGCTATTGCTACCCAATTAGGATTACATTCTTTACTTGCCTTAGTTTCTGAATACACTCTGCCACCTTCTCTTCAAAAAGGATTTGAAATAGAAACCACTATAGGCAACCAAGGAGCTTTTTTTTATCCGAAACTCGATCTGGTAGCTACTGCCATTGTTTTAAAAGATCCATCCCTTCTGTCCAAGGCTGAAAAAACGGAAAGGGATTTTATTTTTAGGCTGAGGGAATCTTTACATTGCATTACTTTAGAAAAGACACCTAAAGGAGATGTTGAAATTGAATTTGATTTAAGGATAGCTAACCCGCATTGGAAATGATAATAGGTTTTATTTTTATCCTGATGAGCATGTTCGGGACTCCGGTCTTTCAATGGGAAGCTGGAGAGACTTTGCAAAATGTAAAAAAATATGAGTATCTAATAGATAAAGAAAGAAGTCTGACCATTGAAGATGTCATTCGAGTGGAAGGATTTGAACGAATTGAATCCGAAAATCCCAACTTTGGAATTAGCAATGCTGCGGTTTGGCTCCGATTTAAAGTAGAAAACTTGCGGAGTACCACAGAAAATAAATTTTTGGTTTTGAATAATAGTTCGTTGGATGTGGTAGATTATTTTCTAGTAGTGAATGATCAAGTAGTGGATAATCAATTGACTGGTAGAATTATTGATTTTTCTACAAGGATTTTGCCATCCAATAAACTGATTTTTTCTTTGCGGCCTCCTGCAGATGAAGCAGTTGCATATATTTATCTACGCGTACAGAGCAGTGACAAAAAGATAGTATCAGCCTTCATCGCAAGTACTTTAGGGGTCTATCAGCGGTTGAACTTTGAAAATGTTTTATTCGGGATATTTACGGGGGTTATTGTCGGTCTATTTTTTTACAATGTCTTCCTCTATTCTTCGGTCAGGGATATCACTTATTTGGTTTATGTCCTGCATCTTTTAGCTGTTTGGTTTGCCCAATCGTCGATTTTGGGATATACACAGGAACTGCTATGGCCTAATTGGGTTTGGATGAATCAACGATCCATTGTGATTTTCTCATCCCTTGTCAGCATTGTAGGGATCTGGTTTTTAAAAGTGTTCTTGAATGCTCGACATTTTGTTCCTACGTTGAATAAAGGGTTTTACTTTATCTATTTTGTATATGCGTTTATTTTGGCTAATGCATTTTTCATATCCATTACCTTAAGTTATCAAGTGTTACTGGTGACACAGTCAATAGTGGTTATGTATGTGTTTTTAGTTGCTTTTAGAATCTTGAAAAAAGGCTATGGTCCTGCACGCTTGTATCTGATAGCTTGGTCAGTATTCATGGTTGGTATATTTATTTTTGTCTTCTCAGAAATGGGAATTATTCCATTTACAAAGTTTTCTGCCTACATCATGCCATTTGGTTCGGGCTTGGAGGTTGTCTTGATTTCATTTGCCTTAGCAGATAAAATCAATATTCTTAAAAAAGAGAAAGAGTCTGAACAGCAAGAAAAACTTGCCTTTATGAAAAGAAATGAGACGCTTATCACAAGACAGAATGAATTTTTGGAGGAAAAGGTAAAGCAGCGTACCATTGAGCTGGAAGATACTTTGCATAACCTTCAGAGTACACAAACCCAGTTGGTAGAGCAGGAGAAAATGGCTTCATTAGGTCAGTTGACGGCAGGCATTGCCCATGAAATTAATAATCCAATCAACTTTGTGAGTTCCAATGTCTCTCCTCTTAAAAGGGATATAGGCGATATTTTAGAAATCTTGAGGGCCTATAAAGAAAAGGGTCTACATGAGTTTAATCAAGCTACATTGAAAGAGTTGAAATCCCTAGAGGAAGAATTGGAACTTGATTATTTAGTAGAAGAAATTGATCAGTTGTTGCATGGGATGGAAGATGGTGCCAAACGTACGGTTGAAATTGTAAAAGGATTAAAGCTATTTTCTCGGGTAGATGAGCAAGATGTTAAAAAAGTCAATTTGCATGATGGGCTAGACAGTACATTGATTTTGCTCAGCAGTAGTATGAATGGTAAAATCAGCGTTATAAAATCCTATGATACCATACCTTTGGTGGAATGCCTTGCAGGTAAGATCAATCAGGTATTTATGAATATTCTGACCAATGCTATTCAGGCGTTGTTGGAGAATGAACAACAAAAAGAGTCTCCAAAAATTACCATCAGAACCAAAAATCTAAATAACTTTGTAGAAATTGAAATAGAAGATAATGGTCCTGGTATTCCAGAATCAATCAAACAGCGTATTTTCGAACCTTTTTTTACTACCAAAGGAGTAGGAAAAGGTACGGGTTTAGGTTTATCAATTGTTTACACCATTATCGAGAATCATAAGGGGTTTTTGGAAGTAAATTCTGTCCTTACCCAGGGGACAATATTCAAAATAAGGCTTCCAATCCTTCAAAATACCCTAGCACATGACGGAAACAATTAGAGTTTTATATATAGATGATGAGGCTAATAATTTAACCTCTTTTCGAGCAAGTTTAAGGAAGTTCTTTGATATCACTACAGCGCTAGATGCAGCTGAGGGTCTAGAACTTGTGACTTCGCAGGAATTCCAAGTTGTGGTAGCAGATCAGCGGATGCCAGGACTTACCGGAGTAGAATTTTTTGAGCAACTAACAAAAATTAATCCTGATCCCATTCGCATTTTATTGACGGGCTATTCAGATATTGTTTCGGTCATTGATGCTATAAATAAAGGGGAGGTTTACAGGTTTATAGATAAGCCTTGGAATTTGGATCAAATTAAAAATGCCATCGTCAATGCAGCCGAAATTTATAGAACCCGCCAAGAATTAAAGGAGAAAACTGAGAGGTTAGAAAAAATACAAATAGAAATGAATCAGTTTGTATATTCTTTATCTCATGAATTGAGAGGTCCTTTGATGAGCATTTCAGGAGTATCTAAACTTGCGCAAATGGAGGTTGATGAGCCTATTATCTTAGAATATTTTGAGATGATTGATTCAGCAACCACCAAGCTTGATGATTTTATTTACAAAATGCTTGATTTTTATCGCTCTACAAAAATGGAAAATCAAATAACAAACATTGATTTTAAAACAATAGTAGAGCAACAAGTCAGTGCTTATCGTGAAAAGTGGGATTTGACCGGATTTAATATTTTGAGTGTTATTGAGCAACAGAGAGAATTTTTCTCTGATGACGCTAAGGTTCGTGTTATTTTGAATAATCTTTTTTCCAATGCCTATAACTTTCACAAAGAGTTGAAAGATAATCCATGGATAAAAATAGAAATTCAAGTCATTGATGAATGCGCAATTATTTCGGTTGAAGATAACGGAAGCGGCATAGAGAGAGACTTACAGCCGGGGATTTTTAATTTATTTCAACGGGCTTCCAAAAAAAATGCGGGTTCTGGATTAGGGCTTTATATGGTCAAGGAGTCTGTGACACAGATGGGAGGAGAGATCAAGCTTGTCTCTGAAGCGCAAGTGGGGACTAAGGTTATTGTAAGACTTCCGAGTATGGAGCAGACCAAAGATTAAGGATTCAATGATCGCTGTTGATAAATTAAAGATAGAATTCATTTTTTTAAAGACTTTTTGACTGTAATTTTGAAATCAAATATTGTTTTAATCAAAAGTTTTTAACTATGATCAATCCATGGCACGATGTGCAATTAGGAAAAGAAGCTCCAGAGTATGTGACAGGAGTTATTGAAATCCCCAAGGGAAGCAAGGGAAAGTACGAATTGGATAAAAAGACAGGCATGTTACTCTTGGATAGGGTTCTTTTTTCGGCTGTCCATTATCCTGCTAACTATGGTTTTATTCCACAAACATATTGTGAAGATCATGATCCATTGGATATCTTAATTATCTCTCAAATTGATATTCCATCCATGACTTTGGTAAAAGCTAAAGTTATCGGTGTTATGAGAATGGTCGATGGTGGTGAAGCAGATGATAAAATCATCGCTGTAGCTGCTGGTGATCAGTCTGTAAACTATATCAATGATATTGATGAATTGCCTCCTCACTTAATGAAGGAAGTCCATAGGTTTTTTGAAGATTACAAGAAACTTGAAAATAAGGAAGTAAAAGTGGAAGACTTCTTAGGAAAAGAAGAGGCCTTTAAAATTATTCAAGAAAGCGTAGAGCTATACGATAAGCATTTTAGAACAAGAAAATAAAATAAAGCCAGCGAAAGCTGGCTTTATTTTTCCCCCTTCACATTAGCTACATGAAATTTCGGTTGATAATATGTTGCCTACTTTTAAATGGGCCATTATTGGCTCAGGTCAAAGATTTTTCCGGTTGGGAATTGTCCGGATATCTAGAGACATACTACAGCTATGACTTTAATAAGCCTACTAATCATCAACGACCTGAGTTCTTATATAATTTCAATAGGCATAATGAGTTTAGCGTCAATTTAGCCTTGATAAAAGCTTCTTACACCCAAGAAAAGTTCAGGAGTTCATTCGCTTTGATGGCAGGAACCTATGCTCAGCAGAATTTAGCAGAAGAGCCAGCTTGGGCCCAATTAGTCAATGAGGCATCTATTGGAGTACAAATCTCAGAAGGGCTTTGGATTGATGTGGGGATTATGCCATCTCATATAGGTTTTGAAAGTTGGATAGGTACAGTGGGCTGGCATTTGAGTAGGAGTTTGATGGCGGAAAACTCACCTTACTTTTTGACAGGTGCTCGTTTGACATATCAATGGAAAGAGCATACGTCTTTTACTTTTTGGGCAAGCAATGGGTGGCAGAATGTACAGCGAATAGAAAATCAACAAGGGATAGGTCTTGGCCTTGGGATTAATCACTCGCCTGTCAAAGGAATGATCATTAACTATGCGAATTATTTGGGGAATGAAAGTGTTTCATTTCTCCGTGAAATGCGTTTTTTCAATAATTTCTATATTCAGCACGAACTATCAACATGGGGTTATACGGTTGGCTTTGATTATGGATTCCAACAATTGGCAATGGCTCCCAATGCACATTGGTGGGGAGTAACTGCCTCCTTCAAAACATCCATCTTTGAGAAGTATACAGCGGCCATTCGTTCAGAATATTATTCTGATTCAAGGGCAGTGATATTAGAAGACCCTTTCAAACTATCTGGCTATTCTGTAAATGTAGATTTCCCACTTTCAGAAAAAATAGTTTGGAGGGTAGAAGGAAGACAGTTTTGGGCAAACAGTGGGACTTTTTTCTATCGTGGCGTAGATCCCAAGCAATCTAATTTTGCTCTTACTTCTTCTTTGGCCTTCCAGTTTTGACCATGTTTGAAATGTTTTTTCTAGCTATTTTCTTTTGGAAATAGCCAATCATGTCTTGATAATTATCGTGCTCGTGATTGCTAATAGAAAACGAAGTTTGATCATCAAATACAATTGTAAGCTGCTTAAACTCTTTTTTATTGGCGACTACCTTTTCCTCTTCCCAAACACTGACCTGATCGAGATTGTAGATTTTGGTTGCTTTTCGAAGTGGAAATCGAAGGGTGATCTTTTCTTTACCTGCACTGATAAATTTATATCCAGCCATCATTTTTACCATAAGCAATAAGATAACGATCGTCAGTAAAGATGTACTGATTAAATAAAACCATAAGCCAAAGGTGCCCACGTTGGCGAAATGGGCAAGTGTAGCAATCAATCCAATGATTAACAAGCCTAAAACTGAGCCAAGTGCAACGTATGTATTTGTTTTTGGTTTACAGGTAATCATGTGTTTTTTAACTCTAACAGAGTTGTTTTGGAATGAGCAACTAAGTCTTCAAAAAATTCTCCAAAATGCACCCTAAAGTACTCATGGTTTTCATCTAAGAAGATATGCGCAGTTTCCATATTTGAATTAAATTTTGTCTTTTTGGCCATCGCTTGCATCGCCCTACGGATGCCATCTAAGTTGCCATAACCTACCAACATATTGTGGTAGCGCATAAAGCCATACATTTTCAGAAATCGATAGGGGATGATATCTATAAAAATATCAATGGTATCATAGACCTGATGCGCAAATTCATCCAAAGGCATCTTATGATAATTATTCCAATACTTTCCTAAAAAGTAATCAAAGTACATATCGGTGATCACTGATGAGTATTTTCCATACACAGGTTTGAGGATTTCTTGCGCTTCTTTGACTAAGGGATGATTGTCTGTAAACTTGTCAATTGCTCGATGAAGTTTCACTCCAATTACAATTTCCCGTTCGTAGGTTCGCTCAATATTGCCCCTGACGGAATCTCCTATGAGATTTCCAATCAAGATTTTTGGCTCTCCAAATGATAAATAGGCGTGAGCTAGGTAGTTCAATTGTATTTTTTTTTAAACAGAATACACTGAAGGGTGATTAACATGTAAATTCGCAAACAAATTTACAATTCCATGTCGAAAATTCAGGACCAATTAAAAAATACTTTAAGACTTTTAAAAATCGAATGGGAGGAGGATCTTGCTCAATACAAGAAGAAATTTATGTATACCTCCATCGCAGATAAAAAAGAAGAGGGAGTTTGTTGGTATCCTGTATTGCTGAAAAAAATGAAAATAGGGCATGGAGAACGTGTAATTGTAGACCTAGAGCGCTTAGATATTGGTTATGCTCATGTCTTCCAATCAGGAAAATCTGTTTCTATTTTTTCTACTTTAGAAGGATTTCATCATCAACGGGTCAGTGGAGTCATCAATCAAGTCAAAAAGGATGTGATGATCATCACGATCCAAGTAGACGAGGTGCCTGAATGGATGCATAAAGGGAAGATGGGAATTGACCTCCTGTTTGATGAGGCATCCTATCGAGAGATGGAATTTGCTATGAAATCCGTCATCAAAGCTGACAAAGGACGGATTGGAGAGCTTAAAAATATTTTATTGGGAGAATCGGAAGCTGCACTGGATACCAAAATCTTACCGTCCACTTCTCTTTTGAATCCTTCTCAAAACAATGCAGTCTCCTTAGTGACACAAACTAAAGATATTGCAATCATTCATGGCCCTCCAGGAACAGGTAAAACGACAACCTTGGTACAGGCAATTGTTCATTCGTTAAAGCAGTATCCCCAAGTGTTAGTCTGTGCTCCAAGCAATGCGGCCGTTGATTTGGTGGTTGAAAAGCTTCTTGAAGAAAATATTCACACGCTTCGTTTGGGACATCCAGCGAGAGTTGATGATGCTATTTTGAGTCAAACATTAGACGCAAAGCTCGCCATGCACGAGAGCTTTCGGGATTTGAAAAAAGCAAGAAAAGCGGCTGATGAGTACCGTAAGTTGGCCTTTAAGTATAAGCGAAGTTTTGGGCCTGAGGAACGTGCTCAACGTAAACGTTTATTGGATGAAGCGGGTCGTTTGAAGTCAGAAGCTGAGCAATTGGAAGATTACATTACCTATGATGTATTTCAAAAAACACAAGTTTTTGCTACTACCTTGGTTGGTGCCAGTGCACATGCCTTGAAAGGTGTGGAATTTCCTGTGGTATTTATCGATGAGGCTGGTCAAGGATTAGAGCCTGCAACATGGATTCCAATTTTAAAGGCTAAAAAAGTCGTGATGGCCGGGGACCACTGCCAGCTTCCTCCTACCATCAAATCCTATGAGGCAGCTAAAGCTGGATTAAGTGAAACTTTGTTTGAAAAAGTGATCAAAAGGCAGCCCTATGTATCCCAAATGCTACAGGAACAATACCGTATGCCAGAAACGATCATGGGCTTTTCTAGTCAGTATTTCTATCATTCAGGCTTGAAAGCGGCTCCTCATACACTGACACATTATTTGAGTGAAGATGAACCAGTGATGGAATTCATTGATACTGCAGGAGCAGGATTTCAAGAGCAGCAGGAACAAGAGTCTTTGAGTACCTATAATCCAGAGGAAGCAACATTTGTACTGCAACACTTGGAAAGTTTATTGAAAAGAGTGGGTATTGCTAAGATCAAAACCAATGCTTGGACAATAGGCTTGATTGCGCCGTATCGGGCACAAGTTCGAAAGTTTAATGAATTGATATTTGGTTCTTATGCTTTTCCTAATTTACGTTCTTTTTCCGAGTTGCTGACCATCGACTCCATCGATGGATTTCAAGGACAAGAGCGGGACATCATTTTTATTAGTTTGGTTCGTTCCAATAGCAAGGGGGAAATCGGTTTTTTGTCCGATGTGCGTCGCATGAATGTGGCACTTACCAGAGCAAAGAGGAAGTTAGTGGTTGTTGGAGATTCAGCCACCCTGGGTTCTCATGAATTTTATAGGGAGTTTTTAGATTATATGGAGGAAAAGGGATGTTATCGGAGTGTATATGAGTTTTTGGATGCATAGTAATCATTCTTGATTCATGTACCCCGCATTCAAATAACTCAAAACATTTCCAAAAACCTCCGTCGCCTCCAAGACAGCTGCAGGAATCTCTCGGCCATGCAAGCGGGCTAGTAAGCGGCCGTAGATGGCATTTAAAAACAACTGTACTTCATGTTGAATGTCAGAAGCACCATCTTCCATCATGAATTGAAGAATATGAGGTTTGGCTTGTTGGTAGAGTTTGAAATAATTCCCATCCGTCTTTAGCAAATCCCAGTGAAGTGCGGCTAAAGTATCCACGATCATTTGTATTTCTTTCAGATGCCCTTTTTTGCTTACTTTTTGCACATGCATATCCTTGGCTAAAGATTCAAACCACTGCAAAGTTTCGACTTTCTCAGCAGGTTTAATGGGATAATGGCTTACTACATATTGCTCAATATCCTCTAAGACAAAGTCATAAGCACGGAGCAAATCTTCCATTTGATACATGTAAATGATGTATTCAGCTATATTTTGCTGCCGCTTCTTGTCTGCTATACTTTTCATGAATGATTCGTAATAATCTGCAAAGAAAATAAAATTCTGTTTGCTATAGTTTTAATTCCCAAAATTGCCACATTTTTATCTATTTTTGCGTTCTGATATGACTATGCAAAAAATTAGAAATTTCTGTATTATCGCCCATATTGATCATGGGAAGAGTACGTTGGCGGATCGCTTACTTCAATTCACGAATACTGTAAGCGACAGAGAGATGCAAGATCAGTTGTTGGACAACATGGATCTGGAGCGAGAGCGGGGTATTACCATTAAATCCCACGCTATACAGATGAAGTATACTTATAAAGGTGAGGAATATACCCTCAACCTGATTGATACTCCAGGGCATGTGGACTTTTCTTACGAGGTTTCTCGGTCCATAGCTGCCTGTGAAGGTGCCTTATTGATTGTAGATGCTTCACAAGGGATTGAAGCACAGACGATTTCCAATTTGTATCTAGCAATTGGGCAAGACCTCGAGATCATTCCTGTTTTGAATAAAATTGACCTTCCTGGCGCTGATCCTGAGGTAGTGGCGGATGAGGTGATTGACTTGATTGGCTGTGATCGGGAAGATATTATATTAGCATCTGGGAAAGAGGGTTTAGGTATTGAAGATATTTTAAATGCCGTAGTAGAACGTGTACCTGCACCCAAAGGTCACATTGATGCACCTTTGCAAGCAATGATTTTTGATTCGGTGTATAATCCTTTTAGAGGGGTAGAAGTTATTTTCCGTATTTTCAACGGTACCATCAACAAAGGTGATAAAATCAAATTTGTAAATACCGGGAAGGAATATGACGCCGATGAAATAGGTATCTTGGGAATTAATCAAATTCCTCAGCAAACACTCGCGGCAGGAAATGTAGGTTACTTGATTTCAGGGATTAAAGTTGCCAAAGAAGTGAAAGTGGGGGATACCATTACCCACGTAAAAAACCCTTGCCAAACAGCGATTAGAGGCTTTGAAAATGTAAAACCAATGGTATTTGCTGGGATTTACCCGGTAGATACTACAGAGTTTGAAGAATTAAGGGCTTCTATGGAAAAGCTCCAATTAAATGATGCTTCTTTAGTATGGGAACCAGAAACTTCAGCTGCATTAGGCTTTGGTTTCCGTTGCGGTTTCTTGGGAATGTTGCATATGGAGATTATACAAGAGCGGTTAGAACGGGAATTTGATATGACTGTAATTACCACTGTTCCTTCCGTTCAATTCAAAGCGTTGATGAATAATGGTGAATTCAGGTTTATCAATGCTCCTTCGGATATGCCAGATCCTAATTTGTTTAAACACATCGAAGAGCCATTTGTAAAAGCAACCATTATTACAGCCTCTGAATATGTAGGACCTGTGATTCAGTTGTGTATGGAGAAAAGAGGTCAAATCAAAAATCAAGTATATTTGACTTCAGAACGTGTGGAACTATCATTTGATATGCCATTAGCTGAAATCGTATTTGATTTCTTTGATAAGTTGAAGACCATTTCCAGAGGATATGCTTCCTTGGATTATGAATTAATTGCTCCTCAAGCTTCTCACATGGTGCGTTTGGACGTCATGTTGAATGGAGAGATTGTAGATGCCCTTTCTGCCATTGTGCATAGAGACAAAGCCTATGAATGGGGAAAAAGACTCTGCGAAAAATTGAAGGAGTTGGTGCCGAGACAGATGTTTGAAATTGCAATTCAAGCTGCCATTGGTACAAAAATCATTGCTAGAGAGACAGTGAAGGCCTTGAGGAAAAACGTTTTGGCCAAGTGTTATGGAGGAGATATTTCCCGAAAGCGTAAACTCTTGGAAAAACAGAAGAAAGGAAAGAAACGTATGCGTCAAGTTGGTAACGTAGAAGTACCTCAAGAGGCATTTATGGCTGTGTTGAAGCTAGATTAGATTGATCTGTTTTAGATGGGTTTGGATATCAAAATTCTAAATTCAGCGTTCATCATTCGGAGTTAAAATGTCGAATGATGAACGTCAAATATTGAATAATGAAGTTTAAATCCACCTTTAAATGAACGTTTTCGACTATAAAAATAATGTCGAAAGAATTTAATCTTGAAGAAAGACTGATTGATTATGCTGTGTCTATCATACATTTGTCAGATTCCTTGCCAAAATCCAAAGCAGGAGGGCATTTAGGAGGACAATTGTTAAGATCGGGTACTTCTCCCGCTCTGAATTATGGTGAAGCTCAAAGCAGTGAGTCTAGAAAAGATTTTATTCATAAGTTTAGAGTAATTCTAAAAGAATTAAGGGAGTCTTTAATTTGTATAAAAATCATTCGTAAGTCTAAGTTAGCATGTGATAACCAAACGCTTAACTTCTTATTCAAAGAGTCAAATGAGTAAATAGCTATATTTGTTAAAAGTTTAGAAACAGCCCAAAAAAATCAATTCAAATAAAAATTTAGAGCATTTAATGACTCTCAACAATGAAACCGTGATTCTTGACAACTAATCACTAATCACTCAATCACTAACCACTCAATCAACTAACCACTCAATCAACCAATCAACTAATCACTCAATCACTAACCACTCAATCAACTAATCACTATGATTACCATCATCGACGGAAAAAAAACCTCGGAAGAAATCAAATCAGAAATTGCGACTCGGGTAAAGGAAATTGTGGATGCGGGCGGAAAAAAACCGCATTTAGCAGCGGTGTTGGTAGGAAATGATGGGGCGAGTCAGACCTATGTAGGTGCTAAAGTAAAAGCTTGCGATCAAGTTGGTTTTGATTCTACATTAGTTCGTTTGGAAGAAACTATTTCAGAAGAGGAGCTTTTGACAGTCGTAGAAGATATCAACCAAAATCCTGCGATTGATGGGTTGATCGTCCAGCTGCCTTTGCCAAAGCATATCTCTGTAGAAAAGGTCACTAATAAAATCAAGCCGGAAAAGGATGTAGATGGTTTTACACCTGCCAATGTGGGAAGAATGACTTTGGGATGGCCTGCATATGTAGCAGCTACTCCCTATGGGATTGTGGAGTTATTGAAGCGGTATCAAATAGAAACCTCTGGTAAACATTGTGTGGTTATTGGAAGAAGTCATATTGTTGGTTCTCCAATGAGTATTTTGATGGCACGAAATGAATACCCTGGCAACTGTACAGTAACTTTAACACATAGTAGAACAAAGAATCTGCCTGAAATAGCCAAAACGGCTGATATTTTGATTGTGGCTTTAGGTAAACCTGAGTTTGTCACCGCTGATATGGTGAAGGAAGGAGCAGTAGTGATCGATGTTGGAATTCACCGAGTAGATGATTCAAGTAAGAAATCAGGATTTAGATTGATAGGGGATGTGAAGTTTGATGAAGTATCTCAAAAGGCATCTGCCATCACGCCCGTTCCGGGAGGTGTAGGTCCGATGACGATAGCTTCTCTCCTGTTTAACACATTATTGGCTGCAGAAGGAAAAGTCTACGGAAATTAAATCCTAACTTTATCGCAAATTAATACCTCAAGATTTGCGAAGATACACTTCTATTTCTACTTTTGCAGACCTTTCAAGCGCACGTGGTGAAACTGGTAGACACGCTACTTTGAGGGGGTAGTGCCCGTTTGGGTGTGGAAGTTCGAATCTTCTCGTGCGCACTTAGCTCTGATCTTTTCGGGGCTTTTTTTTTAAAACATTCTTTAAGCAAGGTCGTTTGTTACGGTATGATGAAATTAGTTAAGTTACTAGTAGTGTTTTTTGTAATCGCTGTAAGCTTCTCTAAGGTAAATGCGCAATATATTTCTCTCGAATCACATTTATACGGCTTGGAGTACGGAGTAATTACTTCCGATAATCGTGTACTTTCCTACAAAATCAATAAACTGAAAGGAGAACTCGAATTCACCATCAAAGACGAACAACTTCAAACACTGTTTTCTAAAAAGCAGAAGTTAGCACCTAATATCTATAAGTTTACCTATGAGGAGGACCCTGAGTTTGCCTATCTTTTTATATCCTACGGGAGTGGTACAGGCTACAAAAAAATACTTATTAAGATAGACTTTCAGACAGGTGAACTAGTCAGCTATCCTATATCTTCTACATTTGTATTTCCTCTGTCGATTAGACCCATTCAAGATGGTATAGTAATGTTGGGATCTTTATTGGAAGGGGATTTTTTGGAGATATTTAATTACAAAAAGCAAGAACTATATTCAATAAGCGAATTTTTTGGGAAAGATACCCGTGTTTGGGATTTACAGGTTGTAGATGATCAGGTAGACCTTTTGATTTTTACTCAAGGTAAAAAACGCTATCAAGAGTTTCAAATTCTATCTTATAATAAGGAAGGATTGCGTACACTTAAAATTCCCATCAACATTCCAAAAGATAAAAAATTAAACATCCGCAGCGCTCAGTTACTTTACGGACCGTATGATGAACACAAAATTGTTGGTACATATAGTTTTAAGCCTGGAGAGTGGTTTTCCGGGTATTTTCAAATCGAAGTAAACGAATTTTTGGAGCAAAGTTTCACAAAATACCCTTTTAAGGAATTCTCTGGGTTTTATGCTTTTCAACGGAATTCCAACAAAAAGAGAAAGCATTTTCATCGAGAGATGAAACTGGTTGAGGCTGTTACGGACGGAGAATACATCACCTTAGCAGCGCAGCCTGTAAAAACGAATAAGAAATTTATACATTTTATGACTTTGGATGGTGAAAGCAATAAATCTTTTGATAAATCCATCAAACTTTACTTCAATAATGCAATTTACTCAGGTAGTTATCAATTGGGGAATCAGGCGACCGATGTTTACTTTTTGTTTCGAGGGAATGATAATAAAAGAAATCTACCGGGAGAGAAGGTATATAAACTTCAAAATGGTGAGTTAAAATCTGTCAATCAAGTAAATAAGCTATACAAAGAGGATTCGTTTGCGAACCTACTTACTAACCCCAAGTACAAACATTGGTATGGAAATAAGTTTTTGGTTTTTGGTATTGTACAACCCGAGGCGGCCGGCACTTCCGAACCTGTTTTTGTTGTTGAAGTAATAGAGGTTTGATACGTTGATGTTTTTTTTTAGCTTTTGGAAAAATCAATTGCTATGAAAAATCTGATAGTCTTTTTTTTTCTCAGCTTCCTTTTGGCTTATCCTGTTGTGGCACAGCGTCAGGCATTAGATCCTATTGTCAAGGGGTTTGGCAAAGTTTATGAAATTCCCGAAGCGACCGAGTTGCCCAACTCGGATCAAAAATTTAATATCATCATTGATTTGGTGTCAGCAGCCGAAAATCCTGCTCAAATCAACCGAATGGTAGATAACATTGCTCGAATGATCAATCTACATGGCATAGGAGGGGTACAGGCTACTCAATTACAGGTGAAAGTAGCTGTTCACGGTGGTGCCATATACAGCATCTTGAATGATGAATTTTATAGGAAGCTTTATGGGGTAAATAACCCTAATTTACCTGTATATGAAGCTTTAAAAGATGCAGGAGTAGAGTTTTATATTTGTGGTCAATCGTTGCTTGCAAGAGATATGCAGTCCTCCGATATGTGGGATGGAGCAGAGATGGCTCTATCTATGCTCACTACTTTAACCAAGTACGTTCCGCAGGGCTATATGCTTATGCGTTTTTGAAAAGCTCCAATTGATCAGGGAGCTGTTTGAAAGTTTTGCGGTGCCAAGGGGTCAACCCGAGCGCTTGAATCCCCGCCCTGTGTTTGGGTGTAGGATAGCCTGCATTATGTTCCCAGTCATAGCCAGGAAACTCCGAGGCAAGCCGAACCATGAGTTTATCCCTATAAACCTTTGCCAAAATGGAGGCAGCAGCAATGCTAGCGAATTGGGCGTCCCCTTTAATGATGCATTCATAGGGAATGTCAAGCTTGGTTTTAAATCGATTGCCATCTATGAGGAGAAATTCTGGTGTAATCTGAAGAGCTTCCACAGCTCGGTTCATGGCCAAAAAAGAAGCATTCAAAATGTTGATTTCATCAATTTCTTCCACGGAAGCTTCTGCTACTGCCCAACTAAGTGCATGTTGTTTGATTTCAGTAATCAAATCTTCTCGATTACGCTTACTGAGCTTTTTGGAATCATTGATAAATTCATTGGCGTAATCAGGGGGAAGAATAACAGCAGCAGCCACTACGGGACCACTGAGGCATCCTCTCCCCACTTCATCACAGCCTGCTTCCATTCGCCTAGAGTCTAAAAAGGGTCTCAGCATTTTCCTCTTCCTCTTTCTTTTTATCTGATTTATAATATTTATGGATCATTTCTGCTACTAGACCAGTCCAGCCTGTTTGATGAGAGGCACCTAATCCTGCGCCATTATCTCCGTGGAAGTATTCATAAAAGAGCACATAGTCTCTGAAGTGTGGATCCTCTTGGAATTTTTTATGTTTACCAAACACAGGCCTGTAGCCCTGTTCATCTTTTTCAAATATTTTGATGCAGCGTAAGGATAGCTCCCTTGCAATAAGATCCATTGTAAGGTATTTGCCCGAACCTGTAGGGTATTCTATAGAAAATTCACCTCCGTAGTAATGATCAAATTTTCTCAACGATTCAATGATCAAATGATTAATAGGGAACCAAATAGGACCTCGCCAATTGCTATTTCCGCCAAACATTAATGTATCGGATTCTCCAGGAGTATATCGGACTGTTTGAACTTCTTTATTGATTCTTAGGGAGAAAGGGTGCTTTTCATGGTATTTTGACATGGATCGAATACCATACTCACTTAAAAACTCGTCCTTATCCAACATCTTGTGTAAGATACTCTTCATTCTATGCCCCCTCAATAGGGCAAACAGTCTTCTTTTCTCATGACCCGGTTGTATCCAGCTTGATACCAAGGCTGCAAGTTTGGGTTTTTCTTTTAAGAAAAACTCTAATCGCTTTTTGAAATCTGGGAGGTCGTCAAAGAGGTCTATCCGAATAGATTCTACAGCAAATAATGGAATGATGCCTACAATGGATTTAAGCTTCATCACTTTCGGCTCTTTTCCAGGTAAATGAAAAATATCAAAGAAAAACTGTTCTTTTTCATCCCAAAGACTAATGTTTTCTCCTGAAATATTATTCATCGCTCCTGCAATGTGAAGAAAATGCTCCAAGAATTTGATGGACGAATATTGATAAGTTTTATTGAACTCACATAAATCCAAGGATATTCGCAACATATTTAAGCTAAACATGGCCATCCAGGATGTAGCATCCGCTTGTTCGAGTTTTCCGCCAAAACGATCCGCATGGCTTCGGTCAATGACGGAGATGTTATCTAAGCCCAAAAACCCCCCTTGGAAAATATTTTTCCCATCCGAATCTTTTTGATTGACCCACCAAGTGAAGTTGATCATAAGCTTGTGGAAACAGCGTTCCAAAAACTCAAAATCTCCTTTTCCTTTCATTTTTTTATCGATGTGAAATACACGGGATACCGCATAGGCGTGCACGGGAGGGTTTACATCAGAAAAATTCCATTCATAGGCAGGAATCTGACCATTGGGATGTATATACCAATCGTTTAAAAATAGCGTCAATTGATTTTTGGCAAAATCAGGATCTATTCTTGAAATTGGGATACAGTGAAAAGCAGAATCCCAGACAGCATACCAAGGATATTCCCATTTATCAGGCATGGAAATAATATCATAGTTGTGCATGTGCCTCCAAGAGGTATTTCTCCCTTTTTTTCGCTCTTTTGGAGGGGAGTATCTACCGGGGTCTCCTTCCAGCCAACGCTCTACATTATAGTAGTAAAACTGCTTGCCCCACATCATGCCTGCAAAAGCCTGACGCTGAATCAATCGATGGTCTTCGGATTTCACCCGCGACTGGATTTCATTGTAAAAATCGTCAGCCTCTTGTTTTCGGGTAGCTAAAATTCGTTCACAATCTTCCAAGCATTCTGCTTGTTTTTGATGTGTCATACGAAATTTGATGCGCACACTTCCTCCTGCTGGAATGTTTAAACGGTAGATGGCAGCTGCTTTAGTTCCGTAATTATTAGGATTGAGATGTTGTACGTAACCTTTGATTACATAGTCATTGATCGCGTCTTTGAGGTATTCTTTTTCATTAGGGATACTGTACAATCGCATTCGATTGGTTTCATTGTCACAAAACTTAAACTCGGGCTCCCCTTCAAATGTGAAAAAATAGTTACCGCTTTTAGGGCTGAAAGCCTTCAGTTCATCAACGCTTTGTTTTGAAATTTTCGGCATAAAAGGTTCATGACCGGTAAACCATGTTTTTCGAAACCAAATAGTAGGCATCACCACCAAAGGGGCATCTTCTGCACCTCTGTTATGGATTGTGGCAAAAAAAGAAATGTCTTCCGCATCTTCTTTGGCATATTCTAGGAAAATGTCAAAATACTCATCATTATCAAAAATACCCGTATCCATCAACTCAAATTCTGGGTCCAGTTTGCCTCGTTTGGCATTGACCTCATAGAGTTGCTTATATGGAAATTCAGCTTGAGGATACTTGTATAGCATCTTCATATAACTATGGGTAGGAGTGGAGTCCAAATAGTAATAAAGTTCTTTTACATCCTCCCCATGATTACCCTGTGGTCCTGTTAATCCAAAAAGGCGCTCCTTTATGAAAGGATCTTTTCCATTCCAAAAAGCCCAGGCAATGCATATTTTTTGTCTGTAATCTGATACCCCTCCTATACCTTCTTCGCCCCAGCGATAGGCTTTACTTCGTGCTTCTTCATGGGTTACATTATTCCATGCATCCCCATTTGGACTGTAGTCTTCTCTTACAGTGCCCCATTGTCTTTCTGTCAGATAAGGCCCCCATTTTTTCCAATGCTTAATTCGTTCCTTGTCTTCCCTAAGCCTTTCTTTTTCTATATTCATGAACGATCAATTGCTAACGTATCCACGAATTTAATAAAGTTCGAAAGAATACAGCTTGTTGGGCGAATGGAATTTTAAAAATCAGGTTTTTTTAAAATTATTATCTCAAAAATAGCAACAAACTAATGTTTAGTGCTTTGTCAAAAATATTAATATGATTATCCGCAATTAGATCAGAGTCCAAATAATTGACAGATGATTGCGGGTAATCATAAATATTAATTTTGAAAGAGTCTTTTCTATGGGAATGCAGTCGAAACTTATCAATTTTTAGTAACGAACGCTATTGGTTGCATAACCGAACAAAAATACGCAAAGGTTATACATGGATTAACTTTCTACAAATGACCTGTCTCTTTCTCCAAGAAACTGCTTACTAATCATTTCCCTACTTTGTCCGATCCATGTTTGATGGGCTATTTGTCTACTTTGGTGGATTCTCAGGTAGTTTGCCAGGAGAGTGAGATCAAAACCATCGTGCGCTATTCCCGCCCCGGCAATTTCGGCATCAATTGCATTGCAAGCTTGTTCGTATTGTCCTTTTACAGGCACCATGAATACAGGCTTTCCTAAATACATCGCTTCACAGACGGACTCAAATCCAGCAGTTGTAATATAGGCCTTACAAGCACTCATTTTTTGAAGGAAAAGAAGATCGTTGATGGGATGAAAAATAAGGTTTGGCAACACTTGATAGCTTGCAGTATATGATTTGTTGTCCCAAAATGCCTCAATCTTTATTTCTGGATGGAGTTTTGCTTGTTCGGTCAGTTCTTTAGCGTACCCGGGATTGACCATGTATGCCAAGATAAAGTCTTCTTCTCTAGGGCTTAAGTCAAAAAGCTGTTTGCGCAAAAGTGGAGGTAAGACGATGACCTTTCTGTTTTTGCAGGGCGGTAAGGGTCTAAATGAAAGGGCTAGTAATTTTTCGGCTCTGATGGCCGTTACGAATGTATTGAGTTGAAATAGTTCTTTGTGTAATATTTTTCCTTTTGCAAAAGGGAATTCTTGGTGTGCTGTTAAGTATTGATGCCCGATTACCCAATAACGCTGTTTGGGACGAAATATCAGTTGATGCAATCCGCCGAGTAATTCATAAAAATTAATGATCACATCAGGCTGATAGGTTTCAACCATCGTGTTGATGGTCTTCAAACTTTGATAATAGGTTTTTGTATGAGCAAAATTGAAAATGAGAGTTTCCCAAAGAAGGATTTTCTTTTGTTCTTGATCGCATACAAAGTTGGGACTTTCAAAGCCGATGATTGGGCAATGGATGCCTTGGGTAAAAAATTCAGGTATTTTTCTTCGCTTACTTTTCCCAATACCTACAGCCACGACCGCATGTCCTTCCGAAATGAGTATTTCAGAGAGGCTCAGAGCTTGGGTCATGTGTCCACGCCCTTCACCTTGTACCAAAAACATAAACCTCATGAGCTTCCTTTCAATGTATATTTTTTTAAATCAGTTCCCAACGAATTGAATGCAACAATTTTATAGGTATCTTCTGCAAGGTTGATCGGTTCAGGAACTACTACTTTTGACTCCTTGGATTTGAAGTCGATTTCATTGTAGTAAATCAGTTGCCAATTTCCTTCATGGTCTTCTGCTAAGGCACTCATGCTTTCTACCCAGTCACCTGAATTGAGATAGCATATCCCGTCAATCATTCTATTTTCGGCTTTGTGTATATGCCCGCAGATAATGCCATCACATCCCTTAGAATGGGCAAATCGAGCCAACTCTTCTTCATAGGAATCAATGTAAGAGACTGCTGTTTTGACTTTTCCTTTGATATATTGGCTGAGGGAGTAATAGGGCAGACCTTTTTTTCTTCGATAGTAGTTGACCTGTCGGTTGAGCCAAAGCAAAAATGTGTAGCCAATATCACCCAAGTAGGCAATCCAACGCAAATGAGTCGTCACACTGTCAAACATATCTCCGTGGGTGATGAAGTATTTTTTTCCACAGCTTTCATAAATCATATCTTGCTGAATGGATAAGTTACCAATTTGTAAGGGCAGTATCTGATCCAAAAAATCATCATGATTGCCGCGTAGATAGTACACCCTGGTGTTATCCTGTTCTATCATTTTAAGCATGCGATTAAAAAACCGTGTGTGTTTGCGCTTCCAAGAGCCTGATTTTTTCAGCTGCCATCCGTCGATGATATCACCATTTAAAATCAGATTTTCACAAGAGTAAAGCTTTAAAAAACGTGCAATTTCCTTCGCTTTTGAGCCTTTTGTCCCCAAGTGTATGTCTGAGACTACGATTGTTTTGAAGTGGGTTTTCAATGCTTTTAGTTTTTTATAAAAGTAGTAACCCAATATCAACTCATGATGAAAGCAATGTTATTGAATGGCGAAGATTTAGTTTGGCAAAAGCTTATTTGTGAAGAGAGTATTACCATAGGATGAATGTACTGTTTGGGAGACTTGATTTGGAGTTTAAAGAATTAATTTCTCCTTTGTTATGTGATCTAGTTGGGGTTGGGAATTGCTCAATATGCTTGTTTTATTGCAAGTCTAGCGAATGAGAATAGTTGGCTATTTGTATCTTTCGTGTAATAAATTCACTTCGTTTATAAAGTTTTCTAAACGAATCCTTTGCTTATTACGTCTTTATTTCAATCTTAGGGAAGAATTAATGTATTTGTAATAAATTATAGATGTGAGATATGAGAGTAGTGGCCTTGTTGCTGTTGGTGAGCTGCTTTGCTTGCAGTCAGGATGATAAGGAGCCTGAATTCAGTATTTTAGGCTATTGGAATTTATCTGTAATGCAAAATGCGGTGGAAGGTATCGAAATGAATGAGCCTTTGTTTCAAGAGCGTTATATTTTTAATGATGATGGTACTTTTATCAAATTTTCAACCCGCTTGGGTGGTGATGTACGCAATATCAATCTACCTGTACAATCCTTTGGGAAGTATTCATTTGTAGAGTCAGCTGAAGCCTCTTTTGAAAATTTGTTTCAAGTGGAATTACTTTATGAGACCAACCCTCAGATCGCAGGTTCTTGTTTGCCTGAGTTTGAATTTTTGGTATTTGATAATGCCCGTAAACTAAAAAATGTGGCTTGGGCTTCATGTGATGGCCCCGTGCTAATCTATACGAGAAAATAATTAACCATTGAAAATCAGTTTGAAAGTACTGCCCGTACCTAAGTCAGACTTCACTTGAATGTTTCCCTTGTGTCTTCGGATGATCTGCTTGGAAAGACTCAAACCAATACCCGAACCCTTCTTCTTAGTGGTAAAGAAGGGGATGAAAATTTTTGATAGAGCATCTTCCTCTATTCCTTTGCCCGAATCTGAAATTTCGATAATAATTTTCCCGTTTTCATCGATGAAAGCATCCAATGTAAGCACCCTGGTGACAGACTCCTCCATCGCTTGAATGGCATTTTGAATCAAATTGATCAAAACCTGCTCTATGAGCATGGGATCAGCAAAGAGTATTAATTCAGAAGGTTCTACACGCTTGATAACCTGAATCTGATATTCGTCAAAGCTATGCTGCAGCAGGGTAGTCAATTGATCAAATAAAGAGGATAGCTGGATCGTTTGAAATTTAGGCACCGGAATATGGGCTAAGTTTCTGAAATCCGAAACAAAATTAATCAATCCTTCACTTCTTTTTTCAATGGTGTTGAGAGCCATCTGATATTCCTCCAATTCTAAGAGATCTGCGGTTTGTTCAACATCCAATTTAGCGGCAATATCTGACTTGATGGTGGAGGCAAGGGATGAAATCGGCGACATACTATTCATGATTTCGTGCGTCAACACTTTGATAAGCCCTTGCCAAGCTTCCATTTCTTTTTCCTCCAATTCGCTTTGGATATTCTGAAGGGAGACCAACTTGAACTTATGGCCTCTCATCACCAGTTCGATAGCATAGACGGAAAGCTGGATGATGCCATCTGGGTGTGCAATTTTAATGAGTTCCGAGCCTCCGGTTCTCAACTGATTGATGGCTTGGCTGAGCTCTTTGTTGATGGATCCGATCTCTCCGATATGATTCAATTGCTGAATATTCAGGAGCCGCTTAGCCGCAGTATTGATGATCTGTACATTGCCTGATTCATCAAAGGTCATCAGGCCTATGCTTAAATGCTGGAAAACCGAACGAAAATATTGGTAATTGGCTTCTTTTTCGGCTTGGTCTTCCTTTAGTTTGGCAAGGATAGCATTGAACTCGATGTGGAGATCGTCAGTTTCTGTGCCATCAAATTTCACCGGATAGACATTGGTGTAGTTATCCTGTTTGATATTGTTGAGAAACAAGCGCACCTTTTGAAAGGAGCTTTCTGCATATTTGATCAAAAAGATGATTTGGGCCACGACTACGATGATGAAGAGGGAAATACCAAATACACTTGATCCTTTGGTGATGAACAAGCTTAAGAAAAAGATAGAGAGGGCAAGCAATACAATCCTGCCCAATAAGCCTACTTTATAATCCATATTTTTCGAGTCTTCTGTAGAGGGATGCACGAGTCAACCCCAATTCTTTGGCAGCTTTAGAAATATTCCCGCCATTTTTATCAATCACTTTTTGGATGGTTGTTTTTTCTACTTCGTCCAAATTAAATGTAGCCTGTGCAGCGACCCGCTCATTGACAGGTTTGGCTGAAAGGAAAAAGAAATCTCGTGCGTCCAATTCGCTTCCATCAGCCATGATGATGGCCCGCTCGATAGCATGCTGCAATTCACGGATATTGCCAGGCCAGCTATAGCCTTGTAGAAGCTGCATAGCAGAAGCGGTAAATCCATCGAATTGCTTCCGGTATTTGGCGCTGTAAATTTTCAAAAAATGGTTTGCCAAGATGGGAATATCATCCAAACGTTCTCTCAAGGGAGGGAGAAAGATTTCGACAGTATTGATTCGGTAAAGTAAATCTTGTCGGAAAGTATTATCCATGACCATTTCATGCAAAGGCATGTTGGTAGCGCAGATGAGGCGAATATCCACAGGGATGGATTTATTGGTTCCTATGCGGGTAACCTCTCGTTTTTGTAAGACCGTCAAAAGCTTGGATTGCAATGGCATACTCAAATTCCCTATTTCGTCCAAGAAAAGTGTACCTTGATCAGCAATCTCAAACCTTCCTGCTCGATCTTCTTTTGCATCTGTAAACGAACCGCGCTTGTGGCCGAAGAGCTCACTTTCGAAAAGGGTTTCTGTAATGGCCCCCATGTCAACCCCAACAAATATCTCATCCCTGCGCAGTGAACGCTCATGAATGGCCCGTGCGATCAATTCTTTACCGGTCCCGTTTTCTCCCAAAATCAAGATATTGGCATCCGTTTGTGCTACCTTGTCAATGATGGAGAAGATATTTTTCATGGAAGCAGAAGTTCCTATGATGTCCTCATATGGTTTCTTTAAGTCTGATTGCAGCTGTTTTTGTTTCTTGGAGAGTTTGTCTACTTGGTTGTAGCTTTCCTTCAAACGGCTGGCAGAAGTCAGCGTAGCTAATAGCTTTTCATTTTGCCAAGGCTTGAGAATGAAGTCTGTTGCTCCTTCTTTCAGTGCTTGTACGGCCATTTCTACATCTCCAAATGCGGTGATCAAAATTACGACCGCTTGTGGGTCGATTTCTTTAATCGTTTTGAGCCAGTGGAATCCTTCCTTGCCCGAGGTGGTATCTTCGGTAAAGTTCATATCCAATAAAATCACGTCAAATGAATTGTTATTGATCAAGAAAGGGATGCGTCGGGGATCTTTTTCTATGCTGACTTCTTTCGCGTGTTTTTTCAAGAGCATTTTAGCAGCAAAAAGTAAGTCCTCGTTGTCATCTATGATTAGAATTTTGCCTAGTTGGGTAGCTTCCATGCTGTTCATCGTTTAGTGCTTTGATTTGTCTGATACTATGACAAAATAATGCCAAATCAGTAAATCAGGCATAGCAGGCTAATATAGCGACTTTTCTTGAATTCAATGTCCGATAACGGACAGTTATTTCTCGTATGCGTACAGCATTGGGTTGTTTTCGTACATTTTTTTAGGTTATTTATAATCCTTACCTTTGAACTTTAACCAATAAAGTATTTTATGTCAATAGCAAGTAAAGGCGATGCTGTCAGTGTACATTACACCGGGAGATTGCAAAATGGGACTGTATTTGATAGCTCTGCCAACAGAGAGCCCTTATCTTTTGTAGTAGGGGACGGAAACATGATTAAAGGTTTTGATACAGCTGTCAATGGAATGGAAGTCGGACAAGAAATTACCGTGACCATCCCTTCTATAGAAGCGTATGGAGAAAAAAGAGACGATATGATGTTGGATATACCATTGGACCAGGTACCTCCACATATCAAGCCCGAATTAGGTTTGGAGCTTTCTCTTCAGAATCAAGCAGGTCAACCTGTACCTGTAAAGGTCGTTCATATAGATGACACAAAAATCACGTTGGATGCCAATCATCCACTCGCAGGTGAGGATTTGATTTTCGATATCACCCTAGTGTCTATCGGATAAAAAATAAAAAGGCCGCCTTAGAGTGGCCTTTTTATTTACCTGTATCACCTGTAGTTCAAACAAACTCATTGAAAGGCTGAGTTAACTAATATGGAGTGATTTTATTCCTCCAAAAGCCCCAAAGTTTTTTCAAGGTCGTAGATGCGGATCTGATTTTTACCGTAGAAAACGAGTGTACGAGGACCGATCATTACGGACATGTCCTGTACTTCTTTGGGAAGTGGGAAGCTTTGATTTTTACCGGATTGAAAGTCTAGGAGTTGTAGTTCACCATTGGAAATAAATACCAAATTGTTTTTCCAAAAGGATAATTTTTGTGTAAGCAGAAGTGGGTACTTGCGGATGAAATTACCTTGATTATCGAAAATAAAAATTCCTTCATCTTCAATGGTAAGAAATAAGAGGTTGCCATACTCCCGCATATCCGTCACATAGAGGAAGGATTCCCCTAAAATCAAGTTAAGCGGTTGATGCTGAATGATGCGATTTCTTCTGTAATCGAATTGTTTGAGGGAAAGATCACTTTCATCTAAGACCCATATGATGTTGTTATTTCCTAATGTGGCTACTTTGGCCAATGAAATTAAATGGTCTGGGATTCTATTTTCTGCGATGGGATTGATAAAGCGGTCCAGGATTCTGTATTCCTGTAGGTCTACGGAAAAAGTAAAAATGTTAACAGTCCAGAAGGCTTCAAGGCTGGATATTCTTGCTTGGCGGGGAGGAGAGAAGTTATTGATCCAAGTAGTTTGATCTACTTGGTATTGATACAGATTCCCCTCTAGATCTACAGCGAAAATAAAGCCCTGATTATCCAAGGATATCAAATCTAAGCGTGGTACTTGAATCACCGTCAAAGGTTCTCCAAACGCTTGCTGCGCATTTGCCTTGAAAGGAAATATGCAACAAAGCAGGAGCAAGATCGGCGCGAAGATTTTCAAAAGTTGAAGGTTTTTAATTCAAATTTTTCACCATCAAACTCACCATAGGTAAACTGACTGACCCACTCCCCTAGGTTGATGTAGGTTCCCGTCTTTCCAACTGGAAGCTCCAGCGGGAGATGCCTGTGTCCAAATACAAAATAATCTAGCGGGTTTGAGGCATATACTTGTTTGGCGTATTGCCAAAGCCATTCATTTTCTCCTTTGAAGTCATTGTCATTTTTAGCCATGCTACTTGCTCGGCTGTTGGAACTCCAATTGAGGGCGATTTTAACACCAATATCTGGATGCAACCATTTAAATAGCCACTTGCAAGCGGGATTTGTAAACACTTTTTTCAAAAGTTTATAGGTTTGATCACCTGGCCCCAAACCATCTCCATGGCCGATCAAAAAGCGTTTGCTACCAATTTCAACTTCTATAGGTTGATGATGTACGGGGATTCCCAACTCATGGATAAAGTAATCCTTCATCCAAAGGTCATGATTGCCTGTAAAGAAACAAACGGGAATATTTTTATCTCTTAAGTCCGCAATTTTTCCAAGGAATCGAATAAAGCCTTTCGGTACAACGGTATCGTATTCAAACCAAAAATCGAAGATATCTCCTACCAAAAAGATAGCAGCTGCCTCGTCTTCGATTTCATTTAACCAACGAATTATTTTGGCTTCTCTCCTTTTGCTGGCTTCTTTGTTAGGTGCTCCGAGGTGAAAATCGGATGCAAAAAATACTTTTTTATGGCTAAGGTTTATTTTCATGAATTCAAACGATGCTTCAAATATACACAAACATGCTTTTGAAATAAAAATGATTCATATGATAGATGGATTTATTTGTAGGGGAGGGGTTTTTGGACTGGATTTGGCTAAACAGAGCGTTGTTTGAATCAAACTTATATACACATTATGCATCGTTTGGTATAAAATTTCTCAAAAAAGAAAGGCCGATTTTTAAAATCGGCCTTTCTTTTATTTTATTTGATGATTCTTTTACTTCGATTCCTCTTCGTTTACAGGCGCAGTTGGATTTTCTGTAACCTCTGGAGAAGCGGCCTCTTTGGCAGCAGCTTCATCTGCTTCTTTGGCATCCATTTTTTTGGTAAATGCCTCATAGGTAGTCTCCTTTTCAAACGGGCGCTTGCCTATCAATTTTTCCAAATCTGTTTGGAATAAGATTTCTTTTTCGAGCAATTCCTTGGCTAACGTTTCCAATTCAGCACGCTTGCTTCCTAAAAGCTCTTTGGTGCGTTCATAAGCCGCCGCAATGAGTTTACGTACTTCGGAGTCAATAGTCTCAGCAGTAGTTTCCGAATATGGTTTGGTCATGCGGTAGTCTGTAGACTTGCTATCGTAAAAAGATACGTTACCAATGATGTCGTTCATACCATATACAGATACCATGGAATAAGCCATTTTTGTCACTCGTTCCAAATCACTCAAAGCACCTGTTGAGATTTTCCCAAATACGATTTCTTCTGCGGCTCTTCCACCCAAAGTCATACACATCTCATCCAATAGCTGCTCTGTTTGGTACAAGAACTGCTCCTTAGGTAAATATTGTGCATATCCCAAGGCTGCAACCCCTCTAGGTACAATACTTACTTTGACCAATGGATCTGCATGCTCTAAAAACCAGCCTGCAACAGCGTGACCTGCTTCATGGTATGCCACGATTTTCTTTTCCTCTGGAGAGATGATTTTATTTTTCTTCTCCAATCCTCCAATGACCCTATCCACAGCGTCTTGGAAGTCTTGCATATCTACTTCTGTCTTATTTCTTCTCGCAGCAATGAGCGCTGCTTCATTACATACGTTTGCAATTTCTGCGCCCGCAAAACCTGGTGTTTGAGCGGATAATTTTTTAGCATCGATATCTGAACCTACTTTAATTGGTTGCAAGTGAACTTTAAAAATAGCTTCTCTGCCCACGATATCTGGTTTGTCTATACTGATTTGTCTATCAAATCTACCCGGCCTCAACAACGCAGAATCTAAGACATCCGGTCTGTTGGTAGCTGCTAACACGATGACACCAGTATCGGTACCAAATCCATCCATCTCCACTAGTAGGGAGTTCAATGTATTTTCACGTTCGTCATTGGAACCAGGCATTTGTCCTTTACCTCTAGAGCGACCAATTGCATCAATCTCATCGATAAATATGATACAAGGAGCCTTTTCTTTAGCTTGCTTAAACAAGTCACGTACCCTTGCAGCACCTACCCCAACAAACATTTCGACAAAGTCAGAACCTGATAAAGTAAAGAAAGGTACGCCTGCCTCTCCCGCTACAGCTTTTGCAAGCAAGGTTTTACCTGTGCCTGGAGGTCCTACCAATAAAGCACCTTTAGGGATTTTACCACCCAGTTTGGTGAATTTTGAAGGGTTCTTCAGAAATTCGACAATCTCTTGGATTTCTTCTTTTGCTTCATCCAAACCTGCCACATTGTCAAAGGTAATCTTGACTTTGTTTTCGGCATCAAAAAGCTGTGCTTTAGATTTCCCCACATTGAAAATCTGCCCACCTGGACCGCTTGGCCCGGCCATTCTTCGCATCATCAACCAGAAGAAGACGAATAAAAGAATCAAGAAACCAAAGCTAGAAAACCAGTTAGACCAATTTTGTTCATTGCGCACGCTATATCCTATGCGTTGATCCTCTGGCATCTTACTTTCAAGTTCTTCAAAATCTGAAGCAAACTTTTCAGCAGTGGGTACCTCTATGGAGTAATGAGGTCCAGCGGGATTGAAAAAGGGACTGCTTGTCTCTAATTCAGTGCTGTATTTTTGATTTTGCAAAGCAGACTCCCGAAGAGAAATATCTACCCTATTTTCATTTCTAATGATCATGACCTTGGCCACATCATTGGCAAGGTACATTTCCTCAAATCTGCTTTTCGTTATATTGACGACGGTGCTTCGTTGATTTATAAACGTGATTCCAATCAACACAATCACTGCCGTGATGATCAGCCAAAGCTGAAGATTAGGCTTTTGTGGTGTTTTTGGTACAAAACTTTTATTTTTATTATTTTCGCTCATGCTGCTGTAATTTGTGCAAACTTTTGATAAAACGATTTTGGCTGGTTAAAGTTTATGAAAAAGATTTTTCAATACGTGTGATTGTGGCATCTCCCCATAGCTCTTCCAAACCGTAATAGTCCCTTTTGTCTTTCAAAAAAACATGGGCTACTACATTTACATAGTCAATTAAGATCCATTGACGGTTACTTTTTCCTTCTGAAACTGCAGGTTTTTCACGATTGCTTTTATATACAAATTCTTCGATGGACTCTGCTATGGCCTCCAGTTGTGTGTCTGAATTTCCAGAGCAAATTACAAAAAAGTCCGTGAATGCATTTTTAACTCCCCTTAAGTCCATCAATACAATGTTGTGGGCTTTTTTTTCTTCCATTCCCTGAATAATTACTTTGCTCAGCGCTTCTGCTGTCATATTTTAAAGATTAACTTTGTGGTTTGATTTGGTATCATAAAAACCAAGGTCTAAATATCTTGAATACTCTACAATTTAACTATTATAAATGCATAAAATCCTTGCCAATACTGTTTTTTTGGGGAAAGAAATTATTTATCTGACAGAGTGTCACTCTACCAACGATTTTGCTCAGCAATTATTGAAAAATAACGAGGCGGGAGAGGGGGTGATCGTTTTTACAGATAAACAGACTAAAGGAAAAGGGCAACGTGGGAATCGATGGTGGTCGGAGCCCGGCATGAACTTGACTTTTTCCTTGGTATTGGAACCTAAGTTCTTGAAGGCAGGCCAACAGTTTGATTTGAATATCGTCATTTGCCTTTCAATTTTAGAGCTGCTACAGGCTTTTGATCCCGAGTTTGTTGTGAAGTGGCCCAATGATGTACTGCATAAGAAATACGGTAAAATAGCCGGTGTGCTGATTGAAAATACCTTGCAAAGCCAGTGGATAGAGTCTTCTGTAGTGGGAATCGGTCTCAATGTCAATCAAAACATGAATGCTTTTCCGGGCGCATTATCCCTGTGCCGTCTTACACAAAAGACGCATGATATCTGGGAGGTAATGGAAAAGCTTGTGCAACGCATTGAGTGGAATTATATTCGTTTGAAGCGAGGTGAAATACGAATGTTGAAAAATAGTTATCTTAAAAATTTATTGAACTATCAGCAGAGACAACTGTTTTCAGATGGAGATGTATTTGAAGGGGTGATCACAGGTGTTACTGAAGATGGTAAATTGTTGGTAAACAAGAAAGGTGAGATTCAATCTTATGGATTCAAGGAAATACAGTACCTAGGTTTATAACTTTTCATTCCCAATAAAAATACTTAATTTTGCATTTTAGTTTGAAAATCAATTCATTAATAATTCAATAATATGTCTGAAATAAAATCTGACAAGTTTATCCAGTACAAAGTGAAAGACATTTCACTGGCTGAGTGGGGTAGAAAAGAAATCACATTGGCAGAAGCAGAAATGCCTGGTTTGATGGCTTTACGTGAGGAATATGGTGCATCGCAGCCATTGAAGGGTGCTAGAATAGCAGGGTGTTTGCACATGACTATTCAAACCGCCGTGTTGATTGAGACATTGGTAGCCTTAGGTGCTGAGGTAACTTGGTCTTCTTGTAATATTTTTTCTACACAAGATCATGCAGCAGCAGCAATTGCAGCAGCAGGAATTTCTGTTTATGCATGGAAAGGTATGACAGCAGAAGAGTTTGATTGGTGTATCGAGCAAACCATTTTCTTTGGAGAAGATCGTCAGCCTTTGAATATGATTTTGGATGATGGAGGTGATTTGACCAATATGGTTTTGGATAATTACCCTGAGTTAGTTGCCGGGATCAAAGGACTTTCTGAAGAAACCACAACCGGTGTTCACAGATTGTACGAGCGTATGAAAAATGGTACACTTCCAATGCCAGCCATAAATGTCAATGACTCAGTAACAAAGTCAAAATTTGACAACAAATATGGTTGTAAAGAGTCATTGGTAGATGCTATTCGAAGAGCTACGGATGTCATGATGGCAGGTAAAGTAGCGGTAGTTGCAGGGTATGGTGATGTTGGTAAAGGTTCTGCCGCTTCCCTAAGAGGCGCAGGTGCTCGTGTGATTGTGACCGAAATTGATCCAATTTGTGCATTGCAGGCCGCTATGGATGGATTTGCCGTGAAGAAAATGGTGGATGCAGTTAAAGAGGCAGATATCGTAGTAACCGCAACTGGAAATAAAGACATCATTTCTGAAGTTCACTTCCGTGCAATGAAAGACAAAGCGATCGTATGTAATATAGGACACTTTGACAATGAAATCGATATGGCCTGGTTGAACAAAAACTACGGACACACCAAAGATGTGATCAAGCCACAGGTAGATTTATATGAAATCGATGGTAAGCAAATCATCGTATTGGCAGAAGGTAGATTGGTAAATCTTGGTTGTGCTACTGGTCACCCGTCTTTTGTGATGTCCAATAGCTTTACTAATCAGACTTTGGCACAGTTGGAATTATGGTTGAATACAGACAAGTACGAGCCAGGAGTTTATGTCTTGCCAAAGCATTTAGATGAAAAAGTGGCAGCTCTTCACCTATCTAAGTTAGGTGTAGAATTGGATATCTTGTCCAACGATCAGGCAGCTTACATCGGTGTGACGCCGGAAGGTCCGTTCAAACCGGAGTATTATAGGTATTAATAATGCCCACCAAAAAAAGCCTTGAATAAACATTCAAGGCTTTTTTTTTGCTTAGAGTTTGAAGGAAAGACTCCGGCCATCGGAAAGGGATAGATTTGCATTTGTCTCACAGTTGCTTGATAGAGAGAAAGTCAGTGTGTGTTGGACAGCATTTTTGTTTTGACCTCTAGAAATGCTCCATCGTTCGACGCCTTGCTGTGCTAGGAGATTGCCTTGAAGGAGGCAGGTAGTAAGGTATTGACGGGGAGATGTCTGTTGCATAGTGAATTCTCGTCCGGCAATATTGATCCCCGATAGTTGCCCAGTGCTTGTAAAACCAATGAGCTGTCTGTTTGACAGTTGCAACTGATGTGAAAAGTTGCCTGAAATTCGTGTGGTGGATCCTCGTGGATTGGTCATTCTAAGATTTGTAAAACTTTCTTGAATACTGGCAGGACTTCCATTTCTCACTACAGTAAAACTACGATCTCCATCCAGATGGATACCTTTGATAGAATAATCATCATAGATCAGCGTTCGGATCGATTCTGTTGAGGTGTTTCTACTAAAGTTTATGAGGATTGATCCATTTCTTTCCAGTTTTTGACTGTCGCAGGCAGGGTTAGCTTGAAATGTTAAGCGAACTTGACTACTGTCGTTATCAACTGACAAAATAGGGCAGCCTGGTAAAGAGATACTATCTCTCTCTGCTATTCTATAATCGTCTAAACTTAACAAGCCAAAGTACAAGCTTTCTTCAAAAGCTAGTGATATGTTAAATACCTCTGTTCCTTCTACCTGTAAATCAGTGCTTAAGGTTCTCTCGGTTTCGGAGTCACAAGCCAAGCAAAAAAGAGCAACAAATGCAAGAGTGATAAACTTTTTCATACATACTGAAATAATTGTAAAACTAGGTTCTTTTAAGAGAATTTGAAAATTGGAAAAAAAGTATGCATGCATACTTTTTTTTGTATTGCTATTTCTCTATCTTCAACGGAGAAATAACCTACAAAAGATATGACACACACAGAAGGAATGCTCAAAGAAGGAGCATTAAAAGGCAAAAGTATACTTATCACGGGAGGTGGTACGGGTTTAGGTAAATCCATGGCAATTTATTTTTCCAAACTTGGTGCCAATCTCGTCATTACCAGCCGGAAGTTGGATGTGTTACAAGAAACAGCGAAGGAAATTGAGCAACTCACAGGTGGGAAAGTAGCACCGATTGCATGTGATGTGCGGGAAATTTCTCAAGTGGAGTCCATGTTTGATGAAGCGGATGCTATTTTTGGTCGCATAGATGTGGTCTTGAATAATGCTGCAGGAAATTTTATCAGCCCTACTGAAAGGCTTTCTTCAAATGCGTTTAGTACAGTGATTGATATTGTATTAAAAGGAACATCCAATGTTACTTTGACAGCAGGAAAGCGATGGATTGCAGCAAAACAACCTGGGGTTTTTTTGAATATTGTGACAACCTATGCTTGGACAGGTTCAGGCTATGTAGTACCATCAGCAGCAGCTAAAGCGGGGGTATTAGCCATGACGCGTTCTTTGGCGGTAGAGTGGGCTAAGTATGGAATCCGTAGCAATGCCATTGCACCGGGTCCATTTCCTACCGAAGGAGCTTGGAGTAGGCTATTGCCTGGAGATTTGGTAAAGAAATTTGATCCAGCTAAAAAAGTACCGGTGGGTAGAGTAGGAGACCATCAGGAATTAGCAAATTTAGCTGCATACTTAGTGTCGGATTTTTCGGCTTATGTCAACGGTGAGGTAGTGACGATAGATGGAGGAGAATGGCTAATGGGAGCGGGTGAATTTAATAATTTGGATATGATACCTCAAGAAATGTGGGATATGTTGGAGGCATCTCGCGGAAAAAAGGGATGAGCCCCAAACTCCTTTGGGGCTATTTGAAAGCCAAATGGAAAATCAGGAATTTATAAAAAAAGAGGCTGCTCGAGTTTGAGCAGCCTTTCTCTCGCGCTGACGTGTCTATTGAAAGTCGCCAACCTCAATACCTATAAAGACAGAAGAAACATTGGGGGGATCCAACAAGGGTTGAATGTAGATCAAAGACTTGCCACCCAATAATAGAGCGGTAGCCCTATGGTAATATTTAAAGGGAAGGTTACTGCTAAGGCCATGGGGAGGAAAATACCAGGGTTTGCTTTGGGGACTGCGATTTTCATGGCTGCTGGGACTGCAATGTAAGAGGCTGAGGCAGCTAAAATAGCAAACATAAATCGATCGCCTGTACTTGAGGTGACGAGCTGACTCACATAAGCGACGATGATACCATTGATCAAAGGTACGATCAATGCAAAAAAGGTAGTAAACCTACCAGATGCAATGAAGTCTTTAAGTTTTTTACCACTGGTTATTCCCATGTCTAATAGGAAGATAGCAAGGAATCCTTTGAATATGTCGGTTGTAAAAGGCTTGATGCCCTCCGCTTCTTGATCACTAGCCAAAAAGCCAATTACTAAACTTCCGAGGATCAATAAAACAGAGCCATTTGTAAAAGCGTGGCCGGCCACATGCTTTAGCTTGGTTTGACTTCCCTCTCCATATTTCCTAATGAGTAATACCCCCAAGATAATAGCAGGAGCCTCCATCAAGGCCATTATAGCTACCATATAACCGCTAAATACCTGTTGCTGTATTTCCAAAAATGATACAGCTGTGACGAACGTCACTGCGGATACCGATCCATAAGCTGCTGCAATTGCCCCAGCGTTTTCGATGCTAAACCTCTTCTTAAGGATAAAAAACGTATATAGAGGAATTACTAAGGCTGTGACTATACCAAATAAAACAGCCCATATGATGGACATACTAAATTCACTATGGGCAAGTTCTTGACCTCCTTTAAAGCCGATTGAAAACAAAAGATATAATGAAATAAACTTAGAGGAGTTGGCGGGAATTTCTAAATCACTTTTCACCCTGACAGCAATGATTCCTAAAACAAAAAATAGAAATGCAGGGTTGGTGAAATTGTCAATGAGTAACTGTAAATTCATAGGTTAATGGTTTTTGATACTGAACTCCATTTGAGAGATTTTCGTAAAACATAATGTTTCAGGAAACCTTTCGCAAATTAACCATGTATAATACATATATTTTTATTAATCTATTGAATATTTAACATAAAATTTCCTTATGAACTATACCTTGCATCAGTTACAGATTTTTATGAAAGTCGTGCAGCGAGAGAGCATTACCAAGGCAGCGGAGGATCTTCATCTTTCTCAGCCTGCTGTTTCTGTGCAGTTAAAAAATTTTCAGGATCAATTTGAAATACCACTTACAGAGGTGGTCGGTAGAAAATTATATGTGACGGATTTTGGGAAGGAAATAGCAGAATATGCCCAAAAAATCCTGGAACAGATTGATGTAATTCAATCTAGAACAGCTATTTACAAAGGTAGGTTGGCTGGGAAGTTGAAAATTTCGGTAGTTTCTACGGGTAAGTATGTAATTCCTTACTTTTTATCAGAATTTCTGAAAAGAAACCCTGACGTAGAGCTCAAACTGGATGTGACAAATAAGGCAATGGTGCTAAACAGTTTGGATGATAATGAGATAGATTTTGCTTTGGTGTCTATTTTACCGGAGGCATTACAGGTAGAGCGAATACCCTTGATGGAGAATAATTTATATTTGATCGCTGGCAAAAATTTTCAATTAGGATCGGGAAGTATCGAACCTGATATGCTAGAGAAAATGGTCTTGATTTTCAGAGAGCAAGGATCGGGGACTAGGCTTGTCATGGAACGCTTTTTAAAGGATAATGATATTTATGTACAACGCAAATTAGAATTGACATCTAATGAAGCAGTCAAGCAAGCTGTATTGGCAGGATTGGGTTGTTCGGTGATGCCTTTGATTGGAATAAAAAACGAGCTTAGAAGTGGAGAATTGAAAATAATACCAATTAAAGGTCTGCCAATCGTCACAAATTGGCATTTGATTCATTTGAAAAACAAACGATTTTCACCTGTGGCTCACGCTTTCTTGGACTTTATTGTCAACAATAAAGAGGAAATTATCAATGAGCATTTCCAGTGGTACAGACATTTTAAGTAATTCTTTAAATTCCGTCAAATAACTCAAAGCTTTCCAAGTATTCCGGCACGATACTGTTCCAACCTAAATCCTCTTGTAGGCGTTTGGCGAGTTCTTCTGAGGCATCCGCCTCTCCATGAACGAGGAATGTTATTTTGGGCTTACTTACAAAACCCTCACACCATGCGAGCAGTTCTTCCTGATCAGCATGGGCAGAGAGCCCGTCAATGTAGTAGATAGCTGCTTTGACGGGTACATCTATTCCGTACATTCGGCAGGTGGTGTCTCCTTCCAATAGCTTTCTTCCCCTAGTTCCCGCTGCTTGATAGCCTACAAAAATGAAACTATCCTGTTCATTGGGTAACCTATTATAAAGATGATGCACTATTCTGCCTCCAGTAGCCATGCCACTCGCTGAGATGATGATGGCATCTCCACGAAGTTGGTTGAGGGAAATAGAGGATTCTTGGGAGCTGTAATAATGGAGCAGCTTGTGATTAAATGGATTGGCACTAGACTCGTCAATCAATGCTCCTACACGATGGTAACCTGTAAATTCCTTGTAAAGTTTGGTGACGTCAATAGCCATCGGACTATCTATGTAGATAGGAATGGAAGGGATTTTTTTCTTTTGAAGCAGGTAATCTAGATAGTAAAGAACCAGTTGCGTACGGCCTACAGCAAAGGCTGGTATAGTTGCAACACCACCCTTTTGATAAGTTTCTCTAATTGCTTTGCCTAATTCCTCTTCGGGGCGATGATTCTTTTGTATTCTATTGCCATAAGTAGACTCCAAAATCAGCACGTCAGCAAAAGGGATTCTACTCGGAGGATTGAATAGAGGATCTTGAAATCTGCCTAAGTCCCCCGAGAAAACAATTTTCTTTTCTTGGTTTTTTCCCTGAACGGTCAATTTGATGATGGATGCGCCTAAAATATGGCCTGCCGGGAAAAATGTCACATGGATATTTGGAAAAATTTCAATCTTGTTTTCCATTTCCACGCCATTTAATAACGAGAATACACGTTCCACATCCTCAATTTGGTAGAGAGGCTCTGGTTTTTCATGCTTGGAGTAACCTTTTTTTTGCGCGAAATTAGCTTCCTCTTGTTGTAACTTTCCAGAGTCTAGCAAGAGTATTTTGGTCAAATCCAAGGTAGGATTGGTACAATAAATAGGGCCACGAAAGCCTTCTTTCACAAATTTTGGAAGGTATCCAGTATGATCAATATGTGCATGGGTAAGAATAACAGCGTCGATTTCTGATGGAGCTATGGGGAAAGTATCCCAGTTTCGTAATCTTAACTCCTTAAGCCCTTGGAATAAGCCGCAATCAATTAAGATTTTCAGATGATCGATTTCCAATAAATACCGAGAACCAGTGACTGTCTTGGCTCCCCCCAAAAATTTGATTCTTACTTTCATGATCTGGGTTTACTTGTTTAGCTAATGTACCTTAAAAATTCGGGAAGGACTATTAAAAAACAAGAAAAATCTAGCAGTTTTCGGATCCTTAGTTGAGACATCAGAATGTACCTTGATACGAGTTAAAAAGAAGAAAATCCACAAGACACAAAGCGGGTTGTTTTTTCCCTGAGGTCTTGTGGATAGTTGACTTCCTTACTTGATTAGCTGAGGTTAATCAAGCTGTATAAATGGATACTGTTTTTTGAAGTTGGCAACCGAAATACTATCTGTGGAATGAAGTCTCCCATTGCTGTTACAAGTTAGGCACAAGAGTCCCCTTTCATTAAATACGAAGTAATTATCGTCAGAAAGATCCCTGATTTTATAGCCGTTTTGATAAAGAGTATTGCGGATGATGGGCGTAAGGGAGGGATGCATGATAAAGGCCCTTTCATAAGGCACTTCCAAAGTCATCCGTAGTTTTTGTGCTCTAAATTGCCGTAAGTTACTCAGGTTCCAATGTGTAGGAAAGGTAATGGTGGAGTCTTGCACAAGGTATTCGTATTGTATAGCCTTGGCATTCAATGTAGCATCCTCGATATTTTTCCCTCGACCTTTATATTCCATAATTAAGGAAACATCATTTTGAGATCCCCCCTTAATTTGCAAGGTAACGGATTCCAGTATTGCATTCTTTTCAAACTCATCGTTTCCTTTCAAAACAAGGATTTTTCCAGTGGGATCAATGACGGAGGATTCTTGATGCGTTATTTCTGTACTGAAGTTTTTAAGCACTTTTGGGAGTTGAAAAACACTCACTCCAAGAGATATGATCCATAAACCAAGCAGAATAAGCCCATATTTTGAACTGATGATATTTCGCTTGACAAAAACAGATATAGCTAACAAAAGAATGATGATACCAGGAATTGCAATTAAGGCAGCTACCGCAACAGCTAACCAAGCAGGAATCATTTCTATGATCCATTCTATGGGTACATCGACACTGCCTGTATTCAACATGGCTTCTGGTAAAATGGCAAAGTACACGCCTAATAAGCTCACAGGAGTGATGATAAACGCCAAGCCGAGTAGGAAAACAAAGGTTCCAAAGAGTATGCGGAAGATAGCTAAAATAAACAGGCCGATAGGTCCAAGTGCTGTTCCCAAATTATTAATGAGCTTACCAAGCACTCTGAATGGTGCCAGTAGGACTTTTTTACCAGGGCTTTCCTCTTCCGCATGGCCAATATTCATATTTTCTTTAATGGTGTAATCAATATTATCCAGAGTGATGGCTCCACCCTTCATTTGAATTCGCTCTGTGATCGAACTTGCTTGAGGAGTGATGATCCATAAAATAATGTAAATGACTAGGCCTGACCCACCAGCAAAGATTAAAGCGACAAAAATCAATCTAGCCCAAATCACTTCAATACCAAAATATGCAGCTACTCCTGAAGCAACTCCTCCGAGTGTTCTGTCATCAGGATTTCTGTATAGTTTTTTGATATTTTTATCCTCAGGTTCATCATAAGATGCGGGAAGCATTACCCACATGACAATGTAAGCCAAAAGAGCCCAAATACCGATTGAAAAACCAATTTTCATGTTCCATGGCATAAAATCCCAATCTGGATTAAAATTGAGCTTACCACTAAAAAGCAATAAAATCGCAATCAATCGAATCCAAAGGGCATCAATGGCAAGGTAATGAGCAATTCCTGCACAAACGCCACCTAAGATTTTTCTATTTTCTAGACGTGTAAGTTTTTTATATCCTTTCGTATTACTGTTAGGAGGAGTGATGTATTTATAAAAGTCCTGCTCTTCCTGACCTTCATTGTGGCTAAAGTCTGCTTTTACATCAGACTCGGCTGCTTTGAAATCGGCGATTGTCCCCATTTTTTCAATCAAAGCATTGATGTTTTCTTCTGTGATTACCTGTTTGTTATTTTTCAGGTTAGATAAAAAGATTTCTGCAATGCGGTTTTCTATATCGGCAATGATTTCTTGGTTGTCACTATATGTAGAAAAGTATTTATTGATGGAGTCTAAGTACTTTTTGAGTGTGCTATAACCGTCCTCTTCTATATGAAAGAGAATGCCGCTAATGTTGATGCTGATGGTCTTTTTCATGATGTTGGTTGTTTGGAGGTGATCATTTGGACAGAATTTACCAGTCCAAGCCAAGTTTGTTCAAGTTGGGCTATTGCAACTAATCCTTCCGCTGATAGCGTGTAATACTTTTTGGTAGGACCAGAGTCGAGGTTTTCAGAGCGGACGAGGACCAAATTCGCTTTTCTGAATCGATACATCAGTGGGTATAAGGTACCTTCTGCTGAGATTAATTCTGCTTCCTTTAATTCTTCGAGCATGTCTGAGAGGTAGACTTCTCCTCTGGATATGATCTTCAAGATGCAGAGCTCCAGAATTCTCCTGCGTAGTTGGGTGCTTATAGTGTTCATATCGTTGGTTTATTTTTCATTCCAGGGCAGCATGTATGGTTTTGTGTACATTTGCTGAAGGTATTTAGAGAAAAATTGTACCAGAGTATTTCCTTTGATCATGTTCATCTATAGCAATCACTTTTTATGCCTTTCTCAGGTGGGAATTTTCTTCCAAATTAGCTCAATTTTCAGCATTTACCTAAATATAGTATGACACCCACGAGGGGGATAATTTTTTTTAAAAAATGCCAAGTCCATTTTTTAAAATTGCCAAAAAGATAAAATTGGACAGTTTAGTGACCGTTTTCGGGCATATTGGAGATTTATTTTCATGAAAAATTGGATTCTTAAGCGTTTGTTTCTTATTTATTTTTACTTTGCGTATAAGAATTTCAAGTTGCAAATGGCCAGATTGGGGCTCCTATTATGTTATCTTTTCTTCCTAGTTTGTGGAGGACTCTATGCTCAAACGATTGCCCCCAAATATTCAAATGAATTTATGAATATTGGAGTTGGGGCGAGGGCATTGGCAATGGGTGGCGCTCAAGTGTCTTCTGTTCGGGATGTTACTGCTGCTTTTTGGAATCCTGCAGGTTTGCTTGGTATCCGAAATAAGCATGAGTTTACCTTGATGCATGCTGAATATTTTGCTGGGATAGCCAAGTTTGATTATTTAGGCTATAGTACGAGTCTGGATTATGACAATCAGATCGCAGTTTCTCTCATCAGATTCGGAGTAGATGACATCCCAGATACTCGGTTTTTGTATGATGCCAATGGAGCATTAAATTATAATAATATCCAGTTTTTTAATGCTGCCGACTATGCATTGTTGCTATCCTTTGCTAAGGATGTGAGTGATGAATTTAAGTTTGGAGTCAATGCGAAAATCATTCATCGAAATGTAGGCAGATTTGCTCAGGCGTGGGGCTTTGGATTGGATTTAGGGGGAATTTACTTGTTGGATGATTGGAGATTTGGAGTCATGTTGAAAGATATCACCAGTACTTTCAATGCCTGGTTTCATAATGCAGATATGGTCCGTGACATTTATGCTCAAACTAATAATGAAATTCCGGTCAATTCCATAGAACTTACCTTGCCTAGAGCTATCTTTTCTGTCACCCGCGATGTACAGCTTACAGATGATATAGGTCTGCAGGGGGTCTTGGATTTAGACTTTACATTTGATGGAAGAAGAAATACTGTTTTACGGACTAGTTTGGTTTCTTTCGATCCTCGCTTAGGTTTTGAGGTAAATTACAGTAATAAATTCTTCTTGCGCGGAGGAGGTAGTAATGTACAGCGTATCAGAGATTTTGATAATACCATGTTCACTTCTTGGAAGCCAAGTTTTGGATTGGGAGTATTTCTCAGTGATAAGTTTTTTATTGATTATGCCCTTTCCGATATTGGGGGTATTTCTCAGACACCGTATTCACATATTGTCTCAGTGAAAGTAAGTTTGCAGGAATTAGATGCTCGTTACAGAATAAACAAGGGGTGGAAAAATTAGCAAATGAATAAAGCATACTTGATAGGGTTTTTGTTGAATTTGGTCTTGATGCAGGTTGCATTTGGACAAAGTGATTGGATTGATTTTTCCAAAACATACTATAAAATTCCAACCTCTCAAGATGGAATCCATAGAATCAACTTTGCTGCCTTAGCATCAGCAGGAATTAATCCGTCTATCATCAATCCCAACCATATCCGCATGTACTTCAGAGGAGAGGAAGTGGCGATTCATGTGGAAGGTGCACAGGACGGGTCTTTTGATGCCAATGATTACATTGACTTTTTTGGAAGAAGAAATGATGGGACTCTAGATGCTAAATTATATAAAGACCCTAGCCATGTAGGCAATATAGCATACAATACGCACAATGATACGACTGCCTTTTACCTAGCAGTAACACCAGGAGTCAATGGTCGTAGAATGGCTCAACGGGCAGCACCTGCACCTACTGCACCTACTCTTCAGACTTATCAAGATGAGTATTTCGAGGTTTTTGCTGCTCAGTACAACTTAGGTAGAGTTTACAATCCAGGTGTGCGTATAGCCGAATTTGAGGAAGGCCAGGGTTGGATGAGCCCTCCGATTACCCGAACAGTACCATTAAACTTGAATTTAACTGATCTGGGTCCGATACCAGAAAATGGAAGAGCAGTTTTAGAAATAGGTCTAACGGGAAGGTCCGACACACCTCATGTCTCAGTCATTAGCGTAGGTCCCACCTTAGGGAATCTTAGACAGGTGGGCAGATTTGAATACGCAGACTTTCAAGCGATTCATCGGAGTATAGAAATTAATGCAGGCGACTTTGATCGCAATGGGGTTTTGAGAGTTCAGATTGCTAGCCAAGGTCCTCAAGGGGTAGACAATGTATCCATAGCATACCTTAGGCTAACCTATCCCAAAACTGTCGTAGGAGGAGAACGGGACAAACAATTTGTGATTACAGAACCCGGGGTTTCAGCTATAGAGTTTCCCCAAATCCTCGGTAATTATCAAGCCTATGATGTGACAGATCCCTTAAATCCTGAGCGTGTTGCTATTGTCAAGGAGGGGCAGTTGATGCGTTTTCAAGCGCAATCTAGTAATAGTTCAAGCAAAATCTTGCTGCAAAACAACCTGGAAATTATTCCAGTTGGATCGATGGTTCCTACAAGGTTCCGGGACTTCTTATCTAGAAGTGCAGACTTCATTTTGCTTACCCATCGTTCTTTAAGAAGACCTACCCGAACCTATGCGGATCCAGTGGTGGCATATGCAGCCCATAGAGCTTCCCCAGCTGGCGGTAGTTATGATACACTGATTGTCAACATTGATGAGCTATATGACCAGTTTACATTTGGAGAGAAAACCCCTTTGGCCATCTATAAATTCCTTCAGGAATATTATCCTATTCATAAACCCGAACATCTACTCTTAGTAGGGCGCTCTGTAGGGATTTTCGCAACTGCCAGAGAAGGCAATACCAACTTTTTTTATAGGCAGCGTCCGTCCATTTTCAATTTTCAGGATATGATTCCGCCGGCAGGTTACCCTTATGCGGATAATAATTTCTCCATGGGATTGAATCCAGAAGATCCTTACGTGGGGGAAGTTGCTATTGGACGATTACCTGTTAGGAATTCCCAACAGGTAGCGGATTACCTAGACAAGATTAAAGAAAAAGATGCTTTGGGCCATCAAGCGGAGTGGTTGAAAGAAATTGTACACTTAAGTGGAGGAATCAGTGCTTTTGAACTTCAACGTTTTTTTAATTTCCTCAATGGGTTCAAAGATATAGCTCAAGGCAAATTCTTGGGCGGAAATGTAACAACCTACCGGAAACGATCTAATTCTACCATTGAGCTTATAGATATATCTGGGGATGTCAACAAAGGAGTTAACTTAATTACTTTTTTTGGGCATGGAGCACCTACCGTGATTGATATTGAAATCGGGTTTGCATCAGACCCAACAATTGGTTATAAAAATCAAGGAAAGTATCCTATTTTACTTCTAAATGGATGTGATGCAGGGAATGCTTTTGGCAATGCTTACACTTTTGGGGAAGATTGGATTGTGACTCCACAAAAGGGAGCTTCCAATTTCTTGGCACATGCCAGTTTGGGAGTGGATGTTTTCCTCCGAAGATATTCAGAAGCTTTTTATACCAAAGCATTTGCAGATTCTACAATGATTCATCGCCCTATAGGTGTAGTCAAGCGTGAAACAGAACGCTTATTTTACAGACAATTTGGCACCTCTGCTGTGAACCGCTCCCACGGAGAGCAGTTGGTGATGTTGGGGGATCCGGCCGTGCGCATGTTTCCAGCAAACAAAGCGGATTACGCTGTGCAGGAGTCTGAAGTCTTTTTAGGGGCGTTTGAAGGTGATGTCTTCAATGCTTTATCAGATTCTTTGGAGTTAAAGTTTGTGCTCCGAAATCTCGGTATTGTAAACACTGACTCAGTAAACTTCAAAGTCTCCAGAAGATTGCCGGATGGCACGGATATTTCCTATCCTTTAAAGAAAGTAGCAGGGGTTTTTCGAAAAGATACGATCAGTTTTGCCGTACCAAATACAGGGCTTGCAGCTTTTGGAGAGAATAATTTCACCATCGAAATCAATACGGATCGAGTCATTCCTGAAATGACTTTCATGAATAATTCGGTGACCGTAACTAGATTCATTCCTTTAAGTGGCACAATTCATCTGTTGCCAAGTGCCTTTGGAATTGTAAATGAACGGGAAGTTGAATTGATTGCCCAAATTCCAGGGAAATCAATTGAGCAACGTACAGTAGTGGTACAGATAGATACATCACCAAATTTCAACAGCTCTTCACGAAGAGAAAATAGAATTACTACCTCTAATATCTTGCAGTGGAAATTGGATTTATTTCAAAATATTCAAGCAAGAGATTCAGTTACTTTCTATTGGAGGAGCCGATTTTTACAACCTCAAGAAGGCGAAAGTGAAGATTGGACCAGTAGTAGTTTCTCCTTTATTCGTAATGGTCCCGAAGGGTGGACACAACGGGAAGTTGCCGAAATACAGACCAATATATTAGATAATATTGCTTTTGATTCCAACCAACGCAGATGGGATTACCAAACCAATACCTTGGATATAGGGGTGTTTACCTTTGGTAATCAGGCTGATTCATTGACATTTCGTAACACCCAATTTTATTTGGATGGGGTGCCGTACATTTTGGATAATATAAATAATGCCAATTCCCGTCTATGTCCAGATGGTTCTTTGGGATTAGTAGCATTTGAGCAAAAATCATTGACGCCCTACTTAGTAATTCCTGTACCTGGTTTTGATATCCTGGATGGTAGAAGTTGTGGCAGGGTGCCTCAGGTAATACAAAGTATCCGCAATGCTCAGATAAGTAATCCCGGTCAGACATTTTTAATTGATTATATCAATGGCCTAAGAGAGGGGGATTTTGTGGTAATCTTCTCAGTAGGAAATGTGAACTACGAACAGTGGCCCGATGCAGCCTTTCAAAGCTTGCGTCAGGTGGGGGCAAATGAAGCGGTTTTAAGAAATCTAAAAAATGGCGATCCATATATTCTTTATGGACAGAAAGGAATGAGAACAGGGGAGGCTGTAGAAATCGTCGCCCAAAGAGGTATCGAATTGGAGACCAATGAACAAATTATCGAATTTGAAACCTCTGTAAAAGGATACATCACGTCAGGCTCTATCATCACACCTAGAATTGGCCCTGCTTCGGATTGGAAGCTCTTCTTTAATCGCGTCAATAAAAGGGAATGGTTTAATAATGATTTTGCGCATTTTGATGTGATTGGTGTCAGGCCTTCTGGTGAAGAGCAAGTACTATTAACTAATGTCAATGAAAGCTTGGCAGACTTGACTGGTATTAATCCATCCTTGTATCCATTCCTCAGGTTGCGCTATTCCATGGATGATCCAGCTTCGACAGCTCCCGCTCAGCTGAATAAATGGCAGGTAAATTACACAGGCGTACCCGAAGGTGTGTTGATTTTCAAGAACAGAGATGAGCAATTGACACTTCAAGAAGGTTTAGAAACTTCCTTGAATTTTGAGTTTATCAATATCTCAAAGTATGACTTTCTAGACTCCATTCAGGTGGACTGGAAGATTACCAACAACACTCAGCGCACAGTCCAGAATTTCAGCAGAAAATTCCCTGCCTTAGCAGCAGGTGAGCGCATAGAGTTTGCAATCCCGTTTAATTCGATTGGGAGAGGAGGCGAAAATGAAATTGAAGTATTTGCCAATCCACGTATCCTGATGGAGCAGACCTTCAGAAACAATTTGATTGATTTGGGCAATTATATCACGGTAATCCCTGATAATACGACTGCCATTTTGGATGTAAGTTTCGATGGGGTGTATATTATGGATGGAGATATTGTTTCTCCAACAGTAATGATCACTACCTTGCTGAAAAATGAAACCAGCCTGCTGCTCAAACGTGATACTGTTGGTATTGAATTGTTTTTGAGAAAGCAATGTGAAGGATGTCAATTTGGGAGGATTAATTTTTCTGATCCTCGTGTATTCTGGACAGAAGCTACCGAAAACTCGGGTTTTAGAATAGAGATGCGTCCTGGACCTTTGGAAGATGGAATTTATACCCTGCGTGTAGTAACAGATGATCTTGGAGTAGAAAAGCCTTACGAAATCAACTTTGAGGTCATCAATGAGGCAACTATTTCAAACTTTTACCCATATCCCAATCCTTTTAGTACAAGTGTACGCTTTGTGTTTACCGTCACGGGTAATGAGGTCCCTGACCAGATAAAAATTCAAATCATGACCGTAACAGGCCGGGTGGTTCGGGAGATTTTACAGGATGAATTAGGAGCCATTCGAATTGGAAACAATATTACGGAGTATGCTTGGGATGGGAGAGATGAGTTTGGAGATCAACTAGCAAATGGTGTGTACATTTACCGTGTTTTGGTTCGTAAGAATGGGGCATTTGTAGAGTTGAGAAATACAGCGGGAGATAAAGCCTTTAGACAGGGGTATGGGAAAATGTATCTCTTGCGTTAGGTAGAAATGAAATTTTCACACCTGAGATGAATTGCTTTGTTTTTGTTTGCGAGAGGTAAAAATCTTCCAAATTCCAAAGGTGCTGATGCCCAAAAAAACTAAAAATAGCAGCCATTTAGAGAGGGAATCTTCTTCATATAGCGCATCATATAGGTCATTTGCTAGAGTGCCGGTATAAAAAGCCAACAAGGTTCTAGGGAACATACCCAATGTTCCCCATACCAAAAGCTTTTTCCAACCTGTTTTGAGAAAAGCAAACAAGAGATTGGATAAAGCAAAGGGGATCACGGGGCTAATCCGAATGAAGAAGATCAATTGAGGGAGATTTTGAGCATGAGACTCGAGGAGGACAGATACTTTTGGATAGCGATTGATGAGAAAATTCAAGCCATCTTTTGTTACAAATTTACCCCAAGCGTACCCGATTAAAGAGGCGGATGCATAGGAAAGGATCAACCAAGGAAACATTTGCCAACCAAATAAAAAACCTGAAAATACAGCCACCATAGTAGTAGGGAGCAAGGCAATACCCATCACACATACTAAAATCAAGCAAGTAGTCAACATAGAAAGTGGACTACTCCAAGGAAACTGACGGATGAAATCCACATGAGTTAGCATCACTGGAGTCGCTGTCAATGTTCCAATGCTAGGCATTACACTTACCCATAAGACAGCCAAACCCAAAAATAAATTCTTCTGAATCCCAGTTTTAAATTCCTTGATAATGCCTGTCATTTTTGTCATCTTTGATCTCCCGAGCTGCAAGAAAAGAAAAAAAACAGAAGTAAGCCCATAAACTTTCTAAGTTGATTTATGAAATTCGGAACAAAAACTATCCATGCTGGTGTAGAGCCGGATCCAAGTACTGGGGCCATTATGACTCCCATTTTCCAAACATCTACCTATGTACAGCGTTCACTGGGCGATCATCAGGGTTATGAGTATTCTCGTACTCACAATCCAACCCGCACAGCCCTTCAAAATAATCTGGCTGCTTTGGAAAATGGAAAATATGGCTTATGTTTTTCTTCTGGATTGGGGGCTATTGATGCGATTATCAAACTTCTGAATCCTGGTGATGAAGTCATTTCTACCAGTGATTTGTATGGGGGCTCTTATCGGATCTTTACCAAAGTTTTTCAGCGCTATGGAATAAAATTCCACTTTGTCTCTATGGATAATCCGGAATCTATGGAGGCATATATCAACGAAAACACGAAATTGATTTGGGCAGAAACCCCGACCAATCCCATGATGAATATTGTGGATGTCGCTAAAATTGCTTCGATCGCTAAAAAGCATGGAGTACTTTTAGCTGTGGATAATACTTTTGCTACTCCTTTCCTACAAAATCCATTAGACTTAGGTGCTGATATTGTCATGCATTCGGTGACGAAGTATTTGGCTGGACATTCTGATGTGGTGATGGGAGCTATCATCGTCAATGATGATGCATTGGCTGAAAAGCTAGCTTTTATCCAAAATGCATGCGGTGCTATTCCAGGACCACAAGATTGTTTTTTGGTACTCAGAGGGATCAAAACGTTGCATATCAGGATGGAACGACATTGCCAAAATGGGAAGACTATAGCAGCTTTTTTACGCACACACCCTATGGTTGAAAAGGTATTTTGGCCAGGTTTCGAAGATCATCCCAATCATACAGTAGCCAAATCCCAAATGAGAGATTTTGGAGGAATGATTTCTTTTATCATCAAAGGAAACCGTATCGAGGACGCTAAGATAGTCCTTGAGAACTTACATTATTTTGCCTTGGCAGAATCTTTGGGAGGTGTAGAGTCACTATCGGGACACCCAGCTTCCATGACCCATGGCTCTATACCCAAAGAAGAACGAGAAAAAGTTGGTTTGACTGATTCCCTCATTCGCTTAAGCGTAGGAATTGAAGATGCTGATGACTTGAAAGAAGACCTCAGACAAGCACTTGCGAAGCTTTCTTAAGTTTATTGAATGATTTTGTCAAAGAGAAACCTACATTCCTTTTCAACTCGAAGGGTGTAGGTTTTTTTATTTTCCTTCAATCCGGCTAGAAGTTCCAAGTATTTTTTTGAGACATGCTCTTGTTCTGATAAATAGCTGATGATGTGCTGCATGAGCAAATGGTTTTCGTACCATTCCAACAAGTCTCTTTGGAAGGAGGTAAGGTACTCATGAACTGCAGGTACAAAGACGGCATTGAAACCAATTTCAATGCGCAAATTCTCTAAAGCAGTAATCACTCTCACTCCTTCATAAATATCTTTGATCCCTTTGGATGTCAGCTTGTCTTTGTTTTCTAAATTGAAAAACTCTAACTCCTCTTCAATAATTTGAGTAGTCGCGGTATTTATGGATAAAGGTTTGATGCCATGACTGTAGTTGAAAGCTTCTTCATATAAGTCTTCCCAAATTTTTAAAGGAGCTCCGACAATAAGATCGTAGACTTGCGTGTAGAGTTTGTTTTTTTCAAGTAAAAGAAAACGCTCATAGGAATTAAAGGTGGGGGTATTGTCTGTCTTATACAATGCTAACTGCCCGAGGATGATCCGTATATGTTTGACTTTCTTAAGACCTTTAAAAATATCCTTGAATGGAGAAAAAACTTTAAATTTCAGTTGGTCTTCTTTGAAATGTATTTTAGCCAATAGGTCTATGTAAATTTCAAGAAAAATGAGCTTTTGCTCCAGTTCTACGGCCTTTTTGCCTCTGAATTGTTTGCTCAGTGCATTGAAAATAGATTTTCCTTCGTGAAATTGCTGGTGAAAAGTCTGAAATAAGGGGGAAAGTTTACCTTGCATGGGTTATGAGATTCTTACTAAGGTTGCACCAAAGCCAAATGGGCTTTTTTGCGTGTCCTTAAAATACTTAATATTTGGCAATTGACTCAAATATCGGTGAATTTCTTTTCGAAGGATTCCGTTTCCGATACCATGGATAAATGAAATCTCATCCATAGCAGCTGCAATAGCGTAATTCAGGTTTTTTTCAAAAACCTCCATTTGAAGTTTCAACATCTCTGAGTTACTCATCAAACTATGATCTTTAGTCAATTTTTCAATGTGTAAATCTACTTCTTTTGGTGGTTTTGGAAAAGATGGGACTACTTTCGGTTGTATGCTTTGAAGTTCTTGATTGAGAGCAGTAATATCCAACGGTTTTGCACTTGCTGTTATGTTAAATACATAGCCTGTTTTATTCAATATCGGTGCAATTCCTTTACTTTTAAAGAATGCACTTGCTTTAAACTTATACGTTTTGGATACGATAGGCTCTGTTTTATCAATTTTTTTATTGATTTGCACCAGTTGGATCATTAGGTGTGGCCATTCCTCAAAGTCACGGATGTTTTTCTCTGATATTTTTTGGGACTTTGATGGGAGCAAGCTGTCTGCAATAATGGTCTGGGAGTTAGTTCCAAAAACCTCCGACACGATTACCATGTAACTTTTAGAACTGTTGTTTGAAAGGTAGACGGCATGTGCTTGATCGTTCAAGGGGATATAGCTTAGAAAAACTCCGATATCCTTACTGCTGATACTGCTTTGTTTTTCTGACCCAATTACTGGAATTTCTGATTCTTTTTCTCCGAAAATCATCCTTTCGGACGGTGAGACTACCACTACCTCATTTTTCATAGCAGGGATTCTGAAACCGTCCTCTATTTCAATCTCTACTTTTGATCCTGAGATTTTAGTAATCACTCCTTCTTCATTGCCGTGGAGTAAACGTACTCTATCACCTATGTTCATGTATTCAACGCTTCCTTGTATGTACTGATTGCTCTTTCCCTTGCAAACTTATGGTCTACTATGGGCTTCGGGTATGCTGGGGTTCCGTATTCAGGCACCCACTTTTTGATATATTTCAATTCTTTATCAAACTTCTCCGTTTGGGATTCTGGATTGAATACTCGGAAGTAGGGTTGTGCATCTGTACCTGTTCCAGCTGCCCACTGCCAGCCCCCATTATTGGAGGAGAGTTCGAAATCTAAGAGTTTTTTTGCAAAGTATGCTTCTCCCCATCTCCAATCAATCAATAAATGTTTGGTAAGAAAACTCGCTACGATCATCCGAACACGGTTATGCATAAAGCCAGTAGCATTTAATTCCCGCATTCCTGCATCAACGATAGGGTATCCAGTTTTGCCATCACACCACTTTTGAAAATTGTCTTCATCATTTCTCCAAGGTATTTCATCGTATTGAGGTTTGAATGCTTTGTCCACCACTTGAGGATTATGATATAAAATCATCATGTAAAATTCTCTCCAGATCAACTCATTCAGATAGGTAGCATTGAGCTTTTGAACTTCCAAAGCTAATTTTCTAACAGAAATGGTGCCGAACCGTATGTGGATCCCCAGTCGTGAGGTTCCTTTGATAGCAGGAAAATTTCTTACCTGATCGTACTTTTGAATTAAAGCGGTATTGATTTCCAGTGGTGGAATTTGAATCGAGCTTGGCTTGAAACCCATATCCTCCAAACTTGGAACTGGCAAAGCATTGGTCTGGAAAAAGGTGTTTTTTGTTGAGTTTAAGGAGACCAATTGAATGGTGGATTTATTGAATTTCTCTAACCAAACCTTGCTATATGGGGTAAATACTTTGTAAAAGCCACCACTTCCATTGACGATTTCATCTCTTTCAAATATCACTTGATCTTTGAAATCTAGAAACTGTATATTTTTGCTGCTCAAAAGTTTTTGGATTTCTAAATCTCTCGATACCGCATAAGGCTCATAGTCCCGATTGGTGTACACATTGACAATGTCATAGGTGTTCAGTAGCTCCTCATAAACCTCTATCGGCTTCCCGTATTTCACTACCATAGAGCTCCCAAAAGCAGCTAATTCGTTGGATAGGCGTGTGATTTGGTGATGTATGAAACTCACCCTTGCGTCCTCTCGATCATCTAAATCATCCAAGATTTCTCTATCAAAAATAAATAATGGCAGGACATTTTTCTCCTGCGTGTAGGCATGATAAAGTCCTCGATTGTCATCCAATCTAAGGTCTCTTCTAAACCAAAATATACTTACTTTTTCCATGTGGTCTATTTTTTATATAGAATAGGATAGGCTTCAAAAATGTTTTAACGATCCTCTTCTTTTCGAAGGAATACCGGGACGGATGGATTATTTTTTTGAGACTTTTGGAAGTTTTCTTCCAGATTCTCAAGGGGTATTTCTTGCCATTGATCTCCATACTCTTCCCTGAGAAAATCATCGGAATCATTTTTTAAATCCAAGGGCTTTCTTCGTGTTTTGATTCTTTGAATGAATTCTGAAAAGGAGTCGAATGATAAGTTCTGTGAAATCGAAACCCCATACGTTGCGACATTTCTGGCCAAAGAAAGAGATGTAAAGGTATTGAAGTTATTTCGGTTATAGATACGCATACGGTAGCGACCATCCTCTGTCAACAGATATTCTGCTTGCCAATCTCCCGCGATACTGTTAAGATCAGCATTTCCCTGCAAATCTGTAAATCCCCCGTCCCTTGTCACCCGCAAGCGTCCATCCAAAAATGTATAAGCTACCCGCAATTGAAACGTTTCAAGTGCGCTTTGATCTAAATTAGCCAAGTCAATATCTACCTCTAGGTTTTGATCTACTTGCGCTATGAATGAATTCAATTGAGAAGAAAGTAGTTGGCTGAGGTTAGAGGTAGCAATGTTCGATACTCCCGAAAATTGTCCTTCGGGAGAAAGTGACCGCATCATGATGACGGAAAATACTTGTCTGTTTTTTTCTTGTTCATCGTTGGCAATTCTGTTTTGAAACGCTGAAATGTAGGTCTGAAGGTTTCCTTCCGAAGGGAATTGCGAGAAATCAAAATTGAAAGTGATGGCTGGGGAAAGTAGATTTCCTTGCAGATCCATCAGCACTCGAAGAGGCCATCTTCTGCGCATTTGAGGATCATCAATGGTAGCATTGGGGTTATTTTGGAGATTTTGTAAAGATACCGATTCTTGGTAATAGGCTTTGATGTCCATATTTCCTTCAAATGGATCTCCAAACCAAGATATTCTTCCACCAGGTTGCACGACAAACTCTTTGTTGATGATGTTGTATAAAGAAAAATTGTACTTCGCTTCTGTGATTTCATAGTTTCCGTTCATCGAAAAATTTCCCTGCGTATCAATGTTCAACGTAAGTACTCCACGACCTCTACCCTGTATGCTTTCGCCTGTGCGAGGGTCAATGGATATTTCGGCATAGGCATCCGGTGTAAGGTCTAAGACAAAGTTCATTCGAACATTGTTGATTGCCAGCTTTTCAATGGACTCTTCAGTCGATCCCACATTGCTTGAATCTCGTACATTGATGATGTTAATGAAATCTTCTTGTGCTTGCACGGATGAGGATCCGAAGGGGATGAATATCCTAGTATTTGGTTGAGAGGTCGCTTTCGCTACGATATCCAAGTTATTGGCTGCTCCAAAAATCTCTAATGTTCCCGAGGCATAGGCCGTTCCATAAAAAAGATCATTATCGCGGACAGTGGTATTTAGCACCTGAAAGTTTTCTAAAGTGGAGCGAATGTCTAAGATAAAGTCTGAGAAGTAATCGTGTGAAATGCCACCTCGCATTCTGGCTCGATTGCCATTAACATCTTGAATGGTAAGCTCTCGAAAACTGATATCATTCAAGTCCGAAAGGAGATTTCCATCAACTGTGTAGTATGTATTGAGGTAATTTATTAACAATTTTCCTTCATTGACTCTGCCTGAACCTATGATTACTGGGAAATTGATAGAACCTTCAATGCTAAAGTCTCCTGTGACAGTGCCATCAATTTGAGTGATATAATCAGACAAAAACGGCTCCAAAACCGATAAGTTTGCATTATTCAGTCGCGCATTCAATCCAAGGTTTTGTTCGTCGCTTCCAAGGTACCCCTTGACTTCCACTACCTTTTGACCGTTACGGATATTTTCTATTTCTAGGTTGATGTTGGTCTCTGAACTGTAAGTGGATGCAAAAATGTCTCCAACCAAAAAATTGTTGATCAATAGTTCTTGCACCCGAAGTTCTCCCACTACTAGTAAGGATTGATAAAAATTACTGAGTGCAAATTGTCCGTTTGCTACTCCCTGAAATTCCTTGGTACTGAGGGTGTTGAAAAAGTCCAGATTTAATTGATTGATATCTAAACCAAGGACCGCATCAGGGTTGGTGGCGGAAATTTGTCCAGCCAAGGAAATGAATTGACTTTGGTTGAATAGTTTTAAGTTATCAATCAAAATATTGTCAGCCGTTAAAAAAATCTGGTTATCACTGTCAAACCGCCATATTTTATCCAAGATCTTAAATTCAGATGGAGCAAAGATGATTTCTGTGTGGTCTGGGAAAATTGTGATTTCGTTTTCTACACGAATGTAACTACCTGATTGAAGTTGATCTTGGCTGTAAGAAAGATCTACATTGTTTTCATCCCAAAGGGCCTCTATGGCCAAATTATCAAAGGTCAAACCTGAGCGTAATTTTTGGGTTTTGGAATACACATAAAAAGATGCCAATACATCGGAAGAGTTGACTAATTTGGATGTGTTGAAATCGAGATTATTATTGAAGAAAAGGTTTTCTTTGTAATAGATTGTATCTACGCTTGAAAAGAAGTTTAGGATGGTGTTATCAGGAGTTTGATAAAAGGCTCCTTCGATAAGTGTGTTTTTAGAAATAGATACTTGAGGCTCAATCAAATTGATGATTGGATTGATGTCAATAAAATTGAGGTTGATGTCGATATTATAGGGTTCAATCTCTTTTTTCTCTCGAAAAACAAACTTATCTGTAGAATTGCTCAAAATGGCCCAATACTCCGAGCTTAGATCTTGTACATCTGTTATGAGTTGTTCGACTTTAAAATCACCATTGATACTTGCCACCAATAAGTCAGAGTTGAGGGAAATTAGGCGGGCATTTTCTGTAAATAAAGATTGAAAGAAGAAATTGTCGATGTAAAGGTTTCGATCTTCGTAACTTAAATTGATATTTTTGAAGCGAGCAATTCCCTCGATATCATCCAAAGTAATGCCTTTGGTGTCCATTTCGATCTCACCACTTAAGAAAGAGTCCTTTTCCAAGAAATTCAATTCCTTCAAAAATGCAGTATCGATTTTTACAAGTAATTGTATAGAATCCTTCTGTTGTCGAAGGTCTAAGATTCCATCAAATGAGGCTTTTAAATTGGGATCATTTACTTCAAGGTTACCTTTAAATAAGTCACGCCCATAAGTGGCTGCTGTTTGAATGTTTTGATAAGTATAACCATTGACTCCAGCATTCTTAATGTTGGCGTCGATTTCCAAAATAGCACTGGCCAGTGTAAGTCCTCGCCCTTTGATGTTACCAGTAAGGTTTACACGTTGAAATCGATCCCGATCTTCTAGTAGGATACCCATATCCAAGTTCCGTAACTCTATTCTACCATTATATGTTGGTTCATTATTGATTGTCCTGTAATTCAACCTACCGATTAATGTCCCAATGGCTGTACGGAAATTACCATTTGCTGTAAAAAAGTCCAGATACCCTGAGAAATCAGTGTCAAATCGAATGTCTTTGAATTTATCCAGTTCGTTTTGGTTCTCTTTGCTGATGTAGGGTGCTAAATCACTGCTATTAAGCACAGAGTTTACCAATGACATTTTAAAAAATGTCTGGTCTAAATTAGGAAGTCCATCTATGTCAAATTTCCCAAAAAGTGCACTGCGTTGACCAAAACGAATGAGTAATTGTTCGGAAAAGAGTTTTTCGATGGTGCCACTGATTTCCCCGCTTAAGGTGATTTTGTCGTCTATCTCTGGCAATGTTGGTGCGAAGATCTTGAGATCCGGTAAGTGAAGAATACTCTCATCTAACCGAGCTGTAAGTTTTACTTTTTGAGTAAACTTGGATAGATCATCCAGAGATTCGTAACTAAAAAGCAGGTATTCTTTAATTTCCGTTTGATTGGAGCGTAGATACAAGTGATCAAACTCCATATAGGTAGGGGTATAGGTGAAAATTGTTCGCAGCTGTTGAAATTCCAATCCAGAGTTTGCCTCCAAACCCCGCAGGTAATTTAATTGGAAACCGATCTCAGGTCCCTTACTGTAAAATGCATCAGCATCTGCGGTTAGGTTTCTGAAGGTTAAGTTATTGTAATCAAATCCATAGCTTACAGGCGAAGCGCCATAATTAAGGATGTCAACAGATGTTTGTTTAAAATTGATGTTATCAATACTAAACCGAATTGGTTCCTGCCCCGGCTCTCTGGGTGCTCCAGGGAAAAGATCGTTGATGCGTGCTACGAATTCTACGATGTTGAGATAGGACTCTTGAGGGTGGAACAGTAGGCGCACATTGCCTTCCTGCATTTTGATTTGGTCTACGGCTGGATTTTTTCGGTCCAGAAGACCTTTAACAGAAAAGTCAATATAGACCTCCCGCAAATCAATCATCAAACTGTCATGATGGTCCAGTATCCGCACTTCTTCCAAACTGATGGCATCCCACCACCGTATTTTCACACGGTCTATGCTGGTTTTGAAGCCTGTATTTTCACTTAAATAATTTGTAAGGGTTTTGGAAATCCGTGTTTGAACAGCGGGTACTTGAAGCAAGGCGGCCAATAATACGAACAGTAAAACAAGAAAGACTGTTAGCCTTGTGAGTAGCCTCAAGGCTTTCCATAAAAATTCCGTAACTTTCGGCTTCTTTTCCAAGGGTTAATCTCAAATGAAAATAAATATACTCGCCATCGAGTCATCCTGTGATGAAACGTCTGCCGCAATTATTTCTGATGGCAAAGTACTTAATAATATAATCGCAACGCAATCTGTCCATGAAAAATATGGGGGTGTAGTACCGGAACTTGCTTCAAGAGCCCATCAACAGCACTTGATTCCCGTTATACACGAAGCAATTCAATCTTCTGGTATTCCCAAGGAAGAATTATCAGCAGTCGCATTTACCCGTGGCCCAGGATTAATGGGGTCATTGATGGTCGGTGTTTCCTTTGCCAAAGCAATGGCCTTCGCATTGGATATTCCACTGATTGAAGTCAATCATATGCAAGCGCATATTTTGGCTCATTTTATTGAGGATCCCAAGCCAACATTCCCATTTATTTGTCTTACCGTTAGTGGAGGACATACCCAGCTAGTACTCGTTCAAGATTACTTAAAGATGGAAGTCATCGGAGAAACTACAGATGATGCGGTAGGAGAGGCCTTTGATAAGACTGCCAAGTTGCTGGGCTTGCCATATCCTGGAGGTCCTTTGATAGATCGCTATGCAAAAGTTGGAAATCCCAAAGCGTATTCTTTTCCAATATCAGATATGCCTGAATTAAATTTCTCTTTTTCAGGAATCAAAACTGCCGTCCTATACTTCCTAAGAGACCAAGTCAAAGATAATCCAGCTTTTATCGAGCAAAATTTAGCCGATATTTGTGCATCTGTGCAATACACGTTGATAAAGATGTTGATGCAAAAGCTAAAAAAGGCAGCTGTACGCTATAAAATCAAAGAAATCGCCATAGCAGGTGGTGTCTCGGCTAATAGTGGATTAAGAAATGAGCTGAATGTATTTGCAAAAAAGTATCATTGGAATGTTTACGTGCCAAAGTTTGAATATTGCACAGATAATGCAGGCATGATTGCTATGGCAGCACATTTTAAATATAAGAAAGGAGAGTTTGTGGGGTTGGATGTGGTGCCTGAAGCGAGGATGAAGATTTGATAGAAGTGAGAGTCGAGAAGCGAAAACAGACAAAATTAGATACAAGACATCAGAGACAAGAAGTAAGAAAAAAGAGCCAAGGGCCAAAAAAGAAGTGAGAGATTAGACTTTCCTGCGGCGAACAGGAGCGACAGATTAGACTTGTTTACTCTGAACTCACATTTTCATCTTTATCCTTATGTCTGTCCACTCATTTGGAGAAAAAATTAGGAAATTTAAATGTCATCTAGGTTTAAACCCAGCTATGAAATCGTTAGTCCAAGGTTTCAACCCGATGGTGAAGAATCAAAAAACAAGAGTCTGAGTTTTAACTCAGAGTATCGATAGAAAAAAGAAAATGTTTTGGGTTATAACCCAAGCACAAAATCTAAAGTAGAGGGGTTCAACCCTGTGACGAGAAATAAAAAAATCAATAGGGCTAGGTTTCAACCCAAGGAATTTAATTTGATCAAAAGCAATGACAACAAAGAAAAATAGATTTGAAAAAATCATCAATATCAAGAATAAGAAAGCGAGCTTTGAGTTTGAGTTTATTGATAAATATGTCGCTGGGATTCAATTGAAGGGGACAGAGATAAAGTCCATCCGAGAGGGGAAAGTATCCTTGACTGAAGCGTATTGTTATTTTAGAAGGGGAGAGTTGTTCATTAAACAAATGCACATTGCCCCATATTCCATGGCAGCTAGTTATAATCATGATGCGGTGAGAGAGCGGAAGTTGCTGCTTAATAAACAGGAATTGGAAAAAATGGAAGGAAAGTTTTCTGAAAAAGGCTTGTCCATTGTGCCCATTCGGATTTTCATCAATGATCAAGGCTTAGCCAAGGTAGAGATTGCACTTGCAAGGGGGAAAAAGATCCATGATAAGCGGGAAAGTATCAAAGCTAAAGATACCAAGCGGGAGTTAGAAAGAATGAAGTTTTAAAACATTCCTTCTGAACAACAGGTTTTTCCAATCAAAGATTTTATATTAGTGCATGATGGAAAAACGAGTATTGGTGTTAAACTTAGACCATAGTCCCGTAGGTGTAGTCACGGTGCAAAAAGCGCTTGTACTTTCTTTTTTAGATAAAGTAACTACATTGAGTCATTTCGAACATTTAAGTATTCGGACAGTCACACAAGAATTTAAATACCCAGCTGTCATCCGCTTAAACGAGTATAAGAACATCCCTTTCAAGAGCGTTCTATTGAATCGGAATAACTTATTTAAACGTGATAGTAATGAATGCCAATATTGTGGATCTTCGAAAAATCTCACAATAGATCATATTGTTCCCAAGTCCAAGGGAGGAAAAACTAATTGGACAAATTTGATTACCGCTTGTAACCGCTGCAATGTATACAAAGGCGATAAATCTCCTGAGCAGGCAGGGTTAAAATTACGTTCACAGCCATTCAAACCTACCTTGAGTTTTTACTTAGCAGACTATGCTGGCAGAAATGCAGAGGAATGGTTGCCTTTTTTGGATGTAAAAGTATTAAAGACTCAATAAGTTGGTTAGTACTATGGAGTTGGATTTCAAAAGTTTTTTGCTTGCTAACAGAATAAAAGCGAAATCAATTTTTTAAAGGTTCTCTAAACTTCTAAAAAAGAGCTACCTTTGCCACTTCAGGATATTTCGCCCAAATACAATGAGTGATCAAATCAAGCATGAGTGTGGTATAGCCATGATTCGGTTGAGGAAGGACCCTCAATACTACCTAGATAAATACGGCTCTCCGCTGTTTATTCCCAATAAACTCTATGTATTGATGCAAAAGCAAATCAATAGAGGACAAGATGGGGCAGGCGTCGCCAATATCAAAATCAATACTTCTCCAGGAACCAGATATATCAGTCGTTACCGATCGATAGAACCCCAAGCTGTAAACGATATTTTTGAAAAAATTCAAAAGAAATACAAAAAAGCTAAAAAGCAAGCAGGAGAAAAAGGTGTCTTAGATGCCCAGTGGATGAAGGAAAATGTTGCTTTTACTGGAGAGGTTTGGTTGGGTCATTTAAGATACGGGACCCACGGTGAAAACAGTATTGAAACTTGCCATCCTTTCTTAAAACAGAATAACTGGAGAAGCAGGAATCTGGTGATGGCCGGAAATTTCAACATGACCAATGTGGAAGAGCTTTTTGGGAAATTGGTCGAACTTGGGCAGCACCCAAAAGAAAAGACAGACACCGTGACTGTCATGGAAAAAATCGGACACTTTTTGGATGAAGAGAATCAACGAATTTTTGATAAATACAAACACGAGTATTCTAACGAGCAGCTGACACACGTCATCGAAAACGAATTAGATGTAGCCAGGATTCTGCGTAGATCTTGCAGAGATTTTGATGGAGGTTATGCGATGGCAGGTTTGATCGGAAATGGAAGTAGTTTTGTGGTACGGGATCCTTCGGGTATTCGTCCAGCCTATTATTTTGCGGATGATGAATTTGTAGTGGTAGCTTCTGAAAAGCCGGCAATTAAATCCGCATTCAATGTAGCTTACAACGAAATCAAAGAAATACAACCAGGGCATGCTTTGGTAATCAATAAGGATGGTTCTTTTGGAGAACATGAGATTTTGCCTGCACGTGAGCGTAAATCCTGTAGTTTTGAGAGAATCTATTTTTCTAGAGGGACTGACCCAGATATTTACAGGGAGCGAAAGCTGCTCGGTAAGGCTTTGATTCCTCAAGTATTGAAAGCGATTGACTTTGATCTGAAGAATACAGTGTTTTCCTATATCCCCAATACCGCAGAGACCGCATTTCTAGGGATGATTGAGGGGTTGGAGGATTATCTAGCCGCCAAGCGGAAAGAGATTCTACTCGATGGAAAACCTCATTTGGAAGATTTGGAAGAACTTCTGAACTTCCGTCCCCGCGTAGAGAAATTGGTCAGCAAGGATGTTAAATTGCGAACCTTTATCACCAATGACTCCGATCGGGATGCTATGGTTGCCAATGTGTATGACACTACTTATGAAGTAGTGAGAGCTGGAATTGATACCTTGGTGGTAATCGATGACTCCATTGTAAGGGGTACAACTTTGGAAAAAAGCATCTTGACGACCTTAGATAAGTTGAATCCCAAGCGAATTGTGATTGTTTCTTCTGCACCGCAGATCAGGTATCCAGATTGCTATGGCATTGACATGTCCAAAATGAAAGACTTCATTGCTTTCAGAGCAGCTGTGGCTTTGTTAAAAGAGCGAGATATGGAGGATTTGATGGAGCTGGTATATGATAAATGTGCTTCACAACATAATACCAACCAAAATTTTGTTAAAGAAATCTACGAATCATTCACGGATCAGGAGATTTCTGATAAAGTTGCCGAAATCATCACTACTTCTGAAATTCGTGCTGAAGTAAAAGTCTTGTATCAAACTGTAGAAAGCCTAAATAAATGTATTCCAGATCACTTAGGTGATTGGTATTTTACGGGCGATTTTCCAACCTCAGGTGGAATGCGAGTGGTCAATCGTGCTTTTGTAAATTATATGGAGGGCAAAGTGGTTCGAGCGTATTAATAAGTGATAAAAAATTAATAAGGCCTTTCTTTTGACTGTTTCTAGGTCGGGAGAAAGGCTTTTATGTTGGAAATACTTCAGCAATGTATATTTCTAAGGGTTCTCTAGTAAAGCTCCCCCGAACTTGTCTGGATTTTTTATTTTTGAGTTTGATATCCAAAAATAAATTTCCAAGCCTGTTTTTAACTCGTATAGACTTTATTTCTGAGAATGGAATTTCAGAATCACTAGAGCGAAATAAGTAAGCAATAATTATAGCCCCATTTATTAAACATATTGCTACTCCAAGAGAAAACCAGCCATCACTACCAAAAGAATTAAAAATTTGTGAAAAGCCTACAATTATGCCGCATGAAGCAGCAAGTATTTGGTATGTTTTTTCCTTTTTGGCATTGTCCTCAATCAGAATTTTGTCCGTTGTAAAGACTATTTTTCCGTGTTCTGTGTAAAAAGTTCGCATGAGCCTTAAATGAAGAATGATCCTTTAAGCTAAGATATAAAAAGTGTGAAAAAACACAAACTATACTCTTAAAAATAACTACTTATTTACGGCTGATACCATTTTTTCGCAAAGTTCTCTACTGCTGACCAATCGGTATATTCAATAACAGTATTTGGGTCAGTTGGACCCTTTGTGAGCTTCATGATTAACCGAATAAGAAAGCGGTCCCAAAATTTGTAACTTGGATAATTTAATTTGCCTGCAAAAACAGCTGTTTTCGTAGGTTTCCAAGGTATGGATTGGAGAAACTTGATGACATAGGGATTGGTATCGAAACTACTTTTTTCTTTTTTGCGTGCCACTAAATTAACTGAAATAAAAGCAGATATCTTGGAGTTTAACACTCCATGGTAACTCTCGATGAGGGTTGTGATTTGCTTGCTATGCTTTCCATACCGAATACTTGAAGCTAAGATGATTTTATCTGCCTGATGAAGGATTGTTTGAGGTTGATTCAAGTTTGTTGCCGATGTCATGACGACTGATTCACCCAAATCTTCTAAAATTATCCGTATACGGTCGCAGATTTTCTTGGTTTGTCCATCGACAGAGGAATAAATGATACAAGTAGTAGAAGGCATATTTTTTCGGATTTTGATTTGCCTGAAAAATGAAGCGGTTTTTATTAAATTAGGTATTGAGTTTTCAGAATGTGGAAAGTCAATCAATTTAAAAAATTTTTCGGTTTCTTTTGCAATACATAAAAAAACCCGAAGCTAGGCTTCGGGTCTACTATTTCTAAATCTTGGGGATTTCCAAGTATTAGTTGCTATTTGGTTAAGCCTCTACGCCTAAAACCTTAGCCATAACAGCTCCGATTTCGGCAGGTGATTCAGCAACATGGATTCCATTTTCTGCCATGATACGCATTTTTGCAGCTGCGGTATCGTCTGCGCCACCGATGATGGCACCGGCATGGCCCATTCTACGTCCTGGAGGTGCTGTTTGGCCTGCTATAAAACCAACTACTGGCTTTTTGTTGCCGTTTTCACGGATCCATTTCGCAGCTTCTGCTTCATAGTTACCGCCGATCTCACCGATCATGACGATAGCATCTGTCTCAGGATCTTCCATCAACAATTGTACAGCATCTTTGGTAGAGGTTCCAATGATAGGGTCTCCTCCGATTCCGATAGCAGTGGAAACACCCAAACCAGCCTTGGCGATTTGGTCAGCAGCTTCATAGGTTAAGGTTCCAGACTTAGATACGATACCAACTCTGCCTTGCTTGAAAACAAAACCGGGCATGATACCCACTTTTGCCTCCCCTGGAGTAATGACACCTGGACAGTTAGGTCCAATCAAAGTAGCACCTTTTTCTTTAATGTAGGGCTTAGCTTTCATCATATCAGCCACAGGAATTCCTTCGGTGATAGCAATGATAACTTTAATGCCTGCTTCGGCAGCTTCCATAATAGCGTCTGCCGCAAATGCGGGAGGAACAAAAATGATGGATGTATCTGCTCCTGTTTTTTGGACAGCCTCTTCTACAGAATTAAACACCGGTTTTTCCAAATGGGTGGTACCACCTTTGCCCGGAGTCACGCCACCTACTACATTGGTGCCATATTCTATCATTTGCTGTGCGTGAAAGGAACCTTCCGAACCGGTAAAGCCTTGCACGATCACTTTTGAATTCTTGTTGACTAAAACACTCATCTACGGTTAATTTTTAGTTTGTCACAAAATTAAAAGAATACAGCCTACTGCAAAAAGAAATGATAAACATTATCCATATAATTTTCACTTCCCATAACTTTTTCTAATTTAGACGGGATTCCAAGTCATCATGCGGTTTATTTTCCTTCTTGTTTGTACACTCTTTTGGAGCTTTCAAATCCAAAGTCAATCGTTCACCTTCAATCAACAGATTCGAGGGGTGGATTTACCATCCGAAACCATCAACGGTCTTTTGCAAGACTCTAAAGGAAGAATGTGGTTTAATACTGCTATGGGTGTATTTTACTCTGATGGCTTCTCGAGTTACCCCATCCCGAGTGAAATACAAACCCAGCTGAGTAATGATGTGGGTATGTTCCTCGATAAGGATGGCTGGATTTGGATATTTAATCGAACAAAATCCACTAAAATCTTTTTCTATGATCAACGCAATTGGAATGAATTAGAATTGCCTGAAGGTGTCGTAGATCAAGTGGCATCCTTGTATAAACGGATGGTTGTCTTTGGCTCGAAGGAAAAGAAGAAAGTGGTACTCATGGACGATCAGAAACTTTACCTGTTAGACAGGTTAGGATCTAAATGGGGATCATTTGAGCTATCCTTTGAAGAAGTTGGTTTTTTTGCTTCTCATTGGGAGGATAGTGATGATCAATGGTTGCTCTTCGATAAATCGGTCATTTCAATTCAAAATAATCAACCTCAGTTTATCTCCTTGGATAATCCCTTTGGAGAAGAAGGTGTTTTTCACATCGCTAAAGAGAAAGATACTTATTTTTTCTTGGGGAGGAATTTTTTGGCCAGTGGGAGCTCGAGTACCCGCTTGGAAAAAATATTGGTGGAAGGTTTTGAGGAACCGAAGTATACTCACGTAGATTTCTCCTTTATGCAAATTCACAAGGGAAAAGTTTATTATTTCTTCAACTCCTCCCTCATGCAGTATGACCCTAGTCTTGATAGAGTATTAAAAGTCGAGACTATGCAAAGCTTACGATCGTATAGCTTGACGGATGCTTTGGTAGATCGGGAAGATATTATCTGGTTAGCATCTACGCGTGGACTAGTAAATGTTTTTTCGCTAATGTTTGTCAATTACAACAAAAAAGAGTTTTTAGACGATGAAATTACTGCCATTCATGTACTGGATGAAAATCGCTATCTTTTAGGTTTTAATAACGGTCTACAAGTTTGGGAAAATAATCAAGTACAGACGCTTCAGTATTTTCCAGAGCTAATAAGTCAACCAAAAAACCGGATCACCAATATAGTAGCTGATAAAGTTGGGCAAGTGTGGATTTCATCTAATCAACAAGGAGTGGGCAAATATTACCCGAAAACCAGAAAGTTTCAGTTTTTTAATACCCTTGAAAAAGAAGAAGTTATCGGCGTATTTCCAATTAAGGACTCTGTTTATATCAGTGCCAAAAATAGGCTGTATGTAGCCTCGGTTTGGGACGAAGGGGAAAGGTTGTTTAGCAGGGATATTTCAGACGATTGGAGGAAATACAGTGGTTTGAAGGAGTTTTACATTCGAAAAATCGGTCCCTTGGACGACGGTAGATTGATGGTGTTGTTAGGAGGAAATGTCTATACAAATGACTCTATATCTTCGACCTCTAGTAAGCTTTTTGTAGTAGGGTTTGATTATATGGAATTGGATAGTGCAATTCTTATTGGTACTGAAAAAGGCCTTAAAATATATAATGAAAAAGGCCTTAATGATTTTAACCTGTATGGCCAAAGGATACTCAGGCCAGTATACGCATTAAAGAAAGATCTGAAAGGGAGAGTTTGGGCAGGAACTGATAAGGGGATGTTTGTAATTGATGAATCTACCATCAAAAACTATAGTGAACGGAGTGGTTTGGTAGGATCAGAAATCAATCGTGGTGCTTTAGCAAGAACTCCTAGTGGGCAAATGCTTATCGGTACGCATAAGGGGTTATCTATATTTTATCCAACAGAGGAAAATCTGGAAGTTCCTAAGCCTTTCTTAGAAATCACCTCATTAGCGATGTTAAACTCAGATGAAGAAGATTTGGATCTTCGCAAAATTTCATCTTCCAATAATTTTATTGAAGTAGCTTACATGGCGCCTTCATTTTTGCAGAGTTTGGATTACGTTGTGCATTACTACCTTGAAGGTTTTCATGAAGATTGGATACAAGTCACCAATCCTCGGACAAATGCGATTACGTTCAGCAATCTCCCCCCAGGAACTTATCGTTTTCATATGAAGATCAGTTTGGGAAATATAACAGAAACAGGTATTGTATCTTCTCAAGAATTTGTGGTCCTTAAACCAGTTTACCTTCGCTTGTGGTTCATTTTGATGGTATTGGTGGTTTTCTTTTTTATCGGCTACCTGGTGAGTACTTTATTAACCCAGTTTAAAGAAAAAGGAGTCCTTAAAAAGGCAATTGATGAGAAAATTTTAGAAGCCTCTGTTACTGAAGATCAGTTTAAGAATGTTTGGATGAGTTCTAAAGATGGATTGTCCTTGACAACAGAAGAAGGAAAAATAATAGCTGCAAATCCTGCCTTGGAAAAGATGGTTGGTATTTCAGAAAAAGTATTGGAGGAAGCGTATTTATGGGATATTTTCTCCGACTCCTCTTATTATGAAAAGCAACGCAAGTACATCGAAGAGTTAATCATTCGTCAAAATTCCACAACTTTTAGTTTAGAGATGAATATGCCATTCTTTACAGGGATGAAGGTGATTGATTATTTTTCAACAGAATTAAAATCTGATTTTAATGGGAAAAAAGTTTTTCTCTCCGTATTTACAGATATCACAAAACAGCGGCAACAAGAGTTGCGACTTCAAGCAGCAAAGGAAAAAGCTGAAGAAGACAGCAGGTTGAAAACGAGCTTTCTTTCTAACATGAGCCATGAAATCAGGACACCATTGAATGGTATTTTAGGGACAGCGGAGCATATCATGCTAGAAAGAGCGGAGGAAAAGGATTTGGTTGATCAATTAGAAATTATTTTGGAATCCGGAGAGCGTTTGCTTCATACGATCAACAGCATCTTGGATCTTTCTAAAATAGAGGCCAACAAAATGGATCTCACTTACAAAGAGACTAATATCAATGATTTTGTAGCCAAAATCTTGCTTCCTCTCAAAGCACTAGCGATGAAGAAGGGATTGTTGTTGACGGCAAAATACGAGCAGCAACCTTTGGTGGGTAAAATTGATCAGCGCTATGTAGAAATGATCATTAATAATCTGGTAGGCAATGCTATTAAGTATTCGGAGCAAGGTTTGGTCTCAGTAAAAGTGAGCAAGCAAGCGGGGAATTTATTGATCAAAGTTGAGGACCAAGGTATAGGGATGAGTGAGGAATTTAAGTCTCGCTTATTTCAACCCTTTGAGCAGGAGAGTGATGGTTATATCCGTCAATTTGAAGGTTCGGGTCTTGGCCTAGCTATTACCCACAGTTTGATTGCCTTGATGGGTGGGAGTATTGACCTGCAAAGTAAAAAAGGGGTTGGAACGATGGTGTTGGTGTTCCTTCCTTTGGATAAAAACTAGTGTTTTTTAATACCATCAAAACTCGTAATTTGCACATCTCAATTCTAACAACGCTATGTTTCCTTTAAAAATTCTAATTGTTGAAGACGATCATGTGTCTGCTTTGCTCCTCAAAAAGGCCTTGGAAAAAAATAACCACCAAATAATCGCTATATCTGAGACAGGCGAATATGCGTTGGATATTTTGGAGACGAATCAGGCAGATATCGTTATGATGGATATTAATCTTGCGGGAGAATTGGATGGCATTCGTACCACTGAAATCATCAACGACAAGTACGATATACCAGTAGTTTACTTGAGTGCAAGTTCGGATGCAGAAACTCTTAATAAAGTTGTAGGTACCAATCCATCCGCCTATGTGATCAAGCCATTCAATATCAGGGAGTTGAATATGGTGATTGAATTGGCTATTTTTAAAGATCGAAAAGAAAAAGAACTTCAAAAGTTAAATAACGAACTCGAAGAAAAAGTCCGTCAACGAACGAAAGATCTTGCAGAGGCCAACAAAGAATTGACCCGTGCCTTGGAAAAAGAGCGAGAAATAGGTGAGTTAAAATCCCGTATCGTATTGAATGTTTCCCATGGATTCAAAACACCTCTTACATCTATATTAAGTTCTGCGCAATTATTGCAAAAGTATGCGGAAAAGGATCATCCTTTTAAAGCAAAAATCGCTAAGCATGCGGATAAAATTGAGAACTCAGTTAGAAATTTAAATAGTTTGTTGACATCTGTGTTGTTTTTTGGTAAAGCAGATGCCAATAAAATTGATTATAAGCCTCAAAAGATGTTTTTGGCAGCTATGCTAAACGAGGTTGTAGATGTAGTAAAAGCAGGAGCAGAGCAAGATGTAAAGCTAATCACGAGTTTTAATAAATTACCCAAAACAATCACTTCCGATCCGGATTTATTGTATCAAATTTTTGAGAATTTACTTTCCAATGCCATCAAATACTCTAAAGAGGGTAAAACTGTGGAGTTTACAGTTTGGCAGGACGAGGAGTTTTTGAAGGCAGAAGTAAAAGATCAGGGAATTGGTATTCCAGAAAGTGAACATAGTCAGCTATTCGACCGTTTCTTTAGAGCAAAAAACGTTGGGATCATTGAAGGTTCTGGTCTTGGCCTATCCATTGTCAAAAAATGCGTGGAGGTTTTGAACGGTGATATTACGTTTATCAGCAAAGCAAACCAAGGAACGACCTTCATAGTGACCTTGCCATTAAAGCGATAAGCATGTTAACTTTAAAGAATGTAGAGTTCAAATACAACACCTCAGATCCTTTTCAAATACCTGATATTTCTCTTGAATCAGGTGGAGAACTGTTGATTTTGGGTAAATCGGGAAGTGGGAAAACCACCATCCTCAATATCATTGCAGGTCTTTTGAAACCCCAAAAGGGTACCGTAGTCATTAATGGAGTAGAAATCTATCAGCTCTCGGGATCTCAGTTAGATAAATTTAGAGGAACTCATATTGGGATTATTTTTCAAAAACCACATATACTTTCAGCTCTGTCGGTAGAAGAAAATCTTAAGATTGCGAATTACTTTGTTTCTGGGAAAGGTCTACAAAATGAACAAATTTTAAAGGATCTTGGGATTTGGGATAAACGAAATCAACGTATCCAAACTCTCAGTGAAGGAGAAGCACAGCGGGTATCCATTGCCCGAGCGCTTGCCAATCAGCCCAAATTGATACTTGCCGACGAACCAACAGCTAGTTTGGATGATGATAATGCTGAAAAAGTTATCAGATTGTTGCAGTATCAAGCATCTCAATTTAATGCTGCATTGGTCATAGTGACGCATGATCAACGGGTTAAAAATCATATTGCCAACCATATTACTATAGGAGGTACACGATGAATTTAGTAAAGTTAAGTTGGAAATACTTGATCGCTAAGCCACTGAGCACGGTACTCAATATCCTTTTATTGGCTTTGGGTCTGGCTATTATTACAGTATTGATTTTAGTTCAGGATCAATTTGAAAAGAAAATGACCAAAGATGCCGAGGGAGTTGACTTGGTAGTAGGTGCTAAGGGTAGTCCATTGCAGTTGATTCTTTCCAGTGTCTATCATATTGATTTTCCTACAGGGAATATTGATATGGCAGAAGCGAAGTCAATTGCCAACAATCGGTTGGTGAAAAACACTATTCCTCTTGGTTTGGGAGATAACTATTCAGGGTATCGGATTGTGGGTACAAATTATGATTATTTGGATTTATACCAAGCAGAGGTGTTGGAGGGGTCTTTCTGGGAAGTCCCTTTTGAGGTGGTTTTAGGTCATGAAGTGGCTCAAAAGTTAAATCTGAAAGTGGGTGAGAACTTTATTGGCTCCCACGGTATTGGAGCATCGAGCCATGCACATGATGAGCATCCTTACACCATTACAGGTATCCTTCAGCCCATGGGAAATGTATTGGACAAATTGATTCTGACAAGTATGGAATCAGTCTGGTATACCCATGATGAAGACCATGATCACGACAAATTTACCCAAATCGTAGCCAAGCGTGGATTTCCCGAAACCGATGAGGATAGGGAGATTACCTCAATGTTGGTGCAGTATCGAAATCCTATGGCGGCAGTGCAGTTGCCACGATTTATTAACAGCCGTAGTTCGTTACAAGCTGCCTCACCAGCTTTTGAAATCTCGCGCCTATTTGAATTGTTAGGTTTCGGTGTAACATTAATCCAGGGTTTAGCGGTAATCATCATCATTATTGCAGGATTGGGTATATTTATTGCACTGTTTAATTCTTTAAAAGAACGTAAATATGACTTAGCTGTCATGCGTACTTTGGGCGCTTCCAGTGGGCAGTTATTTATTCACATCTTGTTGGAGGGAGTCATCCTCACATTCTTGGGAGCTGTTACGGGAATATTGATAGGTCATGGGTTTTTGGTAGTTTTGACTGCTCAAAATGATCAAGGCGCATTAAGTACCCTAAGCGCTTGGGTATTTTTACCAGAAGAGTTGTGGGTGATGGCTTATGCCTTAGCAGTAGGAGTTTTAGCCTCTCTTATACCTGCTTGGAACGCTTATCAAACAGATATTGCCAAACAACTTACCAAGTCTTAACTTGCATACTTCAGTTATTTCAATATCAAACTATCTATGAAATTTCAATTCTTGAAACTAACCATTATCATTCTCCTGCTTAGTTCTTTTCAGAGCTATGCTCAAACTAGCTTTTCGGTATGGAGGGATCTATCCGAAGTGACGTATAAGATTGGACAGGATGAGTTTGGTGAACTATATATCCCCGTTTTTGCTGATAAGATTAAAAAGTTGGAAGGGAAAGTTGTGGAAGCGGACGGTTTTATCATCCCCTTTGAAGGAATGTTTAAACCCGAGCATATCATTCTTTCTTCGCTTCCGCTCGCTGAATGTTTCTTTTGCGGTAGTGGAGGTCCAGAAACAGTCATGGAAGTAATGCTCAAAAACCCGATAAAATATACAAGCAAAAAAGTGCGTGTTAAGGGTAGATTAACCTTAAATGATAAAGATCCGGAAAAGCTCATGTACATTTTGGTTGATGCAGAACTATTAAGTAATTAAATATAGTAGAAAGTAAGTTATTTTAAGCCACTTAAAAAAAGCCCGTTGATTCAGTCAAATACTGATTCAACGGGCTTTTTTTGGATAAATAAATCCGATATTGTCTAGGCAAGGACAGCTGTTTCCATTGTCGCAAAGGACTCTATGAGTTTTGCAGTATAAGGACCTACTATTCCTTTACCAATTATTTTGTCATCGATGCGCGTGATGGGGAGTATTTTTTTTGTAGTACTTGTGATAAAAATTTCATCAGCGGCAAATACTTCATCCATGGTAATTTCCCGAATTTCTGTTTTTGGAGCTAACTCCAAAGCCCTTTTGCGTGTTATTCCATGTAGAATATGGTTGTTGGGGGTTGCTATAGCACCGTCTTTGATGACGAAAATATTCGATCGAGAGCTTTCAGAAATAACCCCATTCCAATGATACAAGACATCTTCTGCTCCTGCTGCTTTCCATTGAGCACTGTGCCAAACAGGGAAGGCATAATTGGTGGTTTTTATATCTGCTATTGCCCTGACATGTTCTACACTCAGAAGTTTGACACCTTGTTCATATTTTTCTTGAGCAGGAAAGTCCAAGGCTTCATTGAAGATAAATAGGCTTCCTTTCGTCGGGCTGAAGTGGTTTTCAGACACTCCTCCTGTCAAAACTAACCGGATGCCACCTTCTTTCAGATCATTTTTATCAATGAGCTCAAGAATGATTAGCCTCAATTCCTCTTTTGTGTACGCGAGTTGTAAATGGGTTTTTTCCGCTGAACGGGTAAATCTGTCTAGGTAATCTTCCAAAAACATAGGCTTGTAGGCATTGGTTCGTAAAAAATCAAAGATACCATACCCACGGATAAGCCCTATATCCATAGGATGCAGATAAGCATCCTTGGATGCTATAATTTGGTCATTCGCAAAGCAATATGTCTTCATTTATTTGGTTTTTGAACGTTAAGGTGTTTAATTTGCAATTATGTTGCAAATAATTAAAAGACTTTCTATTCCAAAAGCTGATTTTCTGGGAATGTCAGCATCTGTATTGTGCATGATACACTGTCTTGCCCTCCCCATATTTATTTCGCTTGGGTTTGTGGTAAAGAGCATGGACGGACATGCTGCACATCATCACCATGATCATGATCATGGGCATTTCCATTTTCATTGGGATTGGCATATGTTAGATTATCTATTTATCGTCCTTGCATTATGGGCTGTTTTCCAAGCTTCTAAACAGGCATCTTCCCAAAGTATAAAAATAGCACTTTGGTCGTCAGTTTCTATTTTTTCCATCGCAATTTTATTGCATGATTGGAATCAATACATGCTAATTGTTTCATTACTAGCATCTTTGGCTTTATTTACGACGCATGTTGTCAATTGGAAGTTTCACAAAAAATGTAATATTTAAATATTTACTTTTGTTTTATGTTGTAAATTTATTTTCTTTGCGAGGAAACCGCTTTGAAGATGAAGAATATTTTTAAATTATTTGTGAGTTTTTGCTTCCTCGTGTTTGGTGTCAGCTGTGCAAATGAAAAAGTTGACGAAAATCAAGTTCTTAAGCAGGAGGTGATTGAGATTCACGATGAAGTAATGCCAAAAATGGGGGAATTACGTTCGCTGAAAAAATCATTGTTGGAAAGAGTTGATCTGATGGAAGAAGATTCTCTAACTAATAAAGAGGCGGTTGAGCGCATGATAAAATACGCAGATGATTTGGAGGAGGCTTTCGAGGGGATGTTTGTATGGATGCGGCAGTTTCAATCAAACTTTGAGGGGTCAGAAGAAGAAGTCCATCAATATTTAATCGAACAAAAGGTATTGGTAGAAAAAGTAAATCGAGATATCAAAAACTCGATAGAAAATGCCAAAAAAGAGCTAGGGAGCTAATTGCTCCCTTTTTCATTTAAATATTTTTCTACAGTTGACGGACTGATGACTCCTCGAGACTCACCCCAGATATTGTATAAATAAGTTGTCAGCTTTGCTATTTCGATGTTCGTTAATTTAGGATTAGCAGGCATAACTCCATTGTACTCCATTCCATTGACGATAATTGAACCTTCTTGTCCGTTTTTGATGATTCGAATTGTTCTTCCGATGTCTTCTTTGAAATAATCAGCTCCGTTAATAGGGGGAATTAGTCTTCCTAACCCCATCCCGTCTAGACCATGACAATTGGCGCAGAGATTTTCATAAATTGTTTTCCCTTCGATTGCGTATTGCATCACCTTGGTATCCCGAATATCCGCTAATCCTTTCTCACTATCGGGCTTGTTGCTTCCTTGGCAAGCGAACAATAAACTTCCAAAAACAGGAAGTATCCATCTAAAGCATCGCATGTTACGGGAGTAATTTTGGAATATCATTCATTAATCGATTGACCTGATCTTCTTTTGTGCCATCATACAAACCTCTTATTCGTCCTTGTTGATCAATCAGAATAAAGGCCCCGGAATGTAGGAATCCTCCTGGTTCATTTTGGTCTTCCATAGCGGTAGTAAGGTAACTTGTCTGACCGATTTCAAAGATTTTCTCTTGATCACCTGTCAAAAAATGCCAAGTAGAGGCATCTTCGATACCGATACGTTCTGCGTATTCTTTTAAAACTTCCTGCGTATCATGTGTAGGATCGATGCTATGGCTCAAAATCTGAAAATCTGGATTATCCTTAAATTTCTCGTAAACTCTCAGCATTTGTGCTTTCATTGTAGGGCAAATGGTAGGACAGGTGGTAAAAAAGAAATCGGCGATGTAGACCTTTCCGGTAACATCAGCGTTTGTAATGGTAGTACCAACTTGATTGACAAAAGAAAAATCAGCAATTTTATGGTAAATGGTGTCTTTCACCATTTTGCCTTCCATTTCAAATTCATTAATATAAGAATGCCCAAGAACTGGCAATTTTCCACTGTCAGTTTCACTGCTCTCTTTTCCAGAGCAAGCAACGACGGCCGTTATAAGTACAAGTACTACCCAACTTCCTAACTTTTTCATGTTTATATTTTTATGATTCTCTTACTTTTTTATACAATTTGATACCTAGCATCATCAGGACACTTAATCCTACTAATCCTGCGATCCCCCAGACTACACTGATTAAACTTTTAAGAACCACTAAGAAGACGATAGCAAATAAAAGAACAGTAGACACTTCATTCCACATTCGTAACTTCATTGATGTTAGGGTTGTTTTTCCGTTTTGCAGATCTAGGAAAATCTTATGACAGATAAACTGGTATACGTATAAAAGCAAAACAAAGATAAGCTTAGCTTGCATCCAACCCATACCAGTGTATCCCCATCGATAAGAAAGAACCCAAAACCCAAAAATAAAGGTTAGGATTGCGGATGGCCAAGTGATAATGTACCATAGCCGGTGGGCCATCAGATTTAGTGTAGGTAAAAGAATTCTTTGTTCCTCGGGAGATTTATCATAGGCTTCACGCTGATAAATAAACAAGCGTACTATGTAGAAAAGTCCTGCAAACCAAGTGACTATGAAAATGATGTGCAAAGCTTTGATATAATCGAATGCCATCTTTGAATTTTTCCTCTAAATTAAGCCTTATAATTCAAAACAGCTAGCGTAATGAATGCAAAGAAGGTTTTCTATATCTTGGGTTCTTTGGTTACGGCCTTGGTCGTATGGTTTGTGTATGAGTCCTTCAATCAGCCGGGTGTAGGTCAGTTGGAAGGTACATTTGAAGAAAGAGCATTTTATCGGAATGAAAATAATACAGGTCCAGTAAAGCGTGTTTACGCAGTGTATACGTCCAGTAAAGATTGGGATGCATTAGAACAGTATGGGATGTATATGCCTCATACCAAGTATGGGACTACGACAGTGTACTTCTTTGATCAATCTGAATTGACACCAAAAAATCTGAATCCCACTATTCCTCATTTTGAAAGTGTCTATCAAGAGTCTTGCATTGCAGTTTATGAGAAAAATGCTATGGGACAAGCTTCTTTCAGAATACAGCCATTCAATTAATTTTCTTACATTAACAGAAAAAAGTAAAGTTTTGGGTAAAAGAAGTAGATTTACTCCCGATGTATACATTCAAGGGATTTTAGCCGGAGATCGGATTCTCCTGAGCCGTGCCATTACCTTGGTAGAGAGTTCTTTAGAATCAGATAAATTGTTAGCTTCTCAAGTAGTGGAAGGTGTCTTACCCCATACAGGTAACTCCGTTCGGATTGGGATTACAGGAGTACCGGGTGTCGGTAAAAGTACATTTATTGAGAGTTTTGGAGCACTTGTGGTGGATCAAGGGTACCATTTGGCAGTCTTAGCGATTGATCCATCTTCTCAACAGACCAAGGGCAGTATCCTAGGGGATAAGACCCGAATGGAAACACTTGCAAGAGATAATAGAGCCTACATTCGGCCAAGTCCAGCTGGATCTACTTTAGGAGGAGTTAGTGCAAAAACAAGAGAAGCCATGCTTCTATGTGAAGCTGCAGGTTTTGATGTGATCATTATTGAAACAGTGGGGGTAGGGCAATCAGAAATTGCTGTAAAAGGAATGGTGGATTTTTTTCTTTTATTAATGTTAGCTGGAGCAGGAGATGAGCTTCAAGGTATTAAAAAAGGGATTGTAGAAATGTGTGATGCATTGGTAATCAATAAAGCAGATGGAGAAAGGGCTGAGGTCGCCAAAAGGGCTAAACGAGAATATGCAAATGCGTTACATCTTTTTCCTGCCAAAGAAAATAACTGGTTTCCCCAAGTAAAAGTTTGTTCTGGACTAACTGCTGATGGTCTTCCTGAAATCTGGGAAATGATTCAAGAATATCAAACTCAAGTAAAAGAGAACGGCTATTTTAACTCAAACCGGTCTTCACAGCGGGTTAACTGGATGCATGAACACATTCGTTTTTTGTTAGAAACCAGTTTTTACAATAATCCTTCCATTCAGGAGTCTATGAAAACAATTGAGGAAGGTGTGAGGGGAGGAGCTTTCTCCTCCATTGCTAAAGCCAAACAATTGGTGGAAATGTTTTATGGACTCAACAAGGATAAGTTCTAAGTTCTGTTGGTGGTTTTAGCAGATGAATTGCACATACAGTTCTACAAAACCAGCGTTTATATTAAATTACACATAAATTATCTGATTATCAGCAATTATAGCAGAGTAAAAATAACATCTCTGCTATTGCAAATAATCAAGCACAGTCAATTGATGCCAAAAAATATAATGAAAATCAGCATTTGCTTAGCTACTAGAGTGAAAGCTGATAATCATCTAAATGTAATGATTCTATGAAAAAGTATCTTTCTCTATTCTTTGGTTTAGCTTTATTAGGCTGCCAACAAACAGAATTGCTGATTTTTGAGACAAAGACATATGAAGAAAAAGCCTGCTATAAAGAGTATTGTGCTACTGTTGAGTTAACCTATCCTTTGTATGTGGGATCTACTGAGTCTGCCGTCTATCTGAATGAACATATTGAGCAACAGCTGTCTATGATGGCAGCTATTGGAGAAGACTTTGAGGCTGAATCTCTAAGTTTGGCAATAACCAATTTTTTGGATAGCTATTTACAATTTATGGAGGAATTTGATGCTTATCACGAATGGAGCTTAGATTTACGAGTTCGTGAGACGTTTCAAGGAAAAGACATGATTAGTTTGGTAGTTGAAAATTACTCGTATACAGGGGGAGCACATCCCAATTATTTTTTGCAATATGTAAATTTCTCCAAACAATCAAATTCGATTATTTCCAATGAAGAGTTGGTTTTGGACCACGATAGCCTTTTAGCCATAGCTGAAAAAAAATTTCGAGCGTATCACGAGGTACAAGAGGAAGTGGACTTAGCTCAAGATGGTCGTTTTTTCCTTGAAGATGATAGCCGTTTTTTTCTACCTGTAACTATGGGCGTTGATGGAGATGATTTTATATTGTTTTATAATCCATACGAGATTGGACCTTATGTCATTGGAGCTACCGAGCTTCGTATTCCTCTAAAAGAATTGAATGGAATAGTGCGGAAAGTAGAGTAAATTCCTTAAATGGATTTCATCTTAAATTTCTTTTTAAGCTCATTGACGGCATTTCTGAATGCAGTGTCGGTATCCATCAGATCGTTTACGGTCTGCACAGCATGGATGACAGTACTATGGTCTCTTCCACCAAAGTGATAGCCAATAGACTTAAGGGAATGATTGGTAAATTCTTTTGAAAAATACATTGCCACCTGCCGCGCCGTTACAATTTCTTTCTTTCTCGTTTTGGCTTTGAGGTCTTCTATTTTGATATCGAAATAATCTGAACAAGTTTTTTGGATAAAATCGATTCCTACTTCTGTCTCAATGTCCTTTACAATATTTTTCATAATAGATTTAGCAAGAGCTAAATCTATATCGATGCGATTGAGGGAGGCATGTGCAATCAAAGAAATCAATACCCCTTCCAATTCACGAACATTGGTATCAATGGTGTAGGCTAAGTATTCAATTACATCATCAGGGATGAAGATCCCCTCTGTTTGCATTTTTCTTTTAATGATGGCTACCCTTGTTTCAAAATCAGGCATTTGCAGATCGGCGGTTAATCCCCATTTAAACCGGGAAACCAATCGCTCTTCAAGCCCTTTCAAATCCTTGGGAGGACAGTCTGAGGTCATGATGATCTGTTTTTTGTTCTGATGCAAATGGTTGAAAATATGGAAGAACATTTCTTGTGTTCGATCTTTTCCTGCCAAAAACTGAATGTCGTCAATGATCAATACATCCACCTGCATGTAGAAGTTTGTAAATGGCTTGATGTTTCCATCCTTAATTGCATCTAGAAACTGAGTTACAAACTTTTCGGAGGAAACGTATAGTACAAACTTTTCTTCAGGTCCATTTTTAATTTCATTTCCGATTGCCTGAACTAGGTGTGTTTTGCCTAAGCCAACTCCACCATAAACCATGAGTGGATTGAAAGAAGTAATTCCTGGTTTAGTAGCGACCGCATGTCCTGCCGAACGAGCCAAGCGATTACAATCCCCTTCTATATAAGTGCCAAATGTATAATTGGGATTCAAGTTAGATTGCAATAACATTTCGTCGTTGAGCGATTGCATTGCAAACGGGCTTTTATTTTCGTCAGGCTGATTAGTATGTTGCTTTTTGGGAGGATTTCCCGTAGCTGTCCCATGTGGTAAATTGACGACATAGGGCTGATTTTGAGAATTACCTCTATCTACAACTACCGCATACTCCAAGCGTCCGTTAGGACCTAAAATTGATTTGATTGCTAATTTCAGTTGATTGACGTAATTGTCTTCTAGCCACTCGTAAAAAAATTGACTTGGTACCTGTATGGTTAGGCTACTACCTTCCAGTTTTACTGGATTAATTGGTTTGAACCAAGTATTGAAACTTTGCTCATTGACATGCTGTTCGATCACACGCAAGCACTCATTCCAAACTGCTGTAGCCTCTACACTCATGAACGGTATTCTAAATTTTGTTTAAACAATCAGGTTTTCCTTGCACCAAAATCGGGGGCATCAAAGTTGACAAAAATATGTCTAAATTAAAAATCATTTTTGCTTCAAAGACCAATTAAATGTGGATAACTTTCGAGTTATGGTGTGCTAGCGGGCTAGAACCTTCAAAAGTGAAGTCGATTTTTCCTAGTCGAAGTGCTCCTGTACCTACTTGATTCACCAGTGTTTGAGATCCATTTGGGCCAGCAACTTCCGTTGGCCTGTCCAAAAATGAGTGTGTATGACCTCCTATGATCAAATGGATACCCTCTACTTCTTGAGCAAGTTTGAGGTCGTCTATTTTATTGCTTCGATAAGAATAACCTAAATGAGAAAGGCAGACAATGATGTCACATTTTTTCTTCCGCAGTTCTTGAACCATTTCTTTTGACACCGCTACTGGATCAAGGTACTTGGTAGCGCCGTAGTTCTTCTTTCCAACTAAACCTTCCAACTGAATACCCAGTCCAAATGCTCCAATTTTCACTCCCCCTTTTTGGAAAATTCTGTAAGGTTCAAAAGCATTTTTAAGCAAAGTATTGGAAAAATCATAATTGGCTATCAAGTGTGGGAATTTGGCGTGAACTAATTGTTTTTCTATTCCTTCCAAACCATTGTCAAATTCATGATTACCCAAGGTTCCAGCATCATAGCCCATTTTACTCATCAAGCGAAACTCAATTTCCCCACCATACAAATTGAAATAAGGTGTACCTTGAAAAACATCTCCAGCATCAAATAACAACACCTGTTCTTCAGAAGAACGAATTGACTCAATTACTGTGGCGAGTTTATTCATTCCTCCTTGGTTGGCATTTCTACTGCCGTCATTTGGGAAAGATTCAATGCGGCTGTGGATGTCATTCGTATGCAGGATGGTGATTTTTTTCACTTTGGGTGTCGCCCAAAGATTTTCGACCATCAAGCCTGCGCCAATTCCTGTCAAAACTGTGTTTTTGATGAAAATCCTTCTATTCATGGGGTTATTGGATAAGCTGTCTTCCTTCGATTTTTGCTTTGATAGTATTGCCTTGAGCTGTTTCTTTTTTGATGCGATCGATCAATATATCCCGTAATACAATGCTGGTTTCTTCGATCCGGTTTAGTGATACCAAAAAAGTCATATTATCACCACCATTGGCGATGTAGTCATTGGCAGCGAGTCGGTAACGTTGTTCAGTTGATAACTCTTTGCCACCGATTCTAATCTCTTCAATTTCACCGTCAACAGTTTTGTAGGTGAGCCCAGCCATCCCTACGTTTCTGCCACGGGAGGCATATTTGATCAATTCTATGATACCTGCTGCATCAATTTCCAGAATATGTAAATAATTGTCAAAAGGAGAAATCTCATAAATGGCTCCTAAAGTGATTTCACCTTTGGGTAGTACATTTCGAATACCCCCATTGTTCATTATTGAAATATCAATGGAATGGCCCAATAGCTCTTCTGTATAGCTTTTTTGGTAATCTGTAATTAAGTTACCTAAAGTGCTTTCCCCTACGCCTGATTTATTGAGTTCTTCTTCACTAAAACCTATTACTGCATTCATTTCTGCTTCCAAGGAGATTTTGAAAGGCTCAAGAAAGGCCTGAATTTCCTCCTTTACTTCCACAGTTTCTGAAATGCCAATAAATTGGCCTGTGCCAGATGGGGTTAAATTGGGACTGCACGCCACCAAAATGCTTCCAAGGAAGAGTGCAGGTATAGGTTTTAGCAAAAGCTTTGTACTCCTCATATTCTTTTGAATCAAAATAATGGGTTTTGAAACTAATCCGAGTTATTTTTGAACTGCAAGATAGGCCATCGCCTCGAATTTACGCGAAGAATCGGTATCAGTTTATATAAATTTAACCTTATCAATTAAACCCACTATGAATCAAAAGCTTTTTGAAGTATTCCCGAAAACTTCCAAAGAGGAATGGGTGACACAAGTTGTAAAAGATCTCAAAGGGAAAGATTTTGAGCAAGCACTTGTTTCAAAAACGAGTGCCGGTCTACAAGTGAATCCATTTTTTACTGATGAAGACACTCAACACCTAGATGTAATCAAATCCTATAGAAATCTTATCAACCCTATTTCAGAAATCCCTGGTTTGGATCCAAGACTTTGGTCCAATGTCCATCATGTGGTAATTACCGATGAAGTATCTGCCAATAAAGGGATCTTATATGCACTTTCAAATGGAGCGGATGCCATTCGGGTGGAGTTGAAAGGTGGAGAAGATTATTCACAATTACTCAAAGATGTGCACTTGCAATACATTCAAGTGTTTTTAGATCCTCAGGGTGACCCTACCAAGATCATGCAAGAGTTTGTGCAGTATTTAGAGGAGATACAGTTTCCAGCAGATCAATTGCATGGAGCCTTCATGTGGGGAGGTTTAGTGTATGCGTTACGCTTTAAAAATTCTAAATCAGAGTTAGTGGAGGATGCGTATCAATTGCTGGAGCTTTCTCAAAAGTATACTTATTTTAAAGTTGTTGGAATCGTAGGGACCTATTATCATAATGCCGGAGCGACTTCTGTCCAGGAAATGGGCTATGCATTTGGTTCTTGGATGGGACTTGCAGAGCGATTGAGTCAGAAAGGAGTTAGCATAGCATCGCTTGCTAAGAAAACATTCATTGGGACTGCTGTCGGTAGTGATTTTTTTGAAGAAATTGCTAAAGTAAAAGTCTACCGTATTTTCTTTCATCAACTTTTGTCCTTGTATGGGGTAGATTACAATGCAGAGGAAATCTTTGTTTATGCTTCTACGAGCCAGTGGACGAAAACCCAAAAGGATGTGCATACCAATATGATCCGAAATACCTATGAGGCCATGGCTGCAATCATTGGAGGCTGCAATGCCTTGCATGTGCTTCCTTTTGATCAAGCAGTCAAGGATGCTGACAGATTTTCTTTACGGATGAGTCGCAATATTTCTTCCATTTTGCAACAAGAAAGCTACTTGAGCAAAATCTTGGACCCCACGGCAGGAAGCTATTATATTGAAAATTTGATGCTTCAACTATTAGAGGCTACAAAGGATAAGTTGTCAGTGATCGAACAGGAGGGAGGCTGGTGGCATTTATATGCCTCTCTGCAAATGCAAGAGGAAATTAAATTAACAAGGCAAGAGCGACAGCAGGCGGTTGCTGATGGCAAGACTATTCTTGTTGGAGTCAATAAATACCCCAACAAAGAAGATACATCGCTTTCCCCAATAGTAGTTGAGGAGGCCAATTGGCAAGTTTTACCTTCAAGATTATCCTTGTTAAGCGAACAGTAAGAGCAGATTTTATGAGACCATCTATAGATTCATTAAATTTTAAAAAAAATACCAGTGCACATTCAGTACCTGACACTTTCTGGGAGACCGCTGAAAAAATAGAAGTTCCTGCGGCATTTGAAGCTGCCAGTATCGAGCAGTTACCTCACGTGGGATATGCTGCTGGTATACCGCCCTATTTACGCGGCCCATATAGTACTATGTATGTAATGCGTCCTTGGACCATTCGTCAGTATGCGGGCTTTTCCACGGCAGAAGAATCCAACGCATTTTACAGAAGAAATTTGGCGGCTGGACAAAAAGGGCTTTCTGTGGCTTTTGATCTAGCAACCCATCGTGGCTATGATTCAGATCATCCACGGGTAGTTGGGGATGTGGGAAAGGCAGGAGTAGCCATTGATTCGGTATTGGACATGAAAATTTTGTTTGATGGGATTCCGTTAGACCACATGTCCGTATCCATGACCATGAATGGCGCTGTGATTCCCGTTTTGGCATTCTACATAGTAGCAGCGGAGGAGCAAGGTGTCAAACCGGAATTGCTTAGTGGCACTATCCAAAATGATATCTTGAAGGAGTTTATGGTACGAAATACCTATATCTACCCTCCTTTACCATCTATGCGTATCATTGCAGATATTTTTGAGTACACCTCTCAAAAGATGCCAAAGTTCAATTCCATTTCCATTTCGGGCTATCATATGCAGGAAGCAGGTGCTACAGCGGAGTTGGAATTAGCGTATACCTTGGCCGATGGTTTGGAGTATTTGAGGACTGGGATTGCAGCAGGGTTGGATATTGACGATTTCGCACCGCGATTGTCTTTTTTCTGGGCTATAGGCATGAATCATTTTATGGAGATCGCTAAGTTGCGTGCAGGGAGATTGTTATGGGCTAAAATTGTCCAACAATTTAATCCAAAAGATGCTAAATCACTGGCATTGCGCACACATTGTCAAACATCCGGATGGTCTTTGACAGAGCAAGATGCATTCAATAATGTCGCGAGAACTGCTGTCGAGGCATTAGCAGCAGCAATGGGTCATACCCAATCACTGCATACCAACTCTTTTGATGAGGCCATAGCCTTACCGACTGACTTTTCTGCTAGGATTGCCCGTAATACGCAATTGTATCTGCAAGAAGAAACAGGGATTACGAAGGTAGTCGATCCATGGGGAGGCTCTCATTATGTGGAATATTTGACAGATCAATTGGTGGAAAAAGCATGGGCACTTATAACGGAAGTGGAGGAGCTCGGCGGTATGGCGAAAGCTATTGAGGCAGGTATTCCTAAATTAAGAATAGAAGAAGCTGCCGCTCGAAAGCAGGCACGCATTGACAGTGGCAAAGATGTTATTGTTGGAGTCAATAGGTTTGAATCGGATGAAGCCTCCAATTTTGAAATTTTGGAAGTGGATAATCAGTCGGTTAGAGAATCACAGATTAAGCGACTGGAGCAATTAAAGCGTGAACGCAATCAGGAGGCGGTAGTAGAGGCTTTAGCTGCAATTACAGATGCGGCTAAGACGGGCGAAGGAAACCTGCTTGCATTGGCAGTCGAAGCAGCTAGAGTTAGAGCTACACTCGGGGAAATTTCAGATGCAATGGAAAAGGAATTTGGAAGACACAAAGCAGCAGTCAAGTCAATCTCAGGGGTTTATTCTGGAGAGGCCAAGGATGACAAAACCTTTCAAGAAGCCAAGGTGTTGGCTGACAAATTTGCAAGATTGGAGGGCAGAAGACCTCGAATCATGGTCGCTAAAATGGGGCAGGATGGGCATGATAGAGGTGCAAAAGTGATCGCTACGGGTTTTGCTGATTTAGGCTTTGATGTAGACATTGGGCCTTTGTTTCAGACTCCAGAAGAGGTAGCGATGCAAGCTGCTGAAAATGATGTACACATCGTGGGAGCTTCCTCCCTTGCTGCGGGTCATAAAACCTTAGTGCCAGCATTGATTCAAGAATTGAAGCGTTTGGGTAGAGAGGATATCATGGTCATTGCAGGAGGAGTCATTCCCCCGAAAGATTATGATTTTCTTTACGATGCAGGGGTGTCAGCAGTGTTTGGCCCAGGAACTGTTTTGTCCAAAGCTGCTATTGAGATTTTATCACAATTGATTGAAGAATAATACATAAGTTTTGATGGCGACAGGAAGGATTGGGCTGATTTATGATGATGAGTTGGTGGATAAAGTCAATAAGGACATTGTTCCATTCATTTCAAATGCACAAAAACCTGCTTTGTTTGCCTATAGTGAGCTTCGGAATTTGGATTGTTCAGAAATAGAACTCCTACTTGTGTATCTATCGGATGCTCAATTACACGAGTTAATTGAAGATCTAATTGGCAACCCTGTCAAGTTGGGATTTTTACCTCATCCTATGATGAAGGAAGCTAAACAGGGCTTTGGCATTTCTTCAAATTTGGAAGAAACAATCCGCTACCTGCTAGCAGATCGGGAGTCTTTTCAAATAGACGTGTTGTTAGCAAATGATAAACCAATTCTCAATCAATTGGTGATTGGAAGAACGTTTAGTATGCTTTCTGGACCAGGATTGGAGACTAATTGGATTCAAAAGCTAAAGAGGAAAGTTCAAAATTTTATCAAAACATTTCAGCGGGTAAGTCTTCAGAAGTTTTCAATATCTTGGCAAGAACAAAAAGAGGATACAATTACCTCCAAAGATATTGAAACTGTCGCATTGGGAATGATTGTAGTACAGCATGGGAAAAGCTCTATCTTATCCAGAAGATACATAGAGGATTCTTATGCCAACGACGGCTTATTTCATACCCTCATCCATGCCCCTAAAAGTTTGATAGAAATCTTGAAATTTGCAGGGAAGGGTATTTTTAGGACTGGAAAGGTTCAAAAGTTACCTGCATATGTGGCGCATATCAAAACTGATGCATTGACATTGAGGAGTGACAAGCCGATCAGTTATAATTTGGATAACACACTGTTGACAGCCAAAGAGTTGCAGTTGGAGGTTAAATCAAATGCTCTTCATGTTATACCAGGAGAATACTTACAAGTCAACACTGTTAAGGACAGTCAGAAGATTTATAAAGTCAATCAACTTCCTACTGGAGAGCTGAAAAGAGAATTATTGAAAGGTTACCTCCCGCTTACCAACCATGCGACAACAGAGGAATTTAAATGGTTGTTTACAGCATTGAGAGAAAACTCAAAACTTTCTTCTTCCTACTTAGTGCTTATGGCCTTGTCTACCTTGATCGCAGCATTTGGTCTGTTTGGAAATTCCAGTCCAGTGATTATTGGTGCCATGATTTTAGCTCCTTTGATGTCTCCCATTATTTCTTTGGCGATGGGCGTGTTGAGACAAGATTCCACATTAATTAGGGATAGTTTATTTACTATTGGAATGGGGCTTTTGGTGGGGTATTTTTTTGCGATTTTGATTACCTGGATTACTCCATTAAAGGTGCCTAATAGTGAAATTCTTGCACGGATCAGACCAAATTTGTTGGATCTTGGAGTAGCAGCAGCTTCGGGTGTTGCTGGTGCATATGCGCATGCTAAAAAAGAAGTAGCCAAGACCTTAGCGGGGGTGGCGATAGCCGTCGCATTGGTACCACCTTTGGCAGTTTCTGGGATAGGCCTTGGGTGGCTTGATTGGCAAATTTTTCTTGGAGCCTTGCTTTTACTAGGGACCAACCTAGCAGGAATGGTTCTTGCAGGGGCACTGACTTTTTTGATATTAGGCTTCAGCCCTTTTCATTTAGCAAAAAAGGGGCTATTGATCTCTTTGGTTCTTGTATTATTGATTAGTACCCCTTTGGGTTTTGGTTTTTCAAGAATGGTCAAAGAAACACAACTGGTGCAACTACTCAGTGGCAAAGAATTGGATAAGGGGAAACTTAGAGATGTGAAGATTATTCAAATGGAACCTATCCGACTATCCGTTACATTGGTATCAGATGCTCCGTTGGATTTGGTTGAATTGGAAGAGGTGAAGCAGGAAATAGAGGGTTTGGTAGGGAAAGAAATTGAATTGGAGTTAACCTTAGCTATCCGTATAAAAAATACACAACAATAAATTATAATTGAAAAAGGAGGCTAACTGGCCTCCTTTTTTATGCTAATTATCTTCTCCTCTAAGTTTAATTACAGCGCCTTCTAACTGTGGCGAAATCCGGATTTGGCAAGCTAATCTGCTTGTTGGGAAAAACTCAGGTAAATTTTCCAATTGATCAAGTTCAGCATCTGTAGCATCACCCAATCCATCTTGACCTTCCAAGACCTCTACATGACAAGTGGCACAGAGAGCCATGCCTCCGCAAGTTGCTAATACAGGATATTCGGAAGCTTTCAGTATTTCCATTAAGCTTAGGCCCATGTCATCAGGAGCTTCTACTTCCTGACGCGCGCCGTCATGATCTTCCACGGTAAATTTTATCATTGTCTGGGATGTTAAATGTTCTTAGAAGGCGTTTACACCATTCACAGTAGTGTATTTGAAACTTAATTTCTGATCAGGATACACAAATTTAAATGCGGAGTGCATCATAATGGCTGCTTCATGGAAGCCGCAAAGGATAAGTTTTAATTTCCCAGGATAGGTGTTAATATCTCCGATGGCATAAATACGGTCCACACCTGTAGAATAATCTCGAGTATCTACCTCAATGGCATTTTTATCAATGTTTAATCCCCAGTCTGCAATCGGTCCTAATTTAGGACTTAGTCCAAAAAGAGGAATCAAGTAATCTGCATCAATGTTGATTTCTTCCTTGTTTTTTGATTCTAGGGTTACTTTTTCCAAAGTGCCATTCCCTGAAATTTCTTTTAAGTTAGCAGAAAGGATTAAATCTATTTTCCCATTACTAGCGAGGTCAAAAACTTTAGCAGCAGAATCAGGTGCACCTCTGAATGTCTCATTTCTGTGTACCAATGTTACTCTTTTGGCGATTTTGGCCAGATAAATGGTCCAATCCAAAGCAGAGTCTCCTCCACCCGCTAAGACAACATTTTTATCGCGGAATGTTTCAGGATTTTTAACCATGTATGTGATTCCTTTACCTTCAAATGCCTCTAAATTTTCCAAAGCAGGCTTTCTTGGCTCAAATACGCCCAATCCACCCGCAATCACAATTACTTGTGCATGTACTTGGGTTTTATCATTCGTGGTAATGATAAATGAACCATCTTCCTGTTTTGCCAAATGGTCTACGCGCTCACCTAAGGTAAAGGTAGGTTTGAAAGGCTTGATTTGATCCATTAAATTATCCACTAATTCCTGCGCTTTCACTTCTGGATAGCCAGGGATGTCATAAATAGGTTTTTGAGGATAAATTTCTGAAAGCTGACCACCTACTTGAGGAAGGTAATCAATCAGATGGCATCTCATTTTCAGTAATCCTGCCTCAAATACAGCGAATAAGCCTACAGGTCCAGCTCCAATAATGCAAATGTCGGTAGTAATCATGTTGTTTTTTTTTCTAAACCAGTTGTTTGCTGATTTGTTCGTGCAAATATAATTAGTGTAACAACTATTTTGTCTATTTTTAATGATTATCTTCTAGATTGGAGTAAATCGTATTTAAGATACGTTTAAACTCTTCAAAATCTTGATGGTTTAAGTTTTTCCATGCTATTTCACGGATTCCTGAAACAAGAGGCTTTAATTCCCCAACTTTTGTTTTTCCGTCTTCTGTCAAGACTAATTGAAATGAACGCCTATCATGGGGATGGGGAATTCTTGTGACGTAGGATTTTTTACAAAGGATGTCTATAATTCTTGTGAGCGTCGGTTGGTCTTTAAATACAAGTTGAGCTAATTCAGATTGGCTGAGCAATTCATTTTCATCTAAATTTTTCATGACAAGCCATTGGTCTACTGTTATACCAAACTCTCCCAGCTTAAACTTCTGCTGCGCATACTGTTTGACTTTCCGTGCAGTTCGGTCTAAAAGAAATGAGTACTTACTGAATTGTTCCTGTGTCATACAAATAATTAGTGTGACAAATATATGGATTTCTTTCCAATGCGTAAAACAATGCCTTGATTCTACATGCCATCAAGTTCCTTGTCTTCTATAAATCAAATTTCCGTCTTTATCCCATTCGGCTCGAATAAAGGGTCTGAAGTTTTTTGTAAATGGTTGCTCTTGGTATTGAATTTCTCTTTTTCGAACAGTTTTTGAGTTTTGATCCCAATACTCTGTCCATAAGCCGACCTTTTCTCCATATCTGTACTCACCTGTAACAGCAACTTGACCACTTTCATGAAAATGGAAAAAATTTCCTTCTGCTAGCTCATATTCTATAGGAATGAGTTTCTCTATTTGATTTGTTTCTCGGTCATAGTAGGAGATTCTTGAGTCTTTAGGCCAACCTTCAGAGAAATGGAGTTTATCTGTTAAAATACTTTTACCATCAAAAAACATCCAAGTACCATGTCTGGTACCAAAGTAATAATGTCCACTTTCTACGAGAGTTTCATCAATGTATTTTTCATAAGGCCCATGTAAAAGTTGGCCTTTAGATGGATCCCATTTTTCTTTTCGGACGATTTTTTCGGAGCGATCAAACCAATATACATCCCTGATGTAAGGGTCTGCTTCTCGTTTGACGTTAACGATGTGAAAAAACTCCCAAAATATTTGATTTCGAAATACCTGCTTGGTTCGAGCTTTAGTGGTACGTTCGCCATAAAATATATTTTTTTTGACTTTCTTTTTTTCGCTACGATCTTTTTCTTTTTTTTCCTCGTCTTCAAATAAAAGCAGAGGAAGAGTGGTCGGTAATAATCTGTCAGAAATTACCCCCGTCGAATCTGGGTCACTAACTTCCGCTTCCTTTTTTTTCTTTCGTTGTCCAAAACTAGCAGAAGCAAGGAATATAAATACCAGTGTTAATAGCAAGAATTTTTGCATAGCTATTGTACTAACGCCAAGCGATTAAAATTATTTTCGATATAAATGTAATAAGCATTCATCAAATCCCATGTAAGTTTAGAATTAATCCGCTTAATCCTTAATTTTGAGCCATAAAAATAAACAACCAAAAATGAATTCAATCCTATCAGACCGCATCAATCAGATGGAAGAATCGGCCACATTGGCCATGGCTAAGAAAGCGCGTGAGTTAAAATCCCAAGGAATTGATATCATCAGTTTAAGTTTGGGAGAGCCAGATTTCAAAACCCCCTTACATATACAGCAGGCCGCTAAGAATGCCATCGATGAAGGGAAGTACTTCGCATATCCTCCAGTAGCAGGTTATCAAGATTTAAGAGAAGCCATTGCTAAAAAATTGAGAGATCAAAATAATATCGCAGAAGCTAAAGCTGAAAACATTGTAGTTTCCACAGGAGCAAAGCATAGCATTGCTAATGTATTTATGTGTATGCTTAACGAAGGGGACGAGGTGGTGATATTCTCACCTTACTGGGTCAGCTATGCCGAAATTATCAAACTTGCAGGTGGAGTACCTGTGTTGATCGAAGGAGGGATAGAGAATAACTTTAAAGCCACAGCGCAACAATTGGAAGCAGCTATCACAGATCGTACCAAAGCAGTGATTTATTCTTCTCCATGTAATCCGACAGGTTCAGTCTTTAGCAAAGAAGAACTGGTAGCTATTGCACATGTAATCCAACAAAGAAAGGATATTTATGTGATTGCAGATGAGATTTATGAGTTGATAAATTTTACAGGGGAACATTTTAGTATCGGTTCTTTGCCAGGAATGTTTGAACGCACCATCACAGTCAATGGATTTTCCAAAGGATACGCCATGACCGGATGGAGAGTAGGCTATATCTGTGCTCCATTATTTATTGCCAAAGCCTGTGAAAAAATGCAAGGTCAGTTTACCAGTGGAGGTACTGGCATTGCACAGCGTGCCGCTTTGGCAGCTATTGCGGGAGATCAAACTCCTTCTCAGGATATGGAAAAAGCATATTTGAAAAGAAGAGAATTAGTTTTAGAAAAATTACGAGCCATTCCCGGAATTGAAACGCATATTCCAGAAGGTGCATTTTATTTTTTCCCAGACGTCAGCTTCTTTTTTGGTAAAAAAGCAGGTGAATTCTCTGTGAACAATGCAGATGACTTCTGTATTTACTTGCTCGAAAAAGCGAATGTCTCTTTGGTAACTGGGGATGCATTTGGAGCTCCCACGTGTGTGCGTCTTTCATATGCAGCTTCTGAGGCAGATTTGACAGAGGCATTGGACAGAATTGCCAAAGCTTTGAAAGAACTTTCCTAAGAAGCCATTACATATCACTTTCATTCCCTGCAGTATTGACGATTTTCTTGTCAACACTGCGGGGTTTGTTTTTTTATTGTATTCTTTCAGTTAATTCTTGTTGAGATATTGAGCTTTATGTATTGTATTATTTTAAGAAAAATTATATTATCTCAACTTGTCTATTTTCCATTGAAAAAGAGAATGTGAAAGTAGAATAGGTGCCAAGAATGGAAACTAGTCGAAAGAGGACCTAATATACTGACTATTAATGATAGTCTCAATTGATTAAGGTGGTAGTTTTACTATTTGATTAAGAAACTCTCGTGTATTTAGAATAACCATAAATAAACTTGTGCAAACCTTTGTTTTTCATGAAGAAGGCACTTTTTGATTCTGACTAACTTTACCGATGTTACTTTTTTGTTAAAAAATCAAAAAATACCATGATGGTTTATTTGCTATTCAGATTTAATTTTTCTTATCTTTGCAACGGGTGATTAAGCAACTTTTTCTGCTGTTGTTTTTAGAGATTATTAATGAAGGTTATTGTGAGAATGTATTTTTTCTAACCTTCCTTGAACTTATAGGGATTTATTTAACTTTTAGTAATAGTCCCGAAATTTATTAGCCTGATGAAAAGGTCTCTTTTGAGCATTTTGTTTTTTCTTATCTTTACTGACATACATGCGCAGTTTCAAGCTGATACCACTTATTTTGAAAATTATCGAGACCAATTAACTACTCGATTTTATACATCCAGGAAATACACTTCTCTTTTAGTAAGGGATCAATTGACCAATCAATCATACCGCTTTGAACCTAATAGTACTTTAAATTTAGGGGTTGGGATCACTTACGATGATTTTACACTCAATTTGGCTTATGGTTTTGGGTTTATGAATCCTGATAGGGGTACAGGGCAGACACGTTATTTGGACTTGCAGGCCCACATGTATCCTAATAAATTTGTGATCGATTTTTTTGGTCAATTTTACACAGGCTATTATTTACTTGATGATTTAAGGGCGGGGAATGATGTGATTTTTGTTTTACCAGAAATGCAGGTCACCAAGCTTGGGGTAAATGTTCAGTACTTATTGAATGGTGAACAGCTGTCATTAAAGGCGGCTTTCTTGCAAAGTGCTTGGCAAAAAAAATCAGCAGGTTCACTGGTGGTTGGGGTAGAAGCCTATGGGAGTAGGGTTGCCAATGATGGATTGATTCTGCCCTCTTCACCAGAATTGTTGGAATCTAGAAACTTTGACCGTATCGCTTCCATCGATTTTGGACCAAATGTAGGATATGTTCACACCTTGATATTTGCAAAACATTTTTTTCTTACGGGGATGGTTTCAGCAAATCTTGCAGTGAATCGGATTTCAATGGATTTGGAGAATGGGAGGGAAGTGCAATGGGGACTAAGTCCTAATTTTTTTTGGAGAGGTTTTGTCGGATATAATTCTAGGCTATGGTCTATCAATGCAAACTATGTTCAAAATAGAGTAAGAAATCAAGCACTCAATGACATGGAAAGCACATTTTTGGTAGGTAATTATCGATTAAATTTTGTGTATCGAATAATGCCAGGACCAAAGCTACGCTCCAAATTAGATGCTGTTAGTCCCCGAAAAATAATTGAACGATTGAAAAAGTGATCAATTTTGGTATCATAATTTTTTTTATTCTTTAGCTTTACGACAGATTCAAACAATAAATCCAAAAATCATGTCCAATCAATTCGGAATCAAAGAAGTCTTGCAGCGTCTAGGAGTTTCTGCGGAAAATAAGGGTACGTCTACAGGGAATTCTTGGTTAAGCAGTTCGGGGGAATATTTTTCTTCTATTTCACCCGTAGATGGTTCGGTGATCGCTCGTGTTCAAGCTACAGATGCAGAGGGTTACCAACAGGTAGTGTCCAAAGCAGTGGAAGCATACCAATCTTGGAGATTGATGCCAGCGCCTCAAAGAGGGGAAATCGTACGGCAAATTGGAAATGCACTACGAGAAGTGAAAGATGATTTAGGGAAATTGGTTTCCTATGAAATGGGGAAATCCTATCAGGAGGGGTTGGGTGAAGTACAGGAGATGATTGATATTTGTGATTTTGCGGTTGGTTTATCCCGACAATTGTATGGTTTGACCATGCATTCAGAGCGCCCAGGCCATCGCATGTATGAACAGTGGCACCCGATCGGAGTAGTGGGAATCATCTCGGCTTTTAATTTTCCAGTTGCCGTTTGGTCCTGGAATAGTATGATTGCTTGGGTTTGTGGGGATGTGTGCATTTGGAAACCTTCCGAAAAGGCTCCTATTTCAGGAATAGCTTGTCAACATATAGTGACAAAAGTTTTCAAAGATAATAATTTACCTGAAGGCCTTTCGGGACTGATTATGGGGGATTATAGAGTTGGAGAGATGATGACCACAGACCCACGAATACCTTTGATTTCAGCAACCGGTTCGGTACGAATGGGAAAAATTGTAGGTCAGGCAGTTGCGGCACGATTGGGTCGTACGCTGTTGGAGCTAGGTGGTAACAATGCCATTATTGTGAGTGAGCAAGCAGATTTGGATATAGCTATCCGTGGGGCCTTATTTGGGGCAGTAGGTACTGCTGGCCAAAGATGTACTACCACTAGACGTTTGATCGTGCATGATTCTGTATATGATACGGTAAAAGAGCGATTACAGGCTGCGTATTCAAAGTTAGTCATTGGGAATCCTTTGGATGAAAAAAATCATGTAGGCCCGTTGATTGACACAGATGCTGTCAATGCGTACTTGAATGCTATTAAAAAAGTTATAGAAGAAGGAGGGAAAGAGTTGGTTGCTGGAGGGGTATTGGAAGGTGAGGGGTATGAATCGGGTTGCTATGTGAAACCTTGCATTATAGAAGCTGAAAATCATTACCAAATGGTACAAGACGAGACTTTTGCTCCTATTTTATATTTGATGAAGTATAAAACCTTGGATGAGGCGATCGCGATGCAAAACGGGGTTCCACAAGGATTATCCTCCTCCATTATGACCTTGAACATGCGCGAAGCTGAGGCGTTTTTATCTGCTGCCGGTTCGGATTGTGGGATTGCCAATGTTAATATCGGTACATCTGGCGCTGAGATTGGTGGGGCTTTCGGTGGAGAAAAGGAGACAGGTGGCGGTCGTGAATCAGGGTCAGATTCCTGGAAAGCGTATATGCGTCGTCAAACCAATACGATCAATTACAGCGAATCTTTGCCGCTTGCACAGGGGATTAAATTTGATATTTAAAAATATTAAATTCATTCTCAGCATGTTGTCTAATTTACTTCTCTTTTTTTGAAGTACTAGTTTGCAGAAAATGAAAATACAGCTACATTTGCATTCCATTTGATGATCGAATGTAGACGGGAGTTTAGCTCAGTTGGTTCAGAGCATCTGCCTTACAAGCAGAGGGTCGGGGGTTCGAATCCCTCAACTCCCACATTAATGTACGTTTACAGATTTATTTTATTGGGAGTTTAGCTCAGCTGGTTCAGAGCATCTGCCTTACAAGCAGAGGGTCGGGGGTTCGAATCCCTCAACTCCCACACAAGCCTTCTTCTAAGGCTTTTTTTGTTTATGGCATGCTACTTTTACATATTGTATTCTTAGACCTTAGACAAGTTTTACATAGGTCATACCTGTGATCAACTTGAAGAAAGACTGAGGCGGCATTTGTCCAATCATAAAGGGTTTACAGGGAAAGTTCCTCACTGGAAAACCGTATACTATGAATCATTTGCAAACAAACTGGAAGCTTTTGCAAGAGAGAGGCAAGTTAAATCTTGGAAAAGCCGTAAAAAAATCATGGAACTTGTTAATCGTTAGCTTAGCTGGTTCAGATCATCCCGACCACAGTCGGGAGGGTCGGGGGCCTGTCTACCGACAGGTAGATTCTAATCAGGTGGCTCAAATCGATTCGCGTAACTACAAAACAGAAAAATATTTTTCCCAAACTAACGGGTTGAATGTAATTGGTTGATACAACCTTTAAGATAACTACCTCAAAATGGCTTAATATTAAAATTCAATAGGTTTTGGTTTTCTAATTTGCTAAAAATAAACAACTTAAATGTTGTAATTGTCGAAATTAAGCTTACATTTAGTAAATCTTTTCAATTTACGCTCTCTGACATTTACTTGTACCAAGGGAATAAGCTGATATCAAGACACTTTTAATAAAATCTTGATCACTTTTTCACTTGATTCATAATCTGTTTTTTAGCTCACAATTATTTTATCCTTAGCTATGAATGATGATGCCATCCCCCCTAATAATGATTTGTTTATAGTAGCGATTGGTGCTTCTGCTGGAGGAATGGAGGCTATTCATTCTATTTTTGATAATACTTCAGGAGAAGGATTAGCCTATGTGATTATCCAACACCTTTCTCCAGATCATGAAAGTTTTATGGCAGAAACACTTGCTAAACACAGCAATTTGAAAATTTTCATTACAGAAAATAATATGATTGTAAGGCCTGATTGCATTTACCTTATTCCAAGAGGTAAGAATATGATCATCAAAAATAGAAGATTACTTCTTACCAAAAGTCATGCAAAGCAGCCTAATACAGCAATTGATATATTTTTTGATTCTTTGGCAAATGACTGTGGGAACAAAAGTATTGCAGTTATACTGTCTGGTACAGGGTCGGATGGTACCAAAGGTATTTCGGCTATCAGACGTAGTGGGGGAATTGTAATCGTACAGGATCCGGAAAGTGCAAAATTTGATGCGATGCCGAAAAGTGCCATCGAGTCTGGAAACGCAGATATCATCTGTCCATCTGGATTGATTCCGGAAGCGCTACTTTCTTATTTAAAACAAACGGCCATAGAAAAAAACTTTCAAGAGATTTCAGAAAATAGTGAAGCTGAATTGTTTGATATTCTTAATCTTATTCAAGAGAATACACCTTTTGACTTTTTTGAGTATAAGAAACCCACCATTTTAAGAAGAGTACTCGCGAGAATGGCGAAAAATAATTTCACTAGTTTAAAAGATTACACAGATTTTCTCAAATCAAATTCTTCTGAAATCGATATTCTAGCAAAAGAGTTTTTGATAAGCGTCACTAAATTTTTTCGAGACAGCGAAGCTTTTGAAATCATAAAAGAAAAAGTACTTAAAAATATTATTGAAGATAAATTACAAGTGGACACTCTGAAAGTTTGGGTAGTAGGCTGTGCCACTGGTGAAGAAGCATATTCTTTTGCTATTCTTATACATGAGTTGCTCACATCAATGCAAAAAAACTTAGAAGTCAAAATTTTCGCTAGTGATATTGATAAGTTAGCAATTCAACATGCTTCAAAAGGAGTTTACCCAGAAAGCATTTCGAAAGAAGTATCTAAAGAAAGACTCGAAAAATACTTTTTAAAACAAGATAAAAAATTTAAAATCAGAGATAACGTTCGGAAAATGATAATCTTTGCCGAACATGATATTGTCAAGCAACCGCCTTATGGGAAAATAGATTTGATAAGCTGCAGAAATCTGCTAATTTATCTTAATCCGATTTTGCAAAAGAAAATATTATCTTCCCTCCATTTTTGTCTCAATAGTGGTGGTTATTTGTTTTTAGGACCAAGTGAAAGCTTGGGAGACTTGAAAAAATCATTTTTAGAGCATGATAAGAAATGGAAAATTTTTAAAAGTACAGAAGTGGTGCAGAATTTAAGAAACACAACCTACAGCACTCCTGGATTAGAACGGCAAATTACAAACCTTAATCTAAGTGCAACACATAAAAGAACTTTCAAGATCAATAACTTGATAGAACTTACTAACCAAACATTGCTTGAGGAGTTTGGACATGAAGCAGCAATATGGATAGATACCAACTTTGAAATTCTACATTCAACTGGTGATTTTGAAAAATATCTACTTCCAAAAATCTTTAATTTCAATCTCTTGGAAATGCTTCCTCAAGAACTCGCAATGGCGACTTTTACTTCTTTGAAGAAAGCATTGAAAACGAATATGAAAATTAGATTAAATAAAGTAAATACTAGAATTGATGGTACCAATCAATTGGTAAATATTCTAGTCAAACCATTTTTAGCATCAGACCAATCTTCGCAAGATGTAGCTATAGTTTTGTTTAGTATACAAAAAGAATTGATTGAAGATCAGCATGTTGAAAGTTTTAGTATAGAAGAGCACACTGCTCGCTATTATGAAGATATTAAAAATGAATTAGCAGAAACCAAGCAAAAACTTACTTATGCCTATGATGCACTTGAAGTTTCTAACGATAATATTTCTTCCTACAATGAAGAATTGATTTCAGGAAATGAAGAATTGCAAAGTACCAATGAAGAACTTCAATCTGTCAATGAGGAACTTCAGACAGTCAATAATGAATATCAATTGAAAATCAGAGAGCTTGCAGATTTGAATGATGACCTTAATAATTATTTTAAATCCACCATCAATGCACAGCTATATGTAGACAGAGGTCTGGTCCTAAGAAAATTCACACCATCAGCTATTCTACAAATTAACCTTAAAGAGAGTGATATAGGTAGGTTAATCAGTGATTTGTCAACTAATATCAAATTCTCTACTTTGATGGACGATATTGCCAAAGTAATCAATGATGAAAAGAAAATTGAGAAAGAGGTTCAAACCCTTGATGGGAGATGGTATCAGATGATGGTGATACCATACATTAAGTTAAAAGATAACCGAAACGATGGTGCGATCATTACTTTCAACGATATCACAGATATTAAATTAGTCGAAAACAAGCTTTCACGGATCAACGAAGATCATGATACTTTTATCTATTCCGTCTCCCATGATTTAAAAGGACCTCTTAATAATCTTAAGTCATTGATCGCACTCTTGGAGGAATCCTTGGAGGTTCGCAATGAATCAGATAAAGAGATTTTTGATATGATAAATTCTTCCACTCTCAATCTTGGATCTATTATCAATGAACTTTCAGACATAGTCAAAATAGAAAATGAAATAGATATTACTGAGAAAATAGATGTAGCTGAGATGCTAAAAGAAATAGAGTCATCTTTGGGAAATAAATTGACATCGTCCAATGCAGTAATCCATTTGGATTTAAAAGTCACTGAAATTCCATTTTCGAGAAAAAACCTGAGAAGTATTCTAACAAACATCTTAAGTAATGCGATAAAATATAGATCCCCTGATCGAGCGCCTGAAGTTAAATTTAGTACTGAGTTAAAGGACAACTTTATAATCTTAACTATCCATGACAATGGGTTAGGCATCCCTGAAAATAAAAAAAGAGAAATCTTCGCTAAATTCAAAAGAGTACATGATCACGTTGAAGGAAGCGGCGTAGGGTTATTTTTGGTGAAAAAAATCATTAACCTATCCGGTGGTGAAATCGAAGTGGAAAGTGAGTTGGGGAAAGGTTCTGTGTTTAAGGTTTATTTCAATTGTGCATTAAAAGTTTGAAAAACAAGGTTTTAATTAGTTGAGAAGATACTTCCTGCATAGTTAAATCAATAGATTTCAATCCTACTCTTGTGGGATTTGAAACTGAATTCTTTTGTAAAAATCTCGGAAAAAGAAAAAAGACTGATACAGGTATTGTATTTTATTGCACAACGAAAATATCGAAAAAAAGATTTTTTTTGAAGAAGGGTAAACTACTGGTCAAAACCTAAAACAAGGAATAATGGTACTTCGTCTGTTTCGTTGATTAGGGTCACCATAGAGAAATGAATACCGAATCGATATCTCGTGCGCACCGGCAGATTGCAGGTTACCCAATTTCGAAATGGTGAAATCATAGCTATAACCTATATCCAAACCGCTTTCAAGTGTGATACCTATCAATGCAGCAATGGATTCATTATTGGGCATGGCGTATTTTACAGGGAAACCTCTGTACCACACACCCAACACCAAGGGCTGAATGAAAATCTGTGTACCGATATCCAATTGATTGAAAGGAGCTTGATGCTTATAGTTGAAGGCAAACATTGCGGCTCTTTCTTGACGTGCATTACTGTAAAAGTTATTGATATAGCCTTCTCCTAAATCGACTTTTATCCCTCCATGAGCAGATAGTCGGATGGGAAGCCTGCTGATGTTGTCATCAATGAATGAGATGTTGGGTTGGGTAAGGTTGTGACCCGAAACGCCAAACCAAACTCTCTCTGAGTTAAACAAGAAGCCAAGGTTATAATTTAAGAAATTATGACGATAATCTTCACTGAGTAATTCTCCACTGTCTGTACCGATAGTGCCTGCATTGATATCCAGCTGACTTCCGAAAATCAAATCACCAAAATAGGCATCTCTACCAATATGGCTCACTTGTCCACCAACCCTTAAAAAAGCGTCATTCCCTAGTTGCAGACGATAGGAATAAGTCAATCCAATTTCATTTGTTGCCAATCGGGATTTACTTTCTCTATTCGCATTGAAAATCAATCCAACACCGGAATTAATATCAAACATATAATGGTCAATATAAGCCGAATAGGATACAAAAGAATGATCCAACCCAGGCCATTGATTTCGAAAGTTGGCTCCTACACGGGTTAATTCGGATGCCCCAGTAAATGCAGGGTTCAGGTAAACCGGCGCTGCGTAGAATTGTGTGAACTGCACATCTTGTCCTTTGACTTCAATAGCCATCGTGACAAACAAGATTAAGAATATCAATTTTTTCATCTCTAAGAGAATTTCAATGTCATTAATTTATCAAGGTGAATACACCTGTTTGTGTACCTGTCTCCCCATCTTCTGCGGTATACACCAACTTATAAACATAATTGCCATTAGGACTCATGCGTCCGTTGAGCGTGCCATCCCAGCCTTCATTTGCATTTTCAAGATTGGTGTAAATCAATTCTCCCCATTTGTTGAAAATGTAAAATTCGAATGAAGCAATTCCCCTCATTTTGGGTAGGAATGTATCGTTTAATCCATCACCATTCGGAGTGAATGCGTTTGGAATGAGAACTCTGTAAGAAGCTAATACTTCGACGACAATAGAAGCTTCTGAAATACAGCCATAGATGTCAAAGGTCCGGAGTGTAATCGTATAGCTACCAGGTCTTCGATAGGTATGACTTGGATTTTGTTCTGTGCTGGTATTTCCATCTCCAAAATCCCATTCCCAAGCAATGACATTTCCAAGAGTTCTGTCAAAGAATAATACAGGATCATTGACCAATATTTCTCCAGTAGTGCCAAGAGATGGGATGGTGTACATGAAATCCGACTGTGTAAATACCAATGGCATTTCAATACGGGCAGAAACCTCCACTCTACAGCCATTGCTATCGGTGATAATGGCCAGAACTTCTTCACTGTTAAAAAAGCGGGTTTCTTCACTTCCGGTTTCTCCATTGTACCACCAAATTTCATAGTCACCAGAACCCCCACTGATATCTAACCATGCTACCCCAGTTAATTCTTGATTTTCACAGTCCACATCAAAGCGATGAGATAAGCGAGCCTCCAAATTTTGAGGCTGTCTAATGTCAAAAGTTTCTTCAATCACACAGTTGTTGTCATCAATTACGGTGATTTTGTAACTGCCTGCCAACAAATTGGTGCGGTTAAAACTTTGTTCGTTAGGGTCGTCAGACCAAATCACCCGATAAGGTTGTATGCCTCCACTGATATTGACATTGATAAATCCTTGGGCATCTCCAAAACACAATAAGTCAGTGGAGTGATCGCCTTCCAATTGCAGAGGTTCAGGTTGCGAAATGCCAAATGTACCACCTGTGCTACAGCCATTTCTATCCGTGATGATAACTGTGTACATGCCCGGAGCAAGGTTTCGTGGATTTCTCCCATTAAAGCCATGAGACCATTGGAAGGTGTAAGGGGCAGTTCCTCCCAAGATGTCAAGCTGTATACTTCCGTCATTAGCCCCATGACAGGAAATATTGCTGACCGATTCAGTAAATGTCAATACTTCAGGTTCCCTCAAATTGTAGGTTGCCGTAGTGCTACAGCCGGTTGCATCACTTACGGTTACCGAGTAAGTTCCTGCTCTAAGGTTGGTAAGGGAGGTGATCCCGCGAACACCGTTGCTCCATTCGATTTCAAAAGGAGCCATCTCTCCTACAAGTCCAATGGTAATGGCTCCGTCATTTCCTCCAAAACAAGAAACTCCCTGAATGTTTTCTAATCGGACACCAAGATTTAAAGGAGGGAAGATCTCAATTTCCTCTACAACTGTACATCCTATGGCATCTGTAACAGTTAATGTATAAATACCTGGTACCAGACTGGAGAGGGTAGGGCTACTTGAGCCATTGGACCAACGATAACTGTAAGGGGCCACACCTCCCGTTACGTTCGCAGTTACTTCTGCTCGTCCTCCTGATGCACAAATTGCCGTAGTTCCTTCCAACGAAAGTTGCAAGCCTGGAGCAGGTTCCTGTACTTCTACATCTGTTGCTACAGTACATCCATTCGCGTCCGTCACCACTACTGAATAAAGGCCAGCTGGAACATTGATCAATTCTGCGGCTGTTGAGCCATTGGACCATAGGTAGCTGTATGGTGCGGTTCCACCAGTTACAGTTAAGCTTACTCCTGTATCATCATCTGGATTACAGATTTCGGAGTTATTGACCGCTATGACAGTTAATTCTTCGGCAGGCTCTTGAATGATAAATGTTTCACTAGCAAAGCAGGTATTATCATCAAACACAAAGGTAATGTAAATGCCGGCTCTTAAATTCCGAATAGATGGGCCGATATCGCCATTGGACCAGAATATTTGATAAGGGCCTAGGCCGCCAGAAACAGATAGGTCGATGCTTCCATCATTTCCGAATTTACAAGAAACATCGTTGATAGAGGATGCGACAATGTTAATTGGTTCAGGGCTTGTGATTTCAAAACTTTGAACCAACAAACAACCATTAGCATCCCGAACTTCTACCTCATAAACACCAGCAGTTTTATTGGTAATGGAGCGGGTAGTTTCACCTGAAGACCATTGGAAAGTGTAAGGAGCAGTTCCCCCAGCTACCAAAAGATCAATTCTCCCATTACTTTCACCGGCACAGCGGATATTGGAGATGAATGGAGTCAGTGATAACGCTTCAAATGGCTCAGGAATAATGAAAGTCCTCTCGAGCGTACAACCATTACTATCCGTGATTTCAGCCGTGTATTCTCCCGCAAACGCGTTCACTAATTCATTTCCTTGACCTACTTCATTGTTGGAAGCATCTAGCCATCGGATAGAGTAGCCAGCAGTACCTCCAGCAACAGATAATACGATTCGGCCATCATTTCCTCCAAAACAAGTGACAGGACTTACTTGTCCCGAAGCATTCAAAGGACTAGGCTGCTCAAATAGGAGGTTGGTACGGACCATACAACCATTGGCATCAATAACCACCACTTCATAATTGCCTGGGATCAGATTGGTTCTGTTCAATTCAGAACTTCCATCTGACCAACGTACCTGATAAGGCCCCGTTCCGCCAGTAATTGTAATAGTAGCTTGTCCATCATTCGCGCCAAAGCAGCTGATTTCAGTTCGGTCAATGCTAACGGCTAAAGGATCAGGCTCTGTGATTTCTATGGTTAGGGTAGGGGAAAGACAACCTTTGCTATCTTCCACATAGGCCTCATAAATACCCGCAGCCAATCCGCTAACTTGTAAACCGCTTTGCGGAATTCCATTGACATATAGTCTGTAATTGCCATTGCCTCCTGAAGCAAGTATGCTGAAGCTTCCATTTTGCTCTCCATGACAAGATACATTATTGATGTTATTGGCTTGAATGGTCAGTGCTGCCACATTTTCGATTTCAAAAGTTTCGCTGATCTCACATCCATTGGCATCCTGTACGATTACTTGATACATACCAGCAGCTAGATTTTCTATTCGTGCACTGTTTCCGATTTCTACTCCATTAGCATCAATCCAAGAGTAAGTGTAGCTTCCTGTACCTCCTTGAATTCTGATTTCAATAAATCCGTCATCTCCATCTGGGCAGCTTACATTTTCAAGTGCTTCAAGGTTCAATTCCAAAGGAAGTGGGTTTCCAATGGTGATCACCTCTATGAACGTACATCCTTTTTGATCACGAACTTCTACGGTGTAGGTTCCAGGGGTCACATTTTCAAATAAGATCAATCCACTATTATCCACCGGAAGGAATGTTCCGTCAATGCTTGCTTCATAGATACCATTACCACCTGAAATGGATAGCTCAATAGAAGCGAGGTCATTGTGGCATAACACCATAGCAGGGTGATCAATGCTCACCTGAAGTTCCTCAGCTGGTTCGTTGATAGTTACTGACAGGATTTCTGATGGACAACCCCCGCTCACAGCATAAACTTCGTAGGTGCCTGCAGTTAAATTCAAGACTTCATTTCCTGTAATCAATTGTCCATCCAAGAAGAGTTGGTAAACTGAAGAGGGGCCACCGGAAGGAAGGAATCGGATAAATCCGTCATTTCCTCCAAAACAGCTCACATCCCCTGTTTCCACAGCTAAAACGGTTTCAGTAGGTTGATCCAAAATAATGGTCTCTACAAGAGGAGGGCAGCCACCGTTATCGGTGACCGTGTAGGTGTATGCTCCTGCTTTCAATGCCGCCAACTCAAATAGTCCATCAAAACCAGGCATGGCTGTAAAGTCAATACCATTGGCGGCATACTGCCAGCTGATATTTAATGGGGATCTGCCACCAGTTGCCTGCACCTGAATGCTTCCCTCTCCATCAAAGCATTGGATAGGGGTGAAGGAACTAGTTACTACTAATTCTTGAGGCTGTGTGATTTCTATAGTAGAGATCGTTTGGATACAACCATTGGCATCCGTAACTGTGACCTCGTACATTCCTGGTGCTAAATTTTCTCTGGTTATGGAGGTGCTGCCATCTGACCAAAGGATTTCATAAGGTCCTACACCACCGCTGATCAATAAATTAGCCATTCCGTCATTAGCTCCAAAACAGGTAATTGGAGTAACATTGAAGGTGACAGCCAATGGTTCCGGTTGTGTGATGGTTACGATAATAGTCGGAGATACGCAGCCTTTGCTGTCCATGACAAAAACTTCATAATCTCCAGCAGCAAGACCTGAAACTTGGAAGTTGTTGGATTCAATTCCGTTGACAAAAAGGCTATAATCTCCATTACCACCTGTAGGGATAATAGTAAATGCACCGGTTTCATTACCATGGCAGCTGATATGAATCAGATCCGTCAATTCGATTGATAGAGGAGCGACATTTTCGATTTCAAAAGTTTCGCTGATCTCACATCCATTGGCATCCTGTACGATTACTTGATACATACCAGCAGCTAGATTTTCTAATCGTGCACTGTTTCCGATTTCTACTCCATTAGCATCAATCCAAGAGTAAGTGTAGCTTCCTGTACCTCCTTGAATACTGATTTCAATAAATCCGTCATCTCCATCTGGGCAGCTTACATTTTCAAGTGCTTCAAGGTTCAATTCCAAAGGAAGTGGGTTTCCAATGGTGATCACCTCTATGAACGTACATCCTTTTTGATCACGAACTTCTACGGTGTAGGTTCCAGGGGTCACATTTTCAAATAAGATCAATCCACTATTATCCACCGGAAGGAATGTTCCGTCAATGCTTGCTTCATAGATACCATTACCACCTGAAATGGATAGCTCAATAGAAGCGAGGTCATTGTGGCATAACACCATAGCAGGGTGATCAATGCTCACCTGAAGTTCCTCAGCTGGTTCGTTGATAGTTACTGACAGGATTTCTGATGGACAACCCCCGCTCACAGCATAAACTTCGTAGGTGCCTGCTGTTAAATTCAAGACTTCATTTCCTGTAATCAATTGTCCATCCAAGAAGAGTTGGTAAACTGAAGAAGGGCCACCGGAAGGAAGGAATCGGATAAATCCGTCATTTCCTCCAAAACAGCTCACATCCCCTGTTTCCACAGCTAAAACGGTTTCAGTAGGTTGCTCCAGAACAATGGTCTCTACAACAGGAGGGCAGCCACCGTTATCAGTGACCGTGTAGGTGTATGCTCCTGCTTTCAATGCCGCCAACTCAAATAGTCCATCAAAACCAGGCATGGCTGTAAAGTCAACACCATTGGCGGCATACTGCCAGCTGATATTTAATGGAGATCTGCCACCAGTTGCCTGCACCTGAATGCTTCCCTCTCCATCAAAGCATTGGATAGGGGTGAAGGAACTAGTTACTACTAATTCTTGAGGCTGTGTGATTTCTATAGTAGAGATCGTTTGGATACAACCATTGGCATCCGTAACTGTGACCTCGTACATTCCTGGTACTAAATTTTCTCTGGTTATGGAGGTGCTGCCATCTGACCAAAGGATTTCATAAGGTCCTACACCACCGCTGATCAATGAATTAGCCATTCCGTCATTAGCTCCAAAACAGGTAATTGGAGTAACATTGAAGGTGACAGCCAATGGTTCCGGTTGTGTGATGGTTACGATAATAGTCGGAGATACGCAGCCTTTGCTGTCCATGACAAAAACTTCATAATCTCCAGCAGCAAGACCTGAAACTTGGAAGTTGTTGGATTCAATTCCGTTGACAAAAAGGCTATAATCTCCATTACCACCTGTAGGGATAATAGTAAATGCACCGGTTTCATTACCATGGCAGCTGATATGAATCAGATCCGTCAATTCGATTGATAGAGGAGCGACATTTTCGATTTCAAAAGTTTCGCTGATCTCACATCCATTGGCATCCTGTACGATTACTTGATACATACCAGCAGCTAGATTTTCTATTCGTGCACTGTTTCCGATTTCTACTCCATTAGCATCAATCCAAGAGTAAGTGTAGCTTCCTGTACCTCCTTGAATACTGATTTCAATAAATCCGTCATCACTATCAGCACAGCTTATATTTTCGAGTGCTTCAAGGTTCAATTCCAAAGGAAGTGGGTTTCCGATGGTGATCACTTCTGTGAATGTACATCCTTTTTGATCACGTACTTCTACGGTATAGGTTCCAGGGGTCACATTTTCAAATAGGATCAATCCACTACTATCCACCGGAAGGAATGTTCCGTCAATGCTTGCTTCATAGATACCATTACCACCTGAAATGGATAGCTCAATAGAAGCGAGGTCATTGTGGCAAAGTACTTCGGCAGGGAAGCTGATCTGTGCAGTCAATGCTTCTGCTGGTTGCTCGATTGTGATGCTGATGATTTCAGAAGGACAGCCACCACTGATGGCGAAAGCTTCATAGGTTCCTGCCGAAAGTCCAAAAACCTCGTTTCCTGTTACCAATTGCCCATTGAAGAATAATTGATAATTAGTGGATGGACCTCCAGAAGGGAACAGACGAACACTACCGTCATTTCCGCCAAAACAGCTGACATCTGTTGCATCAAAAGTTAAGGTTGTCTGCGTTGGTTGATTGAGAACAATAGTTTCTACTACAGGAGGGCATCCACCATTATCTGTAAGTGTATATCGATAAGCTCCCGCAGGAAGGTTATTCAATGTAAAACTTTGGTCAAATTCAGGAGCTGATGCAAAGTTGACTCCATCGACAGCATATTCCCATTGGATGGTAAATGGAGCACGTCCACCGGTTGCCTGAATCACAATCGAACCTGTTCCCCCGAAACATTGGATGGGTGTAAAGGAACTATTGACTTGGATAGGGAAGGGCTGAGTAAGAATTACAGAAGGAATGGTCAGCAAACAACCATTAGCGTCGACAACATCAAATCCATATGGAATATTTGCAGCCAAGCTATTAAACGTGAGTACTTCACCTGCATTCGCCAATCGCTCTTCTCCTTGGAATGTCACCCGGTAAGGAGCTGTTCCTCCATTTAGGACAAAAGAAATAACCCCGTCATTTGACTCAAAGCAAGATAGCTGGGAGGTAGTAAAGTTGGAAAAGCTTAAGGGTTCAGCTGGTTGGTTGATACTGATGGTGATTGTATCCGATACACAACCATTGATATTGTCTCGGGCAAATACTTCGTAATCACCGGCAATTGCTGGAAAAGTATTACCGAAAATCTGATTGCCATTGACAAAGTACGTGAAATTGCTAAATCCAGGTCTGCTGGCATTCAGTGTCACTTGTGTATTTCCTCCAAAGCATAAAATATCATCAGCAATAAACGATAGGCTAACAGGAGCTGCTTCAGGGATTTCCACTATGTCGGTGAAAATTTCACAAGAATTGGCATCGGTAGCGATGTAGCGATAGGTTCCTGCTACAATCCCCGTTAATTCATTGCCATTTTCTGCCAAAAGCTCCCAATTACCAGAGCTATCCAATCGTTCCCAAGTGTAGTTGTAAGGACTTGTTCCACCTGAAAGTAATAGTCGGATAAATGTAGTTCCTTCAGGGCAGGCTATTTGTCCAATCTCCCTATTGAATACTAAGGCTGTTGGTTGATTGATGGTGAAACTACCAGCTGTTTGACAGTTTCCAGTGGCGTCCATTACCTCTAACAAATAGGTCCCTGCACTCAGGTTTTGAATGTTGATTGGAGAATTCGCAAAGACCCCTGAATCAGAGATACTGAATCCATTAGATCTGGATAAGGTATAGGTATAAGGTGTTGTTCCTCCTGATAGCTCAAAAGAAATCGAACCTTCATTTCCTTCAAAGCAAGTAGCATCGCTCGTAAGAAGATTTAAGATTTCGAGTGGTCTATCTGGTTGAGTGATTTGGATAACTTGGGATTCGGATGCGCAACCCTGACTATCTACAATTTGAATAGTGTAAAGTCCCGCAGGTAAATTAGTGAAACTGGATTGAAGACCTCTATTTACCCCATTCAAAATAATAGTGTAGGTTCGGTTGTTTTCTAATAAAATATCCGCAACATCAATGCTGCCATTGCTATCTCCGAAGCAGATAACATCTGTTTTACTTAATGTGAATGTAGGTCTCTGTACGGAATTAATGGTGATAGTTCCTGTTTGTTCTGGACATCCAGCGTCATTCAAAGTCCAAGTGTAAACTCCTGGAGATAGGTTTTCAAAAGAGAAAGTTCCTGAGAAAATATTATTTTCCGTTTGGGAGAAAGCGCTAGGGCCTGTAAGGGTAAGTGTTTTTCCCGAATTTCCACCTGAAATGTTGAAGCTAATGCTTCCCAAATCATCAAAGCATACCAATTGAGTTACGGTATTCGTAATAATAAGCTGATCAGGTTGGGTAATGATGATATCTTCAGAATTCAGTGTACAGTTATTGTCATAAGTAAACCGTACAAAGTAAGTTCCTGCGGTTAGTTGGTTTAATTCATTTTCATTGATGGGGGTCAAAGCTCCTGTTAGTTCTCTTCTAAACCATTGGAAAGAGATTCCGGTCAAATCCCCAAACGTAGTAAAGTTGATAATCCCATCATTACCGCCAAAACAGCTGACATCTTGAATTTTTTCAACCTCATAAATGGGCTGATTGGGATTATTGATTTCAATGGTACGTTCTACTTCACAACCATTGCTATCCCGTACAATGATGGTGTATATTCCTGCTTCTCTGTTAGCAAGTATAGTGCTATTAAGTGGCTCTCGATTGCCTTCTATTTCGATGAAGAAATTATATCCAGGAGTACCACCGGATGCTGATATAGCGATGATTCCATTGTTGTTGTCACAAGTTGGATCTTGTGCACTGATATTCAACTGTAGTGGATTGGTAGGGCCTGGGACTACAAATATCCTACTGATGGTACAGCTTGTACCGTTGCCATAGTCCACTCTGTAAGCACCTGGGGTAATACCCTCTAGGACGTTGGTATTGGTAGCGAGAGGGGTGTTTGATGGAAGACTAAACCATGTACTTGTAAAGGTTGCATCTCCTCCAACAAAGGCTACCTCAATTCTACCATCATTAAAATCACAACTTGGTGCGCTTACAAAAACCTCATCTATTCGCGTTTCAGCCGGCTGTGTGATTTGAATGTTTTCCAAACGAGTTTCACAACCGTTCACATCTCTTACATTCACAGCATACGTTCCTGCACTGAGATTGGAAGGGTTTTGGTTGACAAAACCGTGGTCCCATGTAAAAGTGTAGGGTCCAGTCCCTCCGGTTACTTCAATGTTAATCCTACCGTCATTCCTATCAAAGCAGGAGACATTGATGATATTGGTAACTGTAATGACAAGTTCGTCGGGAGCTGTTAAAATTACTTCTCGTTCTGCAAAGCAACCGTTGGCGTCGGTTGCTGTCAATTTATAAGTTCCTCCTGGAATAGATGTTAATGACAGCCCTGTACCTGGGAAAAACTCAAAATCTCCGAGTGCATTTTGCCGCTCCCATGATAGCGTATATGGACCTTGTCCCCCAAAAACCTGCATTTGAATAGAGCCATCGTTACTATCTGAACATAGCGGGCTTGTGGTGAGCAAGGTGTTGATAGTAATTCCTGTTGCAGGCTGGGTGATCAAAATATCCACCAGATCTTTAAAACAACCATTAGCGTCTGTTACACGGACCTGATAATCTCCAGCCGTTAGATTGCTGATATTTTGTTGGGTAGAAGTAAAGCCGTTAGGGCCCGTCCAAGCAAAGGTTAACTCTCCTGTTCCACCGGATGCATTGATGTTGATAGCTCCTGTTTCTTCTCCAAAACACAAGACATTGACCGGAGAACCGGCTAAACTGACTTCGATTTCGGGAGTAGGAGCGATAGTATATTCAGCAGAAGCAAAACAAAACTCATTTCCAGCATCGAATACCCTAACAGTGTATGTTCCTGGGCCTACATTGGTCAGGTTTTGATTGGTGGAAATTGGGTCATTCAGGTTATTACTTCTAAACCACCGTACACTCAATACCCCAGACCCACCACCAATATTGATATTAATACCTCCATTATTTTGTCCAAAACAGGTTTCTTCAATAATATCTACCAACTCAATTTCAATAGGTGGTGCGGAAGCAATATCAAAAGTAAAGCTATCAACGGTACAATTGCTTGCGTCGCGGATTTCAATGATATTCCCCGTACTTGCGGGTAAATTCGGTAAGGTGATGGTGTTATTATTTGTCAATACTTCAGTTCCTCCATTTAAGCGATAGGCATAGGGAGCTCTGCCACCAGTAATGGTGAACGTAACAGAACCATTGGCGCCACCGAAACAAGTGACGTCTGTGATCGAAGGAGGGGATACTTGAAGAGGTGCAGGTTCGGTAAATTCGTATGTGAACTCATCTAAACAGCCATTGACATCCGTAACGATAATTTTGTATCTTCCTGGTCCTAAATTGTTGATATCAAAGTTTGTAGCTCCGGGGATGTTTTCAAAGGTGCCGCTGATTTCTTGCTGCCATTGTACACTTAAGGTTCCTGTCCCACCAGATGCAGTGAGACCACTGATAGCAACGTCTTCTTGGCCAAAACAGGAAATTTCAGATTTAATCACATTGCTGCGATTGATGACCACAGCATTAGGACTTGCAATCATAAAGGTTCGGGCAATGTTGCAGTTTCCTCCGTAACTGATGGTAACGGGATGTTCCCCTGATGGTAAACCAGTAAATGTAACATCGTTCCCAATTTGGGATTGTCCTGCAACAGTCACGGTATAATCATCAGTTCCAAAAATTTGGATTCTAACGGAGCCATCCGCAGCTCCGAAACAGGAGACTATACTTTCGCTGATCAAAACATCTGGAGCAGGAGGTGCTACTAATTCGGTGAAAAAAGTAGCAGAACATCCTTCACTATCGGTAACGGTCACCGAAATGTTTCCAGCAGGAAGTTCAATAGCTTCGGCAGTTGTTTGCCCTCCTACACTCCATTGAATGGTGTAGCCTCCGTAGCCCCCTTGAATATTTTCGATGATAGCCCCTCCGTCATTGGCTCCTACGCAAGTCAGGTCATTGATGACACGGATATCGGCTGTAATAGCCGCAGATGGACCGATTATGGTAATTTCTCTGCGGATAGTACAGTCTCCAGCATCAGTAATATCCACCCAGTAATCGCCTGGAGCCAATCCTGAAATCGTCGATGTATTTCCACCATTGCTCCATAGGTAGGTGTAACCTCCCCATCCACCACTCGCCGTGACAGTGGCGGTACCATCATTGTCTCCAAAACATAGTTCATTTGTACCAACTATGCTTGCAGTAAGGGGAGAATCTGGTCCTTCAATTTCAACGGTAAATGTTTGCACACATTCAGGATAGTCAACTCCTCCATGGCGGGTGGTGATGGTGTACACGCCAACGCCTAGATTATTAAAAATATGAAAGCCACTATCAACCCCAATAGGAACTGTAACTGTTTCAATTACAACTCCAGAGGCATTGGTTAAGGTTAGTTCTACTTGATTCGGTAGGGGGGTAAAGTCTGTAAAGTTTCGGATGATATCAAAACGGATGCTTCCATTGGTATCTCCAAAGCAGACGATGTTCTCAGGTGTGTTTTCAAAAACAAAAAGTACTTCGTCAACAATGGAAAAAGGCAATTCGGCAGGACAGGCTTCTGTTCGAAAATCATCGGCAATCTCTAGTACGTAATCACCAATAGGCAATCCATCAAATCTGATTTCTCCATTAGGGTTTGTAACTGTCCAATTGTTGACAAAAGAGCCATCAGCTCTTCGGATACGGAAACGAACGTCACCTTCGGAATTTTGTACATTGTAGGCAATGCTTCCATTGTCTTCACAGGTCACAGGGAAAGCTCCCAAGCCAGCCCCCTCTTCAAAGGTGAGTGGAGGGATTTCTTCTAGTTCGACTTCGGTGATTTCTCTACAGCCATTGGCATCTTCTACCTCAATCAAATAAATTCCAGCAGGATAGCCACTTAAATTTATTTCCCTTCCGGGGAGTGGTTGATTGGCTAATACTACCTGACCGATTTCATTGATTATTGTAATTGAAAATGGAGCAATTCCATCTTCAATTATACCAACAATTCTACCAAACGTGGTACCTTCGCATTCTTGGTCCTCTAAAATTTCAATGTCCAAAATGAAATTGGAGGATTCGCTAAAAGGGAACGATGCACTCCGCGTATTTCCTGCTGCATCAGTTACTGTAACTTCATATGTTCCACTTTGAGCTTGGGTGAGAATACTTGTTTGTGTAGCATCTAAACCTATATCTTCCTGAACGACCACCCCGTTTAAAGTCCATACATACGTGTATGGTGGTGTACCTCCCCTTACTCTATACTCTGCTATTCTTTCACATTCACGAATAGCAAAGATATCTTGTATAAGCCCTTGGCCAAAACTCTCCAAAGAAAAGCCACCTGCAAAGATTACAGTCAAAAGGAAAAAGATTGTTCTGTAAAATTTCGCCATATATTTTTTTACTCATGTACGAAGGAAACACTTGGATAAGATTGTTTCATTCGCTTAGATTTGTACTAATTTTTATTGTTTTTCGACCATATTTTTATGGATTATAAAGCATCATTTTTGCGTTTGATGATTACAAAACATTATTTTTGTATTTCACATCTAGTAAAATACAATTCTTAAATTTGGTCATATCCAATAATTAAATGAATAAATCTGATTATTCAAAAAATATTGTTTTATGGGTCTTTCGTTTTATAAGAAAGCAGTCGTTGACTGTCGAAAAAATGGTATCCAACAGCTAAAAATCTGATTTAAAATAGCTTAAGAAATTATTTTAAAATTTTTTCGAATACATATCAAAAGATGATTTACTTTTTTTGATGTATCAATGTTTGTTTTTGATTGATGAAAGGGAATAGGGTATGGAGTGGATTAAAAAAGTTTTAGAGGGGTTAAAAAAATGATCACACCCCTCTATTTTGTTTAGTTTGTTTCGTTTTATACTTCTTGATAAGTTCTACTAGATAAACCTTTTAGGAGGTCTTAAAATTTCACAAGATGATTACCGCCCCACATTCACCATAAATCCAGCCTTCGCCCATCTTCCAGGCATCTGTACAAAGCCTGCTTCCAAGTAATCTGTATTACTGATATTCGACACTTCTGCAAAAAAGCCTACCTTCTTTAACCGATTGTAATCCACACGGGCATCCAAAAGGAAGTAAGGATCTAAGGCAAAACGCTCGATGTATCGACCTTTTACTGTCAACTCAATTTTTTGAATAAATTCTGCCTGCAAGCCACCAATCACTTGATGACGCAAAGCCGTCAAGGCATTACGGGATTCTACACCCTCCGCCTGCACGAGATTGGCGTCGATGTAGTTGTAGCTTAGGTTTACTTCTCTCAATTTTGCCTGCGAACTCCCGAAATTAATCAGATACTGAATAGAGGCTTCTATCCCTTGGAAAGTGACCTGACTGATGTTTTGCGGAGTCCAGCGGTTGGGGTTGGGTTGTTCTTCGCTTGGTTCACGGATATAGTCGATCAGATTGTTAGTATTGCGGTAAAAATAAACTAGCTCAGCACGCGTTCTTTTTTTATCTAATTTCCATCCTATTTCATAATTCCAAGCTTCCTCGGGCAATAAATCCGGATTACTGAAATTGCTTGGATCTTGGTAATACAATTCCGTAAAGGAAGGGATACGGAAACTTGCTCCTAGATTGGTATACAGCCGAGAATTGCTGTTGAGCTGATAGCCTAATTCTGCGCCGGGGAAATGTCTCCATCCAAATTCATCGTATAGATTGGAGTAAATCCCAGCACGAGCATCAAACTTTTCCCAAAATTCGATTCGATGTTCGGCAAATATCCCCACAAACTGACGATCACGCTCTCCTAAGTTATTACTATCGATCCGCTCATCTCGTCCTTCGATACCAAATCCGGTAGTACCTAGCGAAGAAGTATAGGTGGCATTTACCTCGAGGGCATGCACATCCGATACATGATTGTTGGTGAAAAAGGAGGGTTCATCTCTCCTCAACCGGAATTCATCTATGTTTCTTCTCCAATATGCCCTTGTTTGAACATAGAGGTTGGATTTTCGGTAGGTATGACTCAAGGCGGCCAAAGAAGTCTGCAAACTTTCCCATTGATCAGGGAAGGCGTTGGTATAGAATCCGTTGGCTCCGAATGTTCGGTCACTCCAACCAGCCATGAGGTTAAATTCATGGTTTTCATTCAACTCCAAACCTGATTCATAGAAAAAATTAGTGACTTTGAAATCTGAATTATACCAATGTCCATCGGACGCATCTTGGGAGACGGCAATGGTCTGTTTGTACTTACCCACCGGTAGGGAAGCGATGATGTGACCACCTCTCATTCCAAAGTCCCCTCCAAAGCCTTGAATGTTTAAACTTGTGGTTTCGGGTAGTTCTGTCACAATGTTTACCGCTCCGGCAAAAGCATTTTGTCCAAATACACGAGAACCAGGGCCTTTCAAGATTTCAATCCTCTGAATGGACTGAAAAGGCACAGGGATATTCATCATGTGGTTATTCGTCTGAGGATCGGTCAGTTTGATTCCATTGAGCAGCATTAAGGTTTGCTCGAAACTTCCACCTCGGATGCCGATATTTGCTTGCACACCACTGACGCCTCTCTGACGTACATCTACCCCCGGTGTGAAAGCCAGTACCTCCTGAATACTTCTGGCTGGCGTGGTTTCTATCGCCTTTCGGGTGATGACAGATATATTACGAGAAGTTTTATTGAAAGGGATTTCGATTCGGTTTTCTTTGATGATGATTTCATCTAACCCTACCGTTGTACTGTCTTTTTCCTGCCCAAAGCTTGCTTGGATTGAAGAGAAAAAGACAAGAAATATGATTTTTTTCATAAAAGCAGATCAATTCAGAAGCAAATTACTGATGAATATCATGGAATAGCAAATCGAAACTTTCTATGAGCTCAAATAAAAAACTCGATAGAAGGTTTGGTTTCTATCGAGTGAGTATGGAAAAGACCAAAGGAAATGCGTTTAATTTCCTGATTCCACCAAGTAAGGATTTAAATTAAGCTTTTCCACAATGTAATTGATTGCTAATTGTCCTTTCACAGAATTACCTGCTTCATCTAAAGGGGGAGATACCACTGCTATGCCAAATTTCCCAGGTACCACGGCGATCAAAGCGCCACCGACCCCACTTTTACCAGGTAACCCGGTTTGATAGAGCCATTTGCCTGAGTTTTCATACAAGCCCGCAGTAGCCATCACAGGTAACGTGTAAGATACAGCCTCAGTAGATACTACACGGCTATTGGTTATCGGATTCTTCCCTCCACTTGCCAAGGTAGCAGCCATAATGGCAAGATCCCGTGCATGCACACTTAGGGCACATTGTCTTGTGTAAATATCAACGGATTGGTCAGCATCAAAGTAGATTTTATCGTAGGCCTTTAGCAATTGGGCTTGCGCAACATTCCGCTGATTATCGCCAGCTTCGCTGATGTAGACTGGTTCGTCCACCTCAAGGGGTCTACCCGCAAACTCAGAAAGCTTTTTAACAATAGCATTCCATTTGTCGTCGGCTGTTGCGCCATTTACCAAACTTGTAGTAGCAATTGCACCTGCATTTACCATGGAGTTGATACCGGACTCTCGGTTGATCTCCATGGCAATGATAGAGTTGAATGGGAAGCCGGTTGCATTTGCTCCCACTTTATTTTTAATGACTTCAGGACCAGATTCATTGAGTACAAGTGACAACACAAATGCCTTGGATACACTTTGAATAGAAACTTGAGAAAAATTATCTCCTGCTGAATAAATGTTCCCATCAATATCTACCATAACTATTCCAAAAATGGAAGGGTCAACTTTTGCCAGTTCTTTGATATAGTCTGCATTTTTTCCTTCTTGGACATCTTTAAATTCTTGGTATGCTTGTTCAACTACCTGTTGAATTGCTTGCTGACTTTGGGCAATGGAATAAAAAGAGACTCCCCAAAGAAGGAAAATAAGAAGTGTTTTCTGAATGTTCATGACTTAATTCATTTTAGAAAAACGATAGACGAAATTTGCTTGGATTTTATTGACGGCAAAGAAGTTTCCCTGAGCGGCAGGGAGTTCAAGATCAGGTGCCCCCACAAAATTTGCATTTTGTCGGTTAGCATATTGGTATTCAAGACCAAAGGATATTCCAGGTAAAGGCTTATGTATCAAACCCACCGTCAAATAACTTCCGCTCTGAAAAGATGTACTTAATTGGGAGTCAAAAGTGTCATTTACCACTCTTGAGAAAGCAACTGTTGAACTGAGGGTTTCTGTTAGACGAATTTCACTTGCAGCCATGACAGAATAAAAAGGAATCGGGGCTCCATTGACAGGAGTGACTAGGTTTGCTGGGTTAGCCCTTACCCCAACGTCTGCTGTACCATCGTTGAGAAAGTTTTGAATTCCTCTTCCAGTAACAAAAGAGCCCAACAGGCGGATGTAACGGGTAGGGTTGATGCTTCCTGAAATATTGGTGCCATGCCCCCATGCATCTCCTGAAAAGTCTGCATCCGGGGTTCTGCCTCGATCATACCAAGAAATGTATTTGCTTACCCAACTGGCTTGGAGATGTCCTTTTTCGAAATTTCTTCGGTAATGGAAAGTAAAGGCTGGGAGTTTGTTAGTGAAGACAATGTCAGAAAGTTTTTCTTGGAATGTAAAGTCTTCACGAAAAGGGCCTAAGTCAGAAGAAGCAGAAGGGTTTTCGATGCCGATTTGCACCTGATTTTTGGGCGAATCTACAAGCTTATAGCTGATCTGAATATTTCGAAGAAGTACCATTCCATTAGGTCCGAAAAACTCTACCGTATTGGGGACAACACTGCCATCCATGAAAACAGAGTTTCGCTTTCCAAAGGTCCATCTATTCCATTCTGCATAGGCATTGAAAACGCGGAAAAATGTTTCTCCCACATTGCTTCCTCCACCAACCAAATCTAATTCGAATCGTGTGACTAAATCACCTTTAGACGTAGATTGCCTGGTATTAAAACCAACTCGGGATGGTCTAACACTGATGCCGAAAGAACCATTGTCGGCAAAAGGTCTCCCTTGATCGTCCAAGATACGTGTAGGTCTCAACATTTCCGCCCAATTGGGATCTGAAGATTGAAAGTTGTAAGTGGTTATCAACCAAAACATTCCCGTAAATTCAATATCGATGGGGTTTTTGTTTTGTGCCTTGGCTGAGAATAAGGATAATGCACATATTACAAGGAGAAAAGCGTGCTTGAAAGAATAGTTCATCTCGAGATAAAGTTAACACGGGACATCAAATGAATATAAAATCTATTCAAGAACTTAACCGATTAGTTTTTGTTTTTAATTTATTGATCTATTTTCTGAAGTCTAATTTTCATCTCTTTTGCATGATTTTGGAGAAATTAACATCAAGAACTTTATCTCCTTACACTTTCCTGTATTTTTGTGTTTGTACTATTATTTCATCGAAAAAAGATTTAAATCAACTTAAATAATTATGAAAAATACTTGGATAGGGATCATCGTCCTATTTTTCATCAGCTCTGCCACGAGCCCACTGTTTGCACAGCAGGTTCGGGATAATAGAGATGATGCTTTTACCGAATTTGGTTACCGTCAGGGAACAGCTTACCGTACGGCCTCCGGCAAACCCGGTCCTTCTTACTGGCAAAACGGGGCAGACTATGTCATGAATGTTATCTTGGATGAAGATGAGCAGACAATTACAGGTAATGTGGTGATTACCTACAAAAATAATTCTCCAGAAGCCTTGGACTTTGTGTGGTTGTATTTGGAGCAAAATAGATTTACCCCAGAATCTCGTGGGACGTTAACAACTCCCGTTCAAGGCAATCGCTATAATGGAGATTTGGATGGTGGAAATACGATTACTAATGTGAAAGCACAGGTGGTTGGTAGAAACAAGCCTGTTTCCAGTGAGCATTACATTTCCGATACCCGCATGCAGGTGTATTTTGCTGAACCTATACCTGCCAATGGTGGCCAAGCGACTATTTCCATGGATTTTGCCTATAAAATCCCACAAAAAGGAATGGATCGCATGGGTCGCGTAAGCACCAAAAATGGTGAAATCTTTGCATTAGCACAATGGTATCCTAAAGTTGCTGTCTTCGATGATGTGACTGGTTGGAACACCGATCCGTACTTAGGTGCTGGAGAGTTTTATTTGGGTTATGGAGATTTTGACTATAAAATCACAGTACCTTATGATCATATCGTAGTAGCTTCAGGTGAGTTGGTCAATCCAACGCAAGTTTTACCTAAGCTACTTCAAGATAGAATGAAGCAAGCAGCTACTAGTGATGAACGGGTTTACCTTATTTCACCAGATGAAGTAACAGACTATGGTAAAACTCGTCCAGCCCAAAGCGGAAATCTCACTTGGCATTTCAAAATGAACAATACCCGCGATGTGGCTTTTTCATCTTCCAAAGCCTTTATTTGGGATGCAGCCAAAATCAATTTGCCTTCAGGCAAGACTGCCATGGCCCAATCGGTTTACCCCGTAGAAAGTGATGGCTATGAAGCTTGGGGAAGATCCACCGAATACAGTAAAGCTTCGGTAGAACATTATTCTGAGATGTGGTACGAATATCCTTATCCAGTAGCGGTTAATGTAGCGGCGGAAGTAGGAGGGATGGAATATCCAGGATTGAATTTCTGTAGTTGGAAGTCCAAAGGAGAGTCTTTATGGGGTGTGACTGACCATGAGTTTGGACATAATTGGTTCCCGATGATTGTGGGTTCCAATGAGCGTAGACATGCTTGGATGGATGAAGGTTTCAATACGTTTATCAATTACTACAGTTACCTAGCGTTTAATGATGGAGAGTACACCAATAATCTGAAGCAGACCAGAAGATATATCGGTTGGATGACAAGCAAAGACAGAGAGCCCACCGCCACACACCCTGATAGAACACAGTCCAATAATTTAGGAATGGCAGCTTACTACAAACCGGCGATGGGATTGATGATGCTCAAAGAGTATGTGTTAGGCCCCGAAACATTTAATAGAGCTTTCAGATCCTACATTAATACTTGGGCTTACAAGCATCCGCAGCCCACAGACTTCTTTAACCACATGGAAAATGTATCGGGAGAGAATCTGGATTGGTTCTGGAAGGGCTGGTTCTACAGCAATGCCAACATTGATTTAGCCATTGATGGAGTATTCCCTTACGGTGGTAATTATGTGGTAAATCTATCCAATAGAGGTGAAATGCCAATGCCTGTATTGCTAGAAATCACGTATGAAGATGGAGAGAAAGAAAGAAGAATGTTACCAGTAGAGATTTGGTTTAAGGGTAATCAATGGAGCCACCTACTCAGAGTAGATAAGAAAGTGGTAGCGGTAGAAATCGATCCTGACAAAGTGATCACCGATATCAACTCAGGCAATGACAAATGGCCATCCACCCTTTACAAATAATAATTTATTCAAAAGTCTTGGTGATCCCACCAAGGCTTTTTTTATCATTGATTTTAAGGCAAGAACTTACTTATACCTACAAAGAATAACCATGAATACTATTTTTCATTTGCACTTATAATCGAAAAAAGACATAATTTGAGATTTTATAGAGATGTATATTCCCCAACCTCATATCTTAGTGCCTTTGAGCCTTTGTGGCAAACAGTCCTTTAACGTATATAAGATTTTTCATATTTACCCCAGGATTTGATTCTTTGCGATTTTAAAACCTTGCGTTCGCGCCTTCGCGTTCCCTCAATATTCATCATTCACCTCTAGCCAATACCCATCAGGGTCACGGATATACAATTGGCGAATTCCATCAGGCCGGGTGGTGATAGTGTAGGGGTTGCCGGGCCAGTCTTCGTAAGGAATATTTAATGTTTCTAGGTTTTGAATAAACGTGTCCATATCGGGGACACTGAAACAAATGTGGTTATGTTTATTGATAATCACAGGTTCCCAAGGCGCTTGAATGATATGCATGCTTAAGTTATTCCCAATATCCAACCAATCATGGAGGCCATCTTTAAAGGGTTCGTCGAGTTTGGGAAAGCCAAAAACTTTGACGTAAAAATCAGTGCTGCTTTTAATGTCTTTGACATATACTGCGATATGGGTGATTTTAGCTTTAGCTTGAGTTTGAGTTTGGGCTTGAGTCTTCAGTGGCTTCATTGAAATGATTGAAACAAATAGAAAGATGAACAGGGAGTACTTCATAATGCTGGATTTATTTCAAATTAGCTCAAAAAGCGTTTCTGAATCAAGCGATTTTCCATAAACGTAAAAAGCCAAGCTTCTGATAGCCTGGCTTTCTATTAAAAGATTTTCTTAAACTCTACTCCTTTTTAGAATTCAATGCCAATTTTTCCGCTTCATCAAAAAGATTGACAGCTTGCAGGTAGATTTCATTGATATCATTGATAACCTTGTAAAAGGCATTGTCATCGAAAACATTTCTCCCCATATGTGCTTTGACAAGGACGCGAAGATATTCTTTAGATTTTTTGAAATCCTTCTCGTCGTATTTCACTTTGTTTTTCTCCCCCATCTTGATCAGGGCTTGAAGCATATCATCCGAAACTTTAAATTTATTGTAATAATCTTCGAAACTCATGCCTTCAAATTTCTTTTTGTTGGAATCCACATAATCCAGGATAAATTCACGTGCAGAATCTGAGTTAAACAATCTATTGACATAAGCACTTGCCATGGTAGTATCAAGTGGGACAAAGAAATCAGGCATGATTCCACCCCCTCCATAGACCGTTCTGCCTGAAACTGTTTCATATTTCAAGCTATCACTGAATTTCACACTGTCAGCAGAGAAAAACTCTCCATGAATTAAACGATTATTCCAATCAGAAGAGTAGTCTTCGTTTTCTCCATATGGTTTTTGAATCGATCTTCCAGAAGGAGTATAGTATCGAGCGATGGTTAGACGTAGTTCTGCTCCGTCGGATAGATCTAATGGTAATTGTACCAAACCTTTCCCAAAGGACCTTCTACCTACTACAAGTCCTCTGTCATTATCTTGGATGGCTCCTGCTACAATTTCAGATGCAGAGGCACTGCCTTCATTGATCAACACGATAACAGAGCCATCTTCAAACATTCCAGGTCTGATTGCATATGCTTTGTTATTGAAGCGGCTTGTTTTTCCTTTTTGGGAAACAATCAATGCATTATCACCCAAGAGTTCATCTACCATATTGATAGCGGCGGTCATATATCCTCCTGGATTGCTTTGTAAGTCTAAAATCAGTTTAGTCATTCCCTGATCTTTCAAGTCACTGAGGGATTTTTTGAATTCTTCGTAGGTGGTTGCTGCGAATCTTGTTACCTTAATGTATCCGATTTCATGATCTACCATGTAAGTGGCATTGATACTGTATTGAGGGATTTTATCTCGTTGGATTTCAAATGGCAATAAAGACGCTTGATTTTTACGTTTGACTTCAATGTTCACCTTACTTCCTCTAGGACCTCGTAGCAAATCAAATACATCACGGTTGGTGATACCTGTTCCTGCTACTGACTTTCCATCTACAGAGATAATTTGGTCACCTGATTGGATGCCTAATTTTTCTGACGGACCACCAGTTAATGGAGCAACCACATAGATGGTGTCACGGATAATCCCAAATTCAACACCGATGCCATCAAATTCACCTTCTAATTGCGACTTGGCCAAAGTGGCATCCCTTGCAGGGATATAAGAGGAGTGTGGATCTAGTTTTTCCAACATCTGTTGGATTCCATATTCCACCAACTCATTCGTATTGACACTGTCTACATAATCTCGATTGATATATGTAATAATTTCCTGCAACTTGTAAATCGCAGCTCTTAAGTCATTTCGGTCATTTTTTGGTTCCGCAAAGGTGGCTCCAATCCAAATCCCTGCAGAAATCCCCAAGGCCAATATAATTGGTACCCTAATTTGCTGTTTACTGTTTTTTATTTCACTCACGGTTTTGTAGGTAGTTAGTTTTTGGGACTTTCGAATATCTTCAAATATACAATTTAACTGTAAACTCGACCAATTCGTTTAAATAAACGTGATTATTTGATTTTTGGCGAAGTCTTTGTCTTAATTTATGTAAAATAAAGTAATTTTGTTGAATGTCAGAGTTGAAATCAAATAGTCATCATAAGCCCATCAAGGAACTGGTAGAAGAAAACTATGTTTTTGCGGCTGTATTACATTATTTTGGCATTGACTTTTTTTTGTATGAACACAATTCCCTTGCCGAGGTCTGTGAAAAATTTAAAATTAATCCTCAGCAGTTGACAGCAGAATTGGAATCTTGGGCATTGCGCAAAGAACCTAGTCATGAAGATCTTTATTTAAAGCCGATTGAAGTTCTCATGGCGTATTTGAAGCGCAAGCATTACTTTTTTGTAAGGCAGGAGTTGCCTTTTCTGTCCAATATGATCGGGGGAATCCGTGTCGAAGGCATGTATGACGGGATATTAGGTGACCTAAAGATGTTGTTTCCATTATTTGTAGAAGATTTCATCCACCACATCCATGAAGAAGAGACGACTTTGTTTAATCGCATCAAATTACTGCAAGAAATAGAATCTGACGTATACATATTGCCAGATGCCTTGAAAATTTTGAAGCAGAAGCCAATTTCTCACTTATCAGATCAGCATGAAGCGCATGATGATGAGATGGTTGGTATCCGACAACTTACGAAGGATTATCAGTTGGAAGCAGATGCCCCTACAGCCATTAAGGTTCTTTACCATGAATTGCAGGTTTTTGAAAAAGAATTGCAAGTACATGCTACCATTGAGGATACCTTACTATTTCCTAAAGCTATTGAACTTGAGCGTGAAGTTGTGAGAAGGTTGAAGAAAAAAATAATCAGCAACTAAATGGGGAGGATTCTAGCCATTGATTTGGGCACTAAGCGCACGGGTTTGGCAGTCACGGACCCTTTAAAAATGATTGCAAATCCCTTAGAAACTATTCCAACCCACACTTTAGAGGATTATTTAAGGAATTATTTCATAAAAGAAACGGTTGAATTGCTTATCATTGGATACCCCAAATCACTGGATGGTACCCCTAATCAAATGACTCCTTTGGTGGAAGCGTTAAAAAAACGCTTAACAAAAGTGTTTCCTGAGATGCCCATAACATTTGTAGACGAGCGTTTTACCTCCAAAATGGCTATGCAATCCATGATAGCTATGGGTTCTAAGAAAAAAGATAGAAAAGAAAAAGCAGGGAACTTGGACAAACTGAGCGCTGCAATCATATTACAGACCTATTTAGATAGATTATGATATACCCAATTGTTGCTTATGGCAACCCCATATTAAAAAAAGAAGCTGAAGAAATACATGAAGGAGATGATTTGTCTGAGCTGATCAAAGATATGTACAGCACCATGGACCATGCCAACGGCGTTGGATTGGCAGCTCCCCAAATCAATAAAGGTATTCGATTATTTGTAATTGATAGCTCCTTGATGCTAGATGAAGAGGATGAGGAAAAAGGCATCCGCAGAGCCTTTATCAATCCAATTATATTGGATGAATACGGAGATAATTATGGATTCGAAGAAGGTTGTCTCAGTATTCCAGATGTTCGCGCAGAAATCATTCGTCCCGAAAAGCTGACTATTGAGTATTACGATGAAAATTGGAACTTGAAAGAAGAGGAGTTTTCAGGAATGACTGCAAGGGTTATTCAACACGAGTATGATCATTTGGAAGGAATTCTTTTTGTGGATTATCTCAAAGGATTAAAAAAACGACTGATACAAAGCAAGCTGATCGATGTCAGCAAAGGGAAAATCTCAACCGATTACCGGATGGTGTATCCGTTGAAGTAAGTCAAGGATTCAGCTGAATTCTTAGTTCTGTGAAGTTTATTTCCTATGTCAATACCTGATTTAAAAGTAGCACTTATACAAACTTCCCTTTTTTGGAAGAATAAAACAGCCAATTTGGCTATGTTGGAAGAAAAAATTTTTAATCTGCAACAGCCTTTGGATATCATCGTCTTACCTGAAATGTTTACTACAGGATTTACGATGGATGCTGTTGAAGTAGCTGAACCAATGAATTTGACCACTACTAAATGGATGAAACAGATGGCCGCTCAAACTCGCGCTGTAATTTGTGGCTCCATTGTAATAAGTGATGCAGGGAACTTTTACAATCGCTTTTTATGGGTTGAGCCGGATGGCAAGATCTTTACCTATGATAAACGTCACCTATTTCGAATGGCCAACGAAGAACAGCACTATGCTCCAGGTCAAGCTACCATCATTATTTCTTATAAAGGATGGAAAATCCTCCCACAGATATGCTATGATCTCCGCTTCCCTGTTTGGTCTCGAAATACAATGGAAGGGGACATGTTAGCGTATGATTTAATCCTTTTTGTGGCTAGTTGGCCAAAACCAAGAATTTCAGCTTGGGATATACTTTTGCAAGCGCGGGCGATCGAAAATCTTTGCTACTCCCTAGGAGTCAATCGAGTAGGGCAGGATGGGAATGCTATCCCCTATTCGGGGCACAGTGCCGTATATGACTTTAAAGGGAATACGCTGGTCTTTAATGAAGACGAAGATTGTGTGCTTTACAGCACTTTGGGGTATAAACCCCTGATGGAATATCGGGCTAAATTTCCAGCATGGATGGATGCCGATAATTTCACAATACCTTAAAAATGGGATTTTTTACTTATTTTAGCCCGATTTTTAAGGTTAAGGAATTTTACAAAAGTAAATCCAGTTAACCTTTCAGTTTAAATCAATCCAAACAAGAATCATTAACTAATGACAACGAACGCGGCAAAAATTCTTTATACGCTTACGGATGAAGCTCCAGCACTAGCAACTTATTCATTTTTACCAATTGTAAAAGCATTTACAGATTCAGCAGAAATCAAGGTTGAGACACGTGATATCTCTCTTGCTGGTAGACTCATTTCTCAGTTTCCAGAGTTTTTACAGGAAAGCCAACGAATCAATGATGATTTGACAGAGTTGGGAGAGCTGGCTAAAACAGCGGAAGCAAATATTATCAAACTCCCTAATATTTCTGCTTCCATTCCTCAATTGAAAGCAGCCATCAAAGAATTGCAAGAACAAGGATATGCCTTGCCTGATTATCCAGATGATCCTCAGACAGAAGAGGAAAAAGGAATCAAAGCACGTTACGATAAAATCAAAGGTAGTGCTGTGAATCCTGTCTTGAGAGAAGGAAATTCCGATAGAAGAGCTCCGTTGGCTGTAAAGAATTATGCGAAAAACAACCCACACAGCATGGGGAAATGGTCATCTGATTCCAAAACACATGTAGCATCTATGGCTGAGGGTGATTTTTATGGGTCAGAGCAATCCGTAACCATGCCAGCGGCTGATACTGTCCGCATAGAACTCCATGGAGTAGATGGTCAAATTAAAGTATTGAAAGATCATTTAAAAATACAGGCTGCAGAAGTCATTGATGCAGCAGTTTTGAATGTTGCAAAGCTGAATGCTTTTTTGACAGAACAAAAAGAAGATGCCAAAAAACAAGGAGTCTTGTTTTCATTACACATGAAAGCTACTATGATGAAGGTGTCTGATCCAATTATCTTTGGTCATGCAGTTAAAGTGTTTTTTGCGCCTGTTTTTGAACAGTTTGGAGAAACTTTCCAGAACCTAGGGGTAGATGTCAATAACGGTTTTGGAGATCTGATGGCTAAGATTGCTACCTTGCCAACTGAAGAGCGTATGGCAATAGAGGTTGCTATTGATAGCTGTTTAGCTGAAGCGCCTGATCTGGCAATGGTAAATTCTGATAAAGGGATTACCAACTTACACGTACCAAGTGATGTAATTATTGATGCATCTATGCCTGCAATGATCCGCACATCCGGTCAAATGTGGAATAAGGAAGGGAAGCCTCAGGATACAAAAGCAGTGATTCCTGATCGCTCATATGCTGGGGTTTATCAAGAAACTATTGAATTTTGTAAAAAGAATGGGGCATTCGATCCTGCAACCATGGGTTCTGTGCCAAATGTTGGTTTAATGGCTCAAAAAGCGGAGGAGTATGGATCGCATGATAAGACGTTTGAAATCCCATTTGAGGGTTCTGTAGTTGTGAAAAATACAGCTGGTGAGACGTTGATGACTCATGCTGTGGAGGCTGGAGATATTTGGAGAATGTGTCAAACAAAAGATGCACCAATCCAAGATTGGGTAAAGCTGGCTGTTAACCGTGCAAGAGCAACACAGACACCTGCAGTTTTCTGGTTGGATAAAAACCGTGCGCACGATAGAGAGTTGATTGTAAAGGTTGAAAAGTATCTGAAAGGATATGATACCCATGGATTGGAAATCCTTATTTTGTCTCCTATAGAAGCCACCCGTTTCTCTTTGGAACGAATTAAGGCTGGAAAAGATACTATTTCTGTTACTGGAAATGTCTTAAGAGACTATTTAACTGATTTGTTCCCCATATTAGAATTGGGAACAAGTGCCAAAATGCTTTCTATTGTACCGTTGATGAATGGAGGTGGATTGTTTGAAACTGGTGCTGGAGGTTCTGCTCCCAAGCATGTAGAGCAATTGGTAGAAGAAAACCACCTTCGTTGGGATTCTCTAGGTGAATTCTTAGCACTGGCTGTTTCCCTAGAGCATTTGGCTACTATATTTGGAAATGAACGTGCTCAGGTCTTAGCAGAAGCTTTGGACGCTGCAACCGGCAAGTTTCTGCAAGAGGATAAGTCTCCGTCTAGAAAAGCAAAAGAACTGGATAATAGAGGTTCCCACTTCTACTTGGCGATGTACTGGGCAGAGGCTTTAGCGGCACAGTCCAAGGATGAGGCATTGAAAAATAAATTCACCCCAATTGCGGCGGATTTGAAAGCTCATGAATCAACTATTATCCAAGAACTTAATGAGGTACAGGGAGTAAAAGTTGATATCGGAGGGTATTATAAACCTGATCCTGCAAAAACTTCTGCTATTATGAGGCCGAGCGCTACATTTAACGCTATTTTGGCTTCTTAAGCTTTACAAACTAGATATTCAAGTATAAAAACTCCTTGAAAGCGACTCAGCTCTTTTTCAAGGAGTTTTTTTTTGAATAGGTATTTCACTCCTCATAGAACTTGATTTGATGGGTCCTTAGGAAGTCTTTGATGATGTCCAAGTGAATGCATTCTCCTAAGTGAATAAAGGAATAGTCGCTTACATTTTTTAGCTTCCCATTGCTTCGAATTTGTTTTTCTTCAATATCGAAGCCCAAATGGAGGTGTTTAGTTCTACTTTGCATACCATAAATATGACCATTTGCATCAAATAATGGACCGCCACTTTGTCCTCTCAGCCCGGGAGTACTCATTTCTATACCATACTTAACACCGTTGGAATCTGCTACAAATCGTGTCAACATACCTTCAATAGGAAATCGAGGAGATGCTTTTACTCCTTCTGCAGTCCATAAGATATCATCATGTGCTTCCGAATAGGTGTAGTTACTAAATTCAGGAAACGGGAAGCCCAGTCTACACAAATAACTTCCTTGGTTGATTGCTTGACTACTTTTTCCGAAAATAGCATGACCATGGTAGAGGGAACGTCCGATATCATTGAATTTTAAAATTGCTAAATCATAGGTAGGGTGTAGGTGCCATGTAAATCCAGACATACGGTCTACACAATCCACAAAAGTAGTTTTCATTTGGATGAGGCTGTGTTCTTTGTAGCCGTATGCAAGCTCTAACTCTTTGATTTTTTTCGGATGGCGCACTTGGGTTTTCTTAGCAGAGAATTCTTGGTAGCGAGATTGAACGGTTTGGCCTTGGGTAAGCCATTGAATGACATGTTTGCAGGTGACGGCAACGCCTAATTCATTTACGAAAAATAAAGTGGCAGCACCTGGGATGACCTGATTTGACAGATACGATCTACTGATGGTATGAATGGCACGGGTAAAGCCTGAAACTTTTTGAATTGCGTCAACAAACATTGGATTATTTAGATTTTTGCTTAAAATACATAAAAAATTATCCTACTGATAATCAAATAATTGTTTTCTCATTAGTTAACCCGCAATCGATTGTAAGTTGTGTCCACTTTAAAATGTTCATTTTCAAAAGTTTATTATGTTTGGGGGACTGATTTTTTTTGGGTATTTTAGTGCTGTGAAATTTCTTTAACCAAGCCAAATAAGGCTTACTGATTATCAAATTTTAAAAATTAATACACAACACAAACAATAAACACACAGATTATGAGCAAAATTAAAATCGGTATCAATGGATTTGGAAGAATCGGACGATTGGTATTCAGAGCTGCCTCTAATAGAAGCGACGTAGAAGTAGTTGCTATCAATGATTTGATTGATGTGGACTACATAGCCTATATGTTGAAGTACGATTCCACACATGGTGTTTTTGACGGAGATGTATCTGTCAAAGATGGAAAGCTAGTGGTCAATGGAAAAGAAATCAGAGTAACAGCTGAAAAGAGTCCTGCAAACTTGAAATGGGGTGAAGTTGGCGCCGACTATGTGGTAGAATCTACAGGTATTTTCCTGACCAAAGAGTCTGCACAAGGGCATATTGATGCAGGTGCGAAAAAAGTAATCATGTCCGCACCTTCAAAAGATGATACTCCTATGTTTGTTATGGGCGTAAATGAGTCTTCTTACACGCCTGATATGACATTTGTATCCAACGCTTCTTGTACAACCAATTGCTTGGCTCCAATTGCCAAAGTATTGAATGATAACTGGGGTATTGAAGAAGGTTTGATGACAACAGTACATGCGACTACTGCAACGCAAAAAACAGTAGATGCTCCTTCTTCTAAAGATTGGAGAGGTGGTAGAGGTGCAGGTCAAAATATCATTCCATCTTCTACGGGTGCTGCTAAAGCAGTAGGCAAAGTTATCCCTGAGTTGAATGGTAAATTAACCGGTATGGCTTTCCGAGTTCCAACACCAAATGTTTCCGTAGTTGATTTAACCGTTCGTTTGAAAAATCCTGCAAAATACAGCGAGATTTGCGCAAAGATGAAAGAGGTTTCTGAAACTTCTATGAAGGGAGTACTTGGTTACACAGAAGATGCAGTGGTTTCCACTGACTTCAATGGTGATGCAAGAACATCCATTTTTGATGCCGGAGCAGGTATTCAGCTGAGTGACACTTTTGTGAAAGTTGTTTCTTGGTATGATAACGAGTGGGGATACTCTAATAAAGTTGTTGATTTGTTGGTCTTCATAGCCAATAAATAATATTTGTTATATACAAAAGGAGGAGGCCATTTGGCCTCCTTTTTTAATTTAAGGGGTTCATTTTGGAGTTTTTTTTGGCTTTTTTCGGCTTTTTTCGTATACTGAAAAAAAGTATTAATCATCCATTATGTTACAATCTCTATTGGTTTTCTTTTTGTGGACTACATTTACGCCTGAGAAAGAAGGAAATATATATCAAGCCCCCATTGAAGATTCCATCGTCAGTTATAAGAATATCACCTATCCGCAGAAGCTAGAAAAATCGATTTTGGAAGCTTTTTCACATTTTCCTGAGTTGGAAGATGTGAAAATTGATTTTCAGTTGATAAAAAATATCAAAGGTGCGGTGATGCAAGCTCAGCCCAACATACTTTCCTTGATTGTTGACCGAAAAAATGAACGTAGGTATAGAATTAAGATCACTGAAACCTTGGTTTTTGATGACTATAAAATGCCTATTGAACAAGTGCCCCAAGAAGCATTGGTAGGTTGGATTGGGCATGAATTGGGTCATGTGATGGATTATCTGAATAGGAGTTCCTTGAATATGATAGGATTTGGTATAGGATATACACTTTCCAAAAAGAGATACATTGAAGCTGAACTGGTTGCAGATAGTTATGCCATTGCTTATGGATTAGGACCACAAATACTTTTTCATAAACAATACATTTTGGATCATGATAAATTCACTGATACCTACAAAAACAAGATACGTGCTTTGTACATGTCACCTGAAACAATTTCAGCGTTGATGGGTGCCTTAGATCAAGGATCCCTATAATCTGGTTATGTGATCTTTTTTGATATAAGCGTTTTTATTTTTCCACTTTACTTCATGCCAGATGTCTTTGGAGGATTGGATGATAACTCTATGCCCTGGATCGACTACAGAAAGCACTTTTCCTGCCCCAGTAGGTTTATCCATGATCAGTGTGGGACTTCCTGTGATGATGCCCGTGCGAGGCTGGTAAAGGAAATTATTGCAGAGGAATATCAGAAAAATTAAACCAAAAGAAGGAATGTAATATTTCGGTTTGATAGCTTTTTCCCGGAACACTACCAATAACGTCAATGAAACGACCAGCAAAAAAGCAAAAAAAGCCGTTAATTCTACCCTTAAGTCAGTTAGAAATCCAAAAAATTGATCCCAATCGGAGAGCTCATACCCGTAAAGTTCGGATTGTTCGGTCAGAGATTTGATTTTGGTGATGACTCTAGGGTTTGGATTGATATCATAAAACTTAGCTAAGTAATAGGAAGCTTTAGAGAAATCTCCCATACCTTCTGCTACAAATGCCATTTTTAAAAGCATGGCAGGAGAGTAGATTTCTTCTTCGACAAGTAAATGTTCGTAGATAGCAAGGGCTTCTTGATAATTATTACCTGCAAACAAAGAATCTGCGTTTTGAAGCGAAAATTTATCAGCCTGACAATTAAAGGTTTGTATAAAGCCCAATGAAATAATTATAAATTTTGTCAGAAAGTTTGGTTGGATGTTTTGCATTTTAAATTCGAGCGCTTATTTTTGCAGTCCAATTACGACAATGATTTGACAAAAAACAAATCAAAGTTTGTTAAAAAATGTCTCTAAAACGTCTGAGGCGCATATTGACATCCGATTCCGTAGCTCAGCTGGTAGAGCATAACACTTTTAATGTTAGGGTCCTGGGTTCGAGCCCCAGCGGGATCACTGGTTTAAAGATTCATCGCATAGGGCGAGAAGTTTATCCCGATAGAATGCAGCGCAGCAAGTTCGTGTCGGGAAGCCCCAGCGAGGTCTCTAGTTTATTGCCTTCAATACTATCGTATTGATGAATTAAAGTTCGGGGTGTAGCGTAGCCCGGTATCGCGCCACATTTGGGATGTGGAGGTCGTAGGTTCGAATCCTGCCACCCCGACCACTTAATTAAATAACGGTCCTGTAGCTCAGTTGTATAGAGCATTCCGATCTATCGGGAAGGCTTCTGGTTTGAGTTCACAAATATTGAAATGATGGTCCTGTAGCTCAATTGGATAGAGCATCCCGATCTATCGGGGAGGTTTCTGGTTTGAGTTCACAAATATTGAAATAATGGTCCTGTAGCTCAATTGGACAGAGCATACCGATCTATCGGGAAGGTTTCTGGTTTGAGTTCACAAATATTGAAATAATGGTCCTGTAGCTCAATTGGACAGAGCATCCCGATCTATCGGGAAGGTTTCTAGATTGAGTTCACAAATATTGAAATAATGGTCCTGTAGCTCAATTGGATAGAGCATCCCGATCTATCGGGAAGGTTTCTGGTTTGAGTTCACAAATATTGAAATAATGGTCCTGTAGCTCAATTGGATAGAGCAACTGCCTTCTAAGCAGTAGGTTTCAGGTTCGATTCCTGACAGGATCACTCAGAGCATCCGCTGAGGATGCTCTATTTATTAATACTAGTACCGATTCCGTAGCTCAGCTGGTAGAGCATAACACTTTTAATGTTAGGGTCCTGGGTTCGAGCCCCAGCGGGATCACTTTAAAAAAACCTCCTTTTTGGAGGTTTTTTTGTTTTGTAAGGTTTTGGGAATTGTATATGGTTTGCTCAACTGTATAGATCATCCCGACTAGTCGGGAAGGTTTCAGTGCCTGTGGCGATTTTCGGTATTCGATTCCTGAGAGGATCACTTAGAGCATCCGCAAAGGATGTTGTATTTATTAATACTAGTACCGATTCCGTATCCCGATAGCTATCGGGATGGTAGAGCATAACACTTTTAATGTTAGGGTCCTGGGTTCGAGCCCCAGCGGGATCAATGGTTTAAAGATTCATCGCATAGGGCGAGAAGTTTATCCCGATAGAGCGCAGCGCAGCAAGTTCGTGTCGGGAAGCCCCAGCGGGATCACTGGTTTAAAGATTCATCGCATAGGGCGAGAAGTTTATCCCGATAGAATGCAGCGCAGCAAGTTCGTGTCGGGAAGCCCCAGCGGGATCACTGGTTTAAAGATTCATCGCACAGGGCGAGAAGTTTATCCCGATAGAACGCAGCGCAGCAAGTTCGTGTCGGGAAGCCCCAGCGGAATCTATCATTTATTGCTTTCAATACTATCGTATTGATGAATTAAAGTTCGGGGTGTAGCGTAGCCCGGTATCGCGCCACATTTGGGATGTGGAGGTCGTAGGTTCGAATCCTGCCACCCCGACCACTTAATTAAATAACGGTCCTGTAGCTCAGTTGTATAGAGCATTCAGATCTATCGTGAAGGTTTCTAGATTGAGTTCACAAATATTGAAATAATGGTCCTGTAGTTCAATTGGATAGAGCATCCCGATCTATCGGGAAGGTTTCTGGTTTGAGTTCACAAATATTGAAATAATGGTCCTGTAGCTCAATTGGATAGAGCAACTGCCTTCTAAGCAGTAGGTTTCAGGTTCGATTCCTGACAGGATCACTCAGAGCATCCGCTGAGGATGCTCTATTTATTAATACTAGTACCGATTCCGTAGCTCAGTTGGTAGAGCATAACACTTTTAATGTTAGGGTCCTGGGTTCGAGCCCCAGCGGGATCACTGGTTTAAAGATTCATCGCATAGGGCGAGAAGTTTATCCCGATAGAACGCAGCGCAGCAAGTTCGTGTCGGGAAGCCCCAGCGGGATCACTGGTTTAAAGATTCATCGCATAGGGCGAGAAGTTTATCCCGATAGAATGCAGCGCAGCAAGTTCGTGTCGGGAAGCCCCAGCGGGATCACTGGTTTAAAGATTCATCGCATAGGGCGAGAAGTTTATCCCGATAGAATGCAGCGCAGCAAGTTCGTGTCGGGAAGCCCCAGCGGGATCACTGGTTTAAAGATTCATCGCATAGGGCGAGAAGTTTATCCCGATAGAACGTAGCGCAGCAAGTTCGTGTCGGGAAGCCCCAGCGGGATCACACTTAAAAAACCTCCCTAATGGAGGTTTTTTTGTTTTGTATGATGATTACTTTCTTTTAAAATGGATAGCAAACCCACCAGCTGCTTTCATTGGAAGGTCTAATGTTCCTGAGCTGGATACTTGATAAGTGGTAATCAAATATGCTCCTGGATTTATTTGATAGTCCGTATCTTCAGCATCAGCATATACAATAGCTTCGTAATCACCTGAATCAAGGAAATCGAGCTTGACGGTAATGTTTCTTTCTTGTTCATCGGTTATACCCCCCACAAACCAATCCTCTTCTTTTTGTCGTGCCATCACTACGAATTCACCGATACTGGCATCCAAAACCTTGGTGTCATCCCAGTCTACGGGTACCTGTCGGATAAACTCAAATGCAGGATGTCCTTCATAGTTTTCTATCATGTCAGCAGCCATTTGCATTGGACTAAAGAGGATAACATAATGAGCCAGTTGTCTGGCTAAAGTGCTGTGCATTCGGCCTTTGGTTTCCAGTCCGTCCAATTCATTCCAAAGGGTCATTTGGTCGGCAAAATTCTCGAATGTTAGATCAAAAATCCCAGGAGTATAATCAAGTGGGCCTGAAAGCATACGGGTGAAGACCAAGGTAGGTGTATGATTAGGAGGATTTCCTCTTGACCAGGCGTTCCATTCCATACCTCTCACCCCTTCCCTTGTCATGAGATTAGGATAAGTTCTTCGGAGTCCTGTGTCTTTGATCGGTTCATGGATATTAACCATGATTCCTCTTTTGGCAGCTTCATCCACCACTTTTTGATGATGCATCACCATAAATTGTCCTTGATGGAAGTGTCCTTCTGGACGCATGGTGCCTGCATAGCCTGTTTTGATAGCCTTGACTCCATGTTGCTCGTATAAATCCAAGGCGGCTTCTAAATTGGCTTCATAGGAGAGTACTTGCCCACCAGTTTCATGATGACCAATAATTTCCACCCCCTTTTCACGTGCATAATCAGTGACTGCTTTCAGATCAAAATCGTCGTAGGCTGTTTGAAAATCAAAATTATCATCTGAATACCAACTTTCCCATCCTGTATTCCAACCTTCGACTAAAACTCCTCTGATATTATTAGCGGCAGCAAAATCTATGTATCGCTTGGTGTTTTCTGTCGTTGCTCCGTGTCTACCACCTTCCTTGCCCCAAGTTTCTATTCCCAAATGCATACTCCACCAAATACCTACATATTTCATGGGTTCGATATAATCTGTACGTTCTAGCTTATTTTCTTCATTGAGGTTTAAAATCAAAGGCGAAGTGACTAAATCTCCCGCTTTTACACTCAATTGAATTGTTCGCCAAGGGGTGGTCAAGGGGGCAGTAGTCCTAACCTTAACTCCGTCGGGCCAAGGTACCAAGTTGGCTTTGAGTTTGTGTCCATCTTCTCTAAGCAAGGTCATACCTGCATAGTCGACCAATGCAGCTTCATGTATGCTTAGGAAGATATTTTCTCCAGCTTGCATCGTCAGTGGTGTATGTGCAGAATTTTGAGGAAAACCACCGGTAGAGTGGGTGTGTGTATTGAAGTCATTTTTGATTTCTCCGATTTTACTGACGGGACTTTTGGTGTATAATAACTCATAAGTATCATAATTGCCCTCAATCCACCATGCAGTAAAGTCATCGGAAAGATTAAAAGCAGTTTTTTCATCCATGATCAATAGACTGTCAGGTAATCCATCCTGTGCAGGAATATGGTATCGGAATCCTAACCCATCGTTGAAGAGCCTGAACTCCAATTCGTATTGCAGTCCTTCTTCTTCCAAAGATACTATGTAGCCTTTGTGATGATCCAGGAATTCTGCCTTTTCTCCCCATAGTGGTTTCCAAGTTCTTTCAATTTCCGTTTCTTTAATGGAGCTGATTGTTGCATTTTTTCCGATTTCAAAATCTTGGAAGCGTATACCCAATTCACTTTTATTAAGTATGGCTATCTTATTGAAGTCAATAGTATACGTTGGTTTACCTGTGCTTACATCCAATATAAGCCTGATTTTGCCATCAGGCGATTGCATGGAAAGTTGTTGCTTTTCTGAATTAGTACAGGAAAAAAGGAAAATGGATAAGGCTAAAAAGCATGTGAATAGACAGCTACATCGCATAGGTTTCAGATTTTAGTTCTAATTTTTATTTGATCGTTGGCTAAAATAGCTAAAAATGAGGGTTTTTCATAGGAAGTATTAAGGCTAATCAAGGATATGCTTACCGTTAAGACGATTGACTGATTGGGAGTTAGGTATTGAAAAAGAGAATTGACGTTACAGATAAGGCTACTTTAATCAAAAAAGAGCGCACAGAATTAATTTATACCGCCATTCAAGCCTTGAGAAAATCTTAAATCAACTGTCAGGTTCATGTAAAACCAGTTTGTACAAACCAGTTTATTTAAAAGATATCGGCAAATACAAGGTTAAGGTTTAGTTATAATTTTGTGTTTGCCAATTTTGTTTTTTAGCAAACGACAATAGTGTTGTTTAGTAAACAATAAAAACGTTGTTTGCTAAACATAATTTTTGTATTTTTGTTTAAAACTGCATCTTATGATATCCAAAGATTTACTTGTGGAAGTTGTTGAAAGCCAAAAAGACGATTTAAATAAAAAATTGTTAGGGCTCGAACGAACAGAGTTGGAAGATTATTCGCTCCTTCAAAGCCATGCGTTGATCATATCAGGTATTAGACGTTGTGGAAAAAGTACCTTACTGGTTCAATTATTAATGAAGCAATTTCCTCAGGCTTTTTATATGAATTTTGAAGATCCTCGTTTGTATGGATTTGCATTGGCTGATTTTCAAAAGCTTGATATATTGATAGAGGAGTTGGATGACAAAACAATCTTTTTTGATGAGATACAGGTGGTAAATGGGTGGGAGCGCTATGTCAGACAAAAGTTGGATCAAGGGCTGTCTAACTTGGTGATCACGGGGTCTAATGCTTCTTTATTAAGTCGTGAATTGGGGACCAAATTGACTGGGCGTCATGTCACTAGGGAGTTGTTTCCATTTTCATATGCTCAGTTCTGTCAATTTGAAGATTTAAAAAAGTCTCCTGAAAGTACCCGTGACTACATGAGTTTAGGGGGATTTCCTGAATACCTGAAAAGCAAAAGACAGGAATTGTTGCATCAGTTATTGGACGATATCCTGTTAAGGGATATTGCTGTTCGCTATAGGGTTAGAGATGTCAAGTCCTTACAAAATCTAGCGATATATCTCATATCCAACGTTGCTAAACCAGTTTCAGGAAATAACCTCAGAAAGACACTTGAAATCAAAGCAACCAGTACTGTAATGGAGTATTTCTCCTATTTGGAAGAGAGTTGGCTATTCTTTTTTGTCCCAAAATTCTCTTATTCTCAACGCAAGCAATTGGTTAACCCCAAAAAAGTATACGCTATAGATACAGGATTGGTAACTGCAAATACACGATCCTTTTCAGGAGATGATGGAAGAAGGTTTGAGAACATGGTGTTCCTCCATTTTCGTAGGAGTTATTCAGAAATTTATTATTTTTCAGAAAAGGGGGAGTGTGACTTTGTTGTTTTTGATAGAAAAGGACTTGTGGCTTTGGTTCAAGTATGCTGGGAACTAAATATGGACAACATCAAACGAGAGTTGGATGGTCTTTGGGAGGCTATGCGTTTTTTCGATCAAAAAGAAGCATTATTAGTGACATTCAGTCAAGAAGATCAATTTGAGCAGGACGGGTATGCCATCAAGGTTCTGCCTTTTTATCAATTGCCAGTTTAGACTTTCTAAATAGCTTTGAATGATATTGTATGTGGCATGCTTCTAAATTAGCTTAAGCAACTTCTATTTTATCTCGAAATTCTGAAGGACTTTTCCCGGTAAACTTTTTGAAAAAGCGGGAGAAATAAGCTGGGTCTTCGAACTTTAGCTTATAGCTAATTTCTGCAATGCTGTAATCTGTTTGCTCTAGGTATCGGATGGATTCGTTAAGGATAAATTCATGGATGACCTGCATGGGAGACTTGGAAGCTACTGCTTGGCAAACACGATTCAGATGGACGGTAGAAATTCCCATGGCATCAGCCAAGGATGCTACGGTTAACTTTTTGTCGACGTTTTCGCCTTTAAATAATCGATTACTATAATAACGTTTGATATGAGTCATAAATGAGCGGAAAAACTTGATATTGGTATTGACTACTTTATAGGTGTTGTGTCGGTTTTCCAAAATCATTCTGTAAAACTCCACGAAGAGGATGGACAAATAAGACTTGATGGCCAAAGACTTCCCTTGATATTCAGTTAGTAACTCATTGTTAGCTCTTCTGAAAAGCCGTGACATCAGGCCAAAGCGCTCATTGTTCCAACTGCTGAAGATTACCCTCGGCTTTTCGATTTCTAATAATACATGGGGTTGTGGGTTGAGAATTTCCTCGACAAACTCATCTGAAAGTGTGAGCACCATTCCTTTGATATCAGGGGTGAATAAATACCCATGCAGCGTATTTGCAGGCATGGCTATCAGGCAAGGTTCGTCTATATGTTGCACTGTGGGACCGCAAGTAAATTCAAAGGAGCCTTCTTCGATTATCACAAACTGATACAAGCGATTATGTAAATGAGGCTTGATGACCCAATCATGATTTCTGCTTCGTGCGTCGATGGATTCACAGTGAATAAACTCTGGAAGGATTTCCTGCTTGGTTTCCCCATACAATACATAGTTATCTATTTTTTTCATTGGTGATATTGGTTAAAAGTGCAAGTAGTTATTTTACGGATATTTTCAGGATTTTCTGTGGTATGATGGGTTAAAACTTTACATAAACGGGTTTAGTACTTTTTTTCGATAGAATGTTTGGAAATAGGTTGTGTGTTTATGTTTAGCAAAAAACTAATTTATTTTCCATATGTAATAAAAGTACAAGTAATTTTTTAAAATCAATGGATGTAAGCCAGGAAATCGAGGGATATTGCAGAGAATTCTTCATAAACCCAAAACGACATGAATGCAGGAATCGAGCAATGTCCTTATCACAAGGAATTAAATGCAGCTTACCAACCATTTGACCTCACCAATCCTTTTCCTTTTTATCAAGAAGTTAGAGAAAAGTGTCCTATTTTTTTCAGTGAGGAGTTAGGCTATTATGTGGTGTCTAAGTATGAGGATGTCAAAGCTATTTTTGGAAATTGGCAGGCATTCAGTTCTGAAAATGCACAAAGCCCATTTAAGCCGATTGCCTCCAAAGCAAAAGCCTTGATGGACTCTGCTGGATTGGTAGGCTTATCCGGGCTTTCTGGAAGAATTCCCCCAGACCATACCCGTATTCGGAGGATTGTCAGCATGGCGTTTAATTTGGCCCGTATCAAAAAGCTAGAGCCTGAAATCCGGAAAATAGCAATTCGCATGATTGAAGAGTTGAAGGCAGGTAAAAATCAGGCTGAAATGGTTTCTGAATTGGCTTATGATTTACCGGCTTTGGTAATATTCAAATTACTAGGTGTACCTGACAGCGATGTAGCACAGGTGAAAAGCTGGGCAGAAAGTCGACTACTCCTTACTTGGGGGGATTTGGATGAAGATGCGCAGATGATGCATGCAGAAAATATGATCCGTTACTGGAATTATTGCCAAAAGCTGGTCAGTGATAGAAAACATCAAATGCAAGATGATTTGCCAGGTGACTTAGTGACTTTGCAGTCCGAAGGGCATGAAATTACAGATCGAGAAATTGCCGCCATTTGTTACAGCCAATTGTTTGCAGGCCACGAAACAACTACCTCCTTGATTGGAAATGGCATTCGTGAATTACTGGTGCATCCCGAAAGTTGGGAGGCAATCAAACAAGATAAAACGCTCATCCCAAAAGCAGTGGATGAAGTATTGCGATATTCTCCTTCCATTTTATCCTGGAGAAGGAAATGTAAAGTAGCTACCGAAGTAGGAGGCGTGATGATTCCTGAAGGGGCAGATATTCTGATGGTGATGGGTTCGGCTAATCGGGACGAGGCGATGTACGAAAACGGAGAAAACTTCGATATCACCCGTGGAAATGCCGGAACACATTTGTCTTTCGGTTCTGGTATCCATTTTTGCTTGGGTTCTCCCTTGGCTAAACTGGAGTTTAAAGTTGTGCTTGAAGAACTCACGGCACGCATTCCTAGTCTTCAATTGAAGCCTAATCAAACATTCACATTTGCACCCAATACATCCTTTAGAGCGCCACAAGCACTACAGGTACAATGGTAAACCTTTAATTTAAGTAACATGAAACCCACTTACAGCCTGTTTTTCAAAGATGCTAAGCCCGAACAATTAGAAAGTCTCGGAGGGAAAGGAAAGAGCTTGGCCAGTATGTCCCAAGCAGATCTACCGGTGCCGCAAGGTTTCTGTGTAACCACAGATGCGTTTGTAGCCTTTATCCAGGATTTGATGACTGCCAAAGGACTTTTTGCTTCCTTGGCCAAATTGGACACCAAAAATATGGGGTCCTTGGATAAGTTGTCCGGGGAAATTAGGAGTCAGATTCTCAACAAAACCATTGCTGCGGACATTCAAGAAGATATTTTGGCGAGTTATCGCAGCTTGTGTGAAATGTATGGTAAAGAAGGGGACCTTCCGGTAGCAGTCCGCTCTTCAGCTACGGCGGAGGATTTGCCAGATGCCAGCTTTGCAGGTCAGCAAGACACCTACTTATGGGTAGTGGGAGAAGATGAGGTGTTAAGCCATATCAAAATGTGCTGGGCTTCCTTGTATACGAGCCGTGCGATAGCTTACAGAAAGGACCACAATATCCCAGAAGAGGACATACATATGAGTGTGGTGGTGCAAAAAATGGTCAATGCCAGAGTTGCGGGGGTGACGATGACCCTAAATCCAACAAACGGAGACCGAACAAAAATTGCTATTGAAGCATCTTACGGACTGGGAGAAAGTGTGGTATCAGGTACCGTTACCCCGGATAATTACCTGATGGATAAGGTGATTTTTGAATTGGTGGAGTCCTCTATTCAGGATAAAAAGATAGCCTTGATTCCCGACCCTGCCAACAAGCGTGTGATAGAAATTGAAGTGGATCCAGTGAAAGCGACTGAAGCCTGTCTTACTCGAGATGAATTGATTTTTATCAGCAAAATCGCCAAACGTATAGAAAAACATTACGGCTGTCCACAGGATATCGAATGGGCTTTGGACGCAGATGCAGAAGGCGAAGAAGCATTCACCTTGCTTCAAAGTCGCCCGGAAACCGTCTGGTCCAATAAAAAAACAGAGACCAAAAAACACTACATGTCCGGAATGCAAGGACTAGTAGGTTCGCTGATCAACCCCTTAAGTGCAAAAAAATAACATAACCCCAAACAATATACACCATTATGACCGACAAGAAGAAAAAATTTATCAGCCCTTACGAGCATACAGCTCCCAAAGGGTCAGAAGGATGGAAAGAATTGTATCCTTATTTCTTGGTTTTTCAAGAGCAATTAAAGGAGCAGGAGGAAGACAAATTCTTTTTTTGCGACTCACAGCATTGGCCGAATGTATTCAAGCCATTTGATGCTATGACAGTGGAGTTTGCTGTGAAATGTCTTTCCCAATATAATTCCAGGCATTATGTGATTCCTCCAGCCAATGGGGTTGATTTTAAAATCCATAATGGCTACTGCTACATGAGCCCAGTAGCTGTCAGCCCTGAATTGATTGAAGGAAGGGTTCCTGAATTCATGGAAAGAGCCGGCTATTATTTCCAAAATTGGAATGAGCTGTTGGAAAACTGGCATAAAAAAGTAAAACGCGTCATTGACGATATGGAAAGCATTCATTTTGAACCGCTTCCTGATCGGGTGGATATACAGGCAATCAAAGGTGGAGTAGGGCTCGATCCTACCTTTCAGATGATCAACGATTACAATAAGTTGATTTCTCTTTGCTACGAAACCTGGCAATACCATTTTGAATTTTTAAATCTCGGCTATGCAGCCTACTTGGATTTCTTTGGTTTCTGCAAGGAAGTGTTCCCAGGAATCCCGGATCTGTCTGTAGCAAAAATGGTCCAAGGCATCGATGTAGATTTGTTCAGACCAGATGATGAACTAAAGAAATTGGCAAAGCTTGCCATCTCCTTTGGTTTAGAGAAATGCTTTGAAAAAAAGGATGTCAACGAAGCCTTGCATTGTATCGCCTTAGAAGAAAACGGCGGTCAGTGGTTGCAGGCATGGGAAAAAGCCAAGCACCCTTGGTTTAACTATACCTCAGGGAATGGTTTTTATTCTTCAGATAAGTATTGGATTGAGCATTTGGATATTCCATATGGCTATTTGAAAAATTATGTGGAGAAATTGCAGAGAGGCGAAGTCATTGATAGACCTACCGAAGCTTTGGAAGCAGAGCGTGATCGAATCACTACCGAATACGCTGAATCCTTGGATGATGAAGCAAGAGCAATTTTTGAAGGTAAGTTAGGCCTTGCAAGAGTAGTATTCCCTTACGTAGAGAATCATAACTTCTACATTGAGCATTGGGCGATGGGGGTGTTTTGGAGAAAAACCCGCGAACTCAGCCGCATGCTGAAGGAGCAAGGCTTCTGGCAACAGGAATCCGATATGTATTACTTCCGTAGAGAGGAAATTCTTCAGGTGTTGTTTGACTATGGCAACAGTTGGGCGGTAGGTGTTCCTGCCGTAGGGCCTGCCGTGTTGCAAGAAGAGATTAGCCGAAGAAAGAAAATTGTAGACGCCTTGGCAACTGCACCTCCTCAACCGGCATTCAATAATCCTCCAAAAGTGGTTACTGAGCCTTTTACCATCATGTTGTGGGGCATTACCACAGAAGCAGTGGAATCTTGGCTAGGCGGAGACGAAAAATCCAGTCATATGAAAGGCATGGCAGCATCCCCAGGTTTGGTAGAAGGGTATGCTCGCATCATCAACGATGCCTCAGAACTTGACCAATTGAAGCAAGGAGAAATTCTTGTAACCCGAGTGACTGCACCGAGCTGGGCACCGGTCTTCAATAAAATTGTAGCTACTGTTACTGATATTGGAGGAATGATGTCCCATGCAGCGATTGTGTGTAGAGAGTACGGGCTGCCTGCTGTGACAGGTACGGGTTCCGCTTCCACACAAATTAAAACGGGTATGAAAATCCGGGTTGACGGAGGAAAGGGTACAGTAGAGATTTTGGAGGAATTAGTAGAAGCATGATGATGCATCCTTTGCATATGCCGGCATACGAAGCCATTTTCAAAGCAGCAGAGAAGTATATGCGCGTCCGTAAAAACGACGTGCATATCCCACTCTCTTATAGATTTGCTCTAGAGTTGATGGAACACTATCCCGAGGTGAATCAAGCTGTTGTTGCTGCCGGAATCATCCTGCACGATATCGGCTGGTATGCCATAGACGAGGAAGAAATCTTCGAAAAAGGCTTTAGTGGACCTGATATCCTGACTTCGGATGTGCGCTATCTACATGAGTCTGAAGGAGTGAAATATGCCAAACCTTTATTGGCAAGCTTGGGCTATGATGAGGAATTCATCGAGAAGGTCTGTACTATCATCGATGGTCACGATACCCGTAAGTTTGCCAAATCCAAAGAGGATGAAATTGTACGGGATGCAGATAAGTTATGGAGGTTTGCCGTCACAGGCGTCAGTGTAGCCTGTGATTGGTTTAAAATGACTCCTGTGCAATATGCCCAACGATTGGAAGACACCAATATTGAGCAGCTGCATCTGCCGGAATCTGTAGCCATCGCTAAAAGAGAATTAACTGCCACAAGAGCTCTGTTGCTCGCACATGTATTGTAAGACATGAAAAATTATATCAACGGTGAATGGATAGCCTTCAGTCAAGAAGAAATGGACGTACACAATCCGGTAGACGGCAGTTTACTGGATAGCGTATGCCGCTCTGGATTGGAGGATGTGAATGCCGCTGTGAATGCTGCTACCAAAGCTTTCGAGACCTGGAAAAAAACACCCATGCAAGAGCGCGTACAGCTTCAAAAGAAATTGGCTGCCTCCATGCGCAAGCACAGTGCTTCCATCGGACGCCAACTTTCTTTGGAATTGGGCAGACCATTGGCAGCCTGTATTCATGAGATCAATCGGAGTGCAGAACTTCTTGAATACTATGCCGAAGAGGCTTTGCGCATGAAAGGCTATTTTCCTTTGACAAATGTGGAAGGAGAAAAAGTGCTAGTGACCAGAGAACCTTTGGGAGTGGTTGTTTCCATTACTCCGTTCAATTACCCGATTACTTTACTGACTTTCAAAATGGGTGCTGCCTTAGTTATGGGATGTACCATGGTCAGCAAACCATCAGAAGATACCCCTTTAAGTACCTTGGCATTGGCTGCTTGCTTTGAGGAAGCTGGTTACCCAGCAGGTGTTTTCAATGTCATTACTGGTTACGGTAGGGAAATTGGAGATGCTTTGGTATCTCATCCCAAAGTTGCCAAAATAGCCTTTACGGGAGGAACTTCCACAGGTGCACATATTGCTGGGGTAGCTGCCCGAACACATAAACGAATAACCTTAGAATTGGGAGGGCAATCACCGGCCATCCTTTGTGAAGATGCAGATTTGGATACGGCTGTTCCGGCCATTGTCAAACATGGCTTTGCCAATACAGGACAGTTTTGTTACCGAGTCAATCGCGTCTATGTACACGAAAGCTTGTATGAGCAATTCTGCCAAAAAATGAAGAAGGCTACCGAAAAACTGACTTTGGGAGCTGGAATCGAAGATACCTGCGATTTAGGCCCCATGGTCAATGAGAAAATTTTCGCCAATGCTTTCCAACAGATTGAAGATGCCCAAAGCAAAGGCGCTCGCATTCTGACGGGTGGCAAACGAAGAACAGGAGGGATCTTTGAAAAAGGCTTTTTCTTAGAACCTACGCTGATCGCTGAGTCAAGTTCCGAGATGAAAATCATGCGGGAAGAAACTTTTGGACCAGTCATAGGCCTTGCAAGTTTTACAGATGAAACAGCAGCCATCCAAGAAGCCAATGCCTCGCAGTATGGATTAGCAGCGTATGTCTTCAGCCATAACATCGGTAGAGGACTTCGGATTGCGGAGCAGTTGCAGGCAGGTTCGGTTTGGGTCAACAATATCCAACGTTCTTATCATTCGGTGCCTTTTGGAGGCATGAAGCAAAGTGGGATTGGACGGGAAAAAGGTATCCATGGATTGGAAGCCTATACCGAATTGAAAACCATTTACCTGAACTACTGATATGGAAATCCTTCAAGAAAATCATATCGCCATTTGGGAGGAAGCCAAGGAATTTCTGACTATCCGAGACAACGATGTTCATACCCTCCATTCCTATCAGTTGGTGAAATTACTCCTTGATTGGCATGCAGAAGCTGATAGAGAGGTGTGCTTGCTAGCGATGATGCTGCACGATACCGGATGGAGCAGAATACCCGAGGATAAGATTTTGAAGGCATTTGGTCCCAATAATCAGTATCCTGAGTTGACCCGTGCGCATGAAGTATATGGGATGGAAATAGCCTTAGGGCTCTTGGAAAAACATGGTTATTCCAAGGAGTTCATTGCCCAAGTGACAGCTATTATCGACGGGCATGACACCACCGCCGAAGCGAGATCTTTGGAAGATTCCCTTGTGAAGGATGCTGACAAATTGTGGAGGTATACCCCTCACGGTGTCGCCACCATCGGAAAGTGGTTTGAAATTGAGAAAGCGGAAGTCTTGGATATTTTGGATGGGCACGTCTTACCAAAATTACTCACCAAAGAAGGGAAATGGTTGGCCAAATCCTTCTTAGAAGTGTCATACACAGAACTGAATGCAGGTACATTAATCAAGCAGTAATGGATTTAAATTTTAAAGGAAAAACGGTCATCATCACAGGGGCAGCTATAGGACTGGGCAAAGCATTTGCAGAAGCCTTTGTCCAAAAAGGAGCTCAGGTGGCCATTTGCGATATCAATTTACAAGCAGCCCAAGAAACTGCTCTGGAACTGGGTGCCTCTGCCTTGGCCTATGCCATGGATGTGAGCAATGCGGCTCAAGTAGAAGAAGTGGTAGCAGCCATTCATAAAGACTTCGGATCCATCGATATCTTGGTCAACAATGCAGCCATGTACGGAAATTTGAGCCGTGCACCTTTCTATGAAATTTCAGAAAAGGAATGGGACAAGGTCATGCAAGTCAATATCAAAGGACCTTGGTTGCTTGCAAAAGCATGCTTTCCCTACATGAAAGAAAATGGCGGTAAAATAGTCAATATCAGTTCTGCCACCTTTATGTCAGGTTCGCCTAATTGGTCCCATTATGTGAGTTCCAAAGGTGCAGTTATTGGACTCACCCGAACGCTTGCCAAAGAATGTGGACCATTCAATATCAATGTCAATGCGGTAGCACCCGGGTTTACCTTAACGGAAGCCAGTCTTTCCATCATGGAAAATGCCGCTACCTATGGAGTAGATAGGGGCAGCATCAAAAGAAGTTCAAGCTCCGAAGACATCGTGGGGACAGTTTTGTACCTCAGTAGTGCCTTATCCGATTATGTGACTGGGCAAACTATCGTCGTCGACGGAGGAAAACAATTCATTTAACAATAAAATCATAGCCACATGGAAACCATCACCGAACAGAAATTTCAGTTTAACCCCTATAGTCCAATCATGGACGCCGACCCTTTTCCATTCTACAAAACGCTACGCGATCAATATCCTTGCTTTTGGTCGGATGATGTGAATATGTGGATTTTGTCCCGCTACGATGATATCAAACGTGCTGGAGTAGAGTGGGAAACATTCTCTTCCAGTGAAGGAAATTTGGTGGATGAGCTCCCAGGAAGATCTGGTTCAACCCTAGGCACTACTGATCCTCCCCGTCATGATCGCTTGCGCAAGCTTATCCAATCAGCCTTTGCAAAAAATAATTTGATGCACCTGATGGACCCTACCAAGGAGTTGGTTACAGAGGTCTTGGACAAGGTGCTGGAAATGGGTTCATTTGACTTTGTGCAAGACTTTTCCAGTCAAATTACGGTGGGAACCCTATTTGCCATGATGGGCTTGCCCGATGAGGACCATCACGAGGTTCGTAGAAATGTGATTTTGTCCATTCAGTCAGATCAAGAAACCAGACAAAAAGGACCAGAGCATATCGGTGGCTTTAAGTTTTTGACCAACTATGTGGAAGATATCGTGCGTCAGCGAAGAGCAGACCCGAAGGATGATTTGATTTCTCGCTTGATTTTGGCGGAGATCGACGGAGATAAATTGGAAGAGGCGGAAATCATCATGACTTCTGCTACCATCATCTTGGCGGGAGTGGAGTCGCTTTCCAGTTTCTTATCCATGATGGCTTACAACATGGCCACCTTCCCCGATGCCCGTAGGAGAATAGCAGCCGATGCCAGCTTGATGCCAAAAGCTATCGAGGAAACCCTTCGCTTCAATACCTCTGCACAGCGCTTCAAGCGGGTATTGACCAAGGATTTGGAGATGCATGGTCAGCAAATAAAAAAAGGAGATTTCGTCATGCTTTGTTACGGATCTGCCAATAGAGATGAGCGCTTTTTCAGAAACCCTGACGTGTATGATCTGGAAAGAAATACGAGAGGTCATTTGGGATTCGGAGGCGGTGTTCATTTGTGCCTGGGCAATATGTTTGCCCGGATGATTACCACAATCGCTATGGGTGAATTTTTCACCAGAATACCTGAATATTACATCAGCACGGAACAGTTGGATTGGAATCCATCCACTACTTTCCGCTCACCGGTCAAGTTACCTTTGACCATTGGAAAATAAACACATTTAAATTTTATCAATATGCCACAGATTACTTACATCGATTCAGACGGAAACAAGCACCAAGTAGAACTGCCTTTGGGCGCTACGATTATGGAAGGTGCAGTTCAAAACGACATTAAAGGAATTATCGCCGAGTGCGGAGGTTCCTGCATGTGCGCCACTTGTCATTGCTACATTGGCGAGGAATACCTCGACAAACTCCCTGAAATGGAAGAAGAGGAAGACGAAATGTTGGAGGGAGCAGTAGCACCTCGAACAGAAAGAAGCCGCTTGGGCTGTCAGGTTCGGATCAGCAATGCCTTGGATGGTTTGGTCGTAGAAATTCCTCAAGAACAATAAGCACATCAGTGGAGGTAGAAGGAAATACTACTACCTCTGCCTTTCCCCAATATACCACTCAATTCCATTCCCATGAAGAAAAATGTCATCATCATCGGTGCCGGCCATGCAGGCATACAGGCTGCTGCTTCCCTTCGCGAAGAGGGTTTTGAAGGGTCCATCTGTATTTTTTCAGAAGATGCTGATTTTCCCTATCAAAAACCACCGCTATCCAAAGGCTATTTGGATGGTTCCCAGCAAAAGAACAGCATCATGTTTCGCTCTGAAGCTTGGTATGAAAACAATCAAGTGGAGTTAAAACTTGGGGAGCTTGTGGACAAAGTAGATGTTTCACAAAATACAGTGTATGCAACTTCAGGGGTTTATACATTTGATTTCTTGGTTTTTGCTACGGGTGCATACAACAGAGAATTGCCAATTCCTATCAAGGGAACAGACCAACCGCTGTACCTGCGGACCATGAAAGATGCTGATTACTTAAAGGTTGCCCTCGATCAGGAGAATGTCCAGGATATTTTGGTGATTGGTGGAGGCTTTATCGGATTGGAAATCGCTGCCTATGCGGCCAAATCCGGGAAAAAAGTAACTGTTGTGGAGTATCAGCCACGCCTGATGCAGCGGGTTCTTCCGCCCATGTTAAGTGAGCATTTTGCCGCCAAACATAAAGCCTATGGAGTGGATCTTCGGATGGGTGTAGGGGTGCAAGCCCTGAATCAGGACTCCAGATGGACCGCTTCTTTGAGCACTGGAGAAACGGTTGCCGCAGACCAAGTAGTTGTCGGTATTGGTGTGCTCCCGTCCCAGAACTTAGCTCAACAAGCGGGTATAAAATGTAGCAATGGTATTGAGGTCAATGAATTCTGCGAAACGTCTGCAACAGGGGTTTTTGCTATCGGCGACTGTGCTTTGCATCCCAATCCATTTGCGGGTGGAGGAATGGTTCGTCTGGAATCTGTTCAAAATGCAGTAGATCAGGCAAAAGCCATTGCCTCTACCATTTGTGGGAAACCAGTGAGCTACCATCAGGTGCCTTGGTTTTGGACACACCAATACAATCTCAAATTGCAAATGGCCGGTCTATCCGAAGGCTATGACCAACTCATCGTCCGAGGAGATGTGGAAGGGGATAAGTTTTCGGTCTTCTATTTCAAGAATAACCAATTGATAGCTGTAGATTCTATCAACAAACCTGCAGATCATTTACAGGCGAGAAAATGGATTCAGGCTTCTTACACGCCTGACGTACAAAAGTTGTCGGACGATTCCATCAAATTGAACGAGTGTTGATATGCAAGCGGTTCGGATACATGATACCACCATTCACTACGCATACAACAAAGGGGAGAAAAACCTTTGCTTGGTGTTTATCAATTCTTTGGGTACGGACTTTCGCATTTGGGATGCCGTGATTGATGGCTTGGGTACCGAATTTGGGACACTCAGATTTGACAAAAGGGGTCATGGGTTAAGTAGTTTAGGAGCTGTTGAAAAAGGCAGTATTTCTAGCTATGCAGCTGATGTGATAGGCCTATGTGAAGTCTTGGATTTGGATAAAATCGTTTTGGTCGGACTGTCCATTGGTGGCTTGATTAGCTTGGATATCTACCAACGTTATCCCGACAAAATTGCAGGAATCGTCTTTATGGATACCGCTCCAAAGATTGGAACGGCAGAAGCTTGGAACAATCGCATACAAGCCATTTCCACGAAAGGAATGCAAGCGGTAGCTCCTTCGATATTGACTAATTGGTTTTCACCGAGTTTTCAGGAGCAACAGCCAGCAGCATTTGCCTTGTATCAAGCCATGTTGGAACGGGCGGATGTTTTGGGTTATCGGATTGCCTGTGAAGCAATTCGGGATGCGGATTATACTGAAACCGCTCAAGGTATTGCTATTCCGGTAATCTGTATGGTAGGCGAAGAGGATAAGTCCACTCCTGTTGCATTGGTTCAAGGCTTTGCCCAATTGATGAACTGCTCCTTGATTACAATTCCCAATGCAGGGCATTTGCCTTGCGTAGATAGCCCCAAGCGGACTACGGTCATTTTACAAGATTTTATTTCAGCACTATGAATCCAACAGATAAGTACCAAAAGGGCATGCAAACCCGCAAATCAGTCTTAGGAGAAGCCCACGTTGCCAAAGCGGAGGCTGCAAAAACTTCCTTTGATGAAGGATTCCAGCAATTTATTACGGAATCCGCTTGGGGTACTGTCTGGTCTTCTGAGCATTTGACCAAGCGGGAACGCAGCATGATTACCATAGCGCTCTTGGCAGGTCTTGGACATGAAGAGGAATTGATCCTGCATTTCAAAGCAACCCAGCAAACAGGTGCAAGCCTGGAAGATATTCAAGAAGTATTGATGCATGTGGCCATTTATGCAGGTGTGCCAGCTGCCAATACTGCCTTTAGAATAGCCAAACAAGTCTTTAACCTTTAACAGTACGCATATGGATACTACACAAAACCAACGCGATTGGACAAGCCATCCACCCTTGATAGCTCCAGGCTATAAATCCACCATTTTCAGAGGACCTTCTCAAAACCTGATTACCGTACCCGAATTGATGAAACCGAGTTCCGGACCCATCTTCGGTTTGGAGTCTGTGGCTCCCCTTGATCATGATTTGACCAAGAATGGCATCAAAAACGGTGAACCGCTTGGAGAACGTATTGTAGTCAGTGGAAGGGTGTTGAATCAACATGGACAGCCACTGAAAAATACGCTTATTGAAGTATGGCAGGCCAATGCAGCGGGAAGGTATGTACACAAGCGTGACCAACACCATGCCCCTTTGGACCCCAATTTCTTTGGTGCAGGGAGATGCGTGACCAATGAAGAAGGCATTTTTAAGTTTTACACCATCAAGCCAGGTGCCTACCCTTGGGGAAATCATCCCAATGCCTGGAGACCTAATCACATTCATTTCAGTGTATTTGGACCCAATATCGGTACGCGCTTAGTAACCCAGATGTATTTTCCAGGAGACCCCTTGTTGGATTATGATCCCATTTACTTGGCTGTTCCAGAAAAAGCACGTGAGCGCTTGATTTCAAGCTTTGACCTGGGCTTGACCGAAGAAGGTTTTGCCTTGGGTTACCAATTTGACATTGTATTGAGAGGACATCATTCAACCCCTTTTGAAAATGAATAAGCTAGGACAAACCCCATCACAGACAGTAGGGCCCTATTTTGCCTATGGTCTGACACCAGAGCAATATAAATTTGACCATCAAAGTTTGGCTACTCCCGTTTTGCTTGATGCTAAGAAGAACTCTCAGGATGCCATCATTCTCCGAGGAAAGGTGTATGACCTCCATGGAGAGGCTGTGGATGATGCGATGATTGAAATCTGGCAAGTGGACCAAGAAGGTAAATTCCAGATCAAACCTCATCAAGGCTTTTTCTCCATCGGAAGGATGGGTACAGGTACCATAGAAGGAAACTGGTTTGAATTTACCACCTGCATTCCTGCAGCGGAAAAGCAAGATCAGGCACCTGCCATTCACATGATTGTTTTTATGCGAGGGCTGTTGAGTCATGTGTATACCCGTGTGTATTTCGAGGATTTCAAGGAATTAAATCAGGAAGACCCTTATTTGAAGTTAGTTGCCGAAGAAAGAAGAAGTACTTTGATTGCCCAAAAGGTACAGGAGAGCCCTGTTACAATATATGAGTTCAATCTGCATATGCAGGGCGAAAATGAAACGGTGTTTTTTGATTATTGATATGCAAGCTAAGATACAAACATTGCAAGAGGCTATTGCCACCCATCTCTTTGATGGGGCAACGGTAGCTATGGAGGGATTTACACATCTGATTCCCTTTGCCGCAGGCCATGAGATTATCCGTCAGGGATTCAAAAATCTGGAATTGGTTCGGATGACTCCGGATATGATTTATGATCAGCTGATTGGGGCAGGGTGTGTTCGCAAATTAAGATTCTCTTGGGGAGGAAACCCGGGGGTGGGATCTTTGTACCGCTTGCGGGAAGCTATTGAAAAAGGCTACCCTCAACCCTTGGAAGTCGATGAACATTCTCATGCGGCCATGGCAGCAGCTTATGCAGCCGGAGCATCAGGTATGCCATGTGCCATTTTCAAAGGATATTATGGAGCGGATTTGGAGAAAGTCAATCCTTCTATCAAGACACTTGCCTGTCCATTTACTGGAGAACGATTGGTGGCAGTACCAGCCATTCGACCTGATGTTACCATCATCCATGCCCAAAAAGCCTCCAAAAAAGGGGACGTTTCCTTGGAAGGAATTGTGGGTGTGCAAAAGGAGGCTGTCCTTGCTGCCAAAGCTGCCATCGTAACTGTGGAGGAAATCGTGGATGAGTTACAGCCTTCAAGCCCGAATGCCGTGATTTTGCCTTCCTGGACTGTCAGCGCTGTAGTACATGTACCCGGTGGTGCCAAACCCAGTTATGCCCATGGATATTATAGCCGAGATAACAAAGCGTACATGGATTGGGAAGCGATTTCCAAAGACCGAGATAAATTTAATCAGTGGCTTCAGGAATTAAAATCAACAGACTATGCAGTATAATTCAACAGAATTGATGACCGTGGTGGCATCCCGGATATTAAAAAATTCCGATGTATGCTTTGTTGGAATTGGCTTGCCATCTGCAGCCTGTAATTTAGCCAGACTTACCCACGCACCAGATATCACCTTGATTTACGAATCCGGTACTATTCAAACCAAGCCAGACGTATTGCCACTTTCCATAGGGGATGGAGAACTGTGTGAAACAGCCTTGACCACCGTATCTGTACCCGAGATGTTTAGCTATTGGTTGCAGGGCGGGAGGATTACCGTAGGATTCCTAGGAGGGGCTCAAATTGATAAGTTTGGCAATATCAATACCACCGTTGTAGGGGATTATCACAAACCCAAGGTTCGGCTTCCCGGTGGAGGAGGCGCTCCCGAAATTGCTGCATTTTGTCATACCATTTATGTGATCATGAAGCAATCCCCTCGCGCTTTTGTGGAAAAAGTGGATTTTATCACCTCTTTTGGCCATGGAGATGGTCCCGGTCAGCGAAAAGCCATGGGACTTAACACGAGTGGCCCATCCAAAATTATTACCGACTTGTGCATTATGGAGACAGAAGAGGCGACGGGTGAATTTATTGTCACATCCATACACCCAGGGGTAGCTAGGGAAACTATCCAAGAAAATACCGGGTGGAAGATTCGATTCGCAGAAGAAGTTGCCATTACTGATGTTCCCGAGTTGGAAGAGTTGGAGGCATTGAGATTATTGAATGAAAAAACTAAAATGGCCCATCAGGGCTAATACACCATGCAGGAAGTTTTTATTTGCGCGTTTAAGCGAAGTCCCATTGGACGCTATGGAGGGAGTTTGTCAGGGGTAAGACCGGATGATTTAGCAGCAGCAGTTATCAAAGGTACGTTAGCTACCCTTCCTCATGTGGATACAGAAGCAATTGACGATGTGATTTTTGGCTGTGCCAATCAGGCAGGTGAAGATAATCGCAGTGTGGCCCGCATGGCCTCTTTGTTGGCCGGATTACCGACATCCATACCAGGCGGCACGGTCAATAGGCTTTGTGGTTCTGGAATGGATGCCATCTTGATAGCCTCCCGCATGATTAAATCTGGGGATGCCGATTTAATTTTGGCAGGAGGAGTCGAAAGCATGTCACGGGCACCATTTATCATTCCTAAGGCAGATGCGGCTTTTTCTAGAAACATGAGTATTGAGGATAGTACTTTGGGTTATCGCTTTATCAACCCTGTGTTGGATTCCTTGTATGGTTCGGATAGCATGCCAGAGACGGCGGAAAATGTGGCCGAAATGTATCATATCAAGCGGGAAGACCAAGACCGCTTTGCGTTTGCTTCTCAGGAAAAATGTGCCGCTGCCCAGCAATCGGGAAGGTTTGCACAGGAGATTCTCCCCATGGAAGTGAAGGTGGGGAAAAATAAGGTGCTCTTTGACCAAGACGAGCATCCACGAGCAGGAACAAGTTTGGAAAAGTTGGGTTCGCTACCTGTACTTTTTAGAAAAAATGGAACAGTAACCGCTGGCAATGCCTCTGGTATCAATGATGGTGCTGCCTGTCTGGTGTTGGCATCTGAAAAAGCCATAAAAAAGTATCAACTGGAGCCCATTGCCCGGGTGTTGACAGGTGCCGTGGCGGGTGTTCCTCCAAGAATTATGGGTATAGGACCTGTACCTGCTACACAAAAACTATGGGCAAGAACAGGGCTTTCAGACAGAGATTTTGATTTGTATGAATTCAATGAGGCTTTTGCTGCACAGGCTTTGGCATGTTTGCAGGAATTAGGGATTGCTTTTGATGACCCTCGAGTAAATGTGAACGGTGGAGCGATCGCTCTTGGGCACCCACTGGGCATGTCGGGAGCTCGGATTACAGGCACATTGGCGCTTGAAATGCAGGCTAGAAAAGCCAAAAGAGGCTTGGCCACTATGTGTATAGGAGTGGGGCAGGGTATCAGTATTGCATTGGAATTGGTTTGACTTATTGGGGAGCCGAATGTGAATATCTCTGTGGCAGGATGATTTACAGGTCCCATGGACTATAGCTCCCTTCTTTTTTCTTAACTTGAAGGCATGATTGACAGAAAGATTTTCAGAACTTATTGGGGGTACCCTCAGGTGAACTCACATGTTAGCGATGTAAGTTTCATTCGTGCGATTTTGACATACGAATCATGTCTAGCTTCCTGTCAATCCAGTTTAGGTATCATTCCAAAGGAGGCTGCTCAAGCCATCCATGAGGCTGTCAATCGAGTGAGGGTAGATGATGGCTTGATTCAACAAGTGGACAGTTCCACTGCGGAAAACGGTATTCCCATCATCGCAGTGGTTGAGGCCATAAAAGAGCAGCTGGACCAAAGTTATCATCCATTTTTACATGTTGGGGTTACTTCTCAAGATTTGATTGATACGGCGCACATGCTTGCACTTCAGCAACTGACCAAAGACTTTCAGCAGGTTTTTTCTGGAAATTTTCAATCCTTGGTAAAGTCTTGGTTGGAGCATAGTGATTGGATATGTATGGCACGAACCCGACAGCAACAGGCACTGCCAGTGACTTTTGGATACAAACTCTACCATTGGTTTTCGCCATTAGTGGATAGTTTGAAGATACTCGAACAACTCCGGTTTCCGGTTTCTCTGGGCGGTCCTGTAGGGGATATGCGGGCATTTGGTGAGCAGGGGAAGGTGCTTACGGAAAAGTTGGCTGAGGCCTTGGGCATGGATGATTTTGGAGCTGTTTGGCATCAAAATAGGCAGCCGGTTTTAGAAATTGTAAATGTTTACGAACGCATCTTGATGCAATTGAGAAAAATCCTTCAGGATTGGATTTTTTTGGCTAATTCAGAGATTGCTGAGCTTCGCTTGCTTACAAAGGGAAAGAGTTCGGCCATGGCCCATAAAAACAATCCCGTGCAGCTCGAACAAGCGATGGTTTTGGTAAGCATAGCCCTAGATAGCATTCAAAATTATAAAAAACATGCTATCTTTAGTTCCGAGCGGGATGGGGTGAGTTGGACATTGGAATGGTACTATTTGTCGGCTTTGGATAGTCAGCTTCAATTGGCCGCGCATGGATTTTTAAAAACGATGCATTTGATGGAATGGCAAAAAGAGGCTTTGGGAAGGCACGCCTCTTTCTTTCAGCATCAGTTGCAGGAAGCAGTCTTAAGCAAAGGTTTTAAAGAGGAATTGCTGAGATTGTTGCTATCCGAAGAGGATTGAATTTTAAACATCATATGGTTGGAGTTTTCAATCCAGTGTCAGATAATTCCTATTTCTTCACTTCTCCATATAGTTGCATCAATTTTTCTGTATCTGCGATATTCTTGTTTAAGACTTTAGGGAGTAAAAAGAAGCTTAGGAATAAAAATGCCATGATGGCAACGACCAATCCTAAATACAGCTGTCCAATAATATTTTCGATAAGAAATCTCGATTGATTTAGGAATACATGACCTTGCAAACATATTTGCATGCCTATGTTGAAATATACAAACAAGGTATTTTGAGCAGTGTAGGAAACATATTGCTTGTACCGTGAATGGTATTTCCTGTATTTGAAAAACATAGCGGCCAAAGGAATAACCAAAGCTGCAATCATGATGATATACCAAGTCTTGAGATCAGGGACTAGAAGGAAAACTTGGTACATAGCTACTGCAATACCAATGGGTAGGATGATTTTAGTACTGCTAAAGGTGGCTTTGATTTCAGTCCAGTAATGGCTCTTAAATCTCTTTTCAATCAACTTGACATAAGACTCCTCCAACCCTGAAAACCCAAAAATCCCAAAGGAAGCATGCACCTTAGCGAAGGCTGTTTCCAAGGAGATTTTAGGGTCGCCGGCCATTAGTTCTTCTATCTTACAAGCCACATGGTCCAAAATCTCGTACTGCACATCTATAAATGGATAACCCTTACGGGAGATCATTTTTTTGAGTTGCTCGATTTGGTCTTTGGTTAGTTTCATTGGGTTTTGGGATTTTAGACTCAATTGGTTTGGTACTGTTGGATGAGTTTCTCTGTATCTGCTTGACTTCTTTGAAAGACTTTGGGCAAGATAAATAAACAAGCAAACATGGATGCGAGTAAAACGGTTATCCCAAGTACTCCATAACTAGTCCAAATGGTTTCGTCTTTTAAGGAATTATTCAAAAGGATGTAGCTGAAACTGCACAGTTGGTAAACAAAAGGGAAGATAATAAAGAAATTCCCTGTTGTGTTAAAGGATGCATATTTCCGGTATTTTTTAGATTTTCGCCAGTGAATAACAGCCATAGTTACTGCACAGCAAACAAAAAGTATCAACAATCCTCCAATCCAGCCATTTTCGGATTCAAATTCATAGCGGAATTGGTAGAATAAAGTAAAAATCCCCATCACTATTAATACTTTATAGCTTAATAAAAAGCGCTTGAATTCCTCCCAAAAATAGGAGCGATGCCTTTTTTCAATCATTCTTTGATAAGATGCATCTAGTTCATTGAATCCTTTAGCACCAAATCTGGCAAATACCTTGCGAAAAGCCTCATCCAATGGAAGGTTGGGGTTTTCTTCCATTAATTCCTCAACTTTACATGCCACATGGTCCAGGATTTCGTATTGGACATCGATGTATGCATGGCCCTTGTAAGAAATCAAGTTCTTTAATTGCCCGATTTGGTCTTTACTTAGTTTCATACAGGAAAGGTTTTAGTTTGGTTTCATAGACTTTTAAGAGTGCTCTGTTAGCTAAGAGTAACATCCATAAGATGGCTGTGGTAGTGGCAGGGGTTGAAGTAAGTACATCAAAAATGCTTTCAAAATCGTTTAACTGCTTGATAGTGAAAAGAAAAATCCCCCATCCAAATAGGTGCGCAGCAATTAGTACATTGAATGCGTCTCTTCTGCTACTGTATAGTCCTTTTCCTTTCAATTCAAGAGTTCTCTCTCCAAAGGTATCCTTAGTGTGATAAATCCATGCAAAAAAGAAGATTGGAAGTAAGACAAAAAGTAAAAATAGCGGTACCATAAGTGTGCTATATATTGAAAAACTAAATCCAACAACTGCTGCTATGGCTAATAATAAGAGATGGCCCAGGATATTTTTAGGAGTTAAAGAAAAAATACTTCTGACAAAACAAGAAGCAAACTCTAAACTTAGCGCATTCTCATGTTTAAATCTGATTTTGAACAGCTTCCATCCGGTCCAGTTCTCTTTTTCTTTTTCCCAAAAGCTATAGACATCCTTAGTTCCTGATGCTTCATAGGCACACAGGATATGATCAAGAATTTCAATATACAATTCCTCGCTATGGATCGGGAGTTCGGTTGTTTTTTCTTCTAAGAATTGAATGTCTGTTGGAGAGATTTTCATTGCAGTTGATTTTTAAATTTTAGCTTGTATCTCCTTGTAAATCTGGTCTGTTTTAGCTTTGTCCTTATAGTTGATAATCGTCGTTTCCCCTGACTTGGTGATGATTACTAGAAAGGGGCCTGACGAAGCATGCACTAGTAAGTGGGCTTTGCCAATATCTTCTACACGGAAAGTTCCTTTTTTGATTTGGCCTACGCCCAAGCCATTGTTGCGTGATAGGACCCTTGGAATCCGATCCGTAAGGGCGATGGAGTCAATCTCTGAAAATTTCAATTCTGTTCCATAAGCACCAGAAAAGGCAACTGATTCATACTTCATCTCATGTTTGGAAGGAATGATGCCAAAGATTACGCTAAGCAAAGCTCCTATTAAGATGAGAGCGGTAAACAGTACTTTAAACTTAGAATTGACAAACTTCTCTTGGTTATGATCAAATTGCCTTCCTTTTACCACCATTATGATCGCTCCTATTGCAATGACTAACGGAGCGAAATAGTCCGATAAAGACGGTTGATTAACTGCTTTCAATAGGATATGACCTACTACCACCAAAAAGCCCATGGCCAGAAAAGTATTCCTCATAAAGGTCGATAAACCTTCTATATCGATATTTTCCTGTTGGCGCTTGGACATGGTATTGTATCCCGAAATTAACTTTGGGAAGGCCTTCACGAAAAAGCCAAAGCTGATTAACGTTATTCCAATTAGGGTAGTCATACTGTTATTTTCGCAGGTTTAGTTTTCATGACTTAATTAGCTTTAAGGTTTTTAGATTAATAGCGTTGAAAATCACCCAGCAAAATGTCAGTAAAATCATGCTGAATAAGAGCAAAAGATAGGGAGTCAAATAAGCGAACGAAGTGTTTTCCAAGAGTTTTGGGAGTAGCTGGGCAAATAAATTGGTGATCCCAAAGATGAAAACATGAGAACCAAAGAATTGATGGGCCAAGACATATCTAGGTTTATGAACGCCGGGAGCCAAAGACCAGCTAAATCCATATTTGGTTTTATTAAAATAGAGGGAAAAGCCAACCATAGAAAAAAGTACTAAAGCAGAGACGATGTACGTGCCTTCCGGGCCTGTAAACTGGAAAACAGGTACAACTAGTAAACTTATGATTAATAGTAATGCAAGTTTTTTCCAGCCTAAAGTCCAGATTTTATAGCTTGAGCGAGCGGTGCGTAAAAACTCCTTCCTAGCAGATTTTTCTAATGCTTTTTCCATGCCCCTGATAACGGACCAGGAAAAAGTATTATCCAGTTCTTCTTTCTTTTGTAAATACACCTCAACTGGAACTTGTTCTAAAGCCGATATATAATGATCTAACAACTCATCGTAGATTTCTTGATACGCAATCAAGCAACGATCGAGTCGGGTTTTGATGGTTTGGATTTCGGTTTCAGTAAGCGATCTCATTGATTTTCAGATTGGCTTTTTAAGTTTTTAGGCAATGTCTTTAAAATGCTTTGATGTCGGAATTATTTATGAGTTATTTCCAATGGTTTGTGCTTGATTGTCCTGTAAATTAATAAGGATATAGATAGCACAATAACTGCATATCCAATGATCAGTACTTGACTAGGTTCTTGATAACCATGGTGATGGAGCATAAACGAGGGAACTAGCAAAACAAAGTTCAGTACATTGAAATAGAATAAATGCTTTTTGAACGCTGCTTCATGGATTGCCTTTTTCGCTTTGTTTTGTACCAACAAAAAAGGAATGTTTTGTGAGGCATAGGCTGCAAAAGCAAGTAGGGCAAAAACCATCAGTAGTGTGAGATTGGCAAAGGAATGAAAGCCCATGAAGCAATACAAGCTGTAATTCAATGCCAAAAGCAAGGCAAGGATACCCATTGTTAATTTGTTGAAAATCTGTAATGATATTTTTGTAAGTAATAGCTTGTCTAAATCTCTTGTTGCTAGTGTTACTTGTTGCTTTTCCATTTGACGAATGGTGGACCAGTTAAAAGCGTGGTCCAACGCTTCCTTCCTGTGTGGAAATTCCTCTTCGGAAGCGTGTTCCAATACCGAAACATAATGGTCAAACAGCTCATCATAGACCTCCTGATAGCTAATCTGGCAGCGATCGAGACGGGCTTTGATGGTTTGTAGTTCTATAGCAGACAGGGTTCTTTTCATCGAATACCACAGTTTAATTTCGGAGTATATGCTTTAGTCATGGAAATAATTGCTTGGGCTCTGGCAATGATTGCTATGAAAAATAACCAAATCAATCCAACCGTGAAATACACATAAGGAGCTTGGAAAAGGAATACTATTGAGTGTTCTGTAAAAAACTCAAGTGTGCTCAGGATAAGGATGGGCAATGCAACAAGAAGTAGCATGAGCGCAACAATCAAAGCAATACCTCTTGGCTTGCCTACATGATACATGGCTAGTATGGGTTTGTCATCTACTAATCTGTATTGGTGTTTTATCTTTCTTTTCGGGTAGGCCCTATCAATTGTCCAGCTAACCAAACCAGTACTGAACAATATTAATATGGTGATAAAAAACTGTAGGTTTCTAGCCTTGTCAACCCAAGACGGGAGTGAGAAGGAAAATGCGAGCAATAGGACTGCGATCCACCAATTTCTACCGATTAATAAATTCGTTAATTTCTTTTTGAAAACTTCTGGATAAGCTGAATGTAATTCATTTAGATAGTTTTCTGCTAATTGTTTACAATACCCTACGGTAAAAGTCTGATCCAACTCAGCCAAAACTTCTTCCAAAGATCGCTTTTGCTCCAACTCTAAAGCTGTCTGATAATGATCCAATACCTCATCCCTCACCTCAATGTAAGGGATTTGTTTAGCATTGATGTGATAATGCAAGGTTTCGATATCTTTTGCTGTCAGTTTCATACCAGTGCCGTTTTTGATTTGATTTTCCAGACTTCTATCAACGATAAAGCATAAAGGGTTATCAGTATGGTGAAAACAGCAGCGACCTGGGGTGCAATTACTTTAGTCAGCTCCCAATTGAAAAATAAAGCAGGGAAACTGATGAAAGCATAGATGAACATACCAGGTAAACTAGCTCTATTTTCAAAGAAGCCTGCCAAGGATGATTGGATGGGTATTCCGATGCCTTTAAAGTTTTGACGTATGGGTTTCATGTGCTTGTACGATTGATAGCCATAGTATAGCTGAAAGCCTAGTAAGAGGATAAAAGGTAATAAAATAATCATTTTCACCTCCTCAACGGTTTGAAAATAAGTACTTAAGTAAATGACAATTGCCAAGAAACCCACGAAATACATCCAGCGGCCCAAACAGAAAAAACTTCTGAGGACCTTCCATTGGGTCTTACTGATATCCTCATGGGCAGCTTTTTTGAATTTAGCCTGCAGGGCATGGCAGTAGGCATAGGTAAACTTATGTTCCAATTCAAAAAGTTGTTCATTGAATTCCTCTTCAGAAAACTCCTGCAAGTGACTGATGTAATGGTCATACACCTCCATCAGAATCTCAGCTGAGGAGATCTCTTTCCGCATGATGGCTTTGCGGATTTCTTGAAGTTCTATGTCGGTTAGTTGGCGCATACATGTTGGTTTCTCGCAACGGGCGCAAAGTTTTCGCCACGTGCGCTACGAGTACTTTTTTGGCTGTTATTAACTTTTAAATTATTGTTTAATATTTCTTTGCGTTCATTGCGTCATTCGTTGCGAACGCTGCGCGAACCCTTTAAGCCAAGCCCGGCTTCCATTCAGGATCCAAGATGCGTTGGAGATTACCTACGAAATTCTGTAACTCGGACATCTTGGCGCTGACTTCCTTTTGCCCGTTTTTGGTCAGGCTGTAGTATTTTCTTACCCGGTTATCCACTTGTTGGATTTCGGTGGTCAGCAGTCCTTCTGCCTCCAACTTGTGTAGGGCAGGGTAGAGGGCACCTTCGGTGATTTTGATTTCGCCTTTTGTCAGTTCCTTTACCCGTTGGGTTATCTCATAGCCGTACATTTTCTCATTCTCTTCCAGTAGTTTGAGGATGATGGTTTGTAGGCTTCCCTTGATTAGATTGTTATTCGACATGGTGTTTAAGTACATTGGATGGCTAAATATATAAAAAAAATATATACATAAGAAACTTGGGTATATTTTTTTAGAGACGAGAGGTTAGAAGGGAGAGATTAGACTCGAATCTACTCGGAAGCCGACTTCAGTTTTGGAGACAAGAAACAAGAGTCAAGAAATAGAGGATGAAACTGCTAGAAAAAGAAATTGTGAGAGGTAGAGAGTGATATATGCTTGCGCGATATAAGTTGATATATGCCTATCGGCGATATATTGGGGTCGTGTAAACAATAGAATTATTCTTTAAAAAAGTGTCAAGTAATTTCAGGACATATCACTAACCTCTCGTTTCTCGCTTCTCGACTCCTGCTTGCAGCAGGCAAGTCTCACTTCTCTACTTATACTGATCATTCAATCCTTTTCCCTCCAAAATCATGGGAGTGATTTTTTCTAGTCGGGATTGTTTGGTGGCGTCACGCTTGGCTTGGTTAAGGTATTCGATGTATTCCCGCTGTTTTCCAGGAGTGAGTTGATCGAAGGCGGATTGAAGTTCTTGTGATGATTGGAAGGCTTTTTCTAAGATTTCTGGCACAATGATTTCACCTGCTGGAACAGGAGCTAGTTTCTTGCCTTCTTTGGCATGGGCAATAGCTTCAGCTAGGTAGGTTCGAATTTGTTCGGGGTTGATTTCGGAGCTATCAGTAAATCGCCATTGTCTGAGGGCTCTGGTTTTTCCTTCTTGAGCGTTCAATAAAACTCTATCTGGGTCAGATAAAAATACGCCTTGGTAAAACCACAAACAAACAAAATTTTTAAACCCTGCCAAGCCAACCACATGCTGGCCTTCATGGCAATACACGGGAATTCCCCATTTAATGAGAGGGGTAAGCTCGGTTTCATTCAATAATCCTTGGAGGGCACTGAGTTCTTCGGTCCAATCGTTAGCTGCTGATTTCATGGTGAAAAATAAGAAAAAGCTGTTGAATTTGTAGTAAAAAATCTTTCCCTTTGATAGTATGAATTATCAGCAAGTTATAGAAGAAGTATACCAGGAAGTACAGGAGAAAAATTTAAGAGGAAAAGTGGCTACATATATTCCTGAGTTGGCAAGTGTAGATCCGAATAAGTTTGGGATCGCATTGGTGGATTTGGAAGGGAATGTTTATGGGGTAGGGGATTATGAAGTTCCTTTTTCTATCCAAAGTATCAGTAAGGTGCACACGCTTACCATGGTCTTTCATGTGTTTAAAAGCAAGCTTTGGTCAAGGGTGAATGTTGAGCCAAGTGGCAACCCTTTCAATTCTATTGCCCAATTGGAGTTTGAAAAGGGTATTCCGCGAAATCCTTTTATCAATGCGGGAGCTTTGGTCATTACAGATGCACTTTGTAGTAAATTTGAGCATGCCACAAAACAGGTATCCGATTTTATTAATGAATTGGCGGGTAAGACATGTGTTAGTATCAATCCCTCTGTGAAAAATTCTGAAAAAAATCATGGGGAGCGAAATACAGCATTGGCCTATTTCCTAAAAGCCTATAAAAACTTTGATAATGATGTGGAGGAGGTATTGGATGTGTATTTTTCACATTGCGCCATAGAGATGAGCTGTGTGGACTTGGCCAAATCATTCTCATTTTTGGCTAATGACGGTTATTCTATATTTGCACAACGGGAAATTGTCTCTGAAAGTCATGCACGCAGGATCAATGCCTTGATGCTCACCTGTGGGTTTTATGATGAAGCGGGGGAGTTTGCATTTAGAGTGGGTTTGCCTGGCAAAAGTGGGGTAGGAGGTGGTGTTGCTGCTGTTATGCCTCATAAGTTTAGCATTGCCGTGTGGAGTCCCGAACTCAATGAAAAAGGGAATTCTGTCAAGGCGATTCAAGCGCTGGAATTGTTGACGGATAAATTGTCGTTCTCGCTATTCTAAACTTTTAGCTATTTCTTTATTTTGAACTTGATGACTGATTGAAGCGAACCTTTTGACAGGTTCATGGACCGATCAAGAAACAAAGGATGAAGGAAGGAAGGATGAATGTACAGAGACCAAGAAACTTTTCCAAAGTTGACCAGATGTTGAGAGCATCATACCTCTCTTACTGCTCCTTAATTTCTTAATGGTTTTCCTACCTTTGTGAAATTAGTAGTTAAATGAGGTTTTTTTGAAACCATTAAGGTATTAAGGGAATTAAGCCTTTTTAAGGTTTTTCTTACTGCTCCTTAACTTCTGAATGGTTTTCCTCCCATTGGGCAATTAGCAGTTAAATGAGGTTTTTTTATAACCATTAAGGTATTAAGGGGATTAAGCCTGGTGTTTCTGAACTGCTCACTGTTCATTTCTCATTTTTCATTCCACATTATCCACTGCTCGCTGCTCACTACCTAACCGGATAAATTCCAATACCTGGATCAACGGCATTCACTACTCCGGATTGTAGAAAGAAATTAGCCATTTCTAGAGCATCTCCCTGGGAGTTTTTGGTGGCGCGGATTTCATGCCAATTGGACATAAACTGATTGGCACCAAGCCACTCGGTATTAGTGGAAGCAATCAATTCTTGGAGCGCTGTTAACTCTTCAGGGTTAGGAACTCGAACAAAAAAGGAACTGACGTACACCCTTACGCATTGCTCTCCCACAGGGTTACCGATGGCATCTTGGCAATCATCTGTTTCAAAAGTTGGGTGGGCATAGGCAACGATATCACTACCTTCGAGTGATTCAAGGATCACCGAGATTTCGGAACAGTTTCTTTGTCTGTTTAATCGAACGGGGATTTGTTTGAATTGGTATTGAGCATCTTCATGGATCGTGAAGTTAAAACCTTGATCTAAAAAATTTTGTGTTTGTAAAAAATCACTAATATCCTCGTCAGTATAACTTTTGTCTATCCCGATAAATATAAATTCTCGAGACACTTCTCCCAAAGTTAACTGCTCTCCTTGGTAAATCCGGTAGTTTAAAATATCACATTCCTCGAGTAAGGATGTAGACTCATCAGCATCAATACAAGACCAATTGATGAATAGAAGCATGAGGCCAGAAGCGAGAAACGAGAGGCGAGAAATTAGATACGGGAGTTTTGTCATGTTATTAGAATTAAGAGGTAAGAATCAAGAGCCAAGAGGCAAGAATCAAGAAGTAAGAGCTAACATATAAATTACTGATAATGAGAAACTTTTCCAAAGTTCACCAGATGTTGAGAGAATTATACCTCTCTTAATGCTCCTTAATTTCTTAATGGTTTTCCTACCATTGTGAAATTAGCAGTTAAATGAGGTTTTTTTATAACCATTAAGGTATTAAGGGAATTAAGTCTTGTATTTCTGAACTATCCACTATTCACTTCTCACTGTTCATTACTCACTGTTCACTGCTCACTTCCCACTGCTCACTGTTCATTTTTCATTCTAAATTTCCCAACTGTGTGTCACTGCTCACTGTTCACTGCCAACTACTCACTGTTCATTACTCACTGTTCACTGCCAACTGTTCACTGTTCACTTTCCGTCATCCCTCTAATGGATTCTCGAGTTTGCCCATAAACAGGATGGCACCACTGTGTTTTTCTTGGATAAAGAAGATGAATGGACGATCCAATGTAATTCTAAGTGGGCCAGAAGGTCCTGCACTGAACCTTTCGACTACTTCTACAATGGTTGCAGCAGCGGCTTCGGTGCCTTTTTCATCCACTTCTATAAAAGCCTGATGGATGACCCTGCTTATCTTCAAGTCATCGGTAGGATTGGAAAAAAGGGCAGTAAAGTTATCCGGATGGAAAGAGAATGGGCGAACCAAACCCATAGCCATCAGATCTCCTTTCATATTGTCCATTTTATAAGAAATCTTGAATTTGGGCATTTTGAGAATGACACCTCTTTCTCTTGCATTGCTTCTCCATTCAGTTAGATTTTCTAAGGTAAGTAGCGGTGCCAACTGTGAGAGATCACCGGATTCATTGAATATAACGCCCATAGAGTATTGTTCTGAACTGTAAGGGATTTCCAAATAGGCGGCTCCATGACCAAACCCATATCTCATATCCGAGGCATCTTTGAGGTCCATCATGTCAACCATGATATCCTGACCATTCCTCAGTGTGAATTTTTCTTTTTTGGTATTGGCTTTCGGAAAATTGTAGGTCCAGTCTCCTTTAAAGTAGATAGCATTTACCAAATACATTACAGCATTCGGTGGGATTTGATCCAGCATCTCTCGAATTAGATTATTGGTTTGTCGGGCAATCCAATTGTTGATAACGTTCACAGAGTTGGGGTTTAACATATCCAAGGGTGCCACTTCTGCATTGAAATAGCGATTAGCCGCAGCTTTGAAAGGTGGTTTTACCTGATAACCTTCCTTATACCAAATACCATTGGCAATGTTGAGTTTAACCTTTTCATCTACCTGCAATAAAAAAGTAGTCAAGTCTTTAACAGCCTGATTGGCATCCTCTAAGCTCATACCCTGCATTTGTAAGACATCCAAAAATTCTTGTTTCACTTCCCCCTCATTGCCATTCATTGTCATAGCTAAAGCCTGATGAATGGAGTAGGGGCTAAAAAATTGATTCTTTGCCTCATTTGATTGATTCAGTTGCTGAAAAAGATTGATTGCAAATTGGGTGCTTGATTCAGAAAGTTTCTCTTCTGAAGCAGAAAGTACTCTCAGATTGGGTTCAACTCTACCGGGAAGGGGAGGCTCTCCTGGTAAGCAGCCTACTACCAAAATAATTAATAACATTACGGTACATTTAGCAAGGAATGTTACGGAAAAGGGGAGGTTTTTAAAATCAGGTTTCATAGCAAAGCGTTTAAAAGTAAAGACGCAAGGATCTAAACAAACGCTACAAAAAATTTATTTTTTTTGATTTGAATGAATAAAATTTTTTTAGTTAATTTTAAAAAAAAATTCATGATGAATCACCGTATTTTCATAGTTGGTATACTTTTTAGCATTTTTAGTCAAGTAAATGCTCAAAGTGATGTAAAACTGGAGTTATACACTGGTCCTCAGATGGGGTATCAGCAACTCTTGAATGACTCACGGCCTAGTCTTAATTTTAAGCCGAAAGTAGCCAACCACCTAGGATTAGGATTACTTTATTCAGTTAAGCCGGATTGGCAACTTATAGTGCAGTCAGAATTTACAGGTCTTGCCTATAGGTATACCGCTTACCCCAATTTCCCATCAGTTGAGGGTGCCACAAGATTTACAGCAAGAGGTGGCCAACTCTGGAATCATAGATTGGGTGTTAGAAAAACCTGGGAGAAGGGTGCTCATGCGCTCTACATGCAACCCATGCTTGGGATTACTATGGCTAGGTACATTGATTATTCTCAATATGACACACTTTCCTCATTCAATTTTTTTACACGGAGGACCTCAGTCAGTGTCAATATGGGGTTAGAGCTCGGAATGAAATTCTATACCAAAAATAAAAATTATTATACTATTGGTCTTCGTCACCAACAAGGCTTTAATGATTTATATCCTGTCAATTTCAATTGGTTTAATGATGCTCCAGTTTCAACCATTCAGAGAAGGGGATCATACACTGGTTTAGTTTTAGGCTATGGGATTGATTTTAAAGGAAAGACAGGGGAAGAAAAGACGCTTTGGAAATCAGGAAAGGAAGAGCGGAAAATCAATAAACGAACGATAGCATGGGGAGATGGTTCATATGTGCTGGTTTCAGGCCTCTTGAGATTTAGGCCTAAATCAGAACGAGAGCAAAATCTTGAATTCTCAAATATTTCTGGGGGATATGAATTTTTGGCCGGTTATACGAAGGGGTCTTGGAGTTTGGAGACTGGCTACAAGAAAATGAATGCTTACACCAATGCGGTCTTTATAGATGGTGTAAACAATCACACACCTTCAGACTACAGTGTTGATGTAGTTCCCCTGCGATTGAGGTATCATGTGGCTATGGGGTCGAGTAATCGATTGAGGGTTGGTGCCTCTGCCTCTTCAATGGTTATATTAGATTCTCAAGGACCATATTGGAGTTGGTTTGCATTTTCTGGGAGAAATAATGACGTAATCTATGATCTAGCTTCTATTCCGATTGAGCAAACTATTTCTGGGAAAATTCTTTTTAATGCAGGAGCATATATGGAAGTGCCAATTTTCAATTCGAGTCTGTTGACCTTTAATTTTTCCCGAAATTTTGGAAGTCCCAAAGTTGGAAAAGTTCAATTGGTGGGGGAAGTAAATGGTGAACCATTTGATCAGATTTTTTCTGGCTCTCTCAATGGCTGGGTTTTGGAGATGGGGTACAAGTTGCCTTTGAATATTATTTTTAAAAAATGATAACTATTTAACCCCTATTCGAAATATAACCGAATAGGGGTTTAGTTGTTTTTTATAAAATCTTTTTTTCAATCTTAAGTTTGAGATCTTTGAAAGAAGCCAAGGCTTTTTTGCTAGCCGCAATGGTCATTACGGGATTTTCCATAGCTTCCATTAATCGGATACTTTGTGAAAACTCATTCATACACAAGCTACCAGTAAGCCCTTTTAACTTGTGAAGTAGATTGTTTTTTTCTTTCTCATCTACGAGTACCACCGTGCATAATTTTTGAAGACTTTCTTCAATTTCACTAAAGCCTTGAAGCATAATACTTCGTAAAAGATCTTCATCATTAGAAAGCATTTCTAAAAGTGACTCATAGTCAAATTCTTCTTTCTTTAGGCTTAAGTCATCAGAGTCAGGTCTTTTAAAAATCTCTTTGACCAAGTCTAGAATTTTTTGTTTTTCTAGAGGTTTGGTCATGAAATAATTCATCCCTGCCGCAAGGCAAGCTTCTTTCTCTGATTGTAATGCTCCTGCAGTTAAGGCAATAATTGGAGTTTGGATGCCACTCTCTCCCTCCAAAGCTCGGATACCTCTAGTTGCTTCAAAACCGTCTTTCACAGGCATTTGAACGTCCATAAAAATCAGGTTGGGTTGGTGGGATTCAAACGAGTCTATAGCTTCTTGACCATTGATAGCTTCAATGATTTCGCACTTAGGGAAATGAGCCATCAGGATCGTTTTAAGCAAAATCATATTCAAGGAAACATCCTCTGCAATGAGAATTTTGATCGGACCATCTGCATGAAGTTCAAATTCCGCCGGACCTTTTTTCATCGCACTGATGGTATTATCTTTGTCATCCGCCAAGCTTAGCAGGCAATTGAATAATTCAGAGATTTTTGCCGGTTTGATAAGTTTGGCATCAATTTGTAAGTTTTCAAATCGCTCATCATTCTGTACTTCATCTACCGAACTGTATAAAAGTATTTTTGGCTTTTTACCTTTGAAGGTTGAGATGATTTTTTTCGCCTCCCCAATAGTGGTCAAGCCATCCATAAAGGGCATATGATAATCAACAATTAAGATATCATATTTCTTATCCTCGGCTAAAATTTGCAAAGCAGTCAGACCATTGTCTACTTCTTCGGTTTCAATTTTCCAATAATGTAAAATGTCTTTTAGGATTTTTCTATTGTTGACATTGTCATCAACCAATAAGATTTTCTTTATACTTGAAAATTCCTTGACTTTCGTTTGAGTAGTGGATTTAAATGGCCTCTCTATAGAGAAATAAAAGGTAGACCCTTTGCCGAGTTCACTAAGTAACTCAATTTTGGACCCCATTTTTTCTGTGAGCATTTGAGAAATAACCAAACCTAATCCTGTCCCTCCAAATTTTCTAGTAGTGGAGGAATCCGCTTGGGAAAAAGATTTAAACAGCTTTTGTTGTTGTTCTTCGGAAATCCCAATACCCGTATCCCTGATGGAAAAGGTGTACTGCCCTATTCCTTCTTTTGTAGGATCTTCTTGGAACTTTACAATTAATTCAACCTCGCCTTTTTCAGTAAATTTGATTGCATTGCTGAGCAGATTGACAAGGATTTGCTTCAACCGGATAGAATCGACGACGATATATCTCGGCATTTCGATCTGAATATTGAGCAGTAGTTCCAAATCTTTGGTGGCAGTGTTGAATTTTACAATATCTGCTGTTTGCTCAATCAGTTCAACTAGGTCTGTTTCCACTTCTTCCAACTCCAGTTTACCCGCTTCTATCTTAGAAAAGTCTAGGATATCATTGATAATCCCCAACAAGGAATGAGCAGAGGAGTTGGCGCTTTCTACATATTGGAGTTGTACATCTGATAAGTCAGTATTAATCAATAAATCGGTAAATCCGATTACCCCATTGAGTGGCGTTCTGATTTCATGACTCATATTGGCTAAAAATTCAGACTTTGCTTTATTCGATTTTTCAGCATCTTCTTTGGCTGAAATCAATGATTTCTCAAGCATACTTTTGGTATTGACACTCACCAAGAGTTCTGCAAAGATCTTTAACAGCTTTTTTTCTGAATCCTGAAACTTATGAACATCATGTACCCAGTCAAAGCCTACAAACCCGATCAATTTGTCTCCATGAATCATAGGGAATGTAATCAGTGTTTTGATTCCTTGAGGTTCAATGATAGATTTCAAGTTCTCATTTTCCAAGGTACTGATGTCAGGAACTTCGAAGGTCTGACTATTCTGATGTTGCTCAACCCATGCTGGTATAAATTCTATGGGGAGGTTTTGCAAATTTTCTATTTCGGGAGGCACACCTGCTGCACACCACTCATAGGTATTGGATGCCGTATTATCAATGAAATTATAATCAAAAACGTAGCCTCTATCGGCTTTTACAAAGGTTGAAATTCTGTAAAGGGATTCATTGATGGTTTTGGAAAGGTCTTCAATTTTGGTATTGATATAGGTGGAAGAAATATCAATCATCAAGGTCTGAAGTTCGATTTGTTTATCAATCTCTTCTTTCACAAGTTGCTGATCAGTGATATCTTGCGTGAGTCCAACAAGTTTATTGGATTGTCCTTCTTCCTCAATTAATAAAAGTTTGACTTTGACCCACTTGAATTTATTTTCGTCTATTGTGATTCTCCCAACAAATTCTGCTTCCTTACCCGTCTGAATGACCTGCTCTGATATTTTTTGTAGTAAAACCTGATCTTTTTTACTGTAAAAGCTCATGGCCTTTTCCAAATCCATATCTTTACCTTCTGATAATTCATGGATTTTAAAGAGGTTTTCTGTCCACTTAAGCTTTCTTGTATCAAGGTCAAGCTCCCATGAACCCATTTTAGCCATATTCATGGCTCTTTTTAAAAAGCCGTTGGCATTTACCAGCTCTGCTTCAATATGTTTTCGCTCTGAAATATCTCGCGAGGTAGCTACAACATAACCAATGTTGTCCAGTAAAAGGTATTTTACGGTTACTTCAACAGGAAACTTTTCACCTGTTTGAACATTGCTATTCGTGCCCTCCAAGATCATGAATGGAATTTGCCTTAATTCAGCCACATGGCTATGCCAAAACTCCTGATTTTTAAAAACTTCCTCAAAATCCCAAACATAATAGTTTCGTGCATCCTGAGGAGCAATTCCCAATCTCTTGGATGCCTCAGCATTGATATAAAAAAGGTTTCCATTTTCAAGGGATACCTGAGTCGCGTCTGATGTATTGTCTAACAATTGCTTCAGCAGTGCTAAATTTTCTTGACTTGGAAGGATAGGGGTCATAGAATCAAGGGTTTAAAAGGAGGCCTCGTAAAGCCTAACTCTAATATATGGTTGTTTTTCCAAAATTAAATACTTGGCTACCAAATTTTCATTTGCTGTACTTGAATGTTTTTTCCCCCATAGTCACGTGGGCATCTTTTTTGACTTGCATTCTGTAATAGACTAAAACTTCATCTGCTCCTGCTTCTAATACGGCTTCTTGTGCCTTTCTTGCAATGTCCATCAATAGATCCTGGGGTCCTTCCATGACGGTCTCGAAAGGTGTTACCGTATATGGTACACCAGAGGACTGAATAACTTCAATGGCCCGATCCACAAGGGTATAGGTGTCCAAAGTTTGACTTTTAGGAACGATTTGAATGCCTAGATTGATGGTTGGTTGCATTTAAATTAGGGGTTATTTTTTTCTATAATGACTTCTACACGCCGATCTTGTGCTTCTGATCGTGGAGTATTTCCACGAATGATTTTACCTCCTTCTCTGTATTGAATTTGGGATTCCTCTACGCCATAATACTCCATTAGGGCATTTCCTACCGCTTTCATTCGGTCTTCCGCAATCCGTAAATTATAAGCCAAGCTTCCTGTATTATCTGCATATCCAGTTATACGGAAATAGTACGCAGGATTTACCTGGATAAACTCTGCTAGAGGGAGTAATTTCTTCAATTCCTCGTCAGTAGGAACTCGCTGGTTGATATCAAAAAAAATCAACTGTTTGGTCGGTAGTAATTGGATGGTTTCTGGTATTTCTACAGGAATCACTACAATTTCCTCTGCTTCATTTACCTCTTCTTGCGCAGATTTTTCTTGTTGAATTCCCGCTCCGATTGTTGTCCAATCAATAGGAATAATTTCATTGGTAGTCCATGCGAGCCTAGCCGGAACTGCTTCTAGTTGGGGAAGATCAATCAGGGTTGAGGACGCAGAATCACTGGTACTGACCAGTACTTCTTCTAAGATTGGTTCATTTTTTTTGTCTTCTTGCTCAGAAGAATTGATGGCAGAACTCACTGCTGCACCAGCAAAAAGCCCACCTAAGAAAGACCTACGGTTTCCCCGCCTTTCTGATCTTCGCTCTTCTTTTTGAATCGCTCGCGCATTTCGTCTAGCACTTCCTCTATCATCTACTATAATTCGTTGATTTTGTGCAGCTGTCCGAGTAGGGGGGGGAGAAGATGTTTGCTGTCTCAAAGTACTGTTTTCTTGTCGAAGTCGCTGAATTTCTGAAAGGTAAAAATTGTCCAATGCTGCATTTCTGTCGTTACCTTCACTTCTTCTTTCCACTTCACTTGTAGTAGTAGCTTCTCTTTTGGGAAATTCAGTTGTGCGCTCGCTCGCTTCTGCACTTGTTTGCGTTTGCCGCTGAGTTATGGGAGTGTCTCGAGTAGTATTGTTTCTTTCTGGCAATGGCTCGTTTTTTTGTATAGCTCCTTTATTGGTGTCCTTTAGAGGTGAAGCCGATGGGCTGATTGAATCCGTATTTACAACATTGCCCACATCAAGGAAGCCGGTCCTAGGAGTAAAGGACTCTTGTTGGGTTTTGCTTTTGTTGGCAATCAAACTATCAATTTTGAAATAGCTTCTATTTTTATCTCGTTGTACAGAATCAAGTGTACGTAGTAGTTGTTGACTTCTGAGCGCAGATTCCTTATCAAACTCTTCAATAGGTAAATCATTGGAAAGCATGCGGGAGCGAACCTGCCTGTTTTGTTCTTCAAATTCTCTCAGCAGGTATTTGGTAGCTACCTGTGAAGAGTCCATACTTCTAATTTTTTGTTGTTCGGTTAAAATTTGTCGGTCGAGCAACAAAACTTGAGAGTTGCGAATAATCTGAGCTTCTTTATCCTCTTGATAAACATTGAGCGGTAGATAAGTATCAGTCGAAGGTAATGTGCGTTCTGTCGTTAAAGACTCTACTTCTTCTTTGGGATTAGGTAAGGGTGTAAATCCCCGCAGCGGAATCACCTGAGCTGCTACGAAACTTTTTTTGTTGAAACCGAAATTCAACCGAACTCCAGCACCGTGGTTGATGATCCAGTCTACTTGATTATCTCGGTTGCCACGGTAATCTGTTAAAAGGTTGACAGGAATACCCGTAGGGTTGGATGCTTGAGCCTGCAATTCGTTATCAAAGTTTTCTCTGTATTTTCCAGCCACATCATCCAAATGATTGGAAAATGCTCTTAAGATATCAGTTTGTAGGAAAAGCTCTATTCGACTCGATAAGCGAAACCGAACACCTAATCCAAGGTTGGTGTAAAAGGTGCGTTGCTCGTAGCCTTGTTCTGCTTCCAACTCATGGAGAGCAGTTTCAAATTGTCTGTTTTGGATGAGATTCGCCTGCGAAAAGTCGTAAAAATTACCGTTGTTATCTCGTAAATCGCCAAAAACCTTAAAATCCAGCAAACCAACGCCTAGATTTAGGTAAGGAGCAATAAACGATTTAGAGGAAAGGAAACGATCATTATCCGTTTTAAAAGAAAAGCCAATTCCATAATCCCGGCTTTGGTTTCTGAAATTGAGTCCTCGATCAAAATTTGGGGCGTCCATCCAAAGATTTCCATCTTTAGCAGTGAAGCGGTCATTCATAGAGTAATCATAGAATGCATAGCGCATGTAGAATCCAATGGTGTTGGTCACTCGTCTTTCTAGCATCACCTGATAAGAAGCCCCTAAATTTGTGTTGGGATTGTAGTCCAAGACATGTCGAATAGCATCCCAGTCTATAATTTTTTGAAAACGTACAGGCGTGAGGTCACCATAATAGTTGCTGTATCCATAACTCGCTCCCAATCTCCAATTGAAGTCTTTTTGTTGTGCCCAAACCAAAGGAGAGAGGGCCATGAAACAGGTGGCTAGCAGTATTTTTTTGAAGTACTGCATACTTACCTCCTGTTTTTAAGACCTAACCATAAATTAAACTCCAAACTTAGCCCGGCAAAGGGTTGAATGTAGGTTTGGCGTGGACCACTCCCAAGGTCATCCATGTTGAGCATCACTGCTCCCACATTAAATCGGAATACTTGAAATACTTTATACCCCAAACCAGCATAAATAGGAAGACCGATGAGATCTCCTTTGATGGACTCTCCCGATGAAGCTTCAAAATTGGTTAAGAAAACACCAGTGGAAAAAGAGGCATTACCGAGGAATTTGGTAAAGTTTCGGTTGCCTAAAGGAACAGAAAAGCCTACATAAGGACCATGCAGATATTCAGTTGAGGATAATTGTCGTTTGATAGGAATGGTAGCATATCCGAAATTCAGAGGTAAAGAATTTTGTTTTTTCTCTGTAATGTAGTTCAGAACTTTACGCTCATCGGCCAAAACCAATAAGTTATTGCCCAAGTATTGCCTGACCTCATTGCTTAATGTAGCTACCAGTTCTTCTAAATAGTTGTCGGCATAAACAGCTTTGGAATTGTCTTCAGATGATTTTTTTAAAATCGAAAACTTCGCTCTTCTAAGTTTCAATTGCTTACTCTGATTTAGTTTTTGAACCACCACATCGCTGAAGCCATTAAAATCCCTGCCTAAGAAGTTTCTATAATCCATCAAACCTTGGATAACGATTTGTTCGAGTTGATTTTGTACGACTCCAAGACCATTGTTGCTCTTGATACCGTTCTTTCTTACTTCGAAGTTACCCCTTACATAAGCCTCTAAATTTTTGGTGATGGCATTGTTGACAAAGTCGATTTGCTGTTCGTCTGCACGGATAAAATATTGGAATACCAAGTCGTAGTTCTCATTGTTTCTCAAAGGTTCTGATACCAAGAGTTCGAAGTCATTGGTTTCAAAATCAAAAGCTTTCCTCCAATTGTAGGATTGAATACTCCGCTTGCCCGTCCTATTGATATCTAGACTGACCATTTCTACACCTGTAGGTAATTGTCCTGTGATGTAAAAGCGCTCTTCAGAAGGCAATGCTCGATTATTGTTGATCTCATTGGAAATAATGTTGAACCGAACTCCAGTAACTTGAGCATCAATAGAATGAATGATACAATATGAGAAGAGTGTCAATAGCATAAAAGATTTCATACGTAGTTTCATTTGATTATATGTAAAAGATAGTTGGTGACTATTGTATTTTTGGTGGGTTTAGTAGCAATTTAACTAATTTTTATGCAATAAAAAACAGTTTGAATCATTATTTCTAGCCTTTTTTACGACCCATCTTCATTCGCTTGTAGATAAAGTTTGATCACTTTATTCCACTGTTCATATCCTTTTTCGTTGAGATGCAATTTGTCTTCAATAAAGTAATCAGGATTAGGTTCACCTTCTGGATTTAAGAGAGGTGACCAAAGATCGATAAACTCTAAATAGGGCTGCCCTTCTGTAAATAGCTTGAGGAGGTTATTCAATTCTTCGTATTCAGCTTTTAAATGCCAGCGGCTGATGCTTGGCTTTGGACTAAGAATATAAATCGTACTCTTGGGAAAAGCCGTATGAATACGCTGGGTAATCCCAAAGAACTCATTCATTATCTGAAGGCTGGGCATACCATCAGCTAGGTCATTGTCTCCCTCATAAATAAATATTTTGGATGGTTGATAAGGGATTACCAAAGCTTCAAGATGCCTAGTTAAGTCATCTGCTCTTGATCCGCCGAAACCCATATTCAGGATGGGCTGATCGGAAGGAAGGTTTGTCAGTTCCTTCCAAAAGCGAATCGAAGAGCTACCAGTAAACAAGTAAGAAGCTGCTTGAAATTTTTCAGGAGGATATTTTTCTTGAAGGGCATGTACCTCTTTTTGAAAACGAATGTCCTGAGCAGCTATCGAGAAGGATACGCCCCATAAGGATAGAAAGAAGAAATATTTTAAAATGGTTTGCATAGTGGTTTTTATTTTACGTAAGCCAAAGAGATTGTCTTTATTTCGGACAGTTAGTGTACGATAACAACTACAATTATGTAGCCAACAATTGATAAGAGATGGTAGAGATTTTTTGATTCAATTTATTTAGACACAAAAATCGAACTTTGGTCACCAAATGGAGAGGGTCTGTCACAAAATATTTTTTTAGTATTCAAAGAAGCCCAATTGAGTCCGCTTTTTGATGGGTTGTTCGGTTATGATCCATAAAATTATGAACAAATTTCAACAATTCTTTCTTTTTGCGTCTGGGTATTATGTGCCTTTGCTGAAACGATGTCCAAGTGAATTGCAAAAGGTACTAGGCATAGGGGCGACAGTTTTCCTTACGGCCCTGCTCGCTACATTTTCGGCAGGTTATGCTTTTTGGATCATATTTCAATCCCCTGCATTGGCCATAGCTTTTGCTGTGGTTTGGGGATTAATGATTTTTAACCTCGACCGATTTATTGTCGCAAGTATTCGAAAAAAAGATAAGTTTTGGTCAGAGTTGAAAGTAGCTTTCCCCCGAATCGTATTTGCAGTATTGCTGGCATTTGTGATAGCCAAGCCTTTGGAATTAAAAGTATTTGAGCGAGAAATCGATAGAAAGCTGGATGAGCAGCGGGTAGAACTATTCAAATCCAGCAAGATAGCTTTGGAAGAAGGCTTTCAGGAGGTCGAGCAGATCCGAGAAGAAAAAAGACAATATGATCAAGAGCTTTCGAGTAAACTTGCCTTTCGGGATAAATTGCAAGCCGAGTATGATTTGGAGCGTTTTGGGGTAAAGTCGGCTAGCAGTAGTGGGATTGTAGGTTTGGGGACCAATGCCAAAAAGAAAGAGCAACAGTTGGATGCTGCTGAAAAAGAGCTTGCAACCTATCAGGTCTATGCCTTATCGAAAAAGGATAGTTTGGATAGGGAAATAGCCGCTTTAGAAGAGTTGAAATCTCAAGAACTGCAAAAAATCCAACCGTCTATAGATGGGTTTGATGGGTTGGGAGCACGCTTGGATGCCCTACACGCGGTAGGACAGGAAAAACCGACCATTGCTTTTGCAGGACTCATGATCAGTGTATTGCTCATAGCCTTAGAATGTGCGCCTATTCTGGTAAAGTTGCTTGCACCTAAAGGACCGTATGATGAGTTGTTAGCACTGACGGAACAAGGAGTGTCCGTATTTGTGCAGGAAAAAACAGTCAAGCTCGAACTAGGGTCTGAAAGACGAATCATGAAGTATCAGCAGGAAATTTAAGCAATTGAGTAGCCTTGTATTCGGGAAAAGCCAATCTGTATCCATCAAGAAGCACCGATTTGTTCCAGATCTTGGATGATAGAGGGTACAGATTTCCATTCGGTCAGAGAAACAAGCCGCATGATAAAACTGATTCTTTTCCCTGGATGAATCATGCCTTGTGCAAGTTTGGCTATTGCGGTATCTCTTTGAGCGATGCTTTCGGTTTTGTGAATACTCCCTGCATAAGAATTGGAAAATTTCCAAGCGCCCTGTCTAGCTACCTTAATGCTGAAGTTAACCAAAATTTCATCTTTCCCTTTTGCCAGAGGTACAAGTAACTTGAAAAGTGGAGAAAACCTGCTGATTTGTGTTTTGGTATCATCCACCAGTTCACCCAATACCACATTGATGTAATTAAAGTCTGCTTCAATAAGCTGTAAGTTTTGGTAATTCATGGTTTGGGCTGCTGCAATGCCCAAATCCAAATTGATATGCGCATTCATACCAAGGAGTAAATGCTGCATCACGGTCAAATTCCCTTGATTGGCAGCTTCAAAAGTTAACCTCCAACTTTCAGTAGGCTGTTTTCCCCGGCTGAATTCATCAAAAGCATCGATGAATCGTTTGGCGAAAATTACATCCAACTTTTCCATGCGCGGATTGTCCTCAAATTCTTGGCGATCGATGCCGTTTTTAATTCGAACCGTCACTTGTCTGTAAAGTACTGCAAAGTACCCGATTCGGGATTGTTGTTGTTTGCAAAAAAGGATGATTTCATCCAAGCGCTTGATGATTTCTTCGATTGTAGTCATAATTACCAATTTTTGATGAGTGATTCCAACAAATTACCGACCCCGTAAGCAATCAGGGCTGCTAATACCCCTAAAATCAAGGTTTCGAGTATGCTTTTAAGAAGATGTGTAGCGTTTACTAAACTTTTTAACCAACCAATTCCGATAAATGCCAAACCTGTCAAGATAGAGGCCAGTACAAATGGGTTATTCAATTGAGACACGTAAGCAAGTAAAGGGATAAAGCCTACACAGACAAAAGAAAGGAAGGTAGCAAGCCCTATTTTAAAAGAGCTTTTTTTCTCAGGAATCAGGTTTAATTCATTTTTCATCATTTCATCTACCCATCGGTCTCTATTCGAAATGATGGTGTCCACTACTTGTTGTAAAAGTTCCCCTTCGAAACCTTTGGCTCGATAGATTTCTGCTACTTCTTCTCGCTCTTTTTCAGGGATATTGTCTATTTCCCAGTATTCGGTTGCTTTGATTTTTTGGTAGTGTTCCTTTTCAGTTTTGGAGGAAAGATAGGCCCCTACAGACATGGAAAATCCATCTGCTAGAAGATTGGCAAAACCCAAAATAATGATGATATCGGTCTCGAAACCTGCCCCTACAGCGCCTGCCACTACCGCAAAGGTGGTCACTGCTCCATCTACTCCTCCGTAGACAAACTCCCGCAGGTATTTTTGGCTATTCCCCACAAAAGAGATTTTTTGATGGATTGTGGATTCATTTTGCATGAGGAGTATGGATAAAATTTTTTGTTGTTTGATGCGTATCTGGTAATAACTAAATTTAATGTTTAAAAACAGATCAGTAAACATGCTTACTGGAGGATTCAGCTGGGGTTTGGTTGAAGAGCAGCATTTCCACCTTTCAAACAAGTCTTTTGTATCATCATGCACCGCCCTGTCTTTCCTTTCAAAATACTGTCTTCCGCCTTAGACTCTTTGGTCACGGTTTAACTAATAGAAAGATTGCTTATAATTATGAAATTTTATTTTATTTTGTCTCAATTAGTCAAAATTTTACAAAACATTTCAATTTATGAAAAAAATAAGTTTTCTCGCAGTTTTTATGCTGCTGACAGGGATTGCTTTTGCACAAGAGCCATCCAATCAGGTAAAAGAGTGGAAAGTTGTAACTGTTGTTGAGTCCATCGTTCCTATGGGATTAGGTAGATCTCGAATCATTGAAAATATGACAGAGGTAGATACGGAGGTCTTCAGGACTTCCCGAACTGACGGTAAGCGGTCTAGTCAGCGCTCTGTGAGTAGAAAGGAGTTGAAAGTGGATAAATTTGATGAGACGAAGCTGTTAAACTTCTTTTCTGGAGTTGGGATTAATTTTCAAAACATTGCTTCGAATGATGCCATGATCGGTGCGCGTATCATGGAGTTGGAATCTGAGGGTTTTACCTTGGCCTATGTCACCTCAGCGGTAGAAAGCCATGCAGGAGAAACGGACAGTTCAGGAATATTCATTACTCGGATGTTCTTTTCTAGGGTGATACAGCTGGATCAATAGTTCTGCAAGATGAATTCAACTCCTGCCAGACTTGAAATGATGCATGGGAGTTTATTTATCCCTGAGTAGCGACTCGGGGATACTGCCCTTCTGGATTAAACTTCTGTCGGTGTTTGGGATTTTCTCCACGATCATGGTCGGATACGACTACCAATCCACTTTCAAAGCGGTGTGTGTAATTCTCTCAGCACTTGTGGTAGAATTTTTCATTGGGTTTAGACGAATACGAAAGAAAACCACCTTCGGAAGCTGTATTTCAAATCAGAAAACAAGAAATTGGAGTAATTTTTCTGCTACAACTGCAAACGTATGATTTCAGTCCCCATCATTTACTCAGGGTTGTTGTAATCCAGATCAGAAAGCAGGAAATTGGAGTAATATTTCTGCTACAACTCCGATAGGAGTTATCTACCACAGGTTAGTAGCCCCGAGTGCCAACTCGGGGAAAAGCGTGTATTAGAATTTTAATCCTCCCAACTCCGGAGGAGTTGAATTTTTCACGAATTAAAAGTTACAATAACCCCTCTTCCATCATTTCTTCCCCTGTTTTGGTAGGAATCAGGTTTCCCAACTCCTCCATGGTAAACAATCTAGAACGGATTATAAACCGAATCCCCATGGGGATCTCTATGGAAAAACTACTGCCTCGTCCGGGAGTCACATCCAAGGTCAATTGCGTATGTTTCCAATATTCAAATTGATCCTGATTCATAAAAAAATCGCAGCCATAAATATTTCCCATCCAAATATCATTGGACCCTACCTTGAAATCCCCCTTTTCAAAACACATAGGAGAAGAACCATCGCAACAGCCCCCGCTTTGATGGAACATCAAATCCGTACCAAAACGCTTCCGTAAGGTATCAATCGTTTCAATAGCAGCTTCTGATAAGATGACTCGGGGTACTTGGTTTTTCATGAAGTATTTTAGATTTTAGATTTGAGAATCGAGAATTTAGAAGCGAGAGAATCAATGAAATATGCTTACGCGAAATAAGTTGATATATGCCTCCTAACTTTGGTAGACATGATCGGCTATATAATGGTGGCAAATAAACAAGAGAATAATTCTTAAAAAAAGTGTCAAGTATTTTCAGGACGAGACAAAGAAGCGAGAAAGGAGACACGAATTGAAAGATTTTAAAGGCAAAGGAACTTTTCCAAAGTTTCAAACTTTGGAAAAGTTCCTAAAGAGGAGACTGCTCACTGCTCACTGCTCACTGCTCACTGCTCACTGCTCACTGCTCACTGCTCACTGCTCACTAAACACTGTCAACTGCTCACTGCCAACTGTTCACTGTTCACTGTCAACTGTTCACTGTTCACTGTCAACTGCTCACTGTCAACTGTTCACTGTTCACTGCCAACTGCTCCCTCTCTAACCTCTCGCTTCTCGTATCTCGCTTCTCTTAAAAAAAGCCTAATTTATTTTTATTATACGAAATCAACATATTCTTGGTCTGACGATAATGGTTGAGCATCATCAAATGGTTTTCTCTACCAAAACCAGATTTCTTATACCCTCCAAATGGCGCATGTGCCGGATAAGCATGGTAACAATTGACCCAAACCCTACCTGCTTGGATAGCTCTTGGGATCTGATACAGTTCGTGGGCATCTCTGGACCATAAACCAGCTCCCAAACCATACATGGTATCATTGGCAATGGCAATTGCCTCTTCAGTCGTTTTGAAGGTGGTTACAGAAGTTACTGGACCAAAGATCTCTTCTTGGAAGATACGCATCTTGTTATGACCTTTGAAAATGGTAGGTTGAATATAAAAACCACCCTCAAGACCAGAATTAAGAGATGCTTTGTCTCCACCACACAATACTTCAGCCCCTTCTTGCTTGCCAATATCTAAATAGGAAAGGATCTTTTCAAACTGATCGTTGGATGCCTGAGCTCCCATCATGGTATCTTCCGCTAAGGGGTGACCCATCTTGATAGCTTTGGTTCGGGCTACCACACGCTCCATAAACTTATCATAAATATCTTCATGGACGAGAATTCTGGAAGGACAAGTACAAACTTCTCCTTGATTCAGTGCAAACAATACAGCTCCTTCCACGGCTTTGTCGAAGAATTCATCATCTGCATCAGCAACGGATTTCATGAAAATATTCGGCGACTTTCCGCCCAGCTCCATGGTTACAGGAATCAGGTTTTCTGATGCATATTGCATGATCAAACGGCCAGTGGTAGTTTCACCTGTGAATGCTACTTTTGCTACTCTTGGAGAGGTTGCCAATGGTTTTCCTGCTTCTGGGCCAAAACCTGAGACTACATTGAGTACCCCAGGAGGAAGCAAATCACCAATCAGCTCCATCAATACCATGATGCTGGTAGGGGTTTGTTCGGCTGGTTTTACGATTGCGCAACAGCCGGCAGCAAGCGCAGGAGCAATTTTCCAGGTGGCCATTAATAATGGGAAATTCCATGGAATGATTTGGGCTACTACTCCCAAAGGCTCATGAAGTGCAATACTTACAGTATGTTCATCGTGTTCTGAAATGCTACTTTCGTCTGCACGGATAACCCCTGCAAAATAACGGAAGTGATCGACACAAAGTGGTAAGTCCGCCGCACGGGTTTCTCGAAGGGCTTTGCCATTATCGATCGTTTCGATGCGTGCAAGTAGTTCTAGATTTTCTTCGATGACATCGGCGATCTTATTAAGGATTCGGCTCCGTTCTGCCGCAGAGGTTTTAGACCAAGCAGGAAAAGCCGCATGGGCTGCATCCAAGGCTAATTCAACGTCTTGTTTATTCCCTCTAGCTGCTTTAGAAAAAACTTTCCCATCGATGGGGGAGGTGTTATCAAAATATTCTCCCGAGGAAGGTGCTACCCACTGACCACCTATATAATGGTCATACTTTTCTTTGATCTGAGGTCTTTCAACAGGTTTTGCCTGTGATAAGGTTAATGTTGACATAATTTTGAGGTTAATTTTGGATTTTCTCAAATTTCATTCATAAAATTTTATTAAAATCCACCTCTGTTGCGCATTTATCAACCTCTATTGACAAAGTAGCAATTATGTACTCTAAACAAGGCCTCTAAAAAATCCGTACACCATAAATAAAATTACTAGAATTGATTTCTTAAGCATCTGATAATTATTATATTTATCACCATTTGGTTGAAAGAGTCTTGGTAAATTGATAAGGAAAACTTCTCTTGAGCTTAGATTTTAACCAGATCGATTTCTTTAACATTAAATCAACTTTGGAAAAGTTAGCGAAGGTTAACCATCCAAAGAAACGAACACCAAGTTAATATAGTCAATAAACCCAAAAGCGTAATGAGTTCACAAATAATAGCAGGAGTGCCTTGGAGGAATGAAAAAGATCTTCGAACATTAGTAGAAAACAGGACTACCTATACCCTAAGCAATTGTGAATTAAATATTTTTGAAACTCATCAGCAGGCTGCCGATGTCAACTTGTGTTTTGGTGATTTGGTGCTTACGACCATGCTGAAAGGGAAAAAAGTGATGCATTTATTTGATCGACCAGGCTTTGATTATCTCCCGGGCGAATCCGTGATAGTTCCTCCAAATGAGGTAATGAAAATAGATTTTCCAGAAGCACAATACGATAATCCCACCCAATGCATAGCTCTTTCCATCTCGAAGGAGATGATTGAAGATACATTTAACCTATTGAATGAACAATTGCCTAAAAAGGAGCTCACAGCTGAGTGGGGATTGGATTTGTCTTATTTTCACTTGATCAATACCAATGATTTATCTGAAATCATCAATCGTTTTATCCGTATTGGGGTAAAAGAGCGTTCCAGGGAAAAGGATTTGATAGCCTCCTTTGCCTTGAAGGAATTGCTGATTCGCCTAACGCAGACCCAAGCAAGGGAAATGATTGAGAAATCCTACAAGACACTTGCGCAATCCAATCGTCTTGGTTTTTTAGTGGATTTCGTGAAAAATAATCTCAGAGAAAACCTTACACTCGATACCTTGGCAGCGAAAGCATGTATGAGCAAAGCACATTTTTGCAGAACTTTTAAGCAAGAACTAGGTCTGAGTCCAATGGAATTTATCCTAAAAGAACGCTTAAAGGTAGCCAAACAATACTTACAGTTAGGTTCCCATCAAATCCAAGAGGTTTGCTACATGGCGGGTTTTAACAACAGCACCTATTTCATCAGGGCATTTAAACAGGAGTTTGGGCTGACACCCAAGGTTTTCCAAGGGAATTATGGCTGAAATATTTTTCTAAGGGAAATCAATTCAAATGTAAAAAAATATAAACTGTATATCCTCCTTCACATCAGCAACCACTTAGCAGACTATCAGAAGGTTATTTTTATCAGCAGTGGCCGGATGCTTACAGACTCTGCATGATATGAGAAGGGAAGTTGTTACATACGAATCTCACTGCGGATAATCATAAAAAAAATAGCACTTACGTTCAATAAATGCTTTAAAGTAACGGATTGACTGATTTCCATGATTTTTTGAGGTATAGATAATTTTTAAAATAAAAATTCACAGATTTCCATGATTTATCTATTTTTGAGTGCAATCTGTAATTATATATGCGTTTATATGTAATAGCTACAGGCATTTACCGTAATTTTGGGGCAGGGAAGGTTGCTTGAAAGCTCCTTGCAGCTTAATTTGTGTTAAGTTTCAAAAAAATATATGTGAAAAGCATTTTATTCTATTCAAAAGATTTATATTTGTGCCAACGATATCCCTTTATGTTAATTATTGTTTATGAGATTCTATAAAATCATCCAATTCGGATTACTCTTTGTGCTTTTAAATGGCTGTATTTCCAACAAGAGAGTGATTTACATGCAGCCAGATTCAGGTAAACCTGTCCTCAGTTACAGTCGTGTATTTCCCGCAGTAATTGAGGACTATAAGCTTCAGTTCAACGATGTAGTAGAGATTAATATCAAGACTACTGACCCGCTCTTAAATGAAATGTTTGATATTGGTGGGAGTAACCGTGGCTTTGGAATGATGGGGGGGGTAATGGCCGGTGGAGATATCTTTTATATGACTGGATATACTTTGGATAATGAGGGCAAAATAGAGTTACCTGTCTTGGGTGAAATAAATTTGGCTGGATTTACGGTGGAACAAGCGAAAGTGGAAATAGAAAAAAAGATGAAGGGTATTGTAGTAGGTGATGAGGATCTTTTTGTAAGGATCAGATTAGGGGGAATCCGATACAGTGCCTTAGGTGAATTCAATAGACCGGGTAAATATACCATACTTCAAAACCGATTAACTATTTTTGAAGCGATTGCCAATGCAGGGGATATGAACGTGTTAGCGAATCGGGGCAATGTTTTATTGATTCGTCAATACCCCGAGGGCTCCAAGTCATTCCGGATTAACCTGAATTCAGATAAGATCATGGATACGGAGTTTTACTATTTAAGACCCAATGATATGATTTATGTGGAGCCTATGAAAGTACGAGAGCTAGGGACAGGGGTCAATCTATTGCAGACCATGCAGTTATTAATTAGTGTGATTACCGTAGGAGTATTGATTTACACCACTTCTACCCGTTAAAACCAAGAAATTTCCAACGTCATGAATAAGTACCAAACTACGGATGAAAATGCGCCTGCATTTGATCCATTTAAGTTTATAATAAAATACTTTAAATATTGGCCTTATGTGGCTGTATCAATAGTAATTGCTTTGGGGATAGCTTTTTACATTAATCAGACTACACCAGCAATTTATCAAGCAAGTGCTAAATTTTTTATAAAAGAAGAAGATAACTCTGCAGGTATTTTAAATCTCACAGGATTACCAAGGGCACTAGGTGGTAGGGTGGATTATTTTGTAAATAATCAAGTTGTCTTTCTTAAATCTAGGCCTGTGGTTGAAAGATCGCTGATGAAGTTAAAATTTGACGTGGATTATTTTCAGCCAGGTCTATTAAAAGATATTGATTTATATACCAGTTCTCCTATACAAGTAGAAGTTGATTGGGAGGGGGGGCAAATCTTAGCAGATAAAATAAAGATTTCTTGGAATGATTCAGAGAATTTTACGGTTTCCTTCCCTGGTTCAAATTACTTTAAGTATGTTCCAGGTGTTTTGTATGAAGAAATAGAATTAGATAATAGTAAAGAATTTAAGCATAAATTTGGAGAACTTACTGATTCTCAATTATACAAATTCACAGCTAATCTTGTTAACAATGCGCCTCAAGGAGAAATCTTAATTGAGTTAAGGACTATTGGTTCACTAGTTAATCAATATTCTGGTGATAATTTGATAGTTTATCCTATTGAGAATATGTCTACAATGCTTGGCCTAAGCATAAACACAACCCATCCAAAAAAAGGCACAGATTTTCTCAACAGTTTAATGGAAACTTTTTTGGAAATTGAATTGGAGGATAAAAATAGGATGGCTAGTCGAACTGTTGAGTTCATTGATTTTCAAATTGCAGGAGTTTCTGATACGTTAAGTTATTTTGAGGATAATTTACAGAGTTTCAGATCCCAAAATAGAACTTACAATGTTGCAAGTGAAAGTGGTACTGTTTTTCAACAGATTACGTCTTTGGAGTCAGAACTCTCCAAAGAGCGTTTTTACAAAAATTATTTTGATGAAGTTAATCGTTATTTAGGCCAAGGAAGTTTGGACAAGATAATAGCCCCTGCTGGGATTGGTATTGAGGATAAAACATTAAATTCATTAGTTGAAAATTTGATTGATTTGCAATCTCAGCGTGCTTTTCTCTTGACAACTCAGACAGAAGCCTCTCCTCGGGTTCGTGATTTGAGTAAGCGTATTGGAGAGTTGACAGGATCTATTCAGGAAATAGTAAAGAATCTTTCCAGAAATGCACAATTAAAGATGGAAGATTTAGATGCTAGGATAAGGAGCTCAGAAAGACAATTTAGTAGGCTTCCAGGTACTGAACAAAATCTTATTCGTATTGAAAGGGGAAAGGTATTAAATGAGGCAATCTATAATTTTTTACAACAAAGAAGAGCTGAAGCAGCCATATCAATGGCTTCTAATTTCTCAACTAATAAAATTGTAGAGTTAGCAAGAGCTGGTTCGGATCCTATAAAAACGCGGCAAACGGCTGTCTATGTAATATTTTTTGCTTTAGGATTTATTATCCCGGTAGTTGGCATAACAATTTTTGAATTATCGAACACTAAAATTAAAGATCCACAAGAACTTGAAGAAAAATTGACCATTCCCTTAATGGCCAAAATCCCTGCTACAAAATTAGGCTCTGATCTTGAAGTGATTAATAATCCGAGATCAATTACATCTGAGTCTTTTAGAGCGCTAAAAACCAACATATCATTTATAGTTCCTAGAGACCAACAGCTAACGATTGCAGTTTCTTCAACCTTATCTGGTGAGGGGAAAACTTTTACAGCAATGAATTTAGCGTCAATTTATGCATTGAATGAAAAGAAAACCTTATTGATTGGTTGCGATATGTTCAAGCCAAATGCCATGAAGGATTTTCAATTGGATAACCAGATTGGATTGTCAAACTATTTAAGTAAACAATCAGATTCATTATTTGAATTAATTCAACCAACAAATGTCCCATTATTTGACGTAATATCTTCAGGACCAATTCCTCCAAACCCTTCTGACTTAATGGCTTCGCCTAGGTTTTTACAACTGATTGATGAGCTTAAAAACATTTATGAAGTGATTATTTTAGATACACCTCCTGTTGGCCTAATCTCTCAATCCTTTGAGGTTATAAAACATGTTGATTTGTTTGTGTATGTCTTAAGGCATAAAATTAGTGAAAAATCTTTCATTGCCGATGTAAATAAAATCAAGGTTCAAAAAGGCATAAACAGCATCTGTGCAGTATTAAATGGGGTTCCTGAAAAAATGTTGGTATATAAGGGATATATGGGAAGTTATTATGAGCCATCAAAAACCGGTAAGTCTTATGGCTTGAAGAAAATAAAAGAAAGGACCATATCTTGATTTTCTTTATTAAGATTTAGAATAATAATTAATATTATGAACTTTTATTTCCTTTTTCTCGAAATAGTTGGTTTTTGTCTAGTATTGTATGCTTTAATTACGAAGGGTGAACTGTCTGCAATCTTTTTACTAGCTTATCTCTTTATAGGTTCAGTGATCAACTCTGTTTTGCCTGCATCAATAAATTATTTATTCTTGACTTCATTGATTTCTTTTTATGTGTTTAAAAACTTACCTTTCATCCTTAAAAACACGTTTACAATTATAATTTCATTATATTATGTATTGCTCTTATATAATGTTGATGATTTTGTAAGAGTGAGACCGTACTTTTTTGGTGTAATTGTTTTATTTCTATTAATTGGTGTGTTACCTGAAATTTACGCCAAGTATGATAGAGGGAGTATTGAGAAAATACTTTTTGCTGTGTGCATCCTAGTTTTAATAGTTTTTATTTCAAATAGTCTTGTCTCTACTATATTTAATTATAATCCCCACGTAATGTATGGAATTACATCGGGAATTTTATATGGTAATCTAATTCATGCTGATTTTCATATTTTGCCTTTGGTGATGTTTTTTGTTCTTAAAATCACCATTAGGAGAAGAAATATTTTTTATTTAACTGTATTTTTTATTAGTCTATTTTTTATTTTGCTAACCTTTCGGCGGACTGTAATGTTGTTAACAATAATTGGTTCTTTTATAGCTTTTTTTCAGGAGGTTAGTTTAAGTGATTTAAAAAAAATAAGTTTTATTTTGTTAGTTTCAATTTTTGGAGGTTTAGTGATTGTTGAAAAAACTGGGTTTATTGATGTTTTCTGGGAAAGATATCAATTAAGAAATTTGGATGATAGAGATTTGGAAGGTGAGCAACGTGTTCTTGAGTTGGGTCTAGTTTATAATGATTTATTTAATTCATTTGATTATTCACCGTGGACGGGGTTTGGCTTGTTTCAGTTGAGTGGTGAAAATTATGGGAAAGGTAAATTTGGAACTAGGCCTTTGCATACAGACCCAATGGTACTAGTTCATAGTAGTGGTGTAATTGGTTTACTTCTTTATTTGTTAATGGTTGCTTATGCATTCCTTTCTGTTCTATTTGTCATTAGAAATCAAAAAGATTTAATTTCATTTTTTTATATACTTCTTGTATTTCTCGTCTTCTTTTTCACTGGAAGGTTCACAAATACAGCGAGTTCGTTAATAATCTATCTGATTTTATATCTTCCTTTAACGATCCAGAATACCTCAAAAAAAATAATTCAAAATCAAAATTTAGTTACAAATTTATGAAAGTTGGCATTTTAACATTTCATTATATGATCAATCAAGGATCTGTATTACAGGCCTATTGTGTATATCAATTATTAAAAGAAAAATTCCCTTCTGCGACCATAGAAATAATTGATTTGGTACCAAAAAGTAGAGGAGAAAATGAAAAAAAGTATAAGAGGAAAAGGCCTCCATTTTTTAATTTTAGCTCTTTTGAAAAGTATACTTCGGTACGAAAATTTTTATCCAAAAGATGTAAATTTTCACCTTTCTCTGGTGCTGAAAATATAAATGATCAAATCAATTTTATTAATTCTTTAAACTATGACATTATTTTTACTGGGAGTGATACAGTTTGGATGGATTCTGAAAAATTGCATAATGTTCTACCTCATATTTATTTTCTTCCCAATCAAATTAAAGCTAAAAAATGTTCAATAGCAGCTTCTTTGGATCCCTTAAAGAGTTTGGACAATTATAAATCTAAAGCAATAGAAATTAAGGCAACACTAAAGGATTATGAGCATATATTAGTTCGGGATTTTATAACCGAGGGAGTATTAAGAGGGATTGGGGTACGAAACATATCTCAAATTTCAGACCCAACAATTCTTTATCCTTTTGAAAAAAATTTGAAACTAAAAACAAATAAGAATCAAAGGGTAAGTAAAAATAAGGTACATGTTTCTTTTGGAGATAAAACCATGAAGAAAACAATTGAAAACTTGCTTGAAGATAGGGGGTATATCATTGATCAATTTTCAGAAAAAAGCTCCATTTTTCAAGGTGACCACATTGTCGATTATTTAAATGAATATGCAGGAATTGATATTTTAATTACCGATCGGTTTCACAGATCAATTTTTGCATTAAAATTATCGTCTTCATTAGTTATAAATGTTGAGCATTATTTGAAAAACCCCACCTCGAAAAGTAAGGGAAGAGATTTGTTTGAAAAAATAGGTTTACCGGAATTTTGTATTAGGTACGATAAGGGAGATGAATCCGGTCTTTTACATGAAATTGAAAGTTTAATCGAACATTGGGATGATCAAACTTTGCAAGTAAGAGATCAAAAGGTCAGTGAATTTATTAGTGTCAACCAAAATTTTTGGAATAACCTAACCTTCTCAATTCAGTAAATTAAATTTTGGAAAAGAAAGAAAATCATAAGCAACGTGCTTATTTAAATTCGGTTACAAGTATTCTCGATCAGGTCGTAAGACAGTTAATAGGTTTTTTTACAAGCCCTTTGATATTTAATGGTTTAGGAAGTGCTCTTTATGGAGTTTACCAGATTGTTTTGGACCTTTCTGGTTATGCGGGTTTGGCTGATGCACAATCTACCCAGGTATTGAAGTGGACGCTAGCAAAAAATAGAGACACGGTTTCAGTAGAAGATTTAAAATCTGAAATAACTACTGGTCTTTTAATGGTTTTTTTAATTGCTCCATTTATCCTACTTGTGGGGGGGGTAATTAGTTGGTTTTCACCTTCTATTATATCCATTGATGAAAAGTATCATGATTTGGTTCGTTTGGCCTCAGCTATTGTGATATTTTCTATAATTGTTGATAAACTATCTAATTTTTTCGAATCTATTTTGAGAGGGCTAAATCTTGGTTTTAAGGGTATGGGATATAGGTCTATTCTGATTATTTTCGGAGGAGGTCTAAAAGTGTTTGTTGTAAAGATGGATTTTGGACTGATTGGGCTAGTTTCGGCTCAAGTTTTCTTGGGATTTTTAACGACTTTTGTTTTTTATTACCTTGTTAAAAAAAATCTCCCTTGGTTTGGACTTGGTAAAACTTCAAAAGAAAAGATTTTATCCTATACTAAATTGAGTGGATGGTTTATAGCCACAAAGTTTGCGGGTATGGCACTTTTTCACAGCGAAAAAATTCTTTTAGGATATTTAATTGGACCTGAAATTGTTTCAATTTATGTTTTGACAATGTTTACCTCCACTACAATGAAAAGTTTTTTAGATAGCGTCATTTCTGGAATTATTCCTGGAATTGGTACTTTTTTTGGAAAAGGGCAGTTTGATAAAATTATTCTTTCCAAAGATTTAATTTTTAACTTAATTTGGTTTATTTCTTTCTCGATAGGAATAACTGTATTGCTATTTAACAACTCTTTTTTAAGCCTTTGGGTTGGTCCTGGAAATTATGCAGGATCATTTGAAAATCTTTTAATTCTTTTAATTGCAATACAATATGTACTGTTTTTTACCACAGGGAATTTCATTAATGTCACGCTGGATTTGAAAACAAAAGTATATTTAACAGGAATGTCTGCTTTGATTTCAATTTCTCTGGCATTTTTGTTAGTTCCTAATTATCAAATTCTTGGCTTAGGAATAAGTGTTTTATTCGGGAGAAGTGTAATGTCAGTAGGTTTCCCAATCATTCTAAATAAAAAACTTGGTTTAAAATCAATTAGCTTCAACTTCCAAGATTTTAGGATTGTAGTAATATCCATTATTGGTTTAACTGCAGCAGCCTATCTTCAGGATTTTATTATTGTAGAATCATGGGTTTTATTAATTGCTTTTACAGGTTCCTCATTTGTCTTTTCCTCAATGCTATTTTGGTTGATTTGTTTCAATTCTAATCAAAGAAATCAATTAATTCTTAGATTTAAATCAATTAAATTCTTCAAAGTTAAAGATTGATGAAATTAATTAATACAATAATAGTGTCCATCCCAACTTCCGAATAATATTTCACCTTGTTTGTTTACCACTGGTATAGACAAAATTTTACCATTTTCAAATTGCCAAATTAAATCAAACTTCTCATTTAATAAGATAATTCTTCCGGTGTCTTTAGAGTCTTTGGTGGAAATTAAAATATTATTGGACGCATCTATAGTTGGCGTTATCCATAAGCCCCTTTGAGCATTGGTTAATTTTATTTTTCTTTTTGTTAGACCATCTGATATACCAAGTTTATATAAAAAACCATCAAGATCACAACAGTATATTGAAGTTAGGTCTTGACTTATTGCGCAAGAAGCTCTTATTGCCCCGATTTCTTGTTGCCATAAAAACTTGCCATTGTTATCGCACGAGTAAATTAAACCACGACTTTCATTTTTTGAGAAGAAATAAAAGACTTGATTTTTTTCTCTACAAAAAACTGGATTTCCCCAATTTTCCCAATTTTTGCGAACAATAGTCTTCCACAATAGCTTCCCCTCTTTTGAAAAGGCATACGCTGTACCTGACCTACTAGAACAGTATATCCTTCCTTCATCATCTATAGCAACTCCTGATAATTGATATCTTGGAAATCCAAGATCATAACTCCAAACTTCTTTCCCATTTAGGTCTATGCAATAGAGACCAACTCCATATCCTGTTATATAAATTAAATTGTTAAAAATATTTGGAGAGCTCCAACATTTATAGTCTATTATTTTCTTTTTATGAAAGTCATAAGTATATGGTAAATGGCTCCATTTGTTTAGTGTTTTCTTTTTAAACATTTTCCCACCTGATTTTGATAAATCAAATTTCCATAATAACTCTCCTTCACAAGATATTCTGTATAAGTAGCCATCCCCTCCAGCAAAAATGACACTGCTATCTATGAGTATAGGAGATGAATAAATTTTTGTAGATGTGGAAAATGTCCATCTTATTTTACCTGACTTGTCTAGAGAATAAAAGTTTCCACTGTGAGAACCAAAGTATATATTATCGGCATTGTCAATTACTGCTGTAGATTCAGCTCCATATATGGGATTAGTCCTTAAGTCTGTCTTCCATTTAACTGTAGGATTATGCGTAAATGCTTTATGATTTTGTCTTGAGTGTCTAGTTTTATCAAATAAGAACATTTTTCCAAAGTTTAAGATTTAAAGAATTTTTTTGAAGTTCTATTTTTTTCAAAAGTAGTTTATTTTATTCAATGAAATTATTGTATCCCTCTTGATATTAAATATTTTGTTAATTGTTAATTAAAAAATATCTAACTATTAACGATTCTACAGTAAAAACTACGTTTTGGGGCTCAGACAATGTTCCTACTTAAGTGTTTCAAAATTTAAATTTTTATCATTAAATGTTATTTGTTCTATTTAATATTTGTTAGTAGTAAACATAATATACTTCTAAAGTAGTTGAAAAACGTTGTAATAGTTATTAGAAGTTAGAATCAAATAATATTTTAGCTTTTCCATCAGAATTTTTGGTTTAAAAAAAGTGAGATTATGGTATAGTTAACCTTGTTTCTTCGTTTGTAAGAAATGTCAACTCAACGTTACTGGGAACTCTTTTTTGAAAAACTATTGAGAAGTTCATTTTTTCTGACATAAATTGGTGGTTTGCTTTTTTTATAAACAAAGAAAGTTTTGTCACATCCTACTGGAAGTAATTCTATTTAGTATTATTTAGATTTAGAGATTTGTAAATGAGGATGTTTCGGTTGAATACGGTAGCTTAACAACACTCACCCAGTCTGGTAATTTAATAATTGGTGCTTTGGGATCTATTCAACGTTTTAGAGGTCAGTTAGATGATCTTCGCTTGTATGGAAAAGCGTTGACCTCACAGGATGTTTTGACTTTATCGAACATACTCTCAATACCTAGTCCTCTGCCTGTAGAATCATCTCTTTTTACTGATCAACAGCAACCAATAATAGGTTTAAGGGATATGGAAATAAGATTGTTCCCTAATCCAACAGAGAGTGACTTAAATGTATTCTTCAGTAATTGGGGGGACAAACAAGTTATTCTTGAGTTATATGATATGAAAGGAATTAAACTTTCTGAATATTATTCTAGTAATCAAAATTTAATTAGACTCGACCTTTCATCATTGAATCTTTCTTCGGGGGTTTATCTGTTGTATGTCGATCATAATGGAAGTAAATCTGTTCATAGATTTATTAAACAATAAAAGTCTTCAAAAGAGAATCCCTCAATTTTTGAGGGATTCTTTTGTTTAATTTCATCTTGATACTCGCATATTTAATAGAGAAGTTTCTTTTTTGGCAAGACTTTTGATACGACGGTGACTGTTAAATAGATTAGCTATTTAACTCTAAAAAAACCACCTGAATTATGACCTCCGCCCTAGTAAAACCATGCAAAAAAAAGCAATGGCTTGTACCCTTATTGCTATTGTTTTTATCTTTTAATGTATTAGCTCAAAACCTACCCACATCCCAATACGATTTGAATGAGATAAGTGCCTTCCCTGGTGCAGAGGGTTTTGGTAGATTTGCCTCTGGAGGTAGAGGGGGACAAATACTTAAAGTGACAAATTTGAATGATGATGGTCCTGGAAGTTTTCGGGAAGCAGTTAGGACAAGAGGGCCACGCATTGTGGTTTTCGAGGTTTCTGGAAATATCCAGCTACAAAGTACACTTATTATTAATGAGCCAAATATTACAATCGCAGGTCAAACAGCACCTGGTGATGGAATAACAATCACAAATTATAAAGTCAGAATAAATACAGAGAATGTAATTGTTCGATTCTTAAGGTTTAGACTTGGAGATAATTTTTTTGTAGGGGATAATGATGCCTTAGAGGTTAGAAATTCAGAACATGTTATAATTGATCATTGTTCGCTTTCATGGGGAACCGATGAAACTGGATCTTTTTATGGAAACAGAAATTTTACTTTGCAATGGTCAATTCTGTCAGAAGGCTTGAATAGAAGTATCCATGAAAGTGGGGGTGCTCATGGTTTTGGAGGGTTATGGGGAGGCTTTAATGCATCTTTTCATCACAATTTATTGGCTCATTTTACACAAAGGAATCCAGCATTTGATCATGTAGGTCTATTTAGTTCCCCTCAACAGCTAGAACGGTGGAGAGGGGTTGTAGATATGCGAAATAACATTATATACAACTGGCAATTCATGCCTTCATCAGGTGGTGAACTAGCTACAGTTAATCTTGTAAACAATTATTATAAACCTGGACCAGCTACAAATAATTTGAATTGGTTTTTACGACCAACAAATCCTAGTGGTGGTGCTTACGGAAAGTTTTTTATTTCGGGGAATATTTTATTCGGAAATAATGCAGTCTCCATAGATAACTGGAATGGGGTAACCTTACAAAATTCACAACTAACAAATGATTTTTTACATACATTAAAACTTTCTTCTCCATTACCAGCAGATGTTTATGAAAATAACAACTCAGCTTCTGTTTCTTATCAGCGTGTATTAGCAAATGCAGGTGCAAATTTATTTCGGGATCCAGTGGATACCCGAATAGTTCAAGAAACCCAAAATGGGACTTTTACATTCAGAGGTTCTAATGGATCCAGAAATGGCATTATCGACAGTCAAAAAGATGTAGGTGGGTGGCCCAATTTACGGAGTTTACCTGCTCCTTTAGATACAGACGGAGATGGAATCCCAGATGCTTGGGAACTTGCGAATGGCCTAAATCCACAAGTACCAAATGACAAAGAATATAATTTAAGCCCTTATTATACAGATATTGAGGTTTATATAAACTCCTTAGTTCAAAACTTAGTGACTGCCCAAAGCCCAGGAGTACCTCAGCGAGTACAATTGACCTTACCAAGCAACAATCAGTCTGTGGTGCCAGTAGAAATTAGCTTGGCATGGAGACCACTCAGCAATGCACAATCCTATACACTTCAATTTTCAAAAGCCAGTGATTTTAGTTCTGGGGTGATTACTGTTAATAATATCACAAATCATAGTATCGTTTATCCTTCATTAGATCCCAATAGTACGTATTTTTGGAGGGTCCGCGCTAGAAATGCTTCAGGGAATGGTCCGTATTCGTTAACGGGAACCTTTCGAACCATAACAACCAATGTAGTACCTGCTCGTACAGTCTTGTTATCTCCAAGTTTGGATTCTCAAGGAGTAGGATTAACCCCTATGTTTTCATGGGCCAAAGTACCGAATGCTACCAATTACAGGATTCAAGTATCGACTACTTCAGACTTTTCCAATATCATCATTAATCAAAGCAACTTAACAACTAACCAATTTCAAGCTACAGTTCGATTGCAAGAAAACAGAGTTTATTTCTGGAGAGTTCGTGCAAGCAATGCTTTAGGGAATGGTTCCAATTCATTAGTAGGGTCATTTCGAACATTAAGCTTCAACACTAATCCATCTCCGGTTGTTGCGATTGCTCCTTTTGGTGGTTTAAATATTGATCCGATAAATGTTCGTTTGCAATGGATTGATAATCCAACTGCTGAACGCTATCAGATTCAAGTATCAACAGACCCTACTTTTCAAACATGGACACTAAATAATAACAGTGTTGAGGGAGGAGAGCTAAATATTTCTAATCTTAGCTCAAATACTGTCTATTATTGGAGAATAAGAGGCATCAATCGATCTGGTACCGGTAGTTTTTCTATAACTCATCAGTTTAAAACGAAGGCATTTTCGATAACACCAGCTCAAATAAATCTTACAAACCCAGTACACGATTCAAATATCTTTTCTTCCAGTATTCTGTTCTCATGGGAAGAAGACCCAATTGCGCAATCTTATCGTTTCCAATTATCGACCAATCCTAATTTTACCAGTTTTGTAACGAATGTGGGGGGACTGACAAATACTTCTAGGACAGTAAGTAACTTAACTACAAACCGAGATTACTTTTGGAGGGTTCAAGCCGTCAATGAAGCCGGTGCAGGAGAGTTTTCTGAAGTCCGAAAAGTAAGAGCAGCCACCTTTTCTGGTACTCCACCGGCCACAAATTTAATCAGCCCACTCAATGAGGCAGTTGTGGGAGCATCCACCGTTTTGTTTTCTTGGGAAAATCAACCAAATACAGAGTTTTACCGCTTGGAGGTATCAGAAAGCTTCAATTTCAGTACTACTGTATTGGTAAGAACATCCATTCGAGGAACATCCATTGCGGTGGATGGCTTACAAACAAATCGAACTTATTTTTGGAGAATACGGACCTCCAATCCTGCGGGTACAGGAGAGCGAAGCGATATTTGGTCCTTTAGAACTGTCAGTGGAGAAATTAATTTATACCCAGCAACCTTAATTTCCCCTCAAAAAGCAGCTTCCTTCCAAAACTCATCTATTAATTTCAATTGGGATGCAGTTTCTGAGGCCACCGCCTATCATTTACAGGTGTCAGAGCGTTCAGATTTCTCAACCATTGCTTTCCAAAATCAAACAATTAGTGCTACTTCATTCACGCTTTCATCCTTAAGTTCAGACAAAGCCTATTTCTGGAGAGTGCGTGCGAGAAATGGGTCTATTTTCTCGGCATGGTCTGATACTTGGAACTTTAGCATTGGCTCTCAGGATAACTTACTGAATGTTGGTTTAGTGGGCTATTGGCCTATGGAGGAAGGTGCTGGGAATCGTATGTTGGATCAATCTGGGAATAATCTGCATGCGACAATTCAAGATACCAGAAATGTTTCGTGGGAAGAAGGTAAGGAGGGGAAATCAATTTCTTTACCTGGGACATCTGGTCGTTTTGGTACCGTATCCCATCAGTCATCGTTGAATATTCCTAATGCGATTACTCTAGCTGCTTGGGTTAAACCATCAGAAGTTGGAAATGGTACTATTTTTTCTAAATCAGCATCAAATGGTTTTGAATTATGGTTTGATAGTGATGGTAATATTGAATTCAGATTAAATAGAAGCAGTGCTGGTACTAGGTACCGAGTGAAAAGTAATTATAACTATCGTCAATCAATAAACAAATGGATTCATGTAGCTGCCACATTTGACGGTAGTACTAGTACAATTTTTATAAACGGGATTGAAGACATTTCTGTTACTTATGCACCATTTCAAATCGGTACAACCTCAGGGAATTTGATATTAGGAAGTCTAGGAGAAATACAACGATGGAGGGGAGAGTTAGACGAATTAAGAATTTACAACAGATCGTTAAATCGAAACGAAATACTGCTTTTAATGGGTGAGCTAATTGATGAAACTCCTCCGTCAGTCGAAGAAAAATTAGTAGGGTATTGGAAAATGGATGAAGGTTCAGGCAATCAGTTCTTAGATCATTCAGGAAACAATTTTCACGCATCAATTTTAAATTCTTCGGGAATTCAATGGCAAGAAGGTATTCAGGGTCAAGCAGTGAATCTTCCAGGATTTTCGGGAAGATATGGAACAGTCGCACATCAATCTAAACTGTCCCTGCCTAACGCACTTACCATTGCGGCTTGGGTAAACCCTGCTGTACTTGGTAAAAATACGATCATCAGCAAAGCAGCAGGAAATGGTTTTGAGCTGTGGTTGGATAGTGACGGATTGATTGAATTTCGATTGAATCGTGGAAATAATGGAGCTACTTATCGTTTACGTTCTCAATTTAATTACAATCAGTCCGTCAATAAATGGTTCCACATAGCAGCTACTTTTGATGGAAAAACCAGCACTATTTACATCAATGGAAAAGAAGATATTTCCCAAACCTTTGAACCTTTCGGCATCGGCACCAATGCTGGCGACTTGGTCATTGGAGCATTGGGGACTATTCAACGGTTTAGTGGAAAATTGGATGAAGTTCGTTTATACAACACAGCTTTAACTCCTGCCGAGATTCAGACTTTAGCCAATTTATCCATAGATGATAAATCGAGTGCTAGTGTTGCAGTAGGGCACTGGAAAATGGATGAAGGGTTTGGGAATCAATTATTGGATGATTCGGGGAATGGGTTTCATGCTCTAATTGAAGATACTGGCGGTATTGCTTGGTCCACAGGTGTGCTGGGGCAGGCGATTAATCTCCCAGGCTTTGGAGGTAGATTTGGAATTGTTTCTCATCAATCCAAGCTTTCTCTACCCAATGCCATCACCATTACGGCTTGGGTAAATCCATCCGTGGTTGGAAGAAGCACAATTATCAGCAAATCCGATGGAAATGGATTCGAGCTTTGGCTAGACCATAATGGTTTCATCGAATTTAGATTGAATAGAGGAACCAGCGGAGGTGCATACAGATTACTTTCTAATTTCAACTATGCCCAGTCTACTAATCGTTGGTTTCATGTTACGGCAACCTTTGATGGGAATACAAGTAAAATCTTCATCAATGGGATAGAGGACGTTACAAGAACCTATGATTCCTTTACAATAGGTACTAAATCGGGAGATTTAGTCATCGGTGCCCTGGGTACAATTCAGCGATTTACAGGTAAAATGGATGATCTTCGTTTATACGATCGTGCACTAGACATATCAGAAATTCAGGACTTGACAAATCTTGGCAGTGCATTTAAACGTTCGGGGGTTAAACTAGCAGATTATTACGAAGGTCTAACCTTAGGGCTTTCTATGTTCGTGGAGGAGGAGAGACCATCTGAAGTGACTGGGAAACCAATGTTATTCCCTAACCCAGTGAATACGGAAGTCTCTGTATCTTCCTTGTGGAAAAGAGAAGGTGCAGTGCAAGTAGTGATTTATGATGTGAAAGGGGCAGTTTTAAGTGAACAATCACTAAACGTGAGTGATTATTTAATTACCATGGATCTTCAAGCTTTACATCTCAGACCTGGCTACTATATGTTGGTAGTGCAGGATAAAATGAATCGTGAAATATTCAGATTTGTTAAAAAGTAAATTAGCTTTGAGGCCTTAGTGTTTTTGTGAGGAATTTTCTACACAAAAGCACTAAGGCACAAAGAAAAAATGAATTGAATAGTTTTTATCCGCTCGGATATCGAATGATTATTTCAGTAATTTTCGTTTCATCTCCTTCGCCAAATCGATACTATTCAAAACGAAACCCCCAATAATGGATTTCAGACTTAAGTTTTTGGGATTTTTTAAAGTAAGCGTTTGGTTGATCAGCCCGATCAATGCAGTGGTAATGTCTTTATAATGTCTTCTGTGAAAATGCCCCAAATCAGTGGTGATTTTGACTTCTTCATCGATCATTACTCGAATATCAAGCAAAAAGACATGCTCATGTTCACTAACAAATTGATCAATCGCCTGATTCATTTGCTGGAATCGTTCCGCCACTTCTTTGCCAATAGGGTTAAAGCTTAAGTCAACCTCGGGGCAATTCATCACAATCATGGGAATATGACGAGGTATAGACTTCCGTATCAGGCTGAGATTTTCAATGAATCGTTGGGGCGTAATTCGACCGAGGTTATGGAATTCCTGTGAAAATTCATTCAAAAAGGACTCCGTAACAATTTTATTTTTCCGTTGATTATACTGCTTCACCAAATCATATCTATCCTCAGGGGAAGTCCAATCCCTCCCAAAGCCTCCATAAGGAACCAAGAATTGATCTGCTCGATGTTCATATACTGATAGTTCATAGTCCATGCGTGGATTATAGACAAAGCAATCAAAATCTCCTTCAAAAAGCCCCGAGTTAAAGCATTCCTTGGTTACATAAGGAACCTTGGGATAATCCAAAATTTGTTGCACGAGGGTTTTACTGTAATTCTTCTCTCCTAAAAGATAGTCCGAATGAGATGGCCGAACGATAAAATTTTTGTCATTGGTGAAATTTACATGAGCACGTAATTCAAAGCCACTGTTTTCTAAGTAAAAAAATAATTGAGAGTACTCACAGCCACCTATAAACAATATCCTTGGTTTTTGAATACCCAATGGCTCTGGAGAGATCGCTTTCTCTTCAAAAACTACCTCCTCGATCCAATGCGGAGAACTGTTATCGAGTTCTTCCGCAATTTCAGGTATGATGTCGAGAGCGGGAAAGTTTAAGGAAGCATAGATATATTGAGGTATGCCTAGATTTAAAATTCTACAAGAAAATACAAAATGCTCAAGTCTGTGATTGGTTCGGTCAAAGGAGTAGAAACCCACTATTCCATAATCTCCATACTTGTCTTGAACTTGAATCGCTACATTTTCTAGATCTCTCGTTTGCAATAAGGCCTCCATTTCGGCCTCAGTTAACCGGATTTTTGTAAAATTTAACTGATTGGATCGGTTGATTAATTCGGTGATGCGCTCTGCATGGGGCTCGAGCTCTTTTATCCGTTGCAGCTGGATGTGGGAATCTTCCAAAAAAGCCTGATTATCACTAAAGTTATTTTTGGCAGATGCTTTTTCCTCCAACAACTTGTATTGCTTAAGCCTAGAATGGGAAGAATCATCCTTTCCCACAAAGGAAGGATGATCCATGATTTCAGAAATAAAATCTGGAGTTTGGACCTCAAGCTTGGGATTGTAAAATTTTGCCTCATTCAAATTGTGAGGTAAATCATCCAGAAAAAGTACATTCACATCCCTTAATTGACAATTTTCTATGATTTGCTGGACCAATAATCCCTTGGGCTTCCATTCTATGGCAGGAAAAACGAAATAGTCCCAAATACCCAACTCTACAAGTTTACTTTTGGCTTTTTCAAAATCATTTTTGGAAACGATGGAATTGATAATCCCACGATTGGTGAGCTCTTTTACTAGGGTTAGATGTTCTTCAATAGGGCGAATCCCTTCTTCAGATAAGGTTCCTTTCCAAAAAGTTTCATCCAGGTCCCAAATCACTAATTTAATTTTTTCCATATCTAACAGTATATTTTTTTAACTATTTTTATCTAATTTAGAACTCTTAATTTACTTATTTTCAAACATGATGCCCTGAACTCCTGTTTCAAATTAAGTTAAATTTCACTTCACCATGCAATTTACTTCACTTTTATTTTTTATCTTCCTAGGCACAGTCTTTGGACTCTATTGGTTTGTTTTTCAAAAAAAACTCACCTTTCAAAATCTATTGATTGTCATTGCCAGCTATACCTTTTATGCGGTATGGGATTGGCGATTTTTGTTTTTGATCATCTTCAGCACCGCCGTAGATTTTTTGATTGCAAGAAGCATAGCCCAAACTGAAAGTAAAACCAACCGGAAAACCTTGCTGGGAATCAGCATTGGAGTGAATTTGGGTTTCTTAGGCTTTTTCAAATACTTCAATTTCTTTCTCGATAATTTTATGGAGCTGCTCCAATGGATGGGCTTTCAAGCACATGTCAGCACATTACAGATTATTCTTCCGGTGGGCATCAGCTTCTATACTTTTCAAACCTTAAGTTATACGATTGATGTGTACAGAGGTAAACTCGAACCGAGCAAGGATTTTATTGCCTTTGCCGCTTTTGTAGGCTTTTTCCCGCAACTAGTAGCTGGGCCAATTGAACGGGCGGTGAATTTATTGCCTCAATTTTATAAATTTCGTGCATTTGACTATGGATCAGCTGTTTTAGGTGCGAGGCAGGCATTGTGGGGATTCTTTAAAAAAGTGGTCATTGCGGATAATTGTGCTCCCTTAGTAGATCAGATTTTTTCAGGTTCCGAAACGCTCGAAGGGAGTACCCTACTACTAGGGGCATTTTTGTTTGCCTGTCAGATTTACGGGGATTTCTCTGGCTATTCGGATATCGCCATAGGCATCTCCCGCTTTTTTGGAATCAACCTCATGCAGAATTTTGCCTTCCCCTATTTCTCTCGGGATATCGCGGAATTTTGGAGACGTTGGCATATTTCCTTGTCTACCTGGTTTCGGGATTATGTATATATCCCCCTCGGTGGTAGTCAAGGAGGGAATTCTATGAAAATCCGAAATACAGTCATCATTTTTGTGGTCAGTGGTTTTTGGCATGGGGCCAATTGGACATTTATTTTTTGGGGCTTGTTAAATGCACTCTACTTTGTTCCTTTAATGCTTTTTGGAAAAAACCGGGCCAATATGGATATAGTGGCGAAAGGCAAACTGTTCCCTTCAGTTCAAGAAACGGGCATGATGATGATCACCTTCTTTCTGACTTTACTGGCCTGGATTCTTTTTAGAGCTGAAAACATGACCCATGCCTGGGGAATATACGCAGGGATATTTTCAGAAAGCCTTTGGATACTTCCAAGTATTTTACCTAGACAAGAACTAGTCTTAATTACATTCTTCTTTGCAATGGAATGGTTGGGGAGAAGCAACCAATTTGCGATTGAAGGGTTCTTTAGCAACCAACCCAAAGTAGTACGTTGGTCCTTTTATGGGGTATTAGTTTGGGCCTGTTTCTTTTTCGCAGGACAAGAAAGTGAATTTATTTATTTCCAGTTCTGATGGGCAAGTTTATATCAAATATCGCTTGGTTTATGGCTTCCTTTGTGTTGGTTATCAATACCCTACTAGTGAGTGGTGCGTATTTTTTGAAATCCAAAAAACCATTTGAGATTCCCAATGGCGCAAGGATGCTGATCATCGGGAACTCCCAACCGGAAGCAGCATTTAATGATAAGCTGATCGAAAACTCCTATAATTTTTCCAAAGAGGCCGAACCCTATTTTTATACTTATATCAAGTTGCGGAGATTGCTTGAACAGGCAAATACCATAGAAAATGTATTGATCCAAGTCAGTCCTTGGGAATTTACTTCAGAACGGGATAAATGGGTTTGGGGAAAATCTAATCTCCAAAGCATGTATTGGAAGTTCTTCTTGCATTTCAATGGGGAAGAGTACAGACTGTTGTTTTCGGAAAGTTGGGAAAACCTATTGAATGTACATTTGTTTCAAAGCTTAACCCGCCTGTATAAAAGAGTAGTATTAGCTGATTCTCGAAAGGTTAAAAAAGACTATGGAGGCTATGTGGCTTGGCCGGAAACGGATTTGGAATTAGGAGCCTCCCTGCCGGAAGTAGAGGAGTTAACGTATGAATCGAGCAATATCCACGTAGCCTACTTGGAAAAAATCATTGACCTACTTCAAAAGGAGGGGATTGCTATCTACTTTATCCAAACTCCCTTGCATGAAAGTGTACGGGGTTTGTATGATTCTCAACAAATGTTGGAAGAATTACCGGAACCCATGCACACAATTCCTTATTTGGATTTTTCTGCTTTTCCTGCCGAATCCATTCATTTTTCAGATGAATTTCATTTGAATGCTAATGGGGCAGCTATTTTCTCAAAATGGTTCAACCAAAAACTTAGAGATTCTAATGGGGAGCTTGAATTTGGTTTCACAGGGATAGAATAGGTCCACAGATTTCACAGATGTTAATTTTGGGGCTCACAGGTTCGCGATTTCACTAATTTTCTGAAGTCATTTTTCAGTGGTTTCGGTGCCTTCTGCGAGAAGCAAAAGGGAAGGTCCACGAATGATACGAATGACACGAAGGGATTTTTTAAAGCATTCTTTTAAATAGCTTGCTGTTGGCTATCTCTATCCTAAATCTATCAATTTCGGCTCGCTAGCTCGCGATTTCACTAATTTTCTAAAATTATTTTTCTGCGGATTCAGCGTCTTCTGCGAGAAGCAATAGGAAAAGTCCACAGATTGCACAGATTTCACAGATGGTGATTTTGGGGCTCACAGGTTCGCGATTTCACTAATTTTCTAAAATCATTTTTCTGCGGATTCAGCGTCTTCTGCGAGAAGCAATAGGAAAAGTCCACAGATTGCACAGATTTCACAGATGTTGATTTTGGGGCTCACAGGTTCGCGATTTCACTAATTTTCTAAAATCATTTTTCTGCGGATTCAGCGTCTTCTGCGAGAAGCAATAAGAAAAGTCCTCAGATTACACAGATTTCACAGATGGTGATTTTGGGGCTCACAGGTTCGCGATTTCACTGAGCTTCTGTAATCATTTTTCCGCGTATTCAGCGCCTTCTGCGAGAGCGATAAAAGGAAGGTCCACGAATGACACGAATGACACGAAGGGATTTTTTAAAGCATTCTTTTAAATAGCTTGTTGTTGGCTATCATTATCCTAAATATATCAATTTTAGCTCGCTAGCTCGCGATTTCACTAATTTTCTGAAGTCATTTTTCAGTGGTTTCGGTGCGTTCTGCGAGAAGCAATAGGAAAAGTCCACAGATTGCACAGATTACACAGATGTTAATTTTGGGGCTCACAGGTTCGCGATTTCACTAATTTTCTGAAGTCATTTTTCAGTTGTTTCGGCGTCTTCTGCGAGAAGCAATAGGAAGGGTCCACGAATGACACGAATGACACGAAGGGATTTTTTAAAGCATTCTTTTAAATAGCTTGTTGTTGGCTATCATTATCCTAAATCTATCAATTTCAGCTCGCTAGCTCTCGATTTCACTAATTTTCTAAAATCATTTTTCTGCGGATTCGGCGTCTTCTGCGAGAAGCAATAGGAAAAGTCCACAGATTGCACAGATTTCACAGATGGTGATTTTGGGGCTCACAGGTTCGCGATTTCACTAATTTTCTAAAATCATTTTTCTGCGAATTCAGCGCCTTCTGCGAGAAGCAAAAGGGAAGGTCCACGAATGGCACGAATGACACGAAGGGATTTTTAAAGCATTCTTTTAAGTAGCTTGTTGTTGGCTATCATTATCCTAAATCTATCAATTTCAGCTCGCTAGCTCTCGATTTCACTAACTTTCTAAAATTATTTTTCTGCGGATTCAGCGTCTTCTGCGAGAAGCAATAGGAAGGGTCCACGAATGACACGAATGACACGAAGGGATTTTTTAAAGCATTCTTTTAAATAGCTTGTTGTTGGCTATCATTATCCTAAATCTATCAATTTCAGCTCGCTAGCTCTCGATTTCACTAATTTTCTAAAATCATTTTTCTGCGGATTCGGCGTCTTCTGCGAGAAGCAATAGGAAAAGTCCACAGATTGCACAGATTTCACAGATGGTGATTTTGGGGCTCACAGGTTCGCGATTTCACTAATTTTCTAAAATCATTTTTCTGCGAATTCAGCGCCTTCTGCGAGAAGCAAAAGGGAAGGTCCACGAATGGCACGAATGACACGAAGGGATTTTTTAAAGCATTCTTTTAAATAGCTTGTTGTTGGCTATCATTATCCTAAATCTATCAATTTCAGCTCGCTAGCTCTCGATTTCACTAATTTTCTAAAATCATTTTTCTGCGGATTCGGCGTCTTCTGCGAGAAGCAATAGGAAAAGTCCACAGATTGCACAGATTGCACAGATGATGATTTTGAGGCTCACAGGTTCGCGATTTCACTGAGCTTCTGTAATCATTTTTCTGCGGATTCAGCGCCTTCTGCGAGAAGCATCTGCGAGTAGCAATATATTTTTTTTGCTTTTTGAGAGAGACATAAAAAAGACCTGTTAGCACGAAGCCAACAGGTCTAAGGGTGATTAAAAGTCGTTGTTAATTTATTTTTTAATCAATCCAATGTTTTCTGAGAAACTCTTGCTTTGAATACGTACCCGGTACATGCCTTTGGGTAAATCTCTGGAGACTGCGATAGAAATGACATCTAAGCTGCTTGCATAGGTTTGTTCATGGATAATAACCCCTTTAGTAGTGAATACGGTTACGTAAAGTGATTCATCAAAGCCCGGTGTAAATTTCAAATTGATTTGATCTACAAATGGGTTTGGATAACTGGTGACTTTTACCGCTGCCTCTCTATTTTCTGACACTCGGTTAATCACTTCAAATTTCCAGCTTTCAGAGAAGTTACTCATAGTCTCACCCTGTGCAAGGACCCTCCAATAGTAGGTTTTATTAGCTTGCATATTTTCTAAACGATGGTTGTTTTCTGTGATGGCACAATACTCGTTTACTGATTTTTCAAAAGCTGGGTCTGTGGAAACTTGTACACAATAGGATGCTGCACCTGAAACCGCTTCCCATTGTAGAAGTACAGTTTTAGTATCTAGCTGACTATTGTTTCTTGGCAATAAAAGCTGAGGTGTTTCCAAACTGTTGAGATCAGCGGTAATAAAGCTGCTTCCCTCTGTAAATTCCCCGGCACCAGCTTGGTTAAAGGCTCTTACTCTCCAATAGTACACTTCATTGGATTCCAAGCTTTCGATAGTGAAGGATGCTTGCTGTAGATTAGTAGGAGTTAAGATAATTGATTGTGTAAAACTTGTGTTTTTTGAAACTTGCAACTGATAGCTTACAGCAGTTGGTACAGGGGACCATGTGAAATGGATAGTTTGATAGTGAACTACCGCTCCCATAGCAGGACTTAACAGTACAGATGTTGCTGGTATTGCAACCTGTGTGCTGAAATTTCTGATTTCTGAGAACTCACCCAAACCGGCATCATTTCCGGCCCGTACTCTCCAGAAGTAGGTCATCCCTTTGCTCAGAGATTGAAGACTCATGCCTTCCACTTGTAAAGCTGTCTCATCCAAGACGAGTTGTTGGAAGTTGTTGTCTACAGCTACCTGTAAATGATAGTGAGTAGCGGAGGCAATTTTTTGCCAGGTGACATTTACAGGGACTTCCAACTCTCTGGCATTGTTGGCAGGACTACCCAAGGTTGTTTTTACTGGGACAGGGATGTTGCTTTCGGTTCGGAAATTTCTTCTTGCTGAATAAGGTCCAACACCGATAGCATTCGCAGCACGCACTCTCCAGAAATATGTGGTCCCAAAACTCAAGGAACTGATGGATAATTGATTGCTTGTGATATTGAGTTGTTCGAAGACCAGTTCATTAAAGTTCTCATCGGTTGCAATTTGCACATGATAGCGGGTAGCATCTTTAGTTTGCTCCCAAGAAATCTGTACCGGGATTGCTAAGTTAATAGCATTATTGGCTGGGCTAATCAAATCTGCTCTGCCAGGTGCAGTGATAGGATCCTTCACGGTGCTATCATCTTCAGTGGTGCCTCCCTCGTTGGTATTTTCCTCCTCAGTAGTGTTCTCTTCTTCAGATGTACCTTCTTCGGTAGTGTTCTCCTCCTCAGTAGTATTCTCTTCTTCAGTAGTATTCTCTTCTTCAGATGTACCTTCTTCGGTATTGTTTTCTTCCTCGTTGGTATTTCCCTCTTCAGTAGTACCTTCCTCAGTAGTGTTCTCCTCTTCGGTGGTACCTTCCTCAGTAGTGTTCTCCTCTTCGGTGGTACCTTCCTCAGTAGTGTTCTCCTCCTCGGTAGTACCTTCCTCAGTGGTTTCTTCCTCCTCGGTGGTACCTTCTTCAGTAGTGTTTTCCTCTTCGGTGGTACCTTCTTCAGTAGTGTTCTCCTCTTCGGTGGTACCTTCTTCAGTAGTGTTTTCCTCTTCAGTGGTACCTTCCTCAGTAGTGTTTTCCTCTTCAGTGGTACCTTCCTCCTCGGTGGTACTTTCTTCAGTAGTGTTTTCCTCTTCGGTGCTACCTTCCTCAGTAGTGTTCTCCTCTTCTGTGGTACCTTCCTCAGAAGTGTTTTCCTCTTCAGTGGTACCTTCCTCCTCGGTGGTACTTTCTTCAGTAGTGTTTTCCTCTTCGGTGCTACCTTCCTCAGTAGTGTTCTCCTCTTCTGTGGTACCTTCCTCAGTAGTGTTCTCCTCCTCAGTAGTACCTTCCTCAGTAGTGTTTTCCTCTTCGGTGGTACCTTCCTCAGTAGTGTTCTCCTCTTCGGTGCTACCTTCTTCAGTAGTGTTCTCCTCTTCGGTGCTACCTTCCTCAGTAGTGTTTTCCTCTTCAGTAGTACCTTCTGCGGTAGTGTTCTCCTCTTCAGTGATACCTTCCTCAGTAGTGTTCTCCTCCTCGGTAGTACCTTCCTCAGTGGTTTTTTCCTCCTCGGTGGTACCTTCTTCAGTAGTGTTTTCCTCTTCGGTGGTACCTTCCTCAGTAGTGTTCTCCTCTTCAGTGGTACCTTCCTCAGTAGTATTTTCTTCTTCGTTGGTGTTTTCCTCTTCAGATGTACCTTCTTCGGTAGTGTTCTCCTCCTCAGTGGTACCTTCTTCAGTAGTGTTCTCCTCTTCGGTGCTACCTTCTTCAGTTGTGTTTTCCTCTTCAGTGGTACCTTCCTCAGTAGTGTTTTCCTCTTCTGTGGTACCTTCCTCAGTAGTATTTTCTTCTTCGTTGGTGTTTTCCTCTTCAGATGTACCTTCTTCGGTATTATTTTCTTCCTCGTTGGTACCTTCTTCGGTATTGTTTTCTTCCTCGTTGGTATTTTCCTCTTCGTTAGAACCTTCCTCGGTAGTGTTCTCCTCTTCAGTAGAACCTTCCCCGGAAGTGTTCTCCTCTTCGGTGCTACCTTCTTCTGTGGTACCTTCCTCAGTAGTATTTTCTTCTTCGTTGGTGTTCTCCTCCTCAGTGGTACCTTCTTCAGTAGTGTTTTCCTCTTCGTTAGAACCTTCCTCGGTAGTGTTCTCCTCCTCAGTAGTTCCTTCTTCAGTAGTTCCTTCTTCAGTAGTACCTTCCTCAGTAGTGTTCTCCTCTTCGGTGGTACTTTCTTCAGTAGTGTTCTCCTCCTCAGTAGTTCCTTCCTCAGTAGTATTCTCTTCTTCAGTAGTACCTTCTTCAGTAGTATTTTCTTCCTCCTCGGTGGTACCTTCTTCAGTAGTGTTCTCCTCTTCAGTGGTTCCTTCCTCAGTAGTGTTCTCCTCCTCGGTAGTACCTTCTTCAGTAGTGTTTTCCTCTTCAGTGGTTCCTTCCTCCGTAGTGTTCTCCTCTTCGGTGGTACCTTCTTCAGTAGTGTTCTCCTCCTCGGTGGTTCCTCCCTCAGTAGTGTTCTCCTCCTCGGTGGTACCTTCCTCAGTAGTATTTTCTTCTTCGTTGGTGTTCTCCTCCTCAGTGGTACCTTCTTCAGTAGTGTTTTCCTCTTCAGTAGAACCTTCCTCAGTAGTGTTCTCCTCCTCAGTAGTTCCTTCTTCAGTAGTGTTCTCCTCTTCGGTGGTACCTTCCTCAGTAGTATTCTCTTCTTCGGTAGTGTTTTCCTCTTCAGATGTACCTTCTTCGGTATTGTTTTCTTCCTCGTTGGTATTTTCCTCTTCAGTAGTACCTTCTTCAGTTGTGTTTTCCTCTTCGGTAGAACCTTCCTCAGTAGTGTTCTCCTCCTCAGTAGAACCTTCCCCGGAAGTGTTCTCCTCTTCGGTGCTACCTTCTTCAGTGGTACCTTCCTCAGTAGTGTTTTCCTCTTCTGTGGTACCTTCCCCGGAAGTGTTCTCCTCTTCGGTGCTACCTTCCTCAGTAGTATTTTCTTCCTCGTTGGTATTTTCCTCTTCAGTAGAACCTTCCTCGGTAGTGTTCTCCTCCTCAGTAGTTCCTTCTTCAGTAGTGTTCTCCTCTTCGGTGGTTCCTTCCTCAGTAGTATTCTCTTCTTCGGTAGTGTTTTCCTCTTCAGTAGTACCTTCTTCAGTAGTGTTCTCCTCCTCGGTGGTACCTTCCTCAGTAGTATTCTCTTCTTCAGTAGTATTTTCTTCCTCGTTGGTATTTTCCTCTTCAGTAGTTTCTTCCTCAGTAGTGGTGTCTTCCTCTTCACCACCGTCATCTTCTTTAGTAGGTTCTTCTGCGGTAACTTTTGTACTGAAACTTCTGATTTCAGAATACGGGCCAAAGCCTGCTTCATTTCCGCCTCTAACTCTCCAATAGTAGGTAATACCTTCTGCAAGATTGGTGAAGGTGAACTCTTCCACTGTTAAGCTTTTCACATCACTCAATACCTGATTAAAGTTACTTTCGGTAGCAAGTTGTATTTCGTATGTCTCAGTTAGTGGGCTTGCAGCCCAAAAAACAGTGACAGGAATTTCTTGATCAGAACTGTTATTCGCCGGATTCAATAACAGCACTCGCTCTGGAGCAACTATCGGAGTTTCAGTGCTGAAACTTCTTATTTTAGAATATGCACCGAAGCCAGCATCATTTTGTGCGCGAACTCTCCAAAAATAAGTGCTTCCATCTGCTAAACCATTGAATGTAAACTCTTCAGTCGTGATGCTTTCTTGTTCACTAATAAGGTTATGGAATGCTATATCTTTTGCAATCTGTATATGATAGCTATCTGAATGGTCTGTTGCTTCCCAAGAAAAAGTTACTGGATTTACCAGATTGTTACTAGTTGTTTCTGGCAAAAGCAGGGTAGGGGAGCTCGGTGCATGCAAGGTTTCAAAACTGAAGATTTCTGAAAACTCACTGCTTCCATTGCTATTGACTGCCTGAACTCTCCAAAAATAAACCTGTCCAAATTCAAGCTGATCAAAGGTAAATGAATTGTTCGTTACCTGAGTAAACTCTTGGATATCGTTTTCAAAGGTGGAGTCGCTGCTAATCTGCAGAATATAGGTAGTTGCATTGGAAATACTTTCCCAAGAAAAACTTACGGTATTGTTAAGTCCTTGAAGGTTGTTTTCAGGCGTGAGAAGAGTAGGAGTAATTGGTTTTTGAAGGCTTTCAGGCAATAAATAAAGGGCCATTACCTCTTCTGCTGTCAAAGTGCGGTCATACAAACGAAGTTCGTCCATCGTGCCAGTAAAACGTTGAATAGTCCCCAATGCCCCAATAACCAAATCTCCTCCCAAAGAGGTGATATCTCTCTCGGAGAAATTAGCCTGATTATCTAGCTGTCCATTGATATAGATTCTGCTGGAAGTTCCATTAAAGGTAGCAGCTACATGAATCCATTGGTCAACTGCATTGCTGTAGTTATAGTTAGATAGCAAGCGATGCATTAGGCTGGAAGCAGAACCCCTATTCACTCTAAACTCCACTTGTCCATTATGATCCAACCAAAGTTCAAAACCTTTATTAGCATGACTTTTACTGATAATGGTATTTCTGCCTAATTTAGCTGGGTTTACCCAAGCTGCTATGCTGACCTCATTCGTGAATCGTGTGGAGGGGCCGTGATTAGCGGTTGCAAATACATTGGAGTTACCGCTAAATCGTAAGCCTAAGTCCATGACCCCATTTTCCCAACTTGTACCAGTTAAGGAAAGCAAGTTTGCATGATTTTGGTTACCTGAAATATCTGATACTAAAGTTCCCTGACCATCATCCATTTTCCAATAACCTACCAATCCTTCAATATTTGGATTGGTAAATGGAGCTAATAGTGTAAAAGAGCGCACTTCAGACCAAGCAGTGTACTGTTGGTCTGAACCTGCACGTATCCTCCAGAAATAGGATTGTTCAGGGCTAAGGTCAGTCAAAATAATGCCTGATCCTTGAATATCTTTAAAGTCTTTTACTAATTGGTTGAACGTGCTATCGGTAGCAATCTGTAGTTGATAGCTTTTATTTTCATTTAAAAGGTTCCACTCAAAAGATACCTCATGAGCAATTAAAACCTCATCAGTGGCAGGAGCCAATACAACAGGGCGTCCAGGAAGTGTCAAGTCCATGGCATCTTCACTGAGAATGCTATTGATATATACCTCTATATTGGTGTAGTTCGGATCTAAATCGTACCCATTATGATCAGGCTTGTTTGGATCCAAACCATATGCGATCTCCCATTCATCGGGCATCCCGTCTCGGTCTGTGTCTAATGGGGCAGGAAGAGATTGGAGAACAGGCCAGCCTCCAACGTCGTTTTGGGAGTCGATGATGCCTAAAAGGCCTGTTTTCGAACCTCTATAAGTAATATTTCCTGATTTAATCTCCTGAGTAAGTCGAGAGTCGACCACGTCTCTTTTAAAACTGGCTCCTGCAGTAGCCAAAACTTGTCCAAAAACCTCCACTGCCGTTAAAGATTTGCTGTAAATATCTGCAGGTATATCAAATGGAACGAGATCTCCATTAGAATTTGTGTTTTTTAAGCTATTCAAATACAGTTGTTGCTCTGCGTTATTAGGTAGCTGTACTCCTTCCCATTGATTTTCAAATATATTTGGGAATCCCTCTAAAATATTTCCTTCCAAAAAAAACTTACCATAAGTTCCCAATTCACCACTTCCAAGGGGGAAAAGAAAATTGCTCAACCTTAGCCCTCCTATTTCAAAAGTCGCAGGACCGGGCTTAAAGTAGTTTCCAATTAAATTGACAGTTGATTCCCCTCCTCCTTCTGCTGCTCTAAAACCCCAATTATAAATTACATTGTTACGAATATCTACTAGTCCTCTTTTACCTAAGGGTGTAATTTGAGGCATTCTGTTTCTAAAGTGAAGAATAATGTTTTTGTACAATGACAAACCATTTCCACCAGCTAATGAACCAAATGAGTGAGGCCCATCTGGGTGATAGGAATCATTCAGTCCTTCTGAAATTATGGAGTTTTGTACTGTGGCATTTTCCACATCGTAAATTGAAAGTGTTTCATCTGTTCCCCATGAAAATGAACAATGATCAATAATGATGTTTTTGGACCCTCTTACATCAAAAGCATCTCCTTCTATTTTCATTAAGTCTCCCATTCTTGACCTTAAGAACCTGATGATTACATTGTCAGCGAATGAAACAATCAGTGGATAATTTTGTAGCGTAATTCCGTCACCAGGTGCAGTCTGACCAGCAATAGTTAAATTGCCATTTCTGATCCTTAGAGTGCTTTGTAGTTCAATATTCCCAGATACTTCAAAAACAATAATTCTAGGGCCACTTGCGTCAATCGCAGCTCTTAAACTTCCAGGACCACTATCATTAAGATTAGTTACAACCAATACTTGTCCCCCTCTTCCTCCAGTAGTATATTTTCCAAAACCTTCCGCTCCTGGGAAGGCTGGGATGTTTTGTGCAAATGTTTGGCAGATAAGGATGCTAAACAGACCGATAATAAAGATGACCCGTTTCATAATGCCTGTAGTTAAGTGAAAATTCTATTGAATTTTTTTTAGAAAAACTGAATTATTTCAGTTGAAGTGAAGTCAGTTTTACCTTTTGATAATTCAAAGATCCACACTAAAAATAGGATCTCCTAAGGCTTGATTTACAAAGCAAAATTGGTGTGAACAAAGACATTTAAGGGTAGGGATTTGTAAAAATAAATTTGTCGTTTTCAGGTTTTAGTTTAAAAAATGCTTGATATTGATTTAATGGGGCGTATTTTTTAAAAGTTCATAGGAGGAGAGCAGTAAAATATTTCTTATCAATTGAAAAAATTTGTATAGTAGAATCTGATTTTTACAAAGTAAAAAATGGCTTTAAAATTCACGGAAAACTCAGGATATTACTTTGAGAAGGAGGGTATGGTAAGGTGTGTAAAAATAATACAATTTATACTACTAAAGTAAATAACTACTCTAAGGAGATGTTGGGGGATCCTTTGGACCTAAAATCACAAGACTGTGAAGGTAAACTTCCAAATTCGTGTAGTCGGAGTCTAAATCATACTTGTTATGATCTCTTTTGAAAGGATCCAATCCATGCGCGATTTCCCATGCATCGGGCATACCATCCCTATCGGTATCTAAGGGGGCAGGGAGAGATTGGAGAACAGGCCAGCCACCAACATCGTTTTGGGAATCGATTATTCCTGATATTCCAGTTTTTGAACCTTGATAGGTTGCCTTACCTGTATTCAATTGCTCAATTAATCGCAGATCCACTGCATCTCTTTTCAAATTGTTTCCCGCGGCAAGAGTTAATTCACGAAGAACTCTATTAGATTTTAATTCAGTAGGATAGAGTTTCTCCGGGATCTCAAAAGGGATATATTCCCCTTGGTCATTTTTATGTTTTAGATTTTCAAGATATAGCTCCTGTTGTTTGGAGTTTGGTAAAAGAACTCCTAACCATTGATTATTTTCTACATGATTTTGACCTTCTAATATATTATCTTTTAAAAAAAACAACCCATAATTCCCCAATTCTCCATCCCCTAAAGGAAATAAAAAGTTTGTTAACCGTGCCCCCCCTCGCTTATAGGTTGCTTCCCCAGGTTTAAAATAATTGGATACAATATTGACGATAGATTCTCTTCCACCTTCAGTACCTCTAAATCCCCAATTGAAAATAAGGTTGTTTCTCATATCAACGAGTCCTCGTTTGCCCATGGCCGTAAATTGGGGCATTCGTTGAATAAAGTTTGCAAAGATATTTTTATAAATAGATACATTTAACCCTCCAATCAAAGAACCATATCCATGAGGACCTTTTTCATGTACGGAATCGTTTAATCCTTCTGCGATTATGGAGTATTGTATAGTTGCATTTTCAGCATCATACATAGATAATGTTTCATCAGTGCCCCAAGAGAAAGAACAGTGATCTATGATCATGTTTTTTCCTCCTCGTATGTTTATGGCGTCACCTTCTTTTAGCTTTTCATCTCCCATCCGTACCCGGATGTATCGAATGATAAAATTGTCTGCATAGCGAATGTCAATGGGATAGTTTTTTATAGTAATTCCATCCCCTGGAGCTGTTTGACCTGCTAAGGTAAAATTTCCATTTCGTACATTTAGTTGACTTTGGAGTTCTATGGTACCGGAAACTTCAAAAATAACGGTCCGTGGCCCCTTCGCCTCTAAGGCCCAACGCAAGCTTCCAAGGCCACTATCATGTAAATTGGTGACAATATAAACCATGCCTCCTCTGCCTCCAGTGGCATACTTCCCAAAACCCTCTGCACCGGGAAATGCAAGTTGAGATTCTTGATGTTGGCCCATGCAGAAATTAAAAGAGCCTAACGAAAGAAGAACACTAGCAAAAAATAAGATTTTGAAAAACTGTAATCGATTCATTTGTTCAGCTGAGATAATTTTTCCAATAACACCCCTGTAAGTTTTTTATAGGCATGTTTTTCACCTACATAAGATATGCAATTTTCTGATAGCTCCAGATACTCTGATTCACTCAATGTATCTAAAAAGTATTTAAGATCCGATTCATCAGTATAAACATGCCCCAATTCATTCCTATCAATAAGCTGATCTGGATTTACTAAGGAACTGGTGAGAATTGGGGTACCGGTACTCATAGCTTCTAAAAAGGTGTTGCTGAACCCTTCGTAGCGGGAAGTGTTTAACAAAAATTTGGCAGAGGCATATAACATGAAAATCTCTGAACGTGCAACCTGTCCTAAAAACTCTACATTTGGCAACGCTTTCAATCGAGTCACAAACTCTTCTGATTCTTGGTCGTAATGAGAAGTGGGTACACCCGCAATTTTAAATTGCTCATGAGGTAATATAGAAGCTATCTTAAATAATAACTGTAAGTTTTTTTGATATCGAAAGTTAGCAACCCAGGCGATGTACCCCTTCATCTCCTGTTTTGGTTTCATGTAGTCATGGGCTATTTTAATGGGGTTATAAATTTGAACAATCGGTTTGTTAGGAAATCTCTCGGATAATTTAGCGTGCTGAAAATTATTTTGAGTAAAAATAATATCCGACCATCGCAAACCCAAAAACAAAAAAAACTGATGAGATTTACTGGCGGTATTCTTCAGACGTTCATCCAAAAGATTATCATTGGATATGCGAACGATATGTTTGACTTGAAGAATCTTGCATATAGCAGAAAGAATATAGGAGCCCCAAAAAGGTACAGACTCATACAGATAATCGGGCCGAACCTGCTGAATGGCCTTAAAGATTTTGGGAATTCTATAGCTTGCCCATCTGATTTTTTTGATTCCCCGATTGGAATGAAACAAAGGAACTTGTTGAATCCAACTGTATTCCGGTTTGATTGCTCGTGTATCTTCTGCTGTGCAGGCTAAAAAAACCTGATGACCAAAGGCATGTAAGCCCTCCATCCAAACCAAGGTTTGTACTGCCGCCCCTCCAGATGCTTTGCCATGCTCGACAATCAGTTCCATTACGGCAGATTCAAAAAAAAGGATTTTTTTTTGCCCAATCGTAGTTCCCATCAGTTTTAAAGTAAATTATTTTGGTGATAAATCAATTTCCCAAAAGTAAGTGCGAATCTAAGTTTAACCAACTTTTTTTATTCTTCAGTAAATCTTTCTGTTTTCACAACAAAAGAGGACATTAAATACTGACTCAATGTTAACTTAACTATTATTGGAGTATTGGAACATTATATTGAAGTAAGGCAAAATCCAACACTCATCAAAAAGCGTTCACAAAATATCCTTCACTGGATGACTGACGGTAGTTGCGGGATGATATGCTTGTACACAAGGTATCCTTCAACTTCAAGAGGTGGTTAAAATAGCTATATATCAATCCCTACAGCACATTCCTCTCCTCAAAAGCGAGACTGGCCACTATGTTGATTGACCTTTTGTGAAACTCGCTTATGCTGCTCCCGACTTGATTTCGTTTCCCAATTTTTTTAAACTTTCTGTAAAATCCAAATTGCCAACAAAATGGTAGTGTTGTTTTACGTAAAATAATATTTTCAAGTAAGGCCTGCCTTTCAATGATAACAAGCTCTGATTCATCAAAAGAGCTGCCTAAAGACTTGACAACTTTATTCATTCTGCCTAGTTTTTGAATAATCTGTACACTAAAGCTACCGCTAGAATACCTTTTATGTCTCACAAATATAAACTAAAAATAATCCGAGATACCCAAAAACACAAAATCAATCGAAATAATCCATTAATTTTCAATGACTTAATTTTGAACTAAATTGCTCCCGCACAAAATAGGCGGCATCACGGTTTTTCATTCAAACCAGTAAGTAACCGATTGATCAGCCCGAAGATGTCTAATCGATCCAGCCATAGACTTTTCATTTGCGTTGGCTCTATTATTTATTAGTCTGGTAATTTATCGAGCTTGCTTGTCAATCAGTAGTTTTAAACGTTCAATCTGAATTCTATGATTTCTCTGCAAAATAATTGGGTAAAAATTTCCAAGTATATTAATGAAAGTTGTACTAAAAAAAATGGCTACATGTCCTTCTGAAAGTATATAAATAGAAACAATTTGAATGGTAATGAAGGCTATCAAATGTCCAAATTCTGATTGTCTTGTTTGTATATCAAAATGCATTAGTCCTGTTTTTGTGCCATCAAAATATTTCTTTCTATTCTTCTTAGTTCCCCAAAAAAATTTAAGTAATAACAGTTTAAAATACTCCACACCCAATAATTTATAAATCATCTTTATGTTTTTAGAGTTTTTGATGCGATAGTAAGAATCTGGTAAAATACGACTGGTCACAAAAGTAAAACCAAGAAAGGCATAAATACCCGTAATAAATAAATTCAGAATAAATGAAAAAGCGATCGCTCCAACCCAATGGAACTGATCTGGGTTCATGTTATTCAAAAACCGTAATAGCTCAACTGAACGATAGACCAAAAAAATGGCAGCTAATGATAAAATTAGTTTTTTGATCATAAGTAGTTAAAGGGTTGTTTTTGTGCATCAAATCTAGGTCTCCAGTAATGACTGTAGATTAAATGTTAAAAATTTTTCCTTTAATCAGTTGATCAATTCTTCTATACCCTAACTTAATTAGTGGTCTATCAGTCATAAATAATTGTCTTGACCCGACTTTCATGCCTGTATTGTTCAATTCTTTTAAGAATTTGATCATCTACTTTAATCAATTCTCCCAATCTACTAGGTAAATTCTTTACAATGGTATTTGTTTTTAGAAGTAAATACTCAAAATATTCCTTAAATACCGGCAATTGAAAATCATCACCTTGCCTGTATTTAATCACATAGTCTATTTCTAAATTGATGTTTCTGATTTCCAACTTCAACCTATTGATATGTCTGGTGAATTTACTGTCAATAACATTAAATGTTTCTTGAGAAAATATCAAAGAAGACTCCATAACCTTCATTTTTTCAAAATGTAACATGGACGGAACTCCTTTCTCAAAATTAATGGCATGTAACACCTCTTGATTTGCTATGCAATGCCTAATTAAGTCTTCTAATTCACTCGTCAAAAGTTTGAGTTGCTCCGTGTGTTTAAGAGACTTATCAGTTTTTTTTGTAAAATAACTACTGATAAGCTGAAACACCGTAGAAATAAAAATGCCTAAAAAAACCAACAATATCTTTTCTGAGTCCATATGACGGTATGGTTAGGTTTAATAATGAAATTGGTCCTTTCCCCAACTTGAAATTTTCAAATACTTCTTCTAATTAATTTTTCTTTACTCTATAACTCAATTATCATAGCTATCATATTGTTAGCCAGTAAGTAATCAAAGATTATTTTTAAATGTAGTGATTTAAGTTTATCTATTTTGAAAAAAATAATTTTTTTCAAAATTAACTTAAAGTGATTTTAATATTCTAATGATATCAAGACAGAAGCAATTCTTTCAATGGATGATTATCAGTAAAATGGGTCAAAAATGGTTATATAAAACCCTTTGAAAAATTTTAAGTTATTTCCAGATTAATGCAATAGTAGAAATTTTCCCATAGTCAACTTTTCAGTGACAGGGTAATCTAATTTAGTAGCTGCTATTTTTTAAAAACTAGGTTGTCTACTATATTGATTCACCTTTTGTAAAATTTTCCTGTTTTGCTCCCTACTTGTTTTAGTTTTAGTCCATGGAGCTTCTATAATTAAGCTTAATGTTAAATAACCTGCCGCAAAAATCTCACCGTAATACTGAGGTGAATCAGTACTTTCAATTAAATAATTTTCAACACCATAACCGACCCCATACATCACAGCAGTAAACAACATAAGATTCAACCATTCTTTGGTTTCCTTTCTCTGTATGGTTGCCTTATTAGTTAAATATTGAGTATTGTAGTAATTGTACGTACTCGTCCACTTTTGATTATACAATTGCCTTGCTTGGTCCATGGTGGTGGAAGAGGCAGGTGGTGAAGCAAAAGTGCTTTTAAATGAATTCAATTTGCTTAATGCCTGTTCATCACGCATCGTTGAAGCATTTGCCAAAAAACGTTCTTGCCAAAGTTGATAGGCCTCCGAACGATAAATACTGGAAGGATAGGTAAAATAAAAATCACTTGCTGATTTTTCATCGTTGGATGCAATCATTCGATGATAAGCTGCTAACTCAGTTTCTTTAGCCTCAATAACTTGTGCATTTATTTTTTGAGTCTCTAGCACTTGCCTCCGAAGAGGTGTGTCATAAGTCGTAGTGATGGCATGTTGAGCTTGTGCGAGTCTTTCTTGTTGGATCCGTTGATAGTGATCCTGCTCAAGTTTGGCTAACTCCTCGTTGATCAACTTTTCTTGCGCTAAAATTTCTTTGTGTGCTTCGCTGACACTATACGGCACCAACATTTTGTATTTTTCAAGTTCTATTTTTGCTTGAATAAAATCATCGGTATCGATATAGCAATAGACCAACAAAGACTGTACTTTGGGATTGGCTCCGATGGTTTGTTCAATTATTTTTAGGTTTTGAACGGCTTTCTCGTAATTACCACTTTCATACTGGGATTTGGCAGTATTATAGATCTCAATAGAACTTTGGGAATAAGCCAGATTAAAAAAGAATAGCATTATGAAAACAGGAAGCACTGCAGATGATAGTTTTGTCATGATTTTAAGTATTTTAATACTTTTTTTAGGAGACTTGGATTAATTATGCTTTAAAGTGCCGATAAATCTCACATCTTGCGATTCGGTTACTCCGTACACGTGATGTTTCACAATCATATTACCTCTGTTATCAAGCCCCATGAATTCATGGACAATAACACCTTGAATAATATCAGATGGAACATTTATTCCTTCACTTCCCCAAACAGCCCTGTCGCCTCGAAAACCATCTATGCTGCCTCTACTATAATATGAATCTGTGTAAGCTACTTCCCATATTTTTTCAAATGACTTTAAGCGATACATATAAGCAGAGGTCGGCGTACGAATGTAAAGACAATTTACATCTTCAAGTATAAAGCCCTGAGCATTAGAGACTCTAAAAAGTTCTTTTCCCTTATCAGAGTATACGACGACATCGAAAAAGTCTACACCGTAAAAATTATCTCTTTTAAATCTCTTTGGATTTGAATGAGCGATTGAAGTTTTTGTTTGGCTACTGAAGTGAATTCGATCATAAATAGGAGGAACTATAGTTACTCCTTTTTTATTCACTAAGCCGTATTTTCCGTTAACTCGCGTAGTTGATAAATCACTATCCTCAGGTTCAACAGTCTCACCCCAAAAGTCATTTTCGATGTAAGTTGAAAGCTTATTAATTTCATCCTCAGCTTTTGAAACTTGTTCCATGGGAGTTGGTTCTTTCGTGCCATTTTCATACGCTGAGTAAAGTTCCGCAATGGCTTTCATTTCGGCTACAGGCCAACGAATTTCAGTGACATAAAAGGCATCAATTTTAATACTAGTGGCCTTATTAAACTCTGCCAACCAGGTTTTCTTTGCTTCATCGCTTAAAGTATAATGTTGGTAGCCATCATATAGTTGGTTAATAAATTGTAGTCCTTTTCCTTGCCGAATGCCCGGGACACTTAACGGACTTTTGCCACTTGGCTCAAACAGCATCCCAGTGGTAATCGTAGTTGTTACGCTTTGATTGCGATTACTCGAAGAAAAAGAATAATGAAGATTATTTTTATATGCTTCATCACTGTGCCGCCAATAAATAACAAATTTGATGTCTAAAGGCTTAAGCGCATCAAATCGTAAGAGCAAATCTGGATAGTTCTGCAATTGGTTTCTACTGATAGTGGCAGCCATCCCTCCATAAACACTCACATAGTACTGCCCAGTGGAAGTCCATTGGAAATTATAATTCTCCACAGGTTCTCCAAATAAAGACCACCAATCCATTGTTAATACGGCGGCACTAACCATTCCTTTAACAGTAATCCTATTTTCTTCATATTCATTTGGAAAGCCTCCCATATAACTTGGTCTCGTTATTCTGTTTGGTCGTTGCCTGTAAGTGGCTGAACTTTCTATAAAATCGAGATTGCCTACAAAATGACCTTCTTTTCTAACAATTGTCCCTTGACCTTGTACAAAAGAACAAGGAAAGAGCGGCAAGATGAATATAACCACTGCCAGCAAAGTAATAGCTTTCATAAGTTAATAGATGTGGATGATTGCTCTGGACTTAGTTTTTCGCGCGCTCTAATTATGGGAGATCAGCTAGTAAATAGTGAAATTTCGGATGAACGCTTTACTTACTTTACCAAAACGACGCTAAAATAAGGATTATCTTTTGAAAGCATACGCATTCACAAAATTCTAAACAGAAAAAATGAATAGTTGCAAAATTACCTATTAATAAAAATCATCCTTAGTGTAAGTTTCTGAAGCTGAAGTCGAGGACTCTACAGATCTTTTATAATTAAAAATTGCTTGCTCAATTTACTGAACCAGTTCTGAACTTTTATTTTTCCCCAAATGGTAAGACTGTACGTTTATCACACCGGATCCTGTTGTGAAGATTGTTAAAACCGCTGATTGGTAAGAATTATAGTATTGTGATTGAAATGCGCTATAATTTTCTCGCTTATTAATAATCTCAGTGTAAAAGACAGAGCCGAATGGTATTTGGTGCAGGGCTAAATATTCGTTACAGTAATTCATTTAATATCGCTATAAACTCCGAACCATCAGACATTTTAAACTCTCCATTATCGATTTTTTCAATAGGTACATTTCCTTTAATTACTCGAAGAATTCCATTTTTGTCTAAAAATAGATTAGCGGGATATGCTTCAAATCCTAAATTTTTTGTTAGCTCTTTTGATCCAACTATATGATCAAAATCAAACTGAAATCGTTGTAGAAACTTCTTCACCTTATTTTCTGACTCAAACGTTATTGATAAAAAATTAAACTTGTCATTATATTCCTCCTTCATTTTGTTTAAAACTGGCATTTCTTCAATACAAGGTTTACAAGAAGTAAACCATAAGTTGATTAAAGTAGGCTTACCCTTTAAGTCATCTATATTTAGATCACGACCATCTAATGTCACTGCATTTGTTATAGGATACTCTTTACCAATTAAAGCTTTTTTTCTTTCAATTTCTATTTTTGTCTTTTTCACATTATCTGTGAAATGCCATTTGTAAGAATAAACAATTGAGTCATTTCTGCTATATTCTAAATCTAATTCTTCATAGATCTCCATTGATTTTAATACTTCCTTCATTCCCATTAACCGTTTTTCCTTGAGGTCATGGTAGTCTTTCTCGTTAAAAATTTCTCCGTCAACATTTCGATAATAGTTAGTGGCTTGCCCAAACATAAGATTTGAGTAAAAAACCCCAAGAAGGATTAAAGAAATTTGAATCGTTATCTTCATTTTATGACTTGTTTTAATTTTGAATTACGCAAAGAGGATTACTTAGTTTCAGCTTAATTAGAAATCTAAATCCTCATCAATAATCCCTAATTTACAAATCCCTATCTCAATTCCCTGAACCAACCCTAATTTTCTTCCCACCAGTCATACAAGTTGTATGATACATTTGGCTTGGATTCCCCTTTACCAAATTTGATTAGCACTAATTATTAAATAAAATTCTAGCTATTAAAATACTGTATTTGTTTTATCTGAATATCCATAATAATCTTACACATATTAGAATTTAATTAAGTTAAAAACCTTCTCAGCTAGCTCGAGGAACTTAATTCAGATTTGGAAATCGGGAGGGGGGGAGGGAAGAAATGGCTTTGCTGAATTTATTTTCTACCCTATATTTTTTTTTAAAGTCCCAGTAGGCGAACTTGCCGAGGCTTTAAAATTGATTTGAGAAGCATTCGAAATAATCAAATATTTTTAAATAACTTCGAGGGATTTAAGACGAAAATATTTTAAAACTGTTTAATTGTTTTAAAGGTTAAGAGTCCAAACAGCAAAAAAAATTTATTTCATCTTTAATTCAATAAAACATGAAACTTTTACTTGCGAGTCTTGTCTTTTCAATCGTCTGTTTGTCTGCAAAAGCGCAACAGTCCAACTTAATCATTGAAGGTAAAAACCCAACTTCTCTATATTTAGATGGTTTTTCGGAAAGTGAGGGCAAATTGTCTTCTGGTGAAGTAATTAAGGTAGTTTGCTTTGGAGGGGGGTGCAATTTGAATATTGAATATAAAGGCAGAATTGTATTAGCTCAACTTATTGATTCATTTGATACTATAAGAGTTTCTGAATATGATTTTGCTGATGATGGAGATTTCCAGTTAATTGTTGAGGTCATTTTAAATGATTCCAACTATTTAATGATTTTTAGATATGGGAGTGGTATGATCCAAAAGCTATTTGAAAAAGAGATTGGTTATTATAAAACTATTGTAAAAAAGAATTACATCGAATATTATATGCCCAGTTATTTAGAAGCAGTATGGCATTATTACAATGGGGGATTTTTTCAGCTCTGTTCAAATTAAAGAATTTATCAAGTCAGTTTCTTCTGTTTTTTTAAGCTATCATATTTGTAAAACTATCAACTAATTCATTTTTATTAATAAGTAAAACGAATAATTCTATTTAGTGAATAAAATACCCTGTTTTGGGTATTTTTCTTTTACATTTAAATAAATACTGCTATTAAAGGGCTTTCCTACTCCCTCAAATCCTGCCCGACAACGTCATTCAGGCGGGAGCAACCCACAATCCAATGAACTGGGGCCGAGCGTAAAGAAACCTTCCAGTGGAAGATTTTAGTGAGGAGCCAGGATACAGGGTGGGGGGGGACCCGTATTTTTTGTCCTAAATATCGGGATACGGTTGCCCCGAGGGTCGGAGTAATTTGTGAGACCTGCCCGTCCGTTCAGGCGGGGGTGCACCTCCTCAACTTAACGGTTGGCGAGGCCGTCTACTCAACTAGCTGTGGTTTTTCATGTAGTCAATTTCATTTTTAATTCTTCTGCTTTTTTTCGTCCTGCTTTATAATTTGGATCTAATGCAATTGCTTTGTCCAAATATAATAAAGATTGTTTTCTATACTTTTTTCCTTGTCTTTGATTCGCCCAAGCCCAATAGGTAAAGCCCATAATCCTCCAATTAGCATAATCTCCATTTTGACTGTATTTATCAATAATAGATTGAAAGTCAATTTTTGCAAATTTTCTTTTTTTGTAGAAGAACCAAGGAAGATTTTCTGCCACACTACCACGTAAAAACTCAGGTAGGTAAGAAATAGCGGAATATTTTTCTACGGCATCATTGAATAAATTGAACGCTTCATTAAGTTGTTGTAAATTGTTGGTTTCAGCACTTACAAGAGACAAAGCAGAAGCTCTGTAAGAGAATATAAAAGGTAACAGTTCTTCTGAAGTTTCACTGGAGTTAAATAACTCGGTTAAAATGTCATAACTCTTTTTTGCATAACCTTGAAACTCACTTTTATTGAAAAAGGAAAGGTTTAATGCTGTTTCGTGATAAATAATCCCGAGTCTTGTTTTGTTAATTTCTGATGAATTATGGTTGTGATCTTCTTCAACATTTCTGAGCATGCTTTTCAACTCAGTTGTGTCAATCAATTCCATTACATCATCTAATTGATGCTCAAAAGCCTTTACTTTTTCAAAGTTTAATTGTTGAGCCATAAGGCTGGTTGTAGCCATCATTCCGAGACTTACCAAAGTGGTTAATATGTATTTCATTTTTTTCGTTTTTAATGAGATACAAATTTACATACGGAGTCAGGCTGAAGAAGATGACTTAAGTTAAGATTTTCGTTTAGTGTGTATTCTCTTTTGAATTCTACTTAAACTCTCTGGGCTAATGCCTAAAAAGTTTGCAATGTATTTTTGAGGAACCTTCTGAAAAAGGTCGGGTTGCTTTTTTAGCAAATTTTGAAAACGCTCTTCCGGTTTTTCAGAAGATAATGACATGGCAATTTCAGTTGCTCGTTGAGCTACTTGTTCTGCCATAAGTCGTCCAAAAGTTTCATATTTAGGACAATCGTTATATAATTTAAAGAGGTTTTCTTTTTTTACTAAGTAAATGGTAGTGTCTTCCATTGCTTGTAAATTTATAACGCATGGAAGGTTGTTTAAAAAACTTTGAAAGTCTGTAACCCAAGCATTTTGAAATGAAATATCGCACGTTCTTTCAACGCCATCTTTGATGTGAAAATGTCTAATAGTTCCATTCGCTATAAACCCAATGAAGTTGCAAATTGTACCTTCTTGAAGTAAATATTCTTTTTTCTTTAATTCTTTAACTTCAAAATACGTGTCAATTAGTTCGGCTTCACTTTCTGTCAAGGAAATAAATGATTCGCAATATTTTTTTAGCCTGTCAAACATTGTATTGTGTCGGTTATTAAAATCACAGCTAACGGCATACCGTGAAAAAAGTCACCTAATATTCTTAGTTTTACGATTTTTTGTTTCCTCTAAATTAGTAAATTTAGTTGTAATTGCATGTCCGCCGTAGGAGGATTTTATGACCACTAACAAATTTCCATGAACCATATCCTAGGAATAGACCGGTTTCAATTGACCTTCTCCTGTTTGGAAGATGCCATTCCCAAAGACAACCCAAAAACCGCTCGCAGAAGGCACCAAAAACACTGAAAAATAAAGGATTACAAACACACCTCCAAGAACAACTAATCCCTCAATCAACTAATCACTAATCACTCAATCAACTATCCACAGACCAAATCTAAATTCTAACTTCTAAAATCTAAAATTATAGCTAAACCATCTCTCAACCCCGCTACACTTCTGTCAACAGGGGCTAATTCCGAAATTCCGCTGCGCTACACTTCGGTTTAGCCCTTATATGTTACAAGCTGCCGTTATTGTCGTCCGTGTCTGTAAACCATTGTCGTTGTTGAGTTTCAGTGTCATTTTTCTTTGTCGTGTTGGTCTGTGCGTTTGCGTGTTTTATTTTTTTGAAGCGTTGGAAAAAATATTTTGAAATTTTCTCTTGGGTGGTGAAGGTGGAAGCTCTTTTGCAATTTTTGGTCTGTGCGTTGGCTTGTGCGAATTGCAAATGTGCTTACACCTTGTGCGTTGGCTATTTGGTATTTAGTGTCATCATAATTTCTCTAAAACTTGCTAGTCCTGATTCAAGGTTTTCAATTATATCTTCTGCCAGTTCTTCGGGGTCGGGTAAGTTGTCTAAGTCAGCCAGTGATTTGTCTTTGAGCCAAGATATGTCAAGGCTTGTTTTATCTCTTGAAATGATTTCCTCATAGCTGAATTTTCTCCAACGTCCTTCGGGATTTGTTTCTGGGTGATATGTTTCTTTTCGTTTGTTTCTGTTGTCGGGTTTGTAAAAGTCAATGAAGTCTTTTAGTACGTCAATGTTTAAAGGGTTTTTCTTTAGGGTGTGGTGAATATTAGTTCTGTAGTCATAAACCCAAATCTCTTTTGTCCAAGGATTTTTACTTGCAGGTTTGTTGTCAAAGAAAATCACATTTGCTTTTACTCCTTGAGCATAAAATATTCCTGTCGGTAAACGAAGAATTGTATGTAGGTCGGTTGTTTCTAAAAGCTTTTTACGAACTGTTTCACCTGCACCGCCTTCAAACAATACATTGTCAGGCAATACAACGGCTGCTTGTCCTGTGGTTTTAAGCATTGAACGTATGTGTTGCACAAAGTTCAATTGTTTGTTACTTGTCGTTGCCCAAAAGTCTTGACGGTTGTAGGTTAAATCGTCTTTCTCTTGCTCACCTTCGTCATTGGTAAAAGTCTGTGAACTCTTCTTGCCAAACGGTGGATTGGCTAAAACGTAATCGTAGGTTGTTGGAGAAGCTGCAATCAAAGCATCAGCAGGGGAAATGAAATTATCGCTTTCAATGTCGCCAATGTTATGTAAGAACAAATTCATCAAAGCCAAACGTCTTGTCCCTGCCACTATTTCGTTACCGAAAAAAGTCTGCATTTTCAGAAACTTGTTTTGCTCTTTATCCAGTTTGTTATTCTCTACAATGTAATCGTAAGCAGCTAAAAAGAATCCGCCTGTTCCGCAACTCGGGTCAGCAATGGTTTTCATAGGTTGTGGCTGAATACATTCTACCATTGCCCGAATCAATGGACGTGGTGTAAAGTATTGTCCTGCTCCGCTTTTTACGTCTTGTGCATTTTGCTCTAAGAGTTTTTCGTAAATATCACCTTTCACATCTGCACCCATTACCAACCATAACTCACTATCAATCATATCAATGATTTTGGCAAGCATTGCAGGGTCTTGAATTTTGTTTTGGCTCTTGGTAAATATTTGACCTAAGATTCCTTTAGCGGTGCTTAATTCACGAAGTAAAGTTGCATAGTGCAATTCCAGTTCTGCTCCTTTTTTGTTGGTTAAACTTTCCCAATTGTATTCTTTTGGAATAGGTAATTTCCTGTTGTGTGGTGGCTTGCTGTATTCATCAGCCATTTTTAAGAAAAGCAAATATGTGAGTTGCTCTAAATAATCACCATATCCCACACCTACATCACGCAGGGGATTACAGAAACTCCAAACTTTACTTACTATACTTGATGTGTTTTTGCTCATTGTTATTTCGTATTAAAGTCTAATTTACCCTCTACTTGTCGTTCATATATTTCTTGTAGTTCTCTTGATATTATATCAATCTTACCAGGGTCTAAATCTTTTTCAATCATTGTACGAACGCATACAGTTATAGTATTCCAAGCAAGCTTTTCATTGTTAAAATCACTAATAGGCTTAGCCTGAAATGGCAAAGCTGAAAACCTCTGTAGATTATAGGGATCTTTTCTTCCCCATTGATAATGTTCTAAAATGATTGGTACTATTTTTACAGATTTATCTTTATCATACCTATCGATAGCTGATTTTACTTCTTTTTCGATAATATAAGGGGTTGAATAAAAGTATTCACTTACCATAAAGAAAATTATATCCGCTTCATCAAACTTTGATTTAATCTTCAAGTCCCATTCATCAGCAGGATTTAAAACTGTGCAATACCAAGGTTGCTCAATTAGTTCCAAATCAATTAATGGATTTAAGTATCTAATAAGTGTGTGGACTCGAACAAGGTCTTTTTTAGAATAGGATATAACTACCTTTTTCCTTTTTATTCCATTAGATAAAAACATCTTATAATCTTTTAGTTTGAACTCTTTTATAACTGGTACAATTAAATCTTTATCCATTGAAATACGGCTTTCTGTAAAAATCATTTTGCCGACTTTTGCATTATTATGTAGTACTTCTAAAGAAACGTAGTCCTTTCCGTCAAGCGTAACCATCTCCTCAATTTCATAATCCGTATTGATAGCTTTAATAAATTCGATTATTTCTTTGACAAATTTGGTTTCAGAAGCATTGTTAATTTGAACAACATCAATAAAAGCATTACCTTCTGAATCGCCAATGTTAAATTGAACCATAACAATTTCACTAGATGCAGAATCTTTAATTACTAAACCATCCTTCCAATAATAATATAAACCCTTATCCAAACTTGAAGTTTCCTTAATTACTAGTTTACCATACTCTTGAAAAAAGGAGAGTATTACATTTTTGTGTATGAACCCACTGTATAAAAATCTTCTATAAGGTATTTTGTTTTCATCAATAAAAAGTTCAACTGCTTTGATAGGTTGTGTTGGAAGATAAAGAGGAGCAATAAAACCGCTTGACTCGGGGTGTTCAAAAATAATTTTGAATTCAAGCATTAACTGAATTATGCTATTTACTTCTTCATTGCTACAATTTCTAGGTAATGTACTTTTGATATGATTTGTGTCAAATTCACCATTCTTTTTTGCAAGACCTTCTAGAATTTTATAAATCTGCTCTATCACCCACTTCTTGTTTATATATATTTTATCACCATTTTTAGAGTTTGGATAGTATAGTATTATGCCTATCTGCTTTAAGTACTCTGCTAAAAAGATTGTTTGCTCAATATCAATATTCTCAGATAAGAAGCTATTACAATATTGATTAAACTCATTGATTGAAAGAATGGGTTTCCTATCGTAAATTTTAATATTGTTTTTTACGATACGATAATAGTCGGGCAATTTTGAACCAATGATTTCCGCCTTATTAAGTAACTCGGTTATCAAAGAATCAAGATGATTTAGGTTTCTCTTAGGCTTTAAGGAAATATTTGCGAACTCAAAAATAAATGGGTAATTCAGAAAAATTTCACGGTTGTTGAGATGCATAATCTCATCTGTACTATTTACCTTATTTTGAATTAGTAGAGCAAGGCTATTGAATTTGTCTTCTTTTTCTATTTCGAAATCAAAATTTTCGGTTTTCTTTTCTTTTGTGAAGTGCTTAATAGATTCAAGCCAGTATTTAATAGGGTAATCTTGAGTTTTAACTTCTACAATTTCTTTTTTGCTGTTTTTTTGGCTTACTATTCTGTAATTTAAGTTGTTTGTCTCCTTGTCCCATAAAAGTAAATAAACGGTATTCTTACTAAAAAACAGATGATGGGTGTCGTGAAAATAATCGTGACCACCGAAATCAAATAAATTGATATTGCATTTATCTTTAATCTTTTCGATTTTGTACTTGCTCTTTAGTTGTTTCTCCTCTAGCCAATGAGTAGCGGGATGTTCTTTATCAAGCTCTATTTCATTATTTAGATATTTTGCCAAAGTAGTTTTGCCTACTTCACTATTCCCTACTAAAATCAGTTTAACATCTTTATTTATAAATGAACCGCCCTTAGATAAATCATTAAAGTAACTTATTACAGCCTCTTTACTGATATTTACAATCTCCATTGGAGGTTGCACTAATGGATTTTTTGCAATGTTTATTGTATTCTGCTCCCATTTTGAATTGGTAACATTCATTCTTACAAATTGACTTTGGATAGGTGCAAGACTCTTTATTTTATTTCCGTGCAAGTCAATTGTTTTGGCAACAAGCAAGAACTTTACAAATGATACTGATGTCAATTGATTATTGCTTAGATAAATCTCTTCCAATGAAATGGAGTTACTTCGGATATTAACATTTGTAATTTCATTATTATTAAGGTGTAATATTCTTAATTTTTTGAGTTTAGATAATGTTGGTACATTTCTAATCTTGTTGTTACTAACATTTAAGTACTCTAAGTTTGACAAACTTAAAACTGGACTTAAATCATAAATTCGCCATCTGTTCCACCAGGATTTGCCATCATTCCAATCACCACCAGCAATTAAATGTTTTAGGTTTTTAAGTTTACTTAGATTAGGATGTAAGTCACCCAAGGAATTTTTCTCTTGTTGATTTTTGCTAGTTATTTTATGCCATTTGATATTTCTAAAAGCTGCCCATTCATTACTTAATATAAGCTTTTCAATATGAGTATTTTCGAAAAGTTCTTCAATCTCGTAGAGGCTAGTAAGAGAACAGTTTCCTAAATCTAATTCGGGATTTTTGGTGAGTAAATTTTCCTTAATAATTTTTCTTGCGTAATTGAGTCTGTCAGTATACCTGTTGATAATAATGTTTCTCAATAAATAATTGAAACCATCTAATTTGTCATTTTGCAAATCATAATTGAGCACTTCTCTGACAAATGGATATTTGTCTTTAAGAGATTTTATATCAATTTTATCAACCTCTTTTTCCTTGTTTTTGTTGAAAAACAAAATAACAATACAATTGCTTGGAATTCTGGCTAGGTATTCATTCCATATTCTATCAAAATTGTTCTCACTGTCATTGAATATTGAACTCACCATTACAATTACAACCGAATTGTCTAAGTAACCTTTTTCATATTCTTTGCTAACTCTTTGGTCAAAAGACGCTCTTTCTTTTATCTCTACATCAATAATTTGATTTTCGTATTTGATTTGCCAATCTGAATTTTCAAACCCTATCGGTCTTGTCTTATAATTACTCTCACCACCAACAATCTTACTTATAAGTACGGTTTTGCCTGTGCCATTTAAGCCAACAACATAAAGGTTGCATTTTACTGTCTCTTTCATATTGTAGCTAAGTTTTCTGTGGTTATTAATTTCCCCTCAAACGCCTTTTTCAAAATACTCTGCCTCAAGGTTTCTGCCTGTTGCAAACTTTGGCTGATGGTTTCTTCTATTTTATCGCAAACCGTGAGCTTGCTTTCTAATTCTTCAACGATTTGTTGTTGTTCTTTTAGAGATGGCATTGGAAAGGGAATCGTCTTAATTATTCCAAGGTTCAAAACGTCCATTGTTGTTCCTTGCGCCTTTGCACTGTAAAAGTTTTTCACGTATGAACTCTCAAAGTAATACTTGAAAAATTTATGCAAATAGATTTCTTTGTTCAGTGTTATTTTAATTAAACGAGGATTAATCACACCTTCTTGAGAATTTTCAGGTAAGATTAGAACTTTACCAACTGTTCCGACCAAGCTAATCAGAATATCAAACGGCTTAACTCTGCATGATTTTAGTTCTAAATATTTTTCTTCATTTATATAATAGTCACCAAAAAAAGCATCGTCAATTATCACTTGTTCTTGCCCATAAATTTTATAACCCTTTTGAACGTAAAATTCTTTTTTCAACGAGGAACCAAATGGACCAGCCTTTAAGGAATGCTTACTTTTTTCAACAATGTCATTTACATTAACACTTTTCCACCCCTCCGGCAATTCACCTTCTTTTACATACTTATTAGTCAACTTCCCTTCAAAAGCCCATTTCAACAAACTTTGTCTGTAAACTTTTAATTGCTGTTGGGCGGTGAGCAGTTGTTGTTTGCCGTTTTCCAGTTCGCTGAGTAGTTCTTCTATTTTGGCTACAATGGCTTGTTGTTCGGGGAGGGGGGGAAATCGAATTACTGCCTGTTTAACAGCCTCTATATTCAGATTTTTAACTGTTGAGCCTTTCGCTAAGTTAGAAAACTGCTGAAATAGAAAAGAAGAACTTAGAATGTAGTATAAATAGTTATTATCAATAATTTCATTTTTCCTTATCACTAGCCAACCATCGTGAATACAACCTGTTGTTTTCATTATGTAGGGTCTGCCAAAACTCATTGAATTGGAAAGAAGGAAATCATCTTCATAAACCATTCTTGACCTTTTTACTCCTTCTGGTTTAATCTTTTCCTTTGTGCGTGAAATGTATTTAACAACATTTTTAGTATCCCCTATCTTTATCCAATTAATTCCATTTTCATCATTGGTTATATATTCTTCTATTGGTCGAGGAGAGCCACCTCTTTCAATGGTAAAGATTTCCCCTAAAGATTTTTCCTGCCAATGTTTTGGTATGTTGTTAATCTCTTTCATTAGTTTGCAACTATCACTTCTACATTAAAATTATGTTCGCCTTTTATTCTGTCTCCTTTCAGGTCGTTGAAATTTGAAATGTCACGGGTCTTTTTGTAAGGGTCGTAAACAAAGCAAAATAGTTTTCTCAACCATTTACATTCGTGGTATGATTCAAAATCTACTTTCAATTCTTCAATGAAATGTGTTTCATTTGATTCTTTAGCTTTTATCATCTTCACCTCAACTAAAATTTTTTCTTCCCTTATTATCAGGTCTATTTTAGTTGTTTTTGCTCCAACCTTTGCAATTGCATCTTCATCTCTTAGGTTTGGAAATACCGATTTAAGTATCACGTACAAAATATCCTGCACATCATATTCGTCTTCAATTTCAAAATTGGGATGGTCTTTTCTTCTGTTCGTAATTATCTTCTGAATGGCATTGCTGAAATTATTTAAAATGTCTCTAACCACTTCATCAGCAGACTTATTGATATACCTGATGTTTAGTAATGTACTTTCAATATCTTCTAAGAGAATTTGCAACTGAACATCTATGTCAGATACTGTTGTCACAGATTGCATAGCAGTATTCAGTTCGGTCTCATTAACATCACTTATGTCATAAATGCTTTTAATGAGAATAGCAAAAGGTTGATTTTGCAACGCTATCACCTCTTTCTCTAATTGTGATTTAAGCGATGGTTCAATTTTAGTTAGAAAGTATTTTTGCTTTAAGTCACTTTGCTGATATTTTTCTCTGATTTGTTGGCTTAATTCACTTTTAGCTGATAAGTACAAGCCAGCTAATTTGTATACATTGGAAATTGCACTTAGCCCTTTTATCGGGGCTTTTGAAATGATAGAAACAACTTTAGACACTTCAACGGATTCTTTCTTATAACCAATCAAAGCGATTTCTTCGTCAGGGCTTAGTTCAAATGTATGGTTTGGTAATTCTTCGAAAGATTGAACGCACAAATAAGCAGCTAACTCAATATTTCTGTATTGAATTAACTTCATTCTGTTATGCTTTAATATCTCTCTTAAATAAACCATAGTTTTTCGCTTACTGCTTTTAATCTTTCATAATCCCAACCTTCTACTTTTTTGAGTTCTTCTGTCATTCTTGCCATTAGTGAAGGGTACATTATGGTAACGGTTCTCTTTGACGGCATATAGCTTCTGTGCGACAAGTGTGAAAACCAATAAACCTGTTTTGCTATGTAGAACAAACTTGTGAAGGTGGAACGCTTATCCAAATAAATTTTCAAGGGTAAATCACTCTTGCTCACAAAATGAAGCAAAGCAGAATGTTTGCTTAATTGAATGTATGTTCCTTGGTTGATGTCATTTCTTCCATCATTGTAATACAATCTGAAATTATGCCCATAAGCCAAATGAACCAACGCAAATTCAAAATTGTAATTTGCCAATCTCTCTTTTAAGCCATTAATGGCTTTTAATTCGTATTCCTCACTGGCTGATTTGAACAAATGAAAAATCAAGCGGAATGTGCCTGATTTGCTCATTTCCTCAACTAAGGGCTGTAAAGTTTTATAAAGGTGATTTTCTAAATTTTCAGCATAATTGGCAAATGATGAAAGGGGAGAGCAATCTCCTGTCATATACCTGCCATCATTATGAAAAACTTGTGCAATACCCAAAACAAACTGCCCATTTTCTGATAATGTGGAGCCAATGCCAATTACCAATTCATCTTTTAGTTTGTCTTCTTTTTCAATTGTCCAAGCCGTACCACCAAGTTTTGCATAAGAGTTTAATGCAATGTTGGTCATAGTAAAGGCATTGAGATTTTGTCTTATGGTTTCTATTTGAACATCCTGCGTTGGAATGCCATTACCGATAAACTTTGCCTTGCATACGTAATACGGTGAATTGTTTGGACTTAGCTTTTCTTGGGCTTCATTTACGATTACATAAATCAAGTCGCACTTCTGTAAAGCCTCATCATAAAGCACTTCCTTGTAATTTTCTAATTCTTTTCCTGCGATTGTTTTAAAATGAAAGTTCAAAGAGTTGAAATGGAAAACCTCTTTTAGTTTTGCTTCAATTTTCTTTACAAAACCTTCTGTTTCGCCTTGATATTCAGAAGGACAAATCACACCAATATTGATTTGTTTGTTTTGGTAAAGCTCCAATGAATAAGGTTGATAAGCCTTAACCATTTGGTCGTAATATTTTAAACCTTGTGTGTTCTTGCGGTTACTATAAAAATATCTCTGTGGCTTTCCAATTATTTCGGGCTTGATTAATTCATCTTCAAAAGGCAAGTATTTTTTAGAAATAGCATTTATTGCTAGTCCAAAAGGCAATTTAATTTCCGTTCTGTTTTTATCAAGCCATTTGTAAAAGCCATCAATTACTGCAAAGCATTTTGAGTTTTTATTTTCCTCATTAATTATTTGGTCGTATTTAGTTGTTGCTCCTTTGGTTTCTATAAAACGCTTTATTGATTGCCTGTTTGCAAAGATTCTATTATCATCACCTTTTAATCCTTTAATGTCAATGCCATATTTCTCAAACTCTGATTTACTCCAAGTAAAAGAGTTTTTGAGTGAAGTAGATAAAGAAAAGCCCAAAAGCAATTTGCTTTCCTTGAAAAAAAAGCAAGGCGAAAAATGCACAATTCTGTTTACAGATAAGCCTTCAATACTTCCGTTTAAAACATCTTTTGAAGATATAATCCCCCAAGAGTTTGAATGTTTATTCTTGAATATTCGATATCCTTTGGGTTCTACGAAATCAATAATAGACCTTTCTAGTATTTTGGAAAGCACTTTTGCTTTCTCGGTAAAGTCAATATTAATTGATACGGTATTTTCAGGGAATTCAGACTCGTTTGAATTCTTCCAAAGTAATATTTTATCATCATCACGATAAAATGAAAGATTTGGAAAACTTTTTTTTAAGCCAATGAAGGCTTCTTTTGAAGCGTAGGGGCTATACTCAACTGAATCAATTGAAGCAGCTTTTGTAGGAATATCTACCTGATAGAAGTTTAAAAATAGTCCACTCATTATGCTGCCAGTGCCTCATTTAATTCGTTAATAATTTCTTCTGTTTGTTCTCCAAACAATTGCCACATTTTGCCCAACCCACCTTGTGCGTTGAATGGATTTAAATCAAAGTCGTCTTTGTCAATATGGAAACTATTCACTACATAATCTTTAATCATTCTCAGCCATTGCATTTGTTCTTCGTTAAATTTGGTTGCTCCGGCTTGTTTCTTGAAAACCCAATCCTGAAAATTTTTGTCCACTATTTTATCATAACTCGTCAATGTGCTATCTAATCCACTGATTTTACGAATCAAAGAAACAATTGCTGTTAGTTCGTTCCTTGGTGAGCCGTTGCATTGTTCCAATGCCTCATAAGCTCTCCATACATTCAAAGGAGCAAGGGAAGGTTTATCGTTTTGGAGTTTTTCCAAAACCTCTTTTATCATTGAATAGGTTAATTCTCTTCTTCTAAAGGGTTGGTTGTAAAAAATCTGCAATGCCATTAATTCGTCTTTGTTCTCTTGCATCCATTCTGAAAAACTAGTAATGATTTCATTTGCTTTGTTGGTGTTGTCTTTGTCCCAACCAACGTGAATAACTTCATCAGGATTTGCTAAGTCAATTTTTTGTTCGTGTGCTTTGCGAACATTTTCAATGTATTCGTTTAGTTCACCTGTAAATACTTTTGCTGCTTCGTTTTGCAGTGTTTCTGTTTGTGCTTTGATTTTCGCTTCAATCTCTACAGGAGCAGCACCTGCCATTTCAGTTCTTACTTTGCTCTCAATTTCTTCTAAAACATCAGGATTAAAAGCATTCAACAATTCTTTTACCACTTGCGAAACGCTTTTGCCATTGGCTTTTTCGGCAAATTGTTTTTTCTCTTTTTCTGTGATTTGTTTGTCTAATCGGGTAAGTCGGTTAGCTAAAGAGGTAAACAATTCTTCTTCTCTTGCACCTACTGCAATAGCTTGAAGCAAATCTTTTAGCGGAACGCCAGGTTTCTTTTCTAAAGGTCGGCTATCTGTTTTTAAACTCTTGGTTACACCAATGGCATCAACAATTACAAAATGGTCTTTTGTGAATCTTGCAGTAGGCGTTACTTTTCGTAAACTATCCAAATCAATAGTTCGTGTGCCTCTGCCTTTCATCTGTTCAAAGTAGTTTTTGCTCTTTACATCTCGCATAAAAAGCAAACATTCCAATGGTTTTACATCTGTACCAGTGGCAATCATATCTACCGTTACCGCAATCCTTGGATGATAGTCGTTACGGAATTGAGCCAAGGTGCTTTTTGGGTCTTCGCTGTTGTATGTGATTTTCTTGCAGAATTTATTTTCTTCGGCAAACTCCTCACGTACAATATCAATTATGTCGTTTGCGTGGCTATCTGTTTTTGCAAAAATCAATGTTTTAGGAACTTCAAAATTTCCGTTCTTATCGTAACGGTCTTTGAAAATGGTCGGTAAATGCTCTTTAAAAGTGCGAATGATGGTTCTTATCTGATTTGGATTTACTACATCCTTATCCAATTGCTGTTTTGAATATTCTTCATCTTCATCCTGCAATTCCATTCTTTTTCTTCTGCTCAGGCGTTCACGGTGTTCAATGTATTCGCCTTTCCAAAGTGTAGCACCTTGTTGCGTTACCTTTGTGTCTATGATAAATACTTCATATCCAACATTAACTCCATCAGCAACCGCCATTTCGTGAGAATATTCACTAACCAGATTTTGGTCAAAATAACCAATGGTTCTTTTGTCGGGAGTGGCTGTTAAGCCAACTTCAAAAGCATCATAATATTCAAGAACTTGTTTCCATAAATTGTAAATGCTCCTGTGACATTCATCAATTACAATGAAATCAAAAAACTCAATCGGCATTTTGCCATCATACTCAATTGGCGGTATTTCCTTTGGTTGGTATTTTCTCTCGTTTGGATTTTCTTCTTCGGCTGCTTCTTCTAACTCGGTTCCCTTTAAAATGGAATACAAACGCTGAATTGTGCTTATGCAAACTTGACTGTCGGTTGCTATGTAGCTTGATTTTAGTCTCTGAACGCTGTAAAGTTCAGTAAACTTTCTGTTGTCATCATTTGGAACGAATGACATAAATTCCTGCTCTGCTTGTTCGCCAAGGTTTTTTGTGTCAACCAAAAACAAAACTCGTTTTGCCTTTGCATATTTCAACAAGCGATAAATGGCAGTTATAGCAGTAAAAGTTTTTCCTGAACCTGTTGCCATTTGAATCAAGGCTCTAGGTCGGTTCTCTTTGAATGACGTTTCAAGTTTTGTGATGGCGTTGATTTGACAATCTCTCAAACCATCAGTTTGCAAAGCAGGTAAATCCAATAATCTTCTACGAAGTGATTTGTCTCGTTTTACCCAATCTCTTAATGTTTCAGGTCTGTGAAAACTGAAGACTTCTCTTGCTCTTGGTTTTGGGTCGGTAAAGTCCGTAAACCTTGTTACTTCTCCTGTGCTGATATACACAAAAGGCAATGGTTCATTCTTTAGATGTTTGAGTTTAGCATTTGCATAGTCTTCACCTTGTCCTTCATGTACAGTCATTCTATGACCTTCTTCTTCTCGTTTAGCTTCAATTACTCCACAAGGTTTTCCATCAACAAATAAAACATAGTCCGCAGGACCAACATCTGTCAAATATTCTTTTACAGCAACCCCAGAACTAGCATTCAAATTAATTTGTTTGATGCTTTGAATAACCCAGCCACAAGCAGTCAACTGCTTGTCAATGTTATCTCTTGCTATTTGCTCTGGGTTTTGGTTTGCCATTATTTAATATGAAATATAATTTAGTCGGTTAAAGTACGAATTTTCAGTTTTAGAACGGCCATTCTCGTCCTGTAGCGGGTGGGAGAATTGGCTCTTTTGCAAGCTTGGGTTTGTGCGTTGGCTTGTGCGGCTTGCAAATGTGCCAATTGTGCGGTGGCAGAATTTTAAAATATTTTGTGCGGTGGGAAAAAAAATAATACACAGAAGGGTCGGCAATGAGTGTCGGCTTACTCGCTGTCCGTTTGTTGTATAGTTTCTATGTCTGTGTTCACCTGTCAAAATGGTTTGTCTTTGTGTTAATGTTTAAATTTTAGGTCGGTCGTCTTTGGAACGGGCGTCCTACCATTGGCTATAACGATTCTCTTCACGCAACCTATTGAGCTATGTAGACCAAATGGAACAAATAGCGCAATAAATTGAGGTTATTCCTCAATTACCCCCAAATCTACCCATTCCCCATCACCTAAAAAATACCCTGATCAGGGTATTTTATCCCGAAAAATACAACACTAATACTCAGATTGTACTATTTTGCCTTTGTCCAACCTGATAGACCTATGAAAAAAAACTATTCATGCTACGATTGTGGGATCGATACCAAAAAAGGAAAAACTAATTTCTTTACCGTCACAGATGAGTTATGGGAAAAACATGGAGTAGGGAAGGGGTTTCTTTGTCTGAGCTGCTTTCAAAAAAGGTTGGGAAGGGATTTTAAAAAAGAAGATTTTTTGGTCAGCTTCTTGAACTATTTAGCTAACCCTGTCACAAAAAAAATTATCAATCCAACAAATGAGGAAATGAATTCAATTCTGGAAAAATTTAACTATCAAGATTAGTGTTATTTCTGTTTTTTGGGCAATTCTTCCCAAAAAGATTGGTCAGGTATAAGGTCTTTGGGAGAACATTTCATTTCAAATGCTAATCTATTTAAATGATTTAAATTGTATTTACTCGGAGATAAAGGGCTTTCAATTTGCCCAATAAAACCCCTTGAAGTTTCTAAAAATGCAGCAAAATCATCTTGAGAATAGCCTTTACTAATTCTAAGTTCTCGTATATGATCTACAACTGCAATATCAAATTTGCTTTTTTTCCCCATTATTATTTGCAAATTCAAAAAACTTACTTAGTTTTACGCTTAGTTATATCTAAGCAAAAATAAAATAGAAGTAACTTTTCTATTTGAAGTTGTTTAGATTTGCGATTCTTCTATTTGATAGCATCGCACTTAACGTCTCGAAACTGAAACCTAGGAAATTTCAATGAACACGAGGCAATAAGTGAAATGCTCACGCCATTGGCGTGGGCTCACTTGTTCGTGTTCAAGGTCTATCCTAGGTACCTAGTTTTGAACAAGTAGAGTTCACGCCTCTTATTTTTAAAGGCTAGATTAACTGCTTAACGAGACGTTCCATATAAATTAAAAAATGCAATGGAACCAGTATCATCTTGTACGGCCTTTTCTCGATCTTTCCCCATAGATGGATTAAGGATTAGCGATGCGATTGCTGACCTGCATTTTTCACGCACATTGACCCTATTTGAACTTTTAAAGAATATTATCAAATCTCCGGTTTGATAAATAGCCCTCGGTAAGGAAGGGGAGGAGTGGCGTTTTCTGCCACCCGTCCGGATTCCCTGTTCCTTGTACTCCCGATCTGCTGCAGAAGATCATGGGAAATGTATTCCATTTATTTCTATCGGGTAATAGTTGCCGCTCTGGTAGCATGGAAGAGGACTGCCCTTTTGGTAGGAAGTTCCACTTTGCCTCATACTTAAATGCATGAAAAAAATTATCAACTCATGCTTCCTGGCCTTGCCATGCCTTTATCGAAGTATCAAACGGGGAGTCCAAGATCAATACAAGTCCGATTCCTGTAATGAACATTCGTTAAGAGCAGTCATTTTCCTAGGAGCAAAGTACCCTTGTATCCTGAGGCTGGCAAGAAATCTAATTCTTCTCCACCTCAAAGTAAACCAACATGTTCCATCAAAAAACAACTCACATAAATCCTATGCAGATAAACAATAATAACCCCTGAACCTAGCAAAAGTTGCTATCCCCCACAGGCTCCCTGAAACTCTCCTCATAAGGTTAACGATCAACCAAACCCAAATGTAGCTAGCGGATTCACACAAGGTGACGATACTGCACAGGGAGGGAAGCTTGCTTCCAGGCCGAAGGCTAAGTCTTTGGAAGGCTTTCGGTCTCCTTATTTTTAATAGTATTAACAATTTAAGTCATACCTATGAAAGTTAAAATTTACTCCTTCATGTTGATGATTTTATTCTTGATGTCACAAAAAGGATTTGCTCAAACATCAACAGATTTCCAAGAAATAAAGCCACTGGAAGTAGGCGATTTCCTACCGGATATACTACTCGAAAATTTGCTTTTCAATGATGTTGCTACAGTTCAAACAGCTGATTTTAAAGGGTCCTATTTGATCCTGGACTTTTGGGCTACTTGGTGCGCACCCTGTATAGCTAGTTTCCCTAAAACTGCTGAACTGAATAAAATTTATGAAGGAAAGCTAAAAATCCTTCCTGTAACTTACCAATCAAAAGATGAGGTTGAAAAGCTCTTTAGCCGAACCCAAAAACTAAGGGATTTAAAAATCCCCATGGTTTACAATGACAACATTCTAAGAGTTTTATTTCCTCACCAAACCCTTCCCCATTACGTTTGGATAGGTCCCGATGGAAAAATTATCGCTTCCACTTACGGAAATGATATCACGGAAGAGAAAATCGAGCAGGTTATTAATGGGCAGGCAACAGTATTGGGATCAAAAAGAGATAAGATAATTGACGTAGACCCCTACAAACCCTTGTTGGCAGGTAATCCAAACTTTGGGAATACACCAATATATTATCAATCGGCTCTTACAGGTCCAATTGATGGATTTCCAGGAAAATATGATCTTATTAGGGACGATCAGAAAAGGATAAAAAAATTTCTTTTTACAAATACTTCTATAAAACACCTAATGAGAATAGGTTTTAGTGATGGTAAAAATATTTTTCATAATAAACTAATCGAAATTGATGTCCAAGATCCTGAGAAAGTCACAACAAAAAAAACTGGGGAAGAATATAAAATTTGGAAACAGCAGGGAAACAGCTTCTGCTTTGAGTTGATTGTTCCAGATATTCCTGAAGAACAAAAGTGGGCCTTATTGAAATCCGAATTAATCAAGCTTTTTCCCCAATATTTAATTTCAGTAGAAGAACGAAATTCCCCAACATTAGCGCTTAAATCGCTTGGTGATCCTTCACATTTGAAATCCAAGGGAGGACCTTCAAAATATGCATTTTCTGGTATTTCAGGTGAGCTTCAAAATACAACCTTAGAAATGTTGGTAGTTCATCTTAATAGCATGTACCTCCAACGAGACCATCGATTAATACTAAATAAAACAGGTATAGATTTCCCAGTTGATCTTTCCATTGAAGCAAATCTTAGAAGTGTAGAAGATTTACAAAAAGCACTTGCTGCTTACAATTTAGTCTTAGAAGAAGAATTGAACCCAGTTTCTAAACTGGTAATTCGAGACAACCCAAAATTTATAAAGCCATGAAAACAAAGCATATACTATTGATTTTGTTGTGCCTTTTTTCCTTTTATGGAAAAGCCCAAGATATACGCAGACTGCAAAAAGGCCGTGTCTCATCAGAATCAACTGGAGAACCTTTGGTCGGTGCGACCATTATGATCAAGGATACTAAGAAAGGTGTGATTGCTGATAGAGATGGTAGATTCGAAATTATCCTAAATTCAATTAATGATGTGCTGGTCATATCATATCTTGGTTTTGAGACGAGAGAGCTAAGTCCTAGCAACGTTTCTGAGGACTTCCTGAACATACAATTAAAGGATTTGGGGCTTGATTTAATGAATGTAGAAGTGGTGTCTACTGGGTATCAACAATTGCCCAAAGAAAGAGCAACCGGTTCATTTGTTCAACTAGATGAAGAACTTGTTAACAGGCGTGTAAGTACCAATCTTATTGACAGATTGGAAGATATTACACCAGGTCTGATCTTCAATAGGAGAAATGTCAACAGAGATTTGGACATTGATATTAGGGGTAGAAGCACCATATTTGGAAACAGTCGTCCATTAATTATTATAGATAATTTTCCCTATGATGGCGATTTAAGTACAGTAAATCCAAACGATGTTGAAAGTATTACTGTCTTGCGGGACGCAGCTGCCGCATCTATATGGGGAGTTAGAGCTGCCAATGGAGTAATTGTGATAACTACAAAAAAGGGAAAATTCAATCAGCCAACTAAATTTTCATTCAATTCCAATTTTACATCTATTGAGGTTCCCGATCAATTTTATTTACCTGTGATGAATGCTTCTGATGTATTAGAAGCCGAAAAAATACTTTTTGATAGAGGTTTTTGGGATAACCAGCGAAACAGTATCTCAAGGCCTCCCATACCTCTGGGGGCAGAAACTTTATTGGGTATCAGAGATGGTTTAATTAGCGAAGAGGAGGGGAGACTAATTTTGGATAGATTGGCATCCAATGATCTTAGAAATGACTTGACCAATGATGTTTTTAGGAGATCTTTTAACCGTCAATATTCCTTGCAAGCAATGGGAGGAGGGGAGACCAATAGATTTTTCTTTGGACTAGGATTGGATAGAAATGATGAAAACTTACAGTTTAATTCCAATCAGCGAGTCACTCTCAATACTAGGCAAATATTTAGTGTAGGTAAAAAGCTGGAAGTTGATGCAGGTGTTTATTTTGTCCAATCGACCCAAAATTCACCAAACCAAGGAGTCTCTTCCATAGGTTTAACTGCAACAAGGCCTTTGCCAATCTATTACAGCCTGCGCGATGAAAATGGGTTGCCAATAGTAACTCCGAGAGATTTTAATAGAAGCATAACAGATAATGCAATAGATAGGGGTTTATTGGATTGGCAATTCAGACCTTTAGATGAGTTAAATATCAATCAAAATTCCTCTAAAACAACGGACATCCGGATAAATTCTGCCTTAAAGTATACAATAAAAGAAGGTTTTTCAGCTACGCTATCATACCAATATTGGAAGGCAAATACTGAGAGATTATTGTACCGACCCTTGGATTCATACTTCAGTAGAAATTTAATAAACCAGTTCACCCAAGTTTTGGCAGATGGCAGTTTACAAAGGGCAATTCCATTGGGTGGTATCGGGGATTTTAATTATGTTTCATCATTTTCTCACTCGCTAAGACTTCAAACGGATTATTCAAAAATTTGGGAAAATCATGAATTAGTGATTTTGGGAGGTTCAGAATTTAAGCTATTAGAATCTAACTTATCATCTAAGCGTTTGTATGGGTATGTGCGGGAGAATGCGGTTAATCTCCCTGTTGATTTCGTGTCCTTATTTAGAAACAATGCCGTTCCTGCTCAACAACTTAGAGTACCTTATGGCAATTCCGTTAATAGTTTTTACGATAGATTTATCTCATTTTTTGGAAATGCTTCTTATACTTTAAATAGAAAATATGTGCTTTCCGCAAGTTTAAGAAGGGATTTATCGAATATTTTCGGTGTAGATACGAACCTTAGAGGGGTGCCATTATTTTCAGGAGGGGCAGCTTGGAATCTCAGTAAAGAAAGCTTTTACAATGTAAACTGGTTGCCATACAGTAAATTGAGACTTACCTATGGCTACAATGGAAACGTAGATAACAGCATCTCCTCATTGGCAATTGCAAGATTTGCTACAAATAATATCTTGGGTTTACCTACGGGAGTGATAATTTCAAATCCCAATCCCGAACTTCGTTGGGAACGGGTTGGCATGTTGAATATAGCATATGATTTCGCAACACGTAATGATTGGTTATCGGGTTCTATGGAATTCTATAGAAAAAATGCGGTTGACTTGATTGGGGTTACGGGGTTCCCACCTTCATCAGGCATTACTGAATTTAGAGGAAATTTTGCAGAGACCGAAGGTTGGGGGATGGATATAAATATTAGAACCATCAATATAAATAAAGCAGTCCGCTGGACGACTGATGTATTCTTCTCAAAAATAGTAGAAAAGGTTGTCACTTATAATAGAATGGAAACATCATTGGCTTATGTACAAGCTGGTGCAGGAATGGGGGCATTTAATCCTGTACCTTTTGAAGGTAGACCTTTGTTTTCTGTTTATAGTTTTCCATTTGTAGGACTTGATCCTAATACAGGTGATCCAATTGGTTTATTGAACGGGGAGCCAAGTACGAATTTTAACTCTATTATTTCAACAACAAGCCCCGAAGATTTAATCTTCCATGGTTCGGCAAGACCTACTTCTTTTGGAGCAGTTAGAAATACAATCCAATGGAAAGGGTTTAATCTTTCTTTAAACATAAGCTATAGACTTGGATATTACTACAGAAGAAATTCAGTAAATTATACCAATGTTCTATTAGGAAGCGGTGATCATGCAGATTTTAACAACCGATGGAGAAGCCCAGGAGATGAGTTAACTACTTCGGTTCCTTCTATTCCAGCCATTGCTAATATAAATAGAGACAATTTATTTTTATTTTCCGAAGCACTTGTTGAAAGAGGGGATCATATCAGACTACAGGATATTAGATTGGGTTATCAACTATCAAAAAATGAAATACCAAAAATTCCCTTTGAAAGAGCAGAAATTTATTTCTATGCTAATAATCTAGGGATTTTATGGAAAGCAAGTAACGATGTTCTAGATCCTGATTTTCAGTTAGCAAGACCCTTGACTAGTATTTCAGTAGGCTTAAAAGTTGACTTCTAGAACCTCTTCCTTTTCATTATAAATGAATCCGTTAGCCAATTTTGGTAATGAAATTCTAAAAAATAATTATGATTAATTATCAACCATTATAAACGTGCACATCCTATGAATCGAATAAAAATAAAAATGATATGTGTGATTTTTGGATCTATTATGATAAGCTGTGATTCATTTTTGGACCAAAAACCACAACAAACCTTCGTTATTCCAGAGAGCCTTTCTGAATTACAAGCCTTGCTTGACAATAGTGATCAGGTATTTAATCAAACCCCCGGAGGCTTTGTATTTGCAGCAGATGAATTCAAAATAACAGAGCAAGGTTTCAACGCAATAAATTTAGTGGCAAGGGAATTTTACTCTTGGGATCCAGAAGCATTTATTGCACAAGAAAATTTAGGTGATTGGAATCGTCCTTATCAACAGGTTTTTGTTGCAAATTTGGTTCTTGAAGGACTGGAAAGAATTCCTGCCAATCAAAGGAATGATGAGTGGAATAGAATCAAGGGACAAGCACTATTCTGCCGAGGTTTTGCAGTATTCAATTTGGTTCAGTTGTTTGCTGATCCGTATTCACCCAGTACAGCGGGAAACTCATTTGGCTTGCCGTACCCTACGGCTTCAAATATTAATTTAAGATATGATAGGGAGACACTTGAAATTACCTATCGAAAGTTAATTGATGATTTATTGCAAGCTTCTGATTTGCTTCCAACGGATACGCCAATCCTAACACGACCAAGTAAAGCAGCAGCTTATTTGATGCTCGCTAAATCCTATTTGATAATTTCAGAGTTTCAATTAGCAGAGGAATTTGCTAGCAAATCGTACGCACTAAAAAATGATCTGCTGGACTACAATGAATTAAATCCCTCGGCAGCAAGACCAATTCCTGCATTTAATGTTGAACAGGTTTATTATTGCCTTCAATTATCTATCAGCCAATTTTCTAATCAAATTCATTTTGATGAATCCTTTATAAATTCTTATGATGAAGATGACCTTAGAAAGTCAATTTTCTTTCAATTGAATCCATCTACCAGACTCATCAATTTTAAAGGGTCCTATACGGGAAATCTACTTTCCTTCGGTGGATTAGCTGTTGATGAGACTATTTTTGTTTTAGCAGAAGCCAAACTTAGGAATGGAAATCATCAAGAAGCATCTGCTTTGGTCAATCATTTATTGAAGTTTAGATTTAAAGATGGAGAAATTATTCCGGTTGATTTTCAAAATGAAAGTGATGCATTAAAAATGCTTTTTGAAGAGAAACATAAACAATTGGTATTTAGAGGAACTCGATGGACTGATTTGAGAAGGATGATGGTCGAAGGTAGATTGACAGAAACACTTTCTAAGACTGTAGGTGAAAATGTATTTACCTTGATTCCAAGAGAACCCAAATGGACTTATTTAATTCCATTCGGAGAAGTTTCAAGAAATACTATCCCACAAAATCCAAGATAGGAAAAAAGGCTGCCACACAAATGGCAGCCTTTTCCAATTTAAAGTTCAATGTAAAAACCAATAGTTTCTGATCCTTGAATTCGGTTATTCATATCGCTTGGATCATCGTTAAGAAACTTAGCCGTACAAATTTCCTCCTCTCCATCGCATAAGTAGGTGGTTCCAGGAGGAACATCAGGAATTGGTTGCCACTCTCCTCCGACATTTGCAAACAACTGTCCTTCTATGGCACTTTTCGGCTGCGTAAACGCAAAAGCAAATACAGCAGCCAATACAAATGCAAATAATGGTACTCGTTTTATGAATGAACTCATAACAAACTCCTTTTTTTAACATTCAAAAAAGGCAGTAAAACCGTTTGGTTGTTATCCTACTCTTTTTAAAGGTTTTCGGATTCCCCTTCTTGCTACCTGGGTACAATGCTGATTCTACCTAGTACATCATTCCCATAGAATCGGGTAGTTTTTTTTTATAATTAAGTGTTTGTTCTAATAAGGATTCCTGTAATGGATAGTAGCAGCAGACCAATGTTCAGAATAAAGTGAAGCTTCCAGCCAAGTTGCTCAATGATCCCGGCACATCCACAAGGCACTCGTTCAAATGCTCCTACCCAAACCAATCCCACATAAGTTGTAAATGCACTCATCAAAGCAATTGATCCAATCATGCCTAAGGTTCTTGTTCTTTCACCAATCAGCAAAAGCGCTAACCCGATCTCAACCACAGGTATCAGAATACTCATGTACTCCCCAATGGCATTAGGAAATGGCTGATTCAAAATAGCACCTCGAAAGCCACCAAAATCAATCAACTTACTGACCCCAGTATAAGTCCACATCAGGATCAAAAGCCAAAGGATGATCGGTTCAATATATTTTTTTACTTGCATAAAACTGTGTGTTTTTACGTGTATAAAACTAAAAATCAATAATTTATCTCCCAAATCACTCTGTCACCTAAGGTGTCATTTTTCCAAAAAACGTTAAAACTTTGTCAAAAAATCAACTTATTCTTCCCCTTAAAGTAACCGAAATGTAGTGAAGTCCTCATTTAAACATGAACACTTAACTATCCACTGATGAAATGTTCAATGTTTAAAGTTAATATGTAGAGCCCCCCACACTTAACCATTTACCCTGAACACTTAACAATCCACACAACCCTGGCTGGTCTTTAGGATCTCACATCATTCATTCTAAATTCATCATTCTTCATTCCACATTCCCAACCCACTGTTCACTTACCGCTGGCAGTACTTGCGGGCGGGACGTCAGAAAACCGTAAACCTCTCACAGATCCAGGAGATTGAACGGATTTGGCGCAGATTGATTATTTTAGATTTTAGAGGGTAGATTTTAGATTTATTAGGATTAAAAATCACGTTCACGTTTCATTTACCATTAGCCGCTTGCAGTACTGGCGGGGAGGTGGTCAGAAAACCAGGCCTGCCTGTCGATGATATATTTATACTCTAGGTATTCACGGCAGACAGGCCTGCCTGTCAATGCAGATCGAAAAGTGTTATTTTATAGGCAGACAGGCCAGCGGTGGCCTAGAGCGAGGAAGGATTTTTCTGACTAACCTTTTTGGTTACTTTTTGGGCAATGCAAAAAGTAACGACCATAAGAGTAAATAGCAGCAATATTCTAGTTACCAATTAGTCTTTATAAATATCAATTTCCTTACAAAAGAAAAATCTAGGTTTTCAGGTCAGATCTAAAGACAATTATCGTCCTATCGGCTCGGAAAGCGCTTTTTAGCACGAATGCAATCATCGTGCGAGCCTCTGGATCTTAGAGGCGATTCCTGTCCCTGGGTTGCGGTGTGAGGAGATGTCAGTGCATAAAATAATTACTATAACACCTTACCCAGGGTTATTAGAGATTTAAGCCCTTCAGGCTTATGGAGATTTTTGAGATAGATTTTTAACAACCAACCGGTGGTGTCACTTGCGGGCAGGAGGTCAGAAAACCGGGCCTGCGTGGGCCCTGCGGGGAGAAGGATTTTTCTGACTAGTGTTTTTGGTTACTTTTTGGGCAATGCAAAAAGTAACGAACATGTAGGTAAAAATCTCAAAAGCATTTACCTCCACCCAAAACTTATAAATATAAAAAAATCAAATTCCAGTAATTACATTTAAAAGACAATCACGTCCATATCGGCTCGGAAAGCGCATTTTAGCACGAATGCAATCATCCTGCGAGCCTCTGGATCTTAGAGGCAATTCCTGTCCCTGGGTTACGGTGTGAGGAGATGTCAGTGCATAAAATAATTACTTTAATACCTTACCCAGGGTTATTAGAGATTTAAGCCCTTCAGGCTTATGGAGATTTTTGAGATAGATTTTTAACAACCAACCGGTGGTGTCACTTGCGGGCAGGAGGTCAGAAAACCGGGCCTGCCTGTCGATGCAAATCGAAAAGTGTTATTTTGTAGGCAGACAGGCCTGCCTGTCGATGATATATTTATACTCTAGGTATTCACGGCAGACAGGCCTGCCTGTCAATGCAGATCGAAAAGTGTTATTTTATAGGCAGACAGGCCTGCGTGGGCCCTGCGGGGAGAAGGATTTTTCTGACTAGCGTTTTTGGTTACTTTTTGGGCAATGCAAAAAGTAACGAACATGTAGGTAAAAATCTCAAAAGCATTTACCTCCACCCAAAACTTATAAATATAAAAAAATCAAATTCCAGTAATTACATTTAAAAGACAATCACGTCCGTATTGGCTCGGAAAGCGCCTTTCTGCTCGAAGGCAATCATCGTGCGAGCCTCTGGATTAGGGGTGTAACCTCCTTCCTCGGATTGAAACCCGAGGCTGATATGTCAATCATGGCTATGCCATTCACTCTTAAAATTCAATATATTTAACAGTAAACGATTTAAAAACGACCCTCTCTTTTTTTATAACCCTCGTTCATTCTTCATTCCAAATTCCTCATTCCCAACTGTTCACTTACCGCTGGTAGTACGTGCGGGTGGGACGTCAGAAAAACCGAAAGTCTCTCGCAGAAAACACAGAAAGCGCAGAAAAATCCGCAGATTAATAATTACTGGATAGAGATAATATGTAAATGCCCCTGCATTTTAACAATTAACAAAAATAACCACCCCCGAAGGTCCATTATACTCTCTTTCATTCCTAATTCTCCATTCTTAATTTCTAATTCAAAAAGGGCAATGCAAAAAGTAACGACAATGAGGGCAAATAGCATCAATGATTTTAGTTTATTTTGCAGCATATAGATTCCAAAAATCAAGAAATTCTCACCCCAGAAAAAACTAATTTCCCTAGAGGATTGCAAATCCTCATTATCTACTGACCAAGATTGCAAATCTCGGACAGCCTGAAAATCAGCAGAAAAATGTTTTTTGAAGGACTTCGTGCAATTACGAGCTATGCGAGTAAAAATTGAAAAAAAGAAATTCGTTCAATTCGCATAATTCGTGGTTCCTTATATACTTTTACCCCAATCGTTAGTTCCCAAGAATCCCCTTTCATTCCAAATTCCTCATTCTCCATTCCACATTGCCAACTGTTCACTGCCCACTACTCTCTTTCTACTATTCACTACCCATTCCCAATTTCCCAACGAAAAAGTCCCAATTTTTAAGCATTTCAAAACTTGACCCAACAAAAATTTGGTAATTGAAACAAGTTTACTTTTCATTGGGCTTCAAATCAACTACTTACAAAATGAACAACTACAAACGATTGCTTCAAATTAAGAAATATGCCCTGGCAAATGACCTCTTTTTCCAAGAGATTTACTTCGACATGGTCAAACAGTCCAATCATCACCACTTTCGAAAGAACAGCCTCATTAAAACACCACAAGGAAAGGAATCTCTATTCTTTTTGAATCAAGGCTTAGTAATAGGCACAAAAGATAAAAGTGTCAAAGGAGATTGGACATACCTCATCCACTCAGAAGAGGTCTTTGGAGATTACCAGGAAATAGTAGGAGCTATGATGCCAACATTAAATTGGTTTGCACTGAGTGATATTGAACTGATTTCTATATCATGTGAAACGTTTAAAAATGCACTAATACCCCATCCAGCGTATTTCAAAAAAATTACTAGCCATCTCTACAAACTTGAATTTGAGCGACTAGAAACCTTTGCGGAAATAAATAAACGGGGCCTTCCAGACAAGCTCAGGTTATTGGAGACTAGAAACCCTGATTTAATCATTGAATCCAAGTTCAAGGATTTAGCAAAATACATAGGAGTTTCTAGACAACACTTGTATAGGGAATTGATGAATAAAAATTATTTCCCGAGTAGGTGATATGATAAAATCTAAGTTTTATGTCTCATTTTTCATCATTTTGAATTTTTTTTTAATCTTTTACTTGCTTATTAATTAGTTGGTTCTTTAAATTTAACTTAATCGTTAATTAGAGAAGAGGTCTCCTTCAGGTTGAATAATTGGTTCAACTGCCTAAAAATGGACCTAGTTGACGATTTTTATTGTGTGATTAATGTTTGTTGGAGATAACTAAAGGAAGCTATGAAAATGATCATTGACCCAATTTCACTCAAATCTTTTTTAGACGAAATCATGTCTATCCAATTGAAAGATGTGATTGCCCTCGTTGAATATCTAGAGGCCGAAAAACTAAAAAAAGGTACTGTTTTAAGGAAGCCTGGAGAAAACGAAGATCAGGCTTATTTGGTAATGGAAGGAACGCTCGCCCTGTACTGTCCACAAAAACGTTTAATCAGACCATTCTTTCGAAAAGAAGTAGCCTTCGATATGGATGCCTATTTTTCAAAATCCCCTAGCGACAACTATTTGATTGTCAAAGAAAATGCAAAATTAATCAAGGTGTCCAGAAGGGCAGAATCTTCAATTTTAAATAACTTAACTCAGTTGAAAGCTTTCTCCCAGGCACTCATCCAATCAGCAAAAGGGTCTAATCAAAAATGGATGAGGATTTCACAAATGCATTACTCCAAAGCTCTTCCGCTCATTAAAAAAGATCACCACCACTTTTTTAAAGTATTCAATTCTTTCGAGACTGCCTCACTGCTTCAGGTCAATCGACGAACCCTTAGTAGATTCAGTAGTCAACTCTTTCGAAGCAGAAAATCCTTCTCAGTCAAAGCGTTAGAAGAAAATATCTTCAATTACCCGTTTTCCTCAGAGTGTCATCCTCAAGTAGACCATGTACATTCTTTTGCATTGGAATGGGCGATTCAGCACAAACTATTCTTTAATACCAAAACACGACTGATATTTGACAGGATGAAAATGCCATACCTTTCATGTAGACTATACCCGGATGCATCCCTAGAAAAAGCAATTTGGATAGGGAAGTTTTTTGTCTGGCTTTTCTTTATGGATGACTTTACAGATAAACTTCCAAAAGGACAAAAAGAGAAATTTTGGGAAAAAATAGTGCTTGGTGTCAATTCGATTGTTTGTAAAAATAAAACCCCAAGAGGTTCAGGGAAAATAGCACTCTTTTGGAATGCTTTTGGGAATCTCTGGGATGAATTCACATCACTTGCATCTGAAAAATTCACAGAGATTTTCAAAGAGTCTTTATACCAATATGCCCTTGCGAATAGATGGGAAGCAAAAAATCTGGATAAGGGATCCATTCCTAGCATAGCAGAGTATGCTAAGAAAAGACCATTTTTTTCTGGTGGAAACTTGGCACTGGATTTTTCCCGATTTGTATTGGAAGACGTTGCACCTGGAGTGTATAAGCATTGGAATAGTTTGGCAAATTATAAGAGGGCAGCCTCTAATCTAATTTTCAAATCCAATGACTTACTTTCATACCAAAAAGAAAAACAGCTAAACGATTATCATAACTTACTATCGCTCTTACAGATTCATCAAAACTTAACAGAAGAAGAGGCAATCAATGCTGTTATCATAGAGCATAGCGAAGATTTGAAAAAGTTTTTGGAAATAGATAGACAATTGAGCGAAGCATACACCCTTAAAACTCAGGATAAAATGCTCCTCATGAAAAATATCAAGTACCAAATCGCTGGAGCTGTTGAATGGTCTATATTTGATACTAAACGATATATAGATTTTTAATTGCCCAATAATTACCTTGCTGTACCCCCTTTTTTGAACACACGCCCTTTTTTGAATCAACACTTGGTTAGCTCTTATGTTCTAGAGAAGCCAACATAATTGACCAGCCTTTAGTATCAAGAAATCTTTAAGGCAATTGATTATCTCAAGGCTTTATTAAAAGAAAATCTTACGTCATACGTATTGGTCAAGGAAACTTTCTTTGAATCCTTAAATTGCGCTTATTCAAAATCCAACATAACTAAAAAAACAAAAACAAAAGATCTAAAATCTAAAATCTAAATCCTACCACATCCTCTAATACTCATTTCCAATTGCATCAAGCAAACAAGTTAAAATTACTATTGCCTAAGTCATGCAAAAGAAAAGGTGCGTAATATATCCCCAAGACATCCAGCGGATGACTTCGAAGTCGGAGAGGTATTCCCAGAATCTCTTGCAAAAGGTACGCATGTATTTCAAAAAAGAACCCCATCAATTTGTAACCATCAGAGAGTTTTCCCAATTCTCTGGTATTCCGTTAGAAGACATTGACCCCTATATTGAGGGGTCTTGATTTCACTAGAGCAATGATTAAATGTGGGTTAATTATCATCAAATAATGCTAATTTTTAATATTTAAGATGTCTTTAAAAATTTATAAAACTACAGAAATAATCATAATTATCGCTCCAAATTCTTTGTTTTTAGCCGTATATGTTCCGACCGTGTTCCGACCATGTCCCGTATGCCTCCCGACCATTCGCCGACTTTTGGCGAAAAACCAAGAAACCATATAATTATTCATAGTATATTGAAAAAGTACAATTTTTAAAATTATCACTTTTAACTATTCACTGCTCACTATTCCCCTCCGCTGGCAGTACTGGCGGGGGGGAGGTCAGAAAACCTGGCCGGCATGGGCCCTGCGGGGGGAAGGATTTTTCTGACTAGCCTTTTTGGTTACTTTTGTGGCATGACAAAAGTAACGACAATGAAGGCAAAGAGCATCAATGATTTAGGTTCAAAATTCGGCTTATAAATTCCCATCAAACCCAATTTTCCTAAAAAACCGCAATTCTCCATTCCAGTGATCTAAAGAAAAATTATCCTCATATCGGCTCGTATGACGGGGATGGCTCGACCACAAATACCCTGCGAGCCTCTGGCTTCTGAAGACGATTCCTCTCCCCGGGTTGCGGTGTGAAAAGATGTCAGTACATAAAACAATTACTGTAACACCTTACCCGGGGTTAATAATGGTTTAAGCCCTTCAGGCTTATCAGGAGACAGCGGACGCATCCCACATTAAACACTTAACAGCCATACAGGAACGTTCAATGTTAAAAGTTAAATGTTAATATGTAGCGCCCCCCACACTTAACCATTTACCCTGAACACTTAACAATCCAAACAACCCTGGCTGGTCTTTAGGATCTCACATCATTCATTCTAAATTCATCATTCTTCATTCCACATTCCCCACTGTTCACTGCTCACTACTCACTATTCACCTCCGCTGGTTATACTGCTGCGGGGAGGAGGTCAGAAAACCGGGCCTGCCTGTCGATGCAGATCGAAAAGTGTTATTTTATAGGCAGACAGGCCGGCGTGGGCCCTGCGGGGAGAAGGATTTTTCTGACTAGCCTTTTTGGTTACTTTTGTGGCAATGACAAAAGTAACGACAATGAAAGCAAATTGCATTAATCATTTTGGTTCAAATTGAGCTAATAAATCCCCAAAAAAACTAATTCATCTAGAGGATTTCAAATCCCATACAGCCAGACGATCCAAAGAAAATTATCCTCATATCGGCTCGTATGACGGGGATGGCTCGACCACAATTACCCTGCGAGCCTCTGGCTTCTGAAGACGATTCCTCTCCCCGGGTTGCGGTGTGAAAAGATGTCAGAACACAAAACAATTACTGTAACACCTTACCCGGGGTTAATAGTGATTTAAGCCCTTCAGGCTTATCAGGAGACAGCGGACGCATCCCACATTGAACACTTAACACTCCACACAACCCTCGCTGGTCCAAAAGAACCCCCTCATTCCAAATTCCTCAATCCTCATTCCTCATTCCCCACTATTCACTGCTCACTACTCACTGTTCACTATTTTTTCCGCAACTTCCGCAAAATCCGCACGATCCGCACATTCATTTCTTAACCTTCTCATCATCAGCCATATTTGACTATGTTTTACTTTAAACCAAAGCAAAAATGGCAAAACAAACGAGTATCATTACACTAAGCGGTAATGTTGGAAGATTGAATTTCTTCAAGAACCGCGATGGTTATCAAGCCAGAGAAAAAGGAGGCGTAAGCAGGTCAAGAATCATGTCTGACCCACGGTATGCGAGAACGCGTGAGAACATCGCTGAATTTACAATCAATGCTGCTGCTGTCAAATTACTAAAAGACACAATCAGACCGGCATTGATTAAAATCTCCGATCCACGATTGCATCAGCGTATGGTAAGAAGAATGCTCGAAATCCTGAGAACCGACCCGGTTAATATTAGAGGTGAGCGCCAGGTCTCAGAAGGTGATTGGCAATTAATGCAAGGATTGGACATGAATGTCAGAGCTAATTTGGCATCTGTTCTTAAGCCTGAAATCACCTACAACAATTCCGAAACTGAGTGGCAAATTTCTATTCCGCCATTTCAACCATCGGACTTCGTATGGATTCCTGAAGGAGCCACACATTTCAGAGTATTTGCTGTTGGTGCATCAGTGGACTTCTTATCCTTAGAGAGAAACTTCCTGATGGATAGTTCCGAAGAGATACCTGTTGCTGGTCTGACCACCGAAATTAGCTTGAGCGTTGACAAAGCCACCTTGGTAAATCCGCACAAGGTTTTTCTCCTAGGAATAGAGTTCTTACAGTTGGTCAATGGACAGCATTATGCCTTGAGCAATGGGGCGCATAATGCGGCATCCATTATTCTGGCAGAAAATAGTTAAGCCATGATTTTGCAGCTCTTCAGGCAATATGAGGAGAATAGAACGCTTGGGCTAATTAAAATGAATGGGAAGACTATTTCCAAAACTTTGGAAAATCCCCAAGCCTTCAAAGCTCCTTGGTTGAAGGAGGGAAAATACCAGTTGCTCCTTCGCTACTGCGAGAAAATAGGTTGGTATATAGAAATCTATTGCCCAGGGCCAGAGAAGTTTAGGTTCAGACCTTTAAAGAATGGAAAAATTATGCCCAAAAAGAGCATAGCTCCAGTGCTTTATTGGAATCATGAGGCTAAATTCTCCAAACTAGCCACCTTAAAATTTATGGAAAAATTGGAAGCTAGTTTTGCTTCGGGCGATCAGGTATGGCTTGAGATTAGTAGGGGAATGCAACAATGCTTTGCAAGTGATGGACTGGCAGATTAGTTTATTGGTCTTCGGATTGGGAGGAGTGATGTCACTCCTCCTCTCCATCATCGCCTACTTTCTAAAGCTATTGGTTCAGGATATCCGAGATCTGAAAAAAGATTACGGCGACCTGAGAGCACTCTGTATTGGTTTAAAAGCCAAACAAACGGAGTTAGAACTTAAAATTTCAAAATCCTAAACCAAAAAATGATATGGAAGTAAATAAAATGTTATCAGAACTCAGGACAAGGTGGCAAAAGCCTACCCCGCCGTTCTTTCAAAAGCTAGGTCAATTGGGGATGATCTTAGCAGGAGTAGGAGGAGCAATCCTCACGGCTCCTGTTTCAGTTCCTACTGTCCTAACAACAGTTGCTGTACATCTACTGACAGCAGGAGTCATCATCAGCAGTATCAGTCAGGTGACCATCGACTCCCCAATAGATAAAAAGACAGATTAATTGAACCATTCAAGGGGATTCATGTGAATCCCCTTGAATTTTCTTGGGCAATAAGTCAAAAAATTTCTTGTGCGATCGAAACATAGAACAATACAAGAAAGACAACTCGTTATTTTGTGAAACTTTATGACTTATTTTTAAATTGCGACAAATTAAAAAAAGAATAACCTCATAAAGAGAATTAAAATTGTTTCTTCTTCACCAACCCATTTCACATGCGAATTTTAATTGACATCAATCATCCCGCTCATGTTCATTATTTCAGGAATTTTTATAAAATTATGACAGGTAAAGGGCACAGTATCCTCTTTGTGTCAAGAAATAAAGAAATTGAACATCAGTTACTCGATCATTATCAAATACCCTATATCAATCGTGGGAAGGGTAAAGAGGGTAAGTTTGGGAAGTTTACCTATTTACTCTATGCAAATTTTAAATTATTAAGAATTTCATTGCGTTTTAAGCCTGATGTGTTCCTGAATTTTTTACATCCCTATCCTTCTCAGGTAGCTAAACTATTGGGCAAACCATCCTTGGTTTTCAGTGATACAGAACATGCGAAACTACACCATCAGCTAACAGTCCCATATGCTACGCACATTTTTACTCCTAGCTGTTACAGAAATGATTTGGGAGAAAAACAAATACGTTTTAATAGTTTTATGGAACTATCTTATCTACACCCCAATTATTTTCATCCACAAGAAGATATTTTAGATATTTTGGGTGTTAAGAAAAATGAGCCTTATGTGATTGTCCGCTTCGTGTCTTGGGCGGCTGCACACGATTTTGGTCATACAGGAATGTCTTTAGATAACAAAGTTCATGCAATAGAATCAATGGCTAAATATGCCAGGGTTTTCATATCCTCAGAAAAACAACTCCCTGATAGCTTACAAAAATACCAAATTTCGATACCAAAAAATAAAATGCATGACGCACTTTATTTCAGTACCTTATTGTTTGGTGAAAGCGCTACCATGGCGTCGGAAGCCGCTGTATTAGGAACAAGTGCTATTTTTTTAGATAATGATGGACGGGGTTATACAGATGAATTAGAAAGTAAATATCAAATGGTGTTCAATTTCACGGAAAGTGAAAATGATCAAAAGAAGGCTATAAAAAAAGCAGTTGAATTGTTACAAAATACCGATTTGAAAAAAGAAAATACCTTAAAACGAGAACGTATTCTCCGGGAAAAACTTGACACAACTGCTTTTATGGTAACTACTGTAGAGAATTTCATTAAATAAACATCACTAACTCCAAATTCAACAAGCATGAAAGTTTTATTTGTTTCAAGTGGAAATGTAAGAGCTGGGTTGAATCCAATCATTCAGCTACAGGCAGAGAGTCTGTCACGTCAAGGAGTGGAAATAGAACATTTCATTATTTTTGGTAAAGGTTATGTAGGATACATGAAAAATATTTTTAAAATAAAAAAATATTTGCAAAAACACCCTGTGGATGTGATTCATGCACATTTCGGCTTCTCTTGCATTGTTGCCCAATTGGCTAAAGGAAATATACCCTTGTTAGTCACTTTAATGGGAACTGATGTTATGGGACATAAAGACAGTAGCGGTAACATAACCTTTAGTAAAAAGCTTAGTCTGTCAATTAATCGCTTCTTCGCGAATCATATATATGATGAAGCAATTGTCATGAGCCATAAGATGAAAAACACCTTGAAAAGGAATAAGCCTACCCATATATTATCCAATGGTGTAAATACAGAAATCTTTTATCCTTTGGATAGAAAAAGTGGACTAGATTTTTTAAGTTGGGATCCAAACAAACTTCATTTTATCTTTTTGGCAAACCCATCAAGACCAGAAAAAAACTACGCATTGGCAAAAGCTGCAATAAACTTATTACAGGAAAAGGGAGTAGATGTTGAATTGCATGCAGTCTTTCAGGAGAAACCAGAAAATTTAAAGTATTATTATGCTGCTGCTACAGCTTTATTGCTGCCTTCCTTCCATGAAGGTTCTCCAAATGTTGTCAAAGAATGTTTCGCCTGTAATTGCCCCATTGTTTTTACGAATGTAGGAGATGTCGAAGAGACTACCAGTGGCGTGGAGGGTTGCTTTTTGGCACCTTATGATATTCAGGGCTTTGCGAAATCTATCCAAAAATGCATTGATTTCGTTGACAAGTTTGGAAGGATTCAAGGACAACAGAAAATCCAAGACTTGGACTTTGATGAGAAAATAGTAGCAAAAAAAATCATTGAAATTTACAAAAAAATGATGAATTAGGATTCCTAACCTCGAGTACAGAATGTTTGATAATAGGCTCTTTCCGTTGATAATCTCTAATAACTAAATAAAAAAAATGCATTCCTTGAAATATTCAACAGCTTTATTACCAAGAATTGAAAATTACATGCTAAATTTCGACCAGTCTTCATCCGACTACTATATCATTACCACTTTGTATCAAATAAATTAGATTCTTGCGCATAACCGTGTTGCTTTTCTTCACCTGAAAATATACCCAGCAATATCGGCGGTAGAATTTCTCCTTCCGATGCGGAAGTCTATAAGTTAGTTGAGTTACTGAGTTAGCTTTTGATAACCCAATTTTAGTTGCTTTCAAAAAAAATGAATTACTTCATTCAAACGTCCTTATCATCTAGTTATATAGAAACCGATAAGCGCTCAGTGGGAACATGTTTGAGAATGTTCCACTATGACCTAGGGTCTTCAACAGATACTTGGGGAAAACTAGTAGGCTTCGATAATTCCTTTGCTACAGGTATAGGGAAGTTCAGCCTTATTTCAGAATTAAAACTCTTTGGGCACTTTAGGCATCATTATTGTAAATTCCTTTTGATACATTGTTTTTCTTCACCTCAAAAACAAAACAAACAAATGGCAAAGGCTAGGCATACAGAGATTTCCTTCACAATCTTTTCGATTTACCGAAGGCTGTATTGTATTAAAAAGACACTTAAGGAAGAATTAGATTGTTTAATGATAAATTTAAATCCATGAAAATTCTATTCTTTATTGGTACACTAAGTTCGGGAGGAAAAGAAAGAAGATTATTGGAACTGATCACTTTTTTGAAAGCTCAAAAAGGATATGAACTAGTTCTTGTCACCAAACAAGCGGAAATCTTATTCGAAAATTTTTATAAGTTAAACGTCAAAAACTATCAACTATCTAGTTCAAAGTTAAATTTGAGCAGCTTTTTTGAGTTTAAGAAAATTGTAAGTGCTGAAAAGCCGGATGTAATCCACGCATGGGGCAACAAGTATGCTTTCATGAGCATTTTGATTCGCGTGTTTTATTCAAAAATCAAAATCTTGGATAGTGAAATTACATCTGCACCGCCGAGTATAGATTGGGGTGAAAAATTTATATGCAATATTAATTTTTTATTTTCTGATTTGGTTTTATCAAACTCCTATGCGGGAATTGAAGCTTTTAGACCTCCTATTCGAAAGTCTAAGGTGATTTACAATGGTTTAAATATGAAAAGGTTTGAAAATTTGGAACAAATCGCTGAAATAAAACAAAAATTCAATTTATGTTTTCCTTTCACAGTTATTATGGTAGCCTCTTACTCTCAAAATAAGGATTATGTTCGCTTCTTTGAAGTAGGAAAGGCTTTATTGAAGTACAGAAAAGACACCTTATTTTTAGGTGTGGGATATTATCAAGGAGGGAATGAAGCGATATTTGAAAATTGTATATCTATTACCAAAGATTACCCTTCTTTGAGACCCATGGAAGGAACTTCACTTGTTGAAAGCTTGGTAAATGTCGCCGATTTAGGGGTTTTGTTTTCGCCCAATGGTGAAGGACTTTCTAATTCAATATTGGAATACATGGCCTTAGGAAAGCCGGTGATTGCAAATGATGCGGGTGGGACCAAAGAAATTGTCCGACATAATCACAACGGATACCTAATAACCGATGAATCGCCTAATCAAATTGCAAAGATGATCCATGAGTTATTGGAAGACCCCGAGCAGAGACGATTAATGGGAAAACGATCTAAGCAGCGAATTTTAGAGGATTTTAGTTTGGATCGCATGGGAAAAGAATTTGAAGAAGTCTACCATAAACTCATCGAAAACCCTTGATCAGATAGTAAGTACATCATAAACTCTCTTTTAGCAATAGCTTTGCAATTGAATATGCAAAAAATGCTCAAAAGGAGCAGTGGGTGGTAATCCGTTACCTGTCTTTAATAACTCAGTGTTTTTTAGTCGATTTATGGGTGTACGGATACAGTCGTGAGCTAGCCTTATTAATTGTTTTTTAGTAAATTTTTTAAACTGAGATTAGGAGCTAAAGCTCTTGTTAAATTATTTATTATCAGATGAAAATCTTACTCAGAGAAAAGAACAAAGGTCCAAAGAATCCGTTTGAAAAGAAAATTGCGTTTTCTAAATTTAATGCCTTACATAAATTATCTTACATTTGAAGAAAAATATAGGTTTATTGAGCCTGTTGTCACAAACACAATTTCCTAATCGATTAAATTTGCTTATTCTTAATTGTTTAATTGTCACTTCATGAAAAATGAATATCCACAGTCGTCAAAATCAATATACTTTAAGCTTTTTACAGAAAAAGAATTTTTAACATTAAAAAGTAAAACAGCTCTTGTAGAAGCATGGAAAGAATTAATTCATCTGGATTCAGGCGCATCCATCTTCCAGCATCCTTCCTTTATATTGGATTGGTACGAAGTCTATGCTGCTAAATTTTCTCCTGTTATCTTGTTTGGGTTTTCAGAGGATAAATTGATGGGTGTGCTTTCATTGGCAAATCCATTAGCTAGCAAAGAAAGAAATCATTTGGTAGGGGCAGGATCTGTATTTGCCTTGTATCAAACATGGGTTGTTAAAGAAGGATTTTTGAGGGTTTTCTGGGAGGAAGGCATTGTCAAACTTCTCTTAGAGAAGGGATATAGCGTCAACCTCAAGTCATTACCGGGAGAACAGTCTTACCAAGAACTAGCCAACCTTGCAAGCTTTCAAAAATATACTGTACTAGAGTCACACAACAATCCTGTTCTGGATTTGCAATCTGAAGGAATCAAAGAGGTATTGGGAAAAAGACATTTCAAGGCCAAGTTCAACCGCTTTCAACGAGCAGGAAATACCCAATTTATTCGATTGGAACAACAAAATGAATTTGACCAATCCATTTCGGATATCCAAGTGTTCTTAAACCTCCGGCAAGGGGCAGCCTTCAATAAATTCCCCTTAGCCAAAGATCCAGAACAAGAGGAGATATTTGCAAAGTGGTTCAGATCAGGAGTGCTGCAAGCCACCATTCTACAATTGGATGGGGAGTTAATCGCCTCTGTCATGGTGATCGATGATTTTGGGAAAACCTCCCATCTCGCTGGCTTAATCACCTACTCCCCTGTGCATGCCAAACTCTCACCAGGATTAGTGCATGTGTACATGTTAGCCTATTACTTACAAGAGCATGGATATCAGGATTTGAAATTATCTCCAGGTGATGATGCCTACAAAGAACGCTTTTCTAATAGAAGAGAAGTAATGCAAGAAGTATTACTGAGTAAAAATCCATTAGAACTCGCAAAAAGGAAGGCAAGAATTCGCTTCCGTAACTATTTAAAAACCAAGGGTATTCGCCCGATGGCTTTTCAAGTGGATATAAGCAAGAAAAAAGCAGATTTTAAGACGCAATCTTGGAATATTTTTAAGCCTATAAAAACACATTCTTGGGAGTTCCTCGTTCAATTTATACAAGCAAATGCTTCCAATTGTTTCTTCAAACAAAGCCCTGAAAAATTAAAGAATCTTCTATTTGTAACAGACACTTGTTTGGAAATCAGTAGATGGAGATTTTTAGAAGATGCCTTGGAGCGCTTGGAAAATCAAGAACAATGCCTGACAATGGTTAAAGATGATAAAGTGCTTTTGTGTATATGGTATCATGGAACGATAGAAACTTTACATGACCTCGAACAATTGAAACAAGACAAAAAAATTAGCAAAATTTATACCTCTCGTAATTTGAAATAAATATTGGACGAGAGTTCCTAAAAACTACTAGTGAAAATCATTTATTCAATATAAAATTATAGATTTGAAGAAGTTATGGTAGTTTTTTTAAAATTGAAGATTTAATGAAAATAAAGAATACTATTGTCAACTTCCATGTAATAAAAAATGAAGGTTGGATGGAGAGCATTTTAATTATGCTAAAGTCTAACTTCCAGATGATAGGTACATCGAAGTTACTTTCTTATTATTACGAATTCCAATCTTTCGAAAACTCCTGCCATATCACCATCGATGACGGCGATCAAAGCGTATACACCCACTTATTTCCATTAATTAAAAAATACCAAGTCCCCGTTTCAATCTATGTTTCTCCCCATGCCATTCAAACTGGCCAAAACTTTTGGTTTCAGGAAATCAAAGGTTATGATTACAAGCAGTTTTTAACCTATTACATGGGATTGAAATCCCAAAAACAAACCTTTATCAATGAAAAACAGGTTTCAGGTATCTTGAAAACTCTTCCAGTAGATGAAATCAATGCCATCATAGCCTCCTATAAAAAGAAGTTCAATATACCGGATAAAAAGCGTTTGGGCATGGATTTGAAGCAAGTTCAGGAATTAAATAAATCTGGGCTAGTGACCATAGGTGCACACACTATGCATCATCCCATTTTAAAGAATGAAACAAATGAGCGGGTAGCATGGGAAATCAAAGATTCCGTTACCCAGTTAAGTGATCTACTGAATCAGGAAATTTGCTGTTTTGCTTATCCCAACGGTATTCCGCAATTAGATTTCGGGACACGGGAAATCAATCTGCTAAAAGAAGTAGGAATTAAACTGGCATTTTCTACTGAAAGTAAAAATTTTGATCATTCATTTGACCCTTTGAGTATTCCAAGAAGAGGCGTTACAAAAGGAAGTAAACATTTTGTACATGCAAAGTTGCTTTTGGGAGATTATTGGGAAATTCTAAAAAATGTCCTAAAACCCAATCAAGAAAAAGATTTTAGAAAGTGAAGCAGATGATCTATCAACAAGCAGCTGCAAAAGAATTGCTGGAAAATAGCGATTTTTTAACTGCTTGGGAAACCGTATGGAGAGATACAGGAGCAAGCGTGTTTCAATCCAGAAATTTTGTATTAAACTGGTATTCCAACTTTCCTGACTTTCCTGTTATTCTTGTAACCGATTGGGATGGGAAATCCATGAGTGGATTACTGACGCTCACTGAACAAAACGGGGAACTGCTAAGTGCAGGCTTGGATTTAGCAGAATATCAAACTTGGATGCTTGCGCCTGAAAAAGAGCAGGCATTCCTCGAGAAATTGCTGACAAACTGGCTTCAGATTTTTCCAGATAAGCTCCTACATCTCAAATACCTCCCTGCCAGTAAATCTTTTTTATCGATTGCACAGCACGTGAAATGGAGCAAAAACTTATTTTTCGAAGCATATGAACAACCCTTGATGGATGTCAATCAAGTGGACTTTTTGGAAACAGAACTGAAGAAAAAAAACAAAAAAGAAAAACTGAACCGATTAAAACGATTGGGAACCTTGGACTTTTTGGAGATTCACGATCAGGCCCAGTTCGAGTCCTTGCTTGATGAAATGATCCTTCTGAATGATTTCCGCAAAGGAGCCTTTTATGGGAAAACCTACTTTATGGACGAACCGGAACGAAAGGAGTTCTTGCTCCGATTATTTGAAAACAATTGCCTACATGTGACAGTGCTGATGAGCAATGATCAAATGATCTCCTTCAATGTAGGTATGAAAGATGCACATACAGTGTACTTGCAAGGATTGAATGGCCACCACCCCAAGTTTTCCAAGTATTCTCCTGGTATTTTATTGTTTTTGATGTTAGGTGTTCATTTGAACAAAACAGGTTATCATTGCTTTGACCTTACTCCCGGGGGGGCTGATGGGTACAAAAAATCCCTATCCACCAGTATAGGTACAGCCTATGATTGTTACATGGGTTCTGAGCAGTTGATTGCTAAGTTGAAATTCAAGGATAAGATCAAGGAATTTTTAAAACCGAGGCTACAAGGAAAGAAGATTTTTGGCGAGGAATATGATAACCTTTCCAACTTTCGATTCAAAATGAAGCTGAAGTTAAAGACTCTAAAAAGTAAGCTGCCCATCAGCAGGGCTAAGGAATACACCTGCTTTTTAAATGAGGAAACTCAAGTGATCCCTTTGGAAGATTTTAAATGGAATGTGCTTAAATCTAAAACTAGTTGTACGATTCATTCTAATGAGTATCGAGACTTATTTCTGTACAAAGAGATAAGCTCCAATAGATCCATCTACTCGGTACTCAGCGATTGTATGCTACGTATAGAAAATGGACAGGAGTTGTACACAATAGTAGAAAAAAATTGTTTGAAAGGGATTGCTTGGTACATCCCTGTTGACCCAAAAAGAAAGGGAGGATTACTTCAAGACGCAATAGCTTATTCATATTTACAGGATCCTACAGTTCATCAATTAGATGAACTTGTAAAGAAAATTAACCAAGACTTTTCAGATACCGTAAATGGAGAAAGTATGCAGGTGCAGATAGCTGCAAAGAATTCCTTGTTTGGAGGCAATTAATGGAAAAAAAATAGCCCTAAGTTCAAAGAACTTAGGGCTATTTTTTTAAATGTTTGGACCATTAAAATGCTGACTTATGTGTTTTGCTTCCGAAGATAGTCATCCAAACAATTTTGACATCTAAGAAAAAAGTCCAATTTTTCAAATACCACAAATCATGCTTGGTTCGCTCGGTAATTTGTTCTTCAGTTTCTGTCGGTCCTCTCCAACCATTGACCTGAGCCCAACCAGTGATTCCCGGCTTAGAATAATGTCTGATCATATATTGATCTGATAAATCACGCATTTTATTGTTCAAAAACACTCGGTGAGGTCTAGGACCAACTACGCTCATTTCTCCTTTTAATACATTGATAAACTGAGGAAGTTCATCCAAACTGCATTTTCTAATAAACCTTCCAACTCTTGTGATCCGCGGATCATCTTTTTGCGTGGAATTTGTCCCAGATGATGCAGGATCGTTTACATACATGGATCGGAATTTATAAAGCTTAAAAGCTTCCCCATTTTTTCCTATTCTGATAGGACAATAAAATACCGGTCCAGCCGATTCTAGTTTAATTAAAATTGCAACTACTAGTAAAATAGGGGACGTTAATATCAAGGCAAACGAAGAGAAGATAATATCAAATACATCCTTCATCATCATCTGGGCAGTGTTGTCCAAAGGTACATGACGAACATTGATCACCTGATAATCTCCAAACTGCTGTGCCTTACATTTCTCTCCAAACAATCCCTCCATATTCAAGGCGTACTTGAAACGGATTCCCTCATAGTCACAGATTTTTCTGATCTGATTGATTTTATCTTGTTCTGTCAAAGGAAGCGTCACAATTATTTCATTGACATCGTTTTGACTAACATAAGTAGATAGGTTCGCTAATGAGGTTTCGTATTTCTCATCCGATGCTTCAAACCCGCAATCAATGATACCTTTGATGCGTAACTTGGCATTTTCCATTTTGCCAAATAGCGACTCTAATTTGTAAGCATGATTAGGACTCCCCGCCAATAAAATTTTGCTGTTTTTGAGACGAATCTCTTCAACTTTGGAAGTAAATCTGTAAATTAAAGAATGTACAAAAATTACAGTTAATGGAAAACTAACGAGGAAAGTCACCAAAAACTTTCTAAATTCTGCAGGAAAGGAAATAAATAAGTATACAATTCCTAAAATTCCTGCCAATATGAAATACGATTCGAAGTATTTCTTAAACTTGACACTGATTTGAGTGTCTGTGCCCCAGATTAAATAAAGATCTCTGGAAAAGGCAATAGACAGCCACGTAAAAAGCAATCCAATGTAAATGGTTGAAAGCATCCAAGTGGGAGTATCATTGTTTAACCCAACCCAACTGACAATCATCAAATACACAAAAGTTAAGCTAATTACGTCACCAAAGCCGACGAAGCTTAGTTTTTTCGTTTTCATTGCAAATAATTTTAGTCCCTAATACGATGTAAATATACTGCAAAATGATTTTTAAATCAAAAAAAATGCATTTTAAATTAATATTAAGAAGGAGGAAAAAATAAATCCTAAAACTTAATAGACGTCAAAAGTGTGGATTTTTGGCTTTTAAATGCATTTACAATCGATTTCGAAAATTTTATTGTTCGAAAATTAATCTTCAATTACTTCTGTTTTTTGAAAAAAAATATTTTAAACTAAATGTTGACTAGCTTTTCATTTCTCTTTTTTACCATAAATAATTTAAAGACCCTTGCGTCAAGTGGTTTTCAATAGTGGATAAAATGACTCATTGATACATGTGAGTAATTTTGTTGATTGTTTACATGTTTTTGTTCAACAAACCAAATAAAATCAAACTTGCTGGAAAATTTATTAAAAGATTTATTGCCATTTGTTATGTTTTTATTAGGTTTAGAAAATTTTGGTCTTTAAAAAAGAAGTCATCCTTTCAAAAAACCAAAGTTTATATGGCTATAGTCAGTTTCAATGTAACCCAAAGCAGGAGTCTTTTTATAAGACTCCTTTTTTTATGGGTTCCTTTTTACTCTTACTTTTCTTAATTAGTTAATTTTTTTATCACATAGGGTGTAAATCAGTCCTCTACAGATCAATTTTTTGTTTTTCTGTATCATTTTGGTTTCTGGTCTTTAATAGTTTGCGATTTTGTTTTGAGATCCAAATCAAATGAGTTGCAGAAGTTTATTTCATATTTTTGAAAAAAACTGGATTTGTTAGGGACAGAATGAGAAGAAGGTTAAATTTGTAGTTTAGTTCCCAATCTATGAATGAAGCTCTAACCGTCGTCATCCCTGTTTTCAACGAAGAAGGAAATATTTTCAGAATTAAAGACTCTTTGCAACAATACATGGCGGAGTCTTCGTTGACTGTTTTGGTTCTTTTTGTCAACGATGGTTCTAAAGATGGAAGTTTATCATTAATTGAACAGGTATGTATGGAAGACGCACGCTTTGGATTTTTGTCTTTTTCTCAAAACAAAGGTTTAAGTGCTGCAATTAAAGCTGGATTTGACCATTGTGAAAGCGAGTTTGTAGGGTACATAGATGCTGATTTACAAACGAGTCCACTGGATTTTTGTACATTTGAAAAGTATATCAGCACCTATCAATTGGTGACAGGAGAGCGACAACATCGGCAAGATGGTTTTGGGAAGCGTTTATCTTCTAACTTCGCTAACTGGTTTCGCAACAGTTTTCTGCATGATGGAATGAATGATACCGGCTGTCCTTTAAAAATATTCCAACGAAAATTTGCATTGCAATTACCCTATTTTAACGGTGTTCATCGCTTTTTCCCTGCATTGACACAAATTTATGGAGGGCAAGTGAAAGTTTTACCGGTACAGCACTTTCCAAGGCAGGCTGGTGAATCAAAATTTAATGCGTTCAATAGGATAGTACAGCCCTTTTTAGATACACTAGTAGTACATCGCCTGAAGAAACGGGCTATCCAATACAAGGTTGCTACGTTCAAAAAACCCCAACTTCCATCTGCATGAGTGGATATTTGATCATTGGACTTGGCCTATTAGCCCAAGGGCTTTTTTCTGCCCGTTTTATCGTGCAACTCCTACAATCTGAAAAAGAAAATAAGGTAGTCTCGCCAAGTCTTTTTTGGCAGTTAAGTTTATTCGCCTCTTTATTATTGATGATTTATGGGTTTTTCAGAAATGACCTCGTCATTGTAGGAGGGCAGTTGGTAGGGTATCTCATCTATATCCGAAATTTACAATTGAAAGGTGACTGGAACGAACTACCTATAGTTGCAAGGCTTGCTGCGTTTCTCCTGCCTTTAGGTATAGCGGGGGTTCTGATTTTTGGCATCGATTACAACTGGGATAAGTTTTTAGATAATCCCGAAATAGAAGGCCTACTTTTAACATGGGGTACCTTGGGTCAGCTTATATTCACCTCTCGGTTTGTGGTGCAGTGGCTGTATTCAGAGAAAAAGCAAGAATCTCTCTTTCCTGTTTCATTTTGGTACATCAGCTTGGTAGGAGCAATCATTATCGCTGTTTATGCTATTTTTAGAAAAGATGCAGTCTTATTCATCGGTCAAGCTTTTGGTTTGGTTGTCTATAGTAGAAACTTAATTCTGCATCATGCTACGAAACTTGAAAAGTCTATGGATATTTTACAAAAATTTAAAGCATATAGATTTCCTGCTTTATGGTTATTTACTGGGTTTGTTTTGTTTTTTAATTTGGGAAACTGGGAAGTGACAGAAAGTTCGGAAGCGCGCTATGCCTTGATACCTCAGGAAATGGTTGAATCCGGTGATTACATGCACCCTACACTGATGGGTATTCATCATTATCACAAGCCTCCAATGACTTATTGGATTACGGCTTTATCCTATAAGATATTTGGGGTCTCATCTTGGTCGGCACGTTTCTTTTTGCAGTGGGCTTTACTCTTACAGCTATGGCTGGTGTATAAGATTGCAGGGATGGTATTCAAAAATGATAAACAAGCATTCTTTTCTGCCTTGTTATTCGCATCATTTCCCACATTTATCATCGGCGGAAGAGCGCTGACAACAGATGCCTATTTAGCAGTTTTTATTTTTGCTGCACTGTTGTTTTGGTTGAAATACGTTGAAAAAAAGAGGGTATTGGACCTCATGCTTTTTTACTCCATGCTAGGGCTTGGTTTTTTGACCAAAGGACCGGTCGTATTGATAGTGCCGGTTGTTTTAATAGTGGTTCAAAGGTTTCAGGGTGTCAAGGGGAATTTGGGGATTGGTTGGCATACGCTCGGAACTTTCCTTTTTCTTAGCATTGGGTTATCGTGGTTTGTACTCCTATATATAGAGGATGCGCAGTTTTTGGATTATTTTGTATTTAAACATACTGTTCAACGCTTTGCTACAGATACCTTTAGTAGAAGTCAGCCGTTTTGGTTTTACGGAGCGATTGTCTTGGGTACAGCTTTCCCATGGATTTTGATTGTTCTTTTTAATAGCAAAGACTGTTGGAAGAGAAATGATCGAAAAGTAAAGTGGTTGCTCGCCTGGACATTGATTCCATTGATTTTCTTTTCTATTAGTAAATCTAAACTAATTCTTTACATTTTACCCGTCTATCCAGGTATAGCCATGCTATCCATCGCTGTTTGGATGGGTCTCTCAAAGCAAATTCAAAAAAAATGGGATTGGGTATTATTTGCTTTTCAACTGTTGGTTTTATCTGCATTGGCCTTGAGTCCATTGATTGAACCTCAATTGGTCTTAAGCTATAAATTTTATTTTCTCCTGGTGATTACAGCATCTTTATTGATTTCAATTCGGGTTATACCGTTTAAGGTCATTGATCGCTCGGTTTTTGGAGCATATTTGTTTGTCATGGGTATCACAGCTGCTTCTACCTATTTTTTCGGATCAAATGCTGGTTTGGTTAATGACCAAAAACCGATTGCTGCTTTTATCAATGAGGAATTGTCGGACAAAAAACATCTATGGATTTACGATAAGCGAATGCCATCCATGTCATTTTTAACCGATAAAAATATAATTTCTTTATACGATGGTGACGAAAGTTTAAATCGGGAAACACAGTTTGAAAAGACTGATTCATGGAAGGATAATCTGATCAATTTGCAAGAATTACCTGGTTGGATGCAACAGCAAGACCTGTCTCAAACAGTGCTGATGGTTCGTGAAAAGCAATTATTGAAGTTTCCTGAAAAATTCCCTCTAACTTCCTTTGCCCATCGAAAAGATTTCGGGAAGTGGGTATTGCTCTATTAAAGAGTATAGGGTTTCGTATGATTTCCTTACATTTACAGGACTAGTCATTCGTAGATTTTATGAAAATTCTTTTTACACAAATCAGCTATTTCATCAAAAATAAGCCTGATCGAAGGAATATGAAGTTGCTTCTCAAGTTTACTTTGGTGCTGTTTTTTATTATTGCCGTGTTTACGGTCACATTTCATTACCTGATGTCCTTTGAAGGGAGGGAGTTTTCTTGGTTAACAGGACTTTATTGGACCTTGACTGTAATGTCAACCCTTGGTTTTGGGGACATCACCTTTGAAACTGACTTGGGAAGAACATTTAGTGTCCTCGTACTGTTGACAGGAATGTTGTTTTTATTGATTTTATTCCCCTTTATTTTTATAAATTTTTTCTATTCTCCATGGATGAAAGCTCAGGAGCAATCCCGGGTTCCCAAAGCATTGGATGAGGGGATGAAAGGACATGTGATTTTGACCAATTATGACCCTGTTACCCAAGCATTGATTAAAAAGTTGGTTCGCATCCATGTTCCTTATGTTGTTTTGGTGACCAAATTTGAAGAAGGGCTTAAGCTGAGGGAAATGGATGTATTCGTCATGTTGGGGGAACTCGATGACCCGAAGACATATACGAATGCAAGGGTAAATGAGGCAGCTTTGGTAGCTACTACAACGACGGATGTGATGAACACCTCCGTGGCTTTTACTGTTCGGGAAGTATGTCCAAAGGTGCCTATAATTGCCACATGCAATTATCCTGCCTCTGAAGATATTCTTGAATTAGCTGGTTGCAATCATGTCCTGAGATTAGGAGAAATCATGGGAACTTACCTGGCTAGACGTGCGAGTGGAGGAGATGCATCTGCTCAGATTATTGGAAAGTTTGAAGACCTGAACATTGCGGAGGCAACTGTCAAAGGATCTCAATTGGTAGGCTTAAAGTTAAAAGAAACAAATCTTCGCGCACATGTAGGGGTCAGTGTGTTGGGTATTTGGGAGCGTGGGTACTATGAAGCGGCTTCTCCAGAGACAATGATTGAAGAAAACACCGTTTTAGTACTGGCAGGAACAGAGGAACAAATCCAAAATTACAATCGGCAATACTGTGTCAAAAATCCAAGTTCAGCACCATTGGTGATCATCGGTGGCGGGAGAGTAGGTAGGGCAACTGGGCGTGCGCTCGCTGCAAGAGGCTTGGATTATAGGATTGTTGAAAAAGTGCAGGACAGAATCAAGGATACAGGGAAGTATGTTTTCGGAGATGCGGCGGATTATGAAACTTTATCCAAAGCAGGAATCCAAAATGCTCCATGTGTACTCATTTCCACCCATGAAGACGATGTCAATACCTATTTGACGATTTATTGCAGAAAGCTACGTCCGGATATTCAGGTTATCACCAGAGCTACTTATGACCGTAATTTGAGTACCATTCATAGGGCAGGTGCGGATTTTGTGCTATCCTATGCTTCTATGGGTTCCAATAATATTCTCAACTTACTCAATAGAAGCGATACACTCATGGTGGCAGAGGGGTTAGATTTGATCAAAATAAAAGTTCCTGAATCATTAGAAGGCAAGTCAATTGCTGAAAGTGACATACGCAAAGAAACCGGATGTACCGTGATCGCATTGAAGCGGGCTGGAGGAATGGAGGTCAATCCTGACCCTTCCAGTATATTGGAGAAAGGAATTGAAATAGTTTTGATCGGAACAGTAGAGGCTGAAAATAAATTTTTTAAAGAGTTTGAGGTATAAAAAAACCTACCGAGAACATCCCAGTAGGTTTTTGAAATTATCAATCTATGTTACATTAATTCATGTTTTCGTTTCCTTCTCCTCCGCCTTTCAAGTCATCGTTAGTAACACCTCTTCTTTTTCTTCGGCTAGGCTCCATACTTAATTTGCCTATCCTATAGTTGAAGTTTACTTTGAAATTCATATTGCGTAGTCCAACCGTACTTTGTTGCATGATGGATGGAGTAAAGAGTTCATTGTTGATTCTGAATACCGGTGTAAAGAAGTTTTCAGCTCCAAATCCTATACTGCCCTTTTTTTCATTAAACTGCTTGTTGATATTCAAGCTGTAGATGCCAAAGGCACCCGCTGTACCCTGCAATTGTACTTGTCTACCTCTCATAAATGCGAAGGATTGTAATTGCCAGTTGTTGGGTAGAGAATAGTTGGCGAAAATTCTTCCAGAGAAAACAAAACCATCATTGGATGCTGCATAAAGTGGATCCTCTAATCCATTATTTAAACGGGCATAATAGCCGTCCACACTACCATTCAATGAGAATTTGTCCGAGAGGGTAATGTTTGAGAATATACTTAACCCGTAGGCTTTTTCACGTCCAATGTTTTCAAACGTGGTAAAGATGATGTCATCTTCCTGTACGGTCCTTACGGGTTGGATGGATCCGGTGGTATTTCTAAAGAAGGTAGTGAAATTGATGGTCGTTCCTTTGCTAAATGTGCTATAGGAAAGCTCATAGTTATCCGTCAATTCTGGATCTAAAAGTGGATTTCCTTGAGAAATTTGTTGAGGATTAGCAGCATTGATGTTTGGGTTCAAGAAATTTAAAGAAGGTCTTTGTACCCGCTTGTTATAGGCGGCCTTGATCATTTTGCCGTTTTCTAATCTTCTGCTTAGGTTTACACTTGGAACCAAAACTCCATACGAAGGGATATCTGCTTCTATTTCCGAATTCCTGAAGTCTGCATTGATGGTGGTATATTCATAACGCAACCCCCCTTTGAATGAATACTTTTTTAAGAAATTGCTAGTAAATGAGGCATAGGCAGCGGTGACATTTTGATCGTAGGTGAATTCATTTGAGAAATTCACATCATCAATTTCCACAAACTCTCCATCTGAACCGATGGCAGTGAAATAGGCGAAATCACTTGAAGCTCTTCTCAGGATATTTTTTGCACCGTATTCCAAAATTTTAGTCTTACTATTTCCAATCGGATTTACGTAATCCAATTGAATGGTATATTCCTGATTGACTCCTAGGTTGTTATTTTTAACCCTGCTCAGGATATCATCAAAGGTGCCATTGTATAAGCTGTTGATGAAATCATTGGTGAGATTATTTTGACTGTATAAGCCTGAAATGGAAAATTCTTTTTGTGGTTTCTCGTAGGTTTTGGTGTAGTTGAAGTTTACATCTACGTTATTCGAAAGATTACTGACGTTTACGTCTCTTAAAAGTGAACTTATCACCGTTTCTTCAAAAAGCGTCTCAGTTTTTAATCCATCCTGATTGTTCTGCATATTTCTTAAACCAAAACTTACAGATGCAGTAAGGAAATTAAACTTATCGATTTCATAATCCCAGCCTAGATTGTAGCGCCCAAAAATCATGTTGCTCCGAGTATCGGCATATTGATTGATTTGCAAAGATGAACCATCGGCATTGGTTACTGTTTGTTGATTATCGAAGAAGCCACGGATATTGTAACCTGCTCGTCCGAATCCTCCCAGTGTCCAACCCATTTTCCCCCTTTTCAAACTTGCGTTTAACCCCAAGTTACTGCCACGAAGTCCTGCACTGGAGTTGATGTTTAAGGTTGCACCTTGAAGATTATTCTTTTTGGTAACAATGTTGATTACCCCCCCAGTACCTTCTGCATCGTACTTGGCAGAGGGAGAAGTGATAACTTCTATCGCTTTGATTTCTTCAGCGGGTATTTGCTTTAAGGCATCTGCTACATTACTAGCTACGATAGCAGACTGTTTTCCATTGATCAATACCAAAATATTGCTGCTTCCTCTCATGGAGACATTACCATCCAAATCCACAGAAAGCATAGGGACTCTTCTCATCACATCAGTTGCATCTCCCCCAATCAAGGTTTTATCATTTTCTGCGTTATAGATGGTCCGATCTACTTTTTCCTCGATCAAATCCCGTTGGCCCATCACCGTGACTTCCTGCAAGGCAACAGCCTCAGTTTCTAAGGCAATTTGTCCCAAATCCACTTTGAAATTGTTGGGATCGATGGTTATAATAGAGGAGGTATAGGATTGGAAGCCCAAAAAAGATACTTGCACCTTGTAGGCGCCATCTCCAAAGTTGGCAATGATAAACTCGCCATCAAAACCTGCCACTGCACCTGATACAGGACTGCCAGTGGCAGCATCTACAAGTGCTACCGCAGCATATGGTATGGCTTCGTTTTTTTCTTTTTCAAAGACTTTCCCAATAATTTGGTAGACGGGTTTTGAATCTTCACTTGTTTGAGCGTAAGTATGCTGGCTAATTGCCCCAGTAAATACAAGTAAGGTGATGAAGAGTTGGTTTAGCGTTTTCATTTCTAGCGGATAGTTTACGGTAACAAAGGAAGATAAGTGGCAAATCAAAAAAAAATGAACTAGACAGTACAGGTGATTATCTCGACGAGTTCCTACTTTTACCAGACCAAACATTGATTGTGTAAACAGACAAAATTTTATCCCCTAAAATCACTGATTGGTCGTTGAGATGCCCTGTTTGGTAGATTAGAATGTATATTGTGTAAAATAATATTTTTCTTTACATTCGATTGACCGTAAAAGTATGCAACAACTAACCTTTAAGAAAAATATCTCTCTTCTCGCTCATATCCTGATCTGGGCCTTGGTGGGTTTTATTTTATTCTTGCTGTTCCCGATTTCTTCTGGACTCTCGTTTCCCTTTCCTTATTGGTTGAAGCAAATCATCATGTTCAGTATCCTGATTGCCATTTTTTATATCAATTACTTTTACCTCAGCCAGCAATTTTTATTCAAAAATCAAATCGCAAAGTTCCTGACATATAATTTTTTGGCAGGTGCAGTATACATTGTCATTTTAATAGTATACGATGAGCTATGGAGCATGCAGGAGGTAATGCATGGCGTATTTAGACCGAATGTTCCTTATACCCCCAGGCCTAGAAACTATTCTTACGATGTCTCCAATCTATTGGTGTTCTATATGTCAGCAGGCATCAGCACGAGCATTGCAACCATCCAAAAGTGGCAAACAGATGAAAAATTCCGACTGGAGCTGGAGCAGGAAAAAACCAATTCTGAATTATTGTACCTGAAGGCTCAAATTAATCCTCATTTCTTTTTCAATACACTCAATAATATCTATTCTCTGGCGAATATTGATGTGGAAAAGGCAAAAACCGCTTTGCTAAAATTAAGTCGGATGATGCGCTATGTTTTGTATGAGACAGAGAAAAATCACACCTTGCTGACCAAGGAGCTTGATTTTATCAAAGATTTCCTCGAATTGATGCGATTGAGGCTATCTTCCAAAGTTCAGCTGCAAGTAGACCTTCCTGAGAAAATTGAAGATGCAGAAATTGCTCCGATGATTTTGTTGCCATTCATTGAAAATTGCTTCAAGCATGGAATCAGTTCCCAGCAAGAAAGTCCTATCCATATCGTTATACGAAAAGTTGACCAACAACTCGTATTGATGACGAGCAATAGGATTTTTAAATTAGCGGAAGATTCACCGGAAGCCAAAGCGAGTGGCATCGGATTGACAAATACCAAAAGAAGACTCGATTTGCTCTATCCTTCGAGCTATCAATTAGAAATCCGAGAAGACTTGGAGGAGGGGGAGTATGATGTTCACCTGACATTGACACTTTCCTAAAGAAGTGCACGGGTTATTTTTAATACGATAGTGAATAGAATAGAAAGTCTAATTTTGCTAGCGTAGCGTACAATATTTAGTCTTAGTTAAATGGAAATGACATGAAGATAAAGTGTATTGCCGTTGATGATGAGCCTTTAGCATTGGAATTGGTATGTAAATTTATCAATCAAACTTCATTTTTGGAGTTGAAAGGAAGGTTTGACAATGCCATAGATGCCTTACAATTCATCAATAATCAGGAAATCGAACTCATTTTTTTGGACATTCAAATGCCAGACTTGTCAGGGATGGAATTGGCCAGGATCATTGATGGCAAGCAAGCTGGCAAGAAGCCAAAAATAGTATTTACCACCGCGTACAATCAATTTGCTATTGAAGGGTACAAGGTGGACGCACTCGATTATTTGTTGAAGCCATTCAGTTATGAAGAGTTTTTGAAAGCAACTTCAAAAGCTTACGAATTTTATGAAAAACTACAATTTTCATCCAACACGTCTCCCCATGCAGGAACAAGTGATTTTATTTTTTTAAAAGTAGAGTATCAACTTATAAAAGTAATGCTAGCGGATATCATGTATGTAGAAGCATACAAGGACTATGTAAAAGTTCATCTAAAATCCAAAGCAAACCCATTGCTTTCGCTTACAAGTATGAAAAATATGGAGGAATTACTTCCTGCATCAGATTTTTTGAGGGTTCATCGCTCAACCATCGTCAATATCCATCACATTGATTCCATCAGCAAAAATATGTTACAAGTAGGAGATTCCCAGTTAGCAGTAAGCGAGCATTATAAAGAAGGGTTTATGAAATTTATGGATAGATGGATGAAGTAGTTTATCAATTTCTCCTGCTGAAGCAAAAGGACTATCCGCGATTCAAATTATATCACATAAAAAATTCTTTTTCTGCCTAGCAATGAAGGATTGTCTTCCGAAGTTGGTTATTTTTTACAACTTTGAGAGGTTAGCAAATGAGTTTACTCATAACCTGATTTTTTGATGATTTCAGCTGTATAAAGAAATAAATAAGTTTTTTTTGAGCTCAATTTGATATTTTATTTTGTTTGATAGCTCAATTTATCAAGTTTACGGTGATTAGTTTGGAACAATTCGCCTTATTTTTCGTATATTTATGTTGATAATCACAACTATGCATTCAGAACATCAAAAATTCATGAAAATGGCCATTGACTTATCCAGAGAAGGGATAAGGGCAGGTGTTGGAGGGCCGTTTGGCTGTGTCATCGTAAAGGATGGAGAAGTAGTCGGAAAAGGCTCTAATGCGGTATCAAGCAGCAATGATCCTACTGCACACGCGGAGGTAGTTGCTATCAGAGATGCCTGCAAGTCGCTCGGACATTTTCAATTGGATGGTTGTATTTTATATACTTCCTGTGAGCCTTGCCCGATGTGTTTAGGTGCTATTTATTGGGCTCGACCAGCTAAAGTTTATTATGCCAATACCAAAATCGATGCAGCTCGCATTGATTTTGATGATCAATTCATTTATGAGGAATTGAAACTGCCGTTTGAGCAGCGAAAAATTCCTTTTCAACAACTGATGAAAGAGGAGGCTTGGGAGGTATTTGAGGAATGGAAAAACAAATCAGATAAAACACTTTATTAAATTGAAAGAATTATGAAAAAGATATGGATTGTTGGAATGCTCATCGTTTCTTTTTTGGCGGCTTGTACCGGCGAAAAAACGTTAGAGCAGCGTTTTGTTTATGAAGACGATAAAATAGTCGATGTAGAAACAGGCGATGAATATATTTTAGAGGATGTGGAGGAATTTACTGTGGTGCATTCAGATGGTACAGTTGAAAAAATACCTTTAGATGAAGCACCCTTTTACACAGGTGCTTTTTCTGCGGAATATTTAGACGAACTGGATAAAAATCTGGAAGAGCGTAAACTTCGATTGATCGAAGAAAAAAAGATGAAGATCAAAGAAGCCAGAAATGCTCGCTATGCTGAATTGAGCAATGATGAGCTTTTGGCTAAGTTTAAAGAAGGGCACTCCGATGGGTTGGAATTAGGAATTCAGATGGATATGATTGCAGAATTGATTGATAGAGGTGTTATCGCTGAAGATGAAGCTCCTGTCATGTTAGAAATAGAGCCGGAATTGATTGATTTTGACATTAACCCGGAAGCTCCGATAATGTAAGTTGCTTAGTAAAAATACGCCCATGTAAGCCTTCCGAAAGGGAGGCTTTTTTTGTGATGTTTATCACCATTTTTGATGATTATCAGAGGTATTTTTATATCATAAATTAAACAATATATCCATGAGCCACTATCAAATTTTAATTATTGGAGGCGGGACTGCGGGAATTACCGTTGCTGCCCAATTGCGCAGAAAAGCAAAAGACCTCCAAGTAGCTATTTTAGAACCATCCGATAAGCATTATTATCAACCAGCATGGACTTTGGTAGGTGCAGGCAACTACAAGTTTAAAGATACAGAGCGCCCCGAGGCGAAATACATACCTAAAGGCGTAACATGGATCCAAGATAAAGCAGTTGAACTGCTACCAGAAAAAAGCACAGTCAACACAGCTAAAAATGGAGCCATTACTTATGACTACTTGGTTTTAGCACCCGGTTTGATTATGGCTCCTGAATTGATTCCGGGTCTTAAAGAAGCCTTAGGGAAAGGTGTAGTTTGTAGTAATTATACAGACCCTGAACATACTTGGGAAGTTTTGAAGAATTTCAAAGGAGGCAATGCTGTATTTACTCAACCAACAACCCCGATCAAATGTGGAGGTGCCCCTCAAAAAATTATGTATTTGGCTGAAGAATATTTAAGAAAAACCGGCATACGTGAAAAAACCAATGTCGTATTCGCTACTCCTGGAACAGTGATTTTTGGAGTCAAGGAATTTGCAAAGACTTTAAATAAAATTGTGATTGAGCGTGATATTCTTTTCAAGCCTCACTACGCACCCATCAAAATTGATGCAGAAAAGCAAGAGATCACGTTTAGGTATACCCATGAAAATATTGCTCAATGTGCAGATACGTTAGTGGATACCTTAGGAGAGTCACTAGTTGGAGATTCAGAGATTGTTATGAAGTTTGATATGCTTCACATTGCACCTCCTCAGCAAGCGCCTGATTTTGTACGAAACTCAACCGTGTCAATGCAGGAAGGGCTGAGCAAAGGATGGGTAGATGTAGATATCAATACCTTGCAGCACAAGAGATTCCCAAATGTTTTTTCCTTAGGTGATGTAGCAGCTCTACCAACAGCCAAAACTGGTGCTGCTGTGCGGAAGCAAGCCCCTGTGGTAGTTGGAAATTTGATTCACTTGATCCGAAATAATTCGCTTTCCGAATTAAGATATGAAGGATATTCTTCTTGCCCACTTGTTACTGGCTACAGTAAAATGGTTCTAGCTGAATTTAAATACAATAATGTCAGAGATTCTGATCCCCTGATATCCAAATTTATAGATACCACTAAAGAGCAATACAGCATGTGGCTTCTTAAAAAACACGTGCTTCCAGTCTTATATTGGAAGGGGATGTTGAGAGGAAAAGCGTAAGCAAGTTTATAAGACATCCTCTAATCTTATTAATCTCGGTGGCTCAAGTGTATATTGACTGTAAACTTGATTTGCCGGGATTTTCTATTCTTAACCCGTCCATCAAAAGCTTTTTTAGGATAAGTATCAAACTGCTACTTTTACGAAAGTAAATTAGTGCCATGAGGATTTTGCTTATTTTAATTGCTTTCACACTCTCAGTTGCTTCAGCCTTTGCTCAAGTAGTATCCGTAAGAGATGTGCAAAGTAATCAAGCCTTGGAGTTTGTAGTAATATCTTCGGTCAGTCAGCAATTTTTTGTTCAGACAAATGCGGCTGGCAAAGCGGATATTACTCAATTGGTCAAGGAGGGAACTCAGATCCAATTCCGTTTATTTGGGTATAAATCTTTAGTAGTGAGTCTAGAAGAATTGCAAAAGCTGGATTTTCAAGTAGACCTGCAGGCCAGTGAACTCACGTTGCAGCGAGCGGTAGTTTCTGCGACGCGTTGGTCCCAATCTAGGCAGCAAGTTCCCAATAAAATTAGTCAAATCAGCCAAGAAGATCAGTATTTCCTCAATCCACAGACAGCAGCGGACCTTCTCAATATTTCAGGAGATGTATTTATACAAAAAAGCCAACAAGGAGGGGGGAGTCCAATGATCAGGGGTTTTTCTACCAATCGATTGCTGTATGCAGTGGATGGTGTTCGGATGAATACGGCGATTTTTAGGAGTGGGAATTTACATAATGTAATTTCATTGGACCCATTTGCAATTCAGAATACGGAGATTTTCTTCGGCCCTGGTTCAATTATGTATGGCTCAGATGCTATTGGGGCTGTGATGAGTTTTGAGACTTTGAAGCCCATTTTTCAAGAGCAAGAGGTTTTTGAAGTGACAGGAAACATAAGTGTCCGTGGAAATACAGCTAATCAAGAGCGTACAGGACATGCGCATGTGATTTATGGGAATCATCGGTGGGCAGGTGTCACAAGCATTAGTCGCTACGAGTTTGGTGACTCCCGAATGGGCAGAAGAGGCCCCACGGAATATTTACGCCCTAGTTTTGTACAGCGCATCGATGGACAGGATGTTTTGGTAGTAAATCCAAACCCTCTCTTACAAGTTCCTTCAGGATACGAACAGCTTAACCTTATGCAGAAAATTGGGTATAAAAGTCGGCGGAATTGGACTTTCCAGTATGCGTTTCATTTGTCGGAAACCAGTAACTTTCCTCGTTTTGATCGCTTGATCCGGACGCGCCCCAATGGTCTTCCTAGCAGTGCAGAATGGCTTTATGGTCCTCAGATTTGGTCTATGCACCACCTCAATGTACAGCATTCCAATGCAGTCTCCCGATGGTATGAGCAAATCGCTATTAATCTAGCGTATCAACGTTTTGAAGAAAGTAGAATTGACCGAAACTTCAATAGTTCCACACGAAGAGAGCGAGAAGAGCGTGTGGATGCCTATTCGCTCAATATTGATTTGGTGAAAACTTTATCTAAAAATGTGAAACTCTTTTATGGACTGGAGGGAGTGATCAATGATATTCGCTCTGAGGGTACAGACATATCAATTAACACGGGAGTTCAAACAGTAGGCCCTTCTCGCTATCCAGAAGCTACATGGAATTCTGCAGCAGCCTACCTCACGTCTCAAGTTACGTTAAGTAAAAATTCCCTGATTCAAGGAGGGCTTCGCTATAATTTTTTTGGATTGAATGCGGATTTCACAAATAATCTTTCTTTTTATCCACTTCCTTTTGAGCAAGCTTCCCTTGCTGATGGAGCATTGATTGGTAGCCTTGGATGGGTTTTTTCTTCCGAAGATGGTTGGATAATGCATGTGAATGCCTCCAAGGGTTTTCGGGCACCTAATGTGGACGATATTGGAAAATTTTTTGATTCGGAGCCAGGTTCTGTGATGGTGCCTAACCCTTCCTTACAAGCAGAAGAAGCCTACAATGTAGAACTGAATGTAGGGAAAGTGGTAAAGGAACAAATCCTTTTGGATGTGACTGGCTATTATACTTACCTAAATCAAGGCTTAGTACGAAGAACAAGCCAACTCAATGGGTTGGATAGTATTTTTTACGATGGAACATTGAGCCAAGTGTTAAGCTTGCAAAACGCTTCATTTGTACGGATTGCAGGTTTACAGCTGGGACTGGAATATAAATTTTTATCATCCTGGACATTGCAATCGAAGTTGAATATACAGCAAGGAATCGAAGAAATGGAATCCGGAGAAAAAAGTCCCAGTCGCCATGCCCCACCCACTTTTGGCTTGACCCGTTTGGATTTTCAGTACAAAAAACTCCGCTTACAGTTCTTTGCAGAATATGCAGGCTCTTTTTCTTTTGAGAAGCTACCATTGGAAGAACGCGGCAAACCGGAGTTGTATGCCAAAGATGAACTAGGAAGACCATTCAGCCCTGCATGGACCACACTAAATTTCAATTTTCAATACAGGTTTAATCGATTGTGTACACTCAACTCCAGTCTTGAAAACATAACGGATGTACGGTACAGGACTTATAGCTCTGGTATTGCAGCTCCTGGAAGGAATTTGGTAATCAGTTTAAATTTTAATTTTTAAATGTGACCTACAACACGGAGATTTGGTTAGATTTTGGGTAATTTAGCCTTGTTTAAAGTAATTAAATGTATATCCGCTTTCACAATAGGAACCACTTACAATACTAATTGAGATTTATTTTAAATGGCTTTGGTCTGATAACTGCTGAACACGGATGATTATCCGCATGATACTATTTCAAATATTCATTGAATGGTAGTATTGCACATAATCATAATTACGAAATAAAAACTTTTGCCTTAAAAATCTCTTTAAAAAGCAGTCTTTGAGGCATTCGTTCTATGTCAATCTTAAAGGACTTTCAAAAATCTAAAAATACATATGTATGAAAAGTTTATTATTAATAGTTTTTTTTCTTGTAGGTTTCATTTCTTTCACTCACGGACAGGTAATATCAGAAGCTGCACATAAAATCATTTACCAACTTGCAGACGGGAATGTTGATGTCCATGACAAATTCTTGAGACAGTTAGAAAATGTACTTAATGCAGCCCCCAATGCTCAGATTGAAGTGGTGACTCATGGTATGGGGATTGATTTGATGCGGAATGAAGAAAATCCCTACACAGAACGAATCAACGCATTGGTTGAAAAAGGGGTGGTATTTATGGTATGTGAGAATACAATGAGCCAACGAAAATTGCAGAAAACACAGTTTTTAGGCCTATCCGAATTTATTCCGGCTGGGATTCTGGAAATAGTGATGAAGCAGGAGCAAGGTTGGATTTACATAAAAGCAGGCATTTAAGGCACTTTTTCTGCAAAAATGATTAGCTTTCGACGATTTTTGTAGAATGTATATGTTTGAATATCTAGAAGAGATTGCCTTACAATTAGGTCCGGTAAAAGCAGCTTTAGCGGCTACCAGCTTTACTTGGTTGATGACTGCCTTGGGTGCTTCTATTGTATTCTTGTTTCGCACGATCAACCGTGCTTTTTTTGATACCATGCTAGGGTTTACGGGAGGGGTTATGATTGCAGCCAGTTTTTGGTCTTTGCTGAATCCAAGTTTGGAGTATGCGAAAGAAATCTTCCCAACTATGCATTGGCTTCCTGTTGCTTCTGGGTTCTTATTGGGAGGGCTTTTTATTTTTGCCTTGGATAAACTCTTGCCGCACTTACACATTAATTTTGGTAGTTCCGAAAAAGAAGGAATCCCAACTTCCTGGCAAAAATCCACCTTATTGTTATTGGCTATTACCTTGCACAATATTCCGGAAGGGCTTGCCATTGGGATTTTATTTGGATCGGCTTCTTTAGGTTTGGAAGGAGCAAGCATTACTGCTGCCGTAGCATTGGCAGTGGGTATTGGGATTCAAAATATCCCCGAGGGTATGGCTGTGTCTATGCCGCTCAGACGTGCGGGGATGAGTAGAAGAAAGAGTTTTTGGTATGGACAACTTTCTGCAATAGTGGAGCCAATGGCTGGGGTTATTGGTGCTGTTGCTGTGATTTACATGAAAAACATCCTGCCTTTTGCATTGTCTTTTGCTGCAGGTGCTATGATTTTTGTAGTGATTGAGGAGGTGATTCCAGAAACCCAACGTGACAAATATACCGACCTTGCGGTACTAGGTTTTATGATTGGCTTTGTGGTGATGATGATTTTGGATGTAGCCTGGGCCTAATGATTAGCTATTTTCGCCTAACAATGGGTTAGCTTCTACCGAGTTTTTTCGCTTCAACCCAAAGTTATCAATTGCATACTTGCGGATATGAGTTTCCATCTCTTCGATGGAGTCAGTCATCAAAAACAATTCTAAATCAGCTTTATTGATCGTACCATAATCAGCCAGGTGCTGAATGTAATCATAAAGGTGATGGTGAAACTCAGAACACATCAATACTACCGGAAATCTGCGCATCACTTTGGTTTGCATCAAGGTCAATGCTTCAAAAAACTCATCTAGGGTTCCAAATCCACCAGGCATCACTACAAAAGCGTAGCTATATTTTGATAATAATACCTTCCTAACAAAAAAGTATTTGAAATTCATGAATTTATCCAAGTAGGGATTGGGATGTTGCTCAAAAGGTAGAATGATGTTGCAGCCAACCGATTTTCCTCCAACATTTTTTGCGCCGCGATTAGCTGCTTCCATAATTCCTGGTCCCCCTCCTGTCATGACTGTAAAACCCATGTTGCTCACTTCTTCGCCAACCCGAACAGCCAATTTGTAAAAAGGGTCATTTTCTTCAAATCTTGCCGAGCCAAAGACAGTTACACAAGGTCCCACGAAGTGCAGCATTCGAAAGCCACGAATGAATTCAATCATGATTTTTAGGATCATTTTAAACTCTTTCCACCTAGTTTGAGGTCCTGCAAAAAATGCTTCTTCTTCAGGGTTTACAAGGGGTGAAAAACTTTTGGGGTTATCTTTAATCATAGTGATTCTCTGATTTAAGTTTTCCAAGGTAAGAAACCTTTTATACATTGAAAATGGAGAGAATTAGAAAAATTGATTTTTTTTGAAAACTTTTTAGATAACTTACTTCATCAAATGATTCAGACTATGGACAAATTTAATTCTATTATTTTAGTGCTTGCTATGGTAAGTACACAGGTTTTGATGGCTTGTGGAGCTGAAAAATCTACAAATGAGGAAGTTATAGAAGATAGCTCTTCCAGCCAAGGAGGCGTAGCATTGTACACCCTCCGTGAGGCAATGGGACAAGACCCCAAAGCTACGCTTCAGCGAGTCGCAGATCAAGGCTATGCTTATATTGAAGCAGCAGGTTATGCTGATGGTAAATTTTATGGCATGGAACCAGAAGAGTTTAAAGCTTTCGTAACCTCTATTGGATTGATGCCCAAAAGCACACATATGGGTGGCGTGACACTTGAAAATGCTGATGAACAAATTGAAGATGCAAGAAATGCGGGTTTCACTTATTTTGTCATTCCTGTCCCACCTATGGGTATGTTTACTTATGGCCCAGAAGGATTGGGGATGAAAGGAAGTGCGGAAGAACTGGTACAGATATTAAATACAATTGGTGAAAAATGTTCTGCTGCAGGCTTAAAGCTTTTATACCACAACCATGATTTTGAATTTGTACCTAGAGAAGATGGAGTGATTTTAACAGATTACATCTTAGACAATACAGATCCTGCGCATGTGAATTTTGAGATTGACTTATATTGGACTGTTAAGGCTGGAGCTGACCCATTGGCATATTTTGACAAGTATCCGGGTAGGTTCCTTGTCTGGCATTTGAAGGACATGGATGAGGAAGGTAGATTTGCTCCTGTAGGAAGTGGAACAATTGATTTTGCATCTATTCTTCAGCAGCGGGCAAAAGCAGGCATGGTTCATTATTTTGTAGAACAGGATCAAATGTTCGACGGGATGGACCCATTTGAATCCATTCAACTATCCTATCAAAATATCAGTGAACTAGGCTTTAATTAAAGCAATGCTGTTTGGTGGATGAAGTCAGAAAAACATTACAAAGCTTAATTTACTAATTTCAAGCATCTACGGCTTTGGGAGAAAGAATCTTTGGAAAAGCTATAGTTAGGTTACCGAAGACCCACAAGGAATTTACTCTTTTAGAAAGTAAGATTACTACTCAAATAAAAAAAGCTGTCAATGGATGACAGCTTTTTTTATAGGTTTAATAGAATTAGATTACTTATACATGACCTGCTTCACAGCTTCTAAGGTACGTTTTACGTTTGGAATGGTAGCATCGATGTAAGTAGGTGCATAACTCAAGGGAACATCCATTGAATTTACTCGTACTACAGGAGCATCTAAATAATCAAAAGCATTTCTTTGCAAGTGGTAAGCGATTTCTGAGGAAATAGCCGCTAGAGGATTTGCTTCTTCTACTACCACACATCTGTTGGTTTTCTTTACAGAATTTACTACCGCTGCATAATCAATAGGTCTCACAGTTCGTAAGTCGATTACCTCTGCTTCTACGCCATCTTTTGCTAATTCTTCAGCTGCTTCTAGTGCAACTTTCATCATTTTACCGAAGGAAACGATGGTCACATCTGTGCCTTTTCTTTTGATATCAGCTACTCCAATGGGTAGTAGGTACTCGCCCTCAGGTACTTCACCCTTATCAGAATACATCAATTCAGACTCCATGAAAATTACAGGGTCGTTGTCACGGATGGATGCTTTTAGCAAGCCTTTAGCATCGTAAGGATTGGAAGGGACTACCACCTTCAACCCTGGAGTATTTGCAAACCAGTTTTCAAAGTTGGAAGAGTGTGTAGCGCCTAATTGCCCAGCGTTACCAGTAGGACCTCTGAATACAATGGGAACACTGTATGCACCACCAGACATGGCTAACATTTTCGCAGCTGAATTAATAATCTGATCAATTGCAACCAAGGAAAAATTGAAGGTCATGAATTCGATGATAGGTCTTAAACCATTCATCGCAGCGCCTACTCCCAAACCCGCAAAACCAAGTTCTGCAATCGGAGTATCGTAAACTCTATCAGGCCCAAACTCATCTAACATACCTTGGGATACCTTGTAGGCCCCATTATATTCAGCTACTTCTTCACCCATGAGGAACACGTTTTTATCGCGTCTCATTTCTTCGGACATAGCTTCTCTTAATGCTTCTCTAAATTGGATAACTCTCATTTCAAAATCTCTATTTTGGCTCGTAAAAATAGAAAGTAATCCCTCAATTCCAAAACTTCAAGAGCGCATAAATGCCATTATGGAAAGATAATGAATAGCTTTCTGTAATCTTATTCTTGTTTTGTGACGATTTCCTTTCCCGAACTTACCCAATTATTTAATCCGCCTTCCAGCATGTAGACTTTTTTGAAGCCTAATTCTTTCATTTTTTCTGTTGCGGGGATTGTCCGTTTGGCAGAGCGGCAATACACATAGTAAGTCTTTTTTTTATCCAGACTTTTCAGCTCTTCTTCAAAATTTTCTGCTAAAAAATCTATGAAATCAGCGTCTGCTATGTAGCCACTTTCCACTTCTTGTGGTGTTCTAATGTCTAAAATTACAGCTTTTTTCTTTTTCTTTGCTGCAGCTTCAAATGCATCAGGGCTAAGTGAGGGGGCAGCCTGTTGCGCAAAACCTTGAAAGGCTAAGAGTAAGCACAGAAGTGTAAGTGGTACAAGTTTTTGGAGGATTTGGTGAAATTTGACTTGATTTTCCATATGTCGGGACTATTTTTGATTAGAAGCTATAAATTTAAGCATTAAACAAGACAAAGCTTTGGTAAAAGTTGCATTGATTTCGGACTCTCATGGATATATGGATGAGCAAATTATCCGACATTGCTCGGATGTCGATGAAATTTGGCATGCCGGAGACATCGGAAACATTCAGATTTTAAAGGAGCTACCCAAGAATGTCATATTGAGAGTAATTACTGGAAATATAGACGATCAGGATGCCAGAATGATTTATCCTGAATTTCTTTCTTTTTCCATAGAAGGGCTAACCATAGGATTGTTGCATATAGCGGGGAAGCCTCCTCGCTATGCAAAGGGAGTCAAGCAGTTGATACAGCGAGAAGGCCTGCAAGTATTGGTTTGTGGACATTCTCATATTTGCAAGGTGGAATTTGATTCTACTTTGCAATGCTTGTATATGAATCCTGGAGCTATCGGGCAGCAAGGATTTCATCAGATTCGTACCTTATTGAAATTTGAAATTCAAGGAGGTAAAATTCAGCACTTACGCGTAGTGGAGCTGGGTAAGCGCGGTAGATAAATGAAAAAAATAAAAGGGTTCAATTATACAATCGAACCCTTTTATTTTCGCCTCTCAGCGGAAAAGAAAGTAATGTTTATTAGGAGACAGGATTTAAGCCTCGAAGCTTTTCTTAAGCTCTTCGATGTCTACATTTTTGATTACAGGCTTAGCGCTCAATTGCTTAATCTTTATCACGCGTGTAGTTTGACCTTGTCTTTTTCTTCTCAATTTTCTTTTTAACGTAGTAACAGCCATCGTCTTATCTGTTTATGTGATTCCAAATGAAGCGCAAAATTAAAATAAAATTTTGATTTTACTTACCTTTGGGCAAAATTAAAAATAATTATGTCAATTCAGAAACCAAGCCTTCCCAAAGGAACCCGAGATTTTGGCCCTATTCAAATGGCTCGCAGAAACTTTATTCTTGACACGATTAAGGAGACATTTAAGCTTTTTGGATTTCAACAGTTGGAAACACCATCGATGGAAAATCTCAGTACCTTGACCGGAAAATATGGAGATGAGGGGGATCAATTGCTGTTTAAAATTTTGAATTCAGGTAATTTTTTAAAAGATGTGCAGGCGGTAGACTTGGAGCAAGGAACCTCGCATGTATTGCCTAAAGTGTCTGAAAAAGGCTTACGGTATGATTTGACTGTTCCATTTGCTCGATATGTGGTTATGAACCGCAATGAAATCACGTTTCCTTTTAAACGTTTTCAGATTCAACCGGTCTGGAGAGCAGATCGACCACAAAAAGGAAGGTATAGAGAATTTTATCAGTGCGATGCTGATGTGGTTGGTACCGATAGTTTGCTGTGTGAATTGGAAATTCTGTTGATGATCAAGCGGGTATTCGCTCAATTGGGTATTTTAGATTACAGCATCAAAATCAACAACCGGAAGATTTTGACAGGTCTGTCCGAGGTTATTGGAGAGCAAGGGAGAGAGGCTGAATTATGTGTAGCCATCGATAAACTGGATAAGATAGGTTGGGAAAAGGTGCAAGAAGAACTTGCCCAGAGGAATTTCTCAAGAGAAGCTGTGCATCAATTGGAGCCGATAATTGGTGTAAGAGGTTCCAATCAATCCAAACTTGAGTTTTTGAAATCATTTTTGTCAGGGTCAGCTGTTGGTCTTCAAGGTGTACAAGAACTGGAGGAGGTTATGGCACTTTTAGGATCTTATGGGGAATCTGAAGAACATGTGGAATTGGATGTGGTTTTGGCTCGGGGGCTTTCTTACTATACTGGAGCAATTTTCGAAGTAAAAGTAAATAATGTATCCATAGGTTCGGTTAGCGGCGGTGGCCGTTATGATAATTTGACTGGAGTTTTTGGTCTAGAAGGGGTGTCAGGAGTAGGATTTTCTTTCGGAGTAGACCGGATTTACGACGTCATGGATGAATTGGGGTTATTTCTGGAGGGTAATGTAGGCCAAAGTAAAGTTTTGATCTGTTATTTTGATCATCAAGGTTTCGAATATGGTTTGAAAGTATTGAATCAGTTAAGACAGGCAGGCATATCTTCAGAGTTGTATCCCGAGGTGGCAAAATTCAAAAAACAATTGGGATATGCTGATAAAAAACAAGTACCCTATGTGGCGGTATTGGGAGAGCAAGAGATTGCATCGCAAACAATTTCTTTAAAAAATATGCAAACAGGCACACAGGAATTGATGATAATTACCGACTTAGTCGAGAAGTTTAGTTTGTAATTAGCGCTTTTTATCAAGCTGATTCACCAAATTTGATGCGTGAGGCAATCAATTAATTTTTATGAATTCAGTCAAAAAAAATCACCCATCTTTTATGTCAAAGACTCCAAGATGGGTGATTTGTTTTAAGCCAGTATAATTTAGGTTCTTTTTATTCTATTTCTACGATGCTTGTGATGGGAATACAGATATCCGCTTTGAGGCAAACAAAGTCTGAGCCTACAGCCCAAATGGTAGTGTGGACACGGTATGTTTTTTGATCGATATCTTGGAAGGTAATATGAACTTTATTTTTTAGAAGATTACCTAAAGTCAATGCCCTGTTCAAATCAAATGCTCTTATTTTGATGGCATCCATATTGGTGAGTACTTCATTTTTTGAAAATTTAAGGCCTCTGATATTTTCTTTTTCAATATTTTCAATGGTTTTCATAGGTTTCAGTGTTATTTGATTGTTTAATATAGTTTATTTTTACTTTATTGTTCTGTAAATAGTTGTGTTTAATCTATTTAATTTTTTTATGGTTAGTATAAGCGGCAGCATTCTAAGGCAGGCGGTTCTCAGTCCAGATGCTTCAGAGCCTGTTTTAAGGATGTAGTTGATTCTTTTTGTTTTTTTAATAAATGTTTTCAATCTATATTTTTACAAGGAATAACTGGTATGGAAGGATAGATAAATCTTAAACAAGCATACCGCAACATGAGTGTTTGTATATTCCACCGTTTACTTGGTACAAAACAGATTTTAAAATTAACTTTGTAAGAAAAATTAGAAAGCTATGTTTGATTTGATGGGTATGATGGGTAAGGTAAAGGAAGCCCAAGCCAAAATAAAGGAGACTCAGGCCAAATTAGTCCACCTGCGTGCAGTGGGAGAATCAGGTGCAGGTTTAGTAAAAGTGGAGGTCAATGGTCATAGACAAGTCATGAAGATCGAAATGGATGATTCTCTTATAAATCCTAGTGATAAAGAAATGCTGAGTGATCTGATTGTTGCTGCTACTAACAAAGCAATGGAAGAGATAGAGCTGAAGATCAAAAATGAAATGAAGGCTGCCACCGAAGGTATGATTCCGAATATTCCTGGAATGGACTTTGGAAACATGTTTTAATGCAAAAGGCTGCAATTGTCATATTAAATTATAACGGAAGGCAAGTTTTGGAAACGTTCTTGCCCTCCGTTGTCAAGTATTCTACTTTTCCTATTATCATTGCTGACAACTGCAGTCAGGATGATTCGGTTGATTTTCTTCAAAAGCATTTTTCAAAGCTTCAAGTGATTCAACTCTCCAAGAATTATGGCTTTGCTCAGGGGTATAACCTCACGCTGGAGCAGCTAAAAGGTTCTTTTGAGTTTTTTATACTGTTAAATTCAGATGTAGAGGTCACCCATCGTTGGGATATTGACCTGATTGAATGGCTTGATGCTTCTCCTGATGCCGTTTCTGTGCAGCCTAAAATCCTTTCCGCTCAAAATCACACAGTATTTGATTATGCCGGTGCAGGAGGTGGATATTTGGATCAATTGGGTTATCCCTTTTGTAGGGGAAGAATTTTGGAATCGGTAGAAGAAGATCATGGACAGTACAATGACATTGTTCCTGTGGATTGGTCCTCTGGTGCATGTATGGCGGTTAGAGCCAATGATTTTTTTGATTTTGGAGGCTTTGATAGGCAATTTTTTGCCCACATGGAGGAAATAGATTTATGTTGGCGTTGGAGAAATGCAGGTTTGCAGCCGTACTACAATGGACATATTCAAGTGTATCATTTTGGAGGAGGAACCCTTTCCAGGAGTAACAGTACCAAAGTTTATTTGAATTTCAGGAACAGTCTCTTGATGAACCGCAAAAATCTTCATGGATTTGGATTTGCATGGGTATATGCACATCGACTCGTCTTGGATGTGGTGGCTATGTTGTTTTTCCTTGTAAAAGGTCAATTAGGGTTCGTTAAAGCAGTTTTGAAGGCGCACTTGGATTATGGAAAGATGTCGAAGAATATCATTACTTCTTCCCACTCGCATGGACATGCAAAGAAAAAGAGACCATATGCTATACTTTGGCATTATTATGGTCTAGGGTATCGTATGTTTTCTCCGAGTTTAATCGAATAAGACAGGATTGTTCATTTTTCTAAGGTATTTGCGCATTTTCATCATCATGGCCATGGATACATACACGATGATAGGCGAACCTAAGGTGATAAATGAACTGTAAATAAAGAACAAACGGATGCTGTCAATTGGGAAGTTGAGTCTTTCTCCTAACTTGCTGCAAACGCCGAAGGCACTTTCTTCGAAAAAGAGTTTAATTTTGTTCATAATAGTTGGTGGAGTTGGTTTAATATGCAAAGTAAATAAAAATGATTTCATATGTGCAATTTATTTGTGAATCAAATGGTTAAAAGTTATAAAGTTTTGTTTTTCTCTTTTTTGATGATGCTTTGTTTGTCTTCTTGTAGTCCTCGGATACAATCTATTGATGGTATGTTGGACGGAATCAAGGCAAACCCAGAAGTATTGATTTTGCACAGGGACTCTGTTCGATTTACCATTAGCGGCTCTATTCCATTAAAATTTCTCAACAAAGATGCACGGGTGTTATTGTATCCTGAATATGTCTATGCAGGTACGGCTCTTCGATTGGGAGAAATAATTCCGTTTGATGGGGTGTTTAACCAAGCGGTTGGGGAGGCGCAATTTTCAACCAACTACCTGATCCCATTTTTGCCAGGTATGGAAAAGGGAGAGCTACAAATACGGCCTGTTTATCAACTAAAAGATAAACTGTACACAGGAAGTGCTAAGGTACTTGGTGTGGGTGTGACAACTGTACCCTTATTGACTCGCATGAGTCAGGTGCGTAGCGATCAGCCTATTCCAGACATAGGTGTTTATTTGACAACTGATTTTTCAGGTATTAATTCTACAGAAAACAGGTCCTACGAAGCGAGCTTTCAACTGGGAAGAGATCGGTTGGTAGGGAATGAGATGCCAGCTGCTTTGCAAAATTTACTGCAAAGAGGGGAACGCGGTAAAACAGTGCGGTCCATCCGGATTACAGGCTTACATTCGCCGGAAACAGACGAAACGAGAGACCACAATTTGGCTGAAAAAAGAGCACAATCTCTTCGTTTACAGCTTGAGAATTTAGGGAAAAAATATCCAATTGAAACCAATTTTAGAAAAAATGATTGGTTTGACTTTCGGGTACTGTTGGCGGAATATTCAGGGATTGATGATAAGTTAAAAGAGCGTTACATAGATATTCTTACATCTAGTGAATCATACGAATCAAAACTTTCTAGCTTAAAACGATTGCCACAATATGCGAAGGTCTCCAAGGAACTTTTTCCAAAATTACGGATAGCTAAAGTGAGTATCACATTAGCCAATAATGATTTTACCAATCCGGAAATTGCGGCAAGTGTTTATAAATTATTAATGGAGGGTAAAGCGATGGAAGGGTTTTCTCAGGAACATTTAATTTATGCTGGGGAAAAGGCCGTTCGACTTCAGGAAAAGGAAATGATTTACAAGAAGCTAACAGAATTATACCCCTCTGTGCTTGCGTTTAATAATCTTGGGGTTGTGTATATCAATCAAGCGCAACGGGAGATCAATCTTCAAAAACGTAGAGCTTTGATTTCTTCTGCAATACGTGTGTTTAGACAGGCAAATGGAATACAGGTAACAGCAGAAGTATACCATAACTTGGGGAGAGCTTACTTATTAAATGACAACTATTTTGAAGCTTACGTAGCTATATCTCAAGCCTCCGGAATGAGTGGTAGTGTAGACAGGGAGTTTGTCCGAATGAATGAGGCATTGCGTGGTGCCTTAGATATCATTAATGGGGATTATCGTCTAGCCCTGATCCGGTTTGAGCAAGCACCTGAAAACGAAGAGAATTTTTTTAACAAAGGATTAGCATATTTTCTGATGAGCGATTACGCCAATGCCGTGGTTGCATTTGAAGAAAGTTCTCAATTGAATCGTACTTCAGGATATGGTTTTTATGGACTGGCCATGGTTGCTGCTGTAAATGGAGACCGTGAAGCTGTCTATGAATATATCAGTAGGGCAGTTCAAACCAATGAGTATCTCAGAAGCTTGGCACCAACGGATATGATCTTTTTTAAGTTCTTCGATGATGAACGATACTTGAGGGCGATTAGAGGAGAGGGGTAATTGGACAAGTACAAGTAAGGCATCATGCTATTTGAAGCGAGATTCTAGTCCTTAGATTCGGTGCGTCTGAGAAATTGGCGTCTTTTTCAGCATATGAAGTGTGGGAAGTCAATAATTGACTTCCCACACTAGTCACTCAATCGACTATTCACAACTTAACCAATCACTTAATTTTCGAATCACTTTCTCTCTACTTCTCTTAGATTTTCAAGTTTTTTATTTCGGAGGAAACCGTTGATGTCTTCGAAATGTTCTTTTACACGTTTTTGTCCGAACTCAAATACTTTGGAAGCCAAACCATCTAGGAAGTCTCGATCGTGAGATACGAGAATCAACGTGCCATCAAAATCCTTTAAAGCGTCTTTAATAATGTCTTTGGTACGCATATCCAAGTGATTGGTAGGCTCATCGAGGATAAGCAAGTTGACCGGTTCCAATAAAAGCTTGATCATTGCTAGACGGGTTTTTTCTCCACCAGACAATACCTTTACTTTTTTGTTGATGTCATCTCCTTTAAACATAAACGCACCTAGTAAATCCTTAATCTTGGATCTGATTTCACCTACAGCTATTTGGTCGATTGTTTCAAAAATTGTGAGATTCTCATCCAATTGAGATGCTTGGTTTTGAGCAAAGTATCCAATCATGGAGTTATGTCCTAGTTCACATTTGCCTTCATAGTCGATTTCACCCATGATGGCTTTGATCATGGTGGATTTGCCTTCCCCGTTTTTACCAACAAAGGCTACTTTTTGGCCACGCTCAATAGTCATAGAAGCATCCTTGAATACTACATGATCACCATAAGATTTAGAAAGTTCTTCTACGATTACAGGATATTTCCCGGAGCGTGGAGAAGGAGGGAAGCGCAGGCGTAGTGCTGAAGTGTCTACCTCATCTACTTCAACCAATTCCAATTTTTCGAGCATCTTCACTCGGGATTGTACCTGCAAGGTTTTGGAGTATGTGCCTTTGAAGCGTTCAATAAATTGCTGGGTCTCAGCAATCATCTTTTGTTGTTCTTCGTAATGCTTTTGTTGCTGCTCTCTACGCTCTTTTCTTAGTTCGAGGTAATGACTGTATTTTGCTTTATAATCATAAATTCTACCCATCGTCACTTCAATGGTACGATTGGTAATGTTGTCCACGAAAGCACGGTCGTGGGAAATTACAACAACGGCTTTTGCTTTGTCTCTCAGGAAGTCCTCTAGCCACTGAATAGATTCGATATCCAAGTGATTGGTAGGCTCATCCAACAAAATCAAGTCAGGTTTTTGTAAAAGGATTTTTGCGAGTTCAATACGCATACGCCAGCCACCTGAAAATTCCGATGTTGGACGATGGAAATCTTCGCGTTCAAAGCCTAGTCCAAGAAGGACTTTTTCAACTTCTTCTTCATAGTTTACTTCCTCTATGGAGTAAAATTTTTCAGATACTTCGGAAACCCGTTCGATGATTTTATAATATTCTTCCGAATCATAGTCGGTTCGGACAGTCAACTCTTCATTCAAGCGATCGATTTCCTCCTTCAAACTCAAATAAGAGGCAAATGCTTTGGAGGTTTCTTCAAAAACAGTCGCTTGATCATCCGTAAGTAAATGTTGGGGTAAGTAAGCAATGATAGCATCTTTAGGTGCAGAAACTCCTCCTTTGGAGGGTTTGGTAGCACCTGCTATGATTTTGAGCATGGTGGATTTGCCAGCACCATTTTTGCCCATCAAAGCGATTTTATCTGTTGGGTTAATAGAAAAAGAAATATCGCTAAACAAGGCATGTCCACCATGGATGACGGAGATATTATCGACTGAAATCATGAGTTGGTAATTAAAGGGGCAAAGGTAGGAATTTGATAGATAGAATGATTGGAAAATTAAAAATTTGTAGAATCAGGATATGTGTTCTTAGTCTTTCCACTATTCTTCATTCGGATAAGAGACTACCCTTAGTTAAGGGTTCCTCAATGGGATGTTCAGGAATGTTTTTTAAATAGGATTAAGTTTAAGGGTTTATTTTTTGACCAATCGTTCGGTCATGATAATCTTTCCGATTTTGACTTGGACAATGTACATTCTAGCGCTCAAGCTTTCTAGATTTAAAGTTTGGATGAATGTTGCATCACGGTAGCTGCTTTCTTGAATGACCACCCTACCCATGGCATCAAATAATCGGATTTCTATGGAGGCACTTTCATTTAAATCTACCAAAACATTTACTTCCTTATGATCAGGATTTGGATATACAATCAGTTGATTAGGTCCGATTTCCCTTGTGAGATCAATGTCTCTGCTGATTATCTGACCTGCCCGATCTTTACTGTTGACGGTTACGTTGATCCTTGCAGCTGGTACCTAATATGCCTAATCCAATCTTTTTACGATTAAACCAATGTTCACTTTGAACCATAATTTTTTGCTGAATAGTCTCAAATAGCGTATTCCATGCGACTGAAATTACTTCTGGCTCGCTTTCAAATCTGAATACCGTAGTGCAACTACCTATAAAAGATCCCTTGTTTTTCCTCAAGAATGCTTCAACTGCATTAGGATTTAAGCATAAAGTTGTCCTTCTGCCATTTGGTAGGACTTGACAGACGGCAACTCTATTTTGCCCAACCTTACCGCATGCTGTTTCAACGGATATCACAGAAACTTCTTGTTCCGCTATACATCCAGAATTACTAGTTAGACCTTGATCTGCATAGTTAAATTTGTTTTTGATAAGACTCTAGATGCTACAGCACAATTGTCAAAACTTCCATTGTCAATGTCGTCAACTGTTAAAATTCCGTTTCTAGTGTTATCAAGTTGAAGCGAAAACTCCTTTAAAATTATTTGAAGTATTTAGGCAAAATCATGTGAATCCTAAAATTAATTGGTAGTCTATCACCAATCTAAAATACTTAATTCTTTTTAAATCAAAAAAAAGCCGAAAAGAGTTTAGGGTTATGAATTTTGAGAGGTAACGCAAAATTCATAACCCTTTGGAAAATATATGATAAATTACTAACAGCTCATTTCTTCTACCTAACCTACAAGCACTTTTCCTTTCTCTTTTTTGTCAAGCATTTCTGGTGTTTCAGTTGCTTTTTCCAGTTTATTTAATTCACGTTTGATAAGGCTGTATCCAGTCAAACCTGAAATCAGGGAAGCTAACAGGATTCCCATTTTTGCTTGCTCTTGGTAAATGACAGTTTCAAAAGCAAGAGAATTGATAAATAGAGACATGGTAAAACCAATGGCTGCCAAAAAAGAAATCCCGAGTAGCAGACGAGCGTTCAACCCAACAGGCATAGCGAATAACTTCATTTTGATTCCTAGCATTGATAAACCAAAAATGCCTATAATCTTACCGAGTAAAAGCCCTAATCCTACACCTAATGCGACTGGACTGGTAATCATTTCCATCCAATCACTATCAATTACAACTCCGGCATTGGCTAAAGCAAACACGGGCATAACAAAGTAAATCACCAATCCATGCATACTGCGCTCTAATCGCTGTAAGGGGGAAATCGATGCCTTTGAAATACGCTTGATCTCACCTATAATGTTCTCTTCATCTGCTGAAAGCAAATACTCATCTTTTTCAGCTTTATTGGCCGTTTTAAACTTTTTTGTAAGGCTGCTGATGGAATTTAAGTAATCAGACTTATCAATTCTTCTATCCGCTGGAATTGCGAAAGCTGCTAAGACCGCTGCGATAGTAGCATGAACACCCGATAATAGCGTTGCTAACCATACACCTCCAATACCCAATACCGCAAAGATAAATACTCTACGGACGCCCAAGAGATTAAGGGCAAACATCAAGCTTAAAATCCCTAAGCCTATGGTTAGATTGAATGTGGAGATTTCTGAGGTATAAAATAGAGCTACCACCAATACAGCGCCGATATCATCAATAATTGCTAGTGCGGTTAAGAAAACTTTCAATTGAATCGGAACCCTCGGCCCTAAGAGGTATAACACACCCAAAGCAAAAGCGATATCGGTTGCCATGGGTATTCCCCAGCCATTCATGCTTTCTGTTCCATTACCTGCATTGAAAGCAATGTAAATCGATGCTGGTATCAACATGCCGCCGATAGCACCTACAATCGGCATTAAGACATTTTTAGGATTGGATAATTCGCCCGCTATGATCTCTCTCTTCAATTCTAAACCTACAACGAAGAAAAATATGGACATCAAGCCATCATTGATCCATAATAAAAGTGATTTGTACACGCTGAACTCACCTATGCTGAATCCTATTTTTTGGCTGAGGATCCATTGGATATGACTATTGGCAGGCGTATTCGCTAAAATTAGCGCCAATAATGCCGCAAAGAACAACAAGAAAGAGCTGAATGTACTCTTTTGAATGAATTGAATCAACGGACTCAAGGCACTGAACTTTAACTTTCCCGAATTCATAGTGTTGAAGTTTTTTAGAACAATGTTTTGAATTCATCAGGTATTTTAATCAAAACCATTAATTATTTTAATGATTGACTTGATTTGAAATAATATACTGATGCAGAATTTTCATTACGCAAAAAAATATTCAAAGGTTTGGTTTGGATATGCTCCAAATTAAACCTTTGCTATTACTTTTTGTAAAAATTTCAACAGCAGGGGGGTGCCAAAAGAGATGAAATCAGTAAACGACGAGATTTCTCGCTTTAAACTGTTCACGAACCCTTTCCACGAGTTCTTGAGAAGGCGTTTCGGTTTCAGCCAATGAGTAATTGATACCTAATTGTTCCCATTTACTTTTTCCCAGCTGATGAAATCGTAAGATTTCAACCCGCTCTAGGGATTGTATGTCGGCACAGATATCGGCTACTTTTTCTACATTTTCCCAACTGTCAGTCAGTCCGGGAACCAATACAAAGCGAACCCAAATAGGTCTTTTAAGCTTAGAGAGCCTGGTAGCTAACGCTAAAGTTGGTTCAATGGATTGCTTTGTGACCCGTCTATAAATTTCCGGATCCCCTGACTTGATGTCAAGCAGATGAAGGTCTATATCCATCAAATCCTCATCAGAAAAATTAGCTCCTAAAAATCCAGAGGTATCCAAGCAGGTATGCAGCCCTAATTTTTTTGCAGCTTTGAAAATCCTTTTTACAAATGCATGCTGCAAGCCTGGTTCTCCACCTGATATCGTTAGTCCCCCCTTGGAAATTTTCAATGCCTCTATATACGGGTAGATTTTTCGCATCATTTTTTCAAAGGCATATGGCTTGCCATTTCTGATGTTCCATGTGTCTGGATTGTGGCAATACTGACAACGCAGTTTACAGCCTGTCAAAAATAAAACGAAACGAATGCCAGGACCATCCATGGTACTTCCGATTTCATAGGAATGCACATAGCCTATGGAGCCATCGTCTATGTGAGACTGTATGGTAGAGGTGGTGAGCAGTTCGGGATGAATAGTTACTTCTGGTAACTCAGAGTTTTCCTCATTACCAGAAGTTTTAAGTTCATACCTGCTACGCGCTAATTTATTTGAACCCATATTACCTAATTAGATCGATCCATGGAATGTTCTGTTTAGTACGTCCACTTGCTGTTCTTTGGTTAATTTAACGAAATTAACAGCATAACCGGATACACGAATGGTCAGTTGCGGATATTTTTCAGGATGATCAATAGCATCTTGAAGTGTTTCTTTTCTCAGTACATTTAGGTTTGCATGAAAACCATTGGAAGCTATAAATGCATCTAGTGCACCTACCACTTTTTCTACTTTTTCCTCCTCCGGTCCTAAAGAATTTGGAATCATGGAGATTGTCAAGGAAATACCATCTTCGCAATCATCGTAAGGCAATTTTGCCACTGAAAGCATAGCAGGGAGCGCGCCGTATTTATCGGCCCCATTGGATGGATTTGCGCCAGGGGCAAATGGTTCACCAGCTCTTCTTCCATCAGGTGAGTTGCCTGTTTGCTTGCCATATACCACATTTGAAGTGATCGTGAGAATAGACTGCGTATGGGTTGCATTTCGGTAGGTTGGATAATTTCTGATTTTCTCCATCATCTTGGAGCAAAGCATGACAGCAATGTCATCCGCGCGGTTGTCATTATTCCCATATCTCGGAAACTCTCCTTCCACCTCGAAATCTACGATTAAGCCAGCTTCATTTCGGATAGCCTTGACATTTGCATATTTGATGGCGGATAAACTGTCTGCGGTATGTGATAATCCTGCCAAACCAAAAGCCATAGTTCGGAGAATATCACGATCATGGAAGGCCATCAAAATGGATTCGTAACAATACTTGTCATGCATGTAGTGGATGATGTTCAATGCGTCTACATATGTACGTGCAAGCCAATCCATCAACACGTCAAATCGCTTCATGACTTCTGAATAATCCAAGTAATCTCCCTCCATTTCCTGAATCATTGGGCCAATTTGAGCACCACTAACTTCGTCTTTTCCGCCATTGAGTGAATACAGCAAAGTTTTAAGTAAATTAACTCTCGCACCAAAAAACTGCATTTGTTTCCCTATAGCCATAGCGGATACACAGCATGCGATACCTGAGTCATCACCATATTTTGGTCGCATCAGGTCATCGTTCATGTATTGAATGGATGATGTGTCTATAGAGACCTTTGCCACAAAGTCTTTGAAACCTTGGGGAAGTCTCGTAGACCAAAGAACAGTTAGATTTGGTTCAGGAGCCGGACCTAAAGTATAGAGTGTATTTAGCATCCGGAAGCTGTTTTTAGTCACAATTGTTCTGCCGTCTTGTCCCATACCACCGATGGATTCTGTTACCCAAGTAGGATCTCCCGAAAACAATTCATTGTAAGCAGGGGTGCGTAAAAAGCGAACAATTCTGAACTTGATGATCAAATCATCGATCAACTCTTGTGCCTGTGACTCCGTTAAGCTACCTTCTTCCAAGTCTCTTTCAATGTAAATATCCAAAAAGGTGGATATCCGACCTACGGACATAGCTGCTCCGTTTTGTTCTTTGACAGCTGCTAAGAATGCGAAATAAAGCCATTGAACAGCCTCTCTAGCGTTGCTTGCTGGTTGTGACACATCAAAACCATAACTTTCAGCCATTAATTTCAATTCTTTCAATGACCGTATCTGACTAGAAAGCTCCTCTCTCAATCGGAGGATATCTTCTGTGGACCATCTTGTGTCAATTTCTTGTTTTTCATTGATCTTTTGTTGAATCAAAAAATCCAAGCCATACAGGGGTAGTCTTCTGTAATCTCCAATGATCCGGCCCCTCCCATAGGCATCTGGAAGTCCGGTAATGATTCCTGACTTTCGACATTTGCGGACTTGCTCTGTATAGGCATCAAATACACCGTCATTATGTGTTTTGGCATATTTGGTGAATATTTCTGCGATTTTTTGATCTGGCTCGAACCCATAAGCCTTCAGACTATCTTCTACTGTACGCCAGCCACCTTTAGGCATGATGGCACGTTTGAGCGGTTCGTCTGTTTGAAGCCCTACAATTATCTCTAGGTCCTTATCAATGTAGCCTGGAGCATGTGCCGCCACCGTAGATGGGATTTGTGAAACCCCCAAAACACCTTTTTCTACTTCCTCTTTTAGTAAGGGCTTCAGAGCATCCCATAGTTTTTTGGTCCGTTCTGTTGCTCCTGTCAAAAACGAATCATCGCCTGAATAAGGGTGGTAGTTTTTTTGAATAAAGTCTCTGACATTGATGGTTTTTTCCCACAAACCTGTGCGGAAATTTCTCCATGCGATTTCTAACTTTTCTTCTTGGGTTAACATATAGATATGATTAAATTATTCTTGATTTGCTTCGCAAAATTAGTGTACGATTGGTCACTGAACTAGTTTCTAATCATGATAAATATCATACTTTTATATGAATTTTTCCGTAATTTATTCATTTTTTTAATGAGTAAATTTGTCTTTGTTAACTTTTATTGACTAACAATACAATTACTATCAAAACTTATTCATTAAATTTAATCTTGTCTTTTGATCTTTCCGTTTGAAACTTCAATATCCTTCGTCAGCTCATTAGTCTATGAAAAATTATTTTACAATTATCGCTTCCTTCGTAATAATGTTATGTTTGGGGAGTCTATATGCTTGGAGTGTGATTGCCAATGAACTGGTAAAAGATTATGGATTTACGATCGGTCAAGCTCAGCTGATTTTTGGAGTTTTGATAGCTGTATTTCCCCTAACCATGGTTTTTGTTGGGCAATTGGATCAAAAATTATCCCATAAATATCTAGGTGTCTTATCTGGAGTCCTATTTCTTTTCGGTTATCTTACGGGAGGACTATCACAAGGAAATTTTTTTCTTGTCTTGATAGGTATTGGGTTTTTTGGGGGAATGGCCACTGGGTTTGGCTATTGGGTAGCTTTAAATGCCTCCGTTCGTTGGTTTCCAGAGAAAAAAGGATTGGTAACAGGTATTGCAACGGCTGGCTTTGGTTTGGGTGCAATGGTGATGTCCTTAGTTATTGAATATTTATTGAATCAAGGGTTTTTGATTTTTGATATCCTGATTCTTTTTGCGCTCAGTTATGGAAGTATAGTGATAGGGATGTCCTTTTTAATTTACCAAAACCCTATAAAAACAGATGCCCAAATGGAGCAATTGAAAGTTGCAATGGTAATTCGAACAAGGCTGTTTCAAAAGCTATTTTTCGGGCTGTCTTTGGGGACATTTGCGGGATTATTAATAATCGGCAGTTTAAAATTGATTGGTAGTGAACAGGGTGTATCCCTGCAAGTATTGGTGTTGAGTGTTTCCTTGTTTGCCATTGCTAATTTTTTAGGCAGACTGGTTTGGGGATTTGTGAGTGATTACATAGGAGCTAGTTTGAGTATATTTTTAGCGCTTTTGGTGCAAGGCATTTCCATTTTTTTTCTAAATTTTATGGAGCACAGTGACTTCTCTTTCTTGATAGTAGTTCTCCTGATTGGTTTTGGTTTTGGGGGCAATTTTGTGCTATTTGCTAAGGAAACAGCACATGTTTATGGTATTCAAAATCTTGGATTAATTTATCCATTTGTATTTTTAGGAAAAACGCTCGCAGGCATCTCAGGACCTTTGGTAGGTGGATTTCTTTATGATTTGTCGGCTTCATTTTATTATCCGATCATGTTCGCAAGTGCAATTAGTGTCATAGGAAGTCTGTTATTCCTTCATCATTATTTGACCTCACGAAGACTGTCAGGTTGAATGCTTGATGGAGGCAAAAACTGAGGCACGAAAGGTTGAAATATTCACTAATTGTTGCAAAGCTTTATCTGAATGGAAAAAATCACGTGGATTTGATATGATTTTCTAAACTTCATGAGGCATTTACAGGTTATATCATGAGTAAATAATTACATCATGGAAAAAGCACCTGCCAAAAAATCTGCGAAAGCAGATCCTAAAAGTACAATTATCAAAGGTTATATATCTTTTGTATTAGAACATGGTCACGAGCCTGCTTCTATATTCAAGTTTGCCAAAGAACTCAAAATGTCCGAGGAAGAGTTTTATAATTACTTTACTTCTTTCGAGGCTGTAAAATCCTCTGTGTGGGGACATATTTTCGATCAAACCATCCAAAGCATAGAATCCCAAGAGGTTTATAGAAGCTACAGTGCAAGAGAAAAACTCCTCAGTTTCTTTTTCACTTGGATTGAAGAGTTGAAAAAAAATAGATCGTATTTGCTGGCTATCTATCAAAGCAAAAATGATCTTAAGAACATGGTGCCTTCTGAAATCAAGTCTTTTAAGTCTAGGTTTAAAGATTTTGCTAATGAAATTATCTTAGAAGGCAAAGAAACTGAAGAAATAGCTAACCGTCCTTTAATTACGGATCGTTATGATGAAGCCATGTGGCTTCAGGTGTGGTTTGTGTTTCAGTTTTGGCTGAAGGATACGTCTCCTGCATTTGAAAAAACCGATGCAGCTATAGAAAAATCAGTGAACCTAGCCTTCGACCTGATGGGTAAAAGTGCAGTGGATACTTTCATTGACTTTGCCAAGTTTTTATATCAAAACAAATAATCTACAGGTTTATGGAGAGGAAGTTGAAAGAGCAGCAGAGTATACCTGTATCAAAGGTACAGCGTGCAGCCAAGTTTATCACTACGGGTGCTAAAGTAGGAGGGAATTATGTGAAGCATTATGCAAAAAAGGTGGTCAATCCATCCCTCTCAAGGGAAGAATTGCATAATAATAACGCAGAAGATATTTATAATTCTTTGAGTGAACTGAAAGGCTCCGCGCTGAAAGTTGCCCAGATGATGTCTATGGATAAAAATCTTTTACCAAGGGCTTATCAGGATAAGTTTACTATGGCTCAGTACAGTGCTCCGCCATTGTCCTATCCATTGGTCGTCAAGACATTTCAAAAGTACTTTGGTAAAACTCCAGAGCAACTATATGACACGTTTACCAAGTCAGCTGTGAATGCAGCTTCCATAGGTCAAGTACATCAAGCCACGAGCGGAGGCAAGAAGTTTGCTGTCAAAATACAATACCCAGGGGTTGCAGATTCGGTTAGTTCAGATTTGAAATTGGTCCGCCCGTTTGCTTTGCGTTTGTTGAATATGAATGAGCGTGAGCTTGATCATTATATGGAGGAGGTTGAAAGTAAGTTGATAGAGGAGACCGATTACGTGTTAGAAGTGCAGCGATCTCTTGAAATTTCGACTGCCTGTAGTCATATAGATGGTCTTGCTTTTCCTGGCTATTATGAAGATATGAGTTCGGAACGCATCATTACGATGGACTGGATTGAGGGTAAACATATTAAGGAGTGGCTTGATACTAATCCTTCACAAGAAGATAAAAATCGTATAGGTCAGTCTTTATGGGATTTTTATCATCATCAGGTTCATAATTTGCAGCAAGTGCATGCTGATCCACATCCAGGTAATTTTATTATTACGACGGACAACCGATTGGGAATTATAGATTTCGGCTGTGTAAAAATCCTTCCGGAAGATTTCTACAAAGGATATTTTTCGTTGATTAAGCGTGAATTGCTCATCAATGAGGAAGAGTTAAATGAAATATTTTATGGATTAGAATTTATCTCTGATAAGGACACAGAGGAGGAAAAAATATACTTCAAAGGTGTATTTAAAGAGATGATCTCCTTATTAGGTAAGCCTTTCCATTCAGAAACCTTTGATTTTGCCGACGACACATATTTTGAGCAAATTTTCCGATTGGGCGATCGTATCTCCAACGATAAGATGTTTAAAAAATCCCGTCAGGCACGTGGATCTAGGCATGGTTTATATATCAACCGAACCTATTTTGGACTCTATAATTTACTAAATCAATTACAGTCAAATATTGTGACCACCAAACCCGATTGGTTGAAGTAATTTTCAAGCGGTTCCAATAGTGTATAGGAGATAAACTGAAATTCACTAAAAAAGGTAGCACAGAAATGGCTACCTTTTTTAATGGTCTTTATCCTTTGTATCGAATCCTATACACACAATTGGCCATATCATCAGAGACTAACATACTACCATCTGGAAGTTGGAGCACGTCTACGGGACGACCCCACACCTCTTGTGTATCTTCATTGAGCCAACCTTCTGCAAAAACATCTTCTCTAATAACTTTTTGATTATCGTCTAGTAGGACGCTTACTACATTGTATCCGATTTTTCTACTTCTATTCCAAGAGCCGTGCTTTGCTATGAAAATGGAATTTTTGTATGTTGAAGGGAATTGGTTACCCGTATAAAAGCGCATTCCTAAAGGAGCTGTATGAGGACCAAGCTTGGCTGCAGGAGCTGTGTAAGCTGATTGACCCTTTCCCTTAGAACCAAATTCAGGGTCTTTTATATCCCCCGCATGCCAGTATGGATAGCCATAGTGCATCCCTTTCATAGGGGCATGATTCAGTTCACAGTCAGGAATATCATCCCCCATCATGTCTCTTCCATTGTCCGTAAACCATAGATCTTTGGTTACTGGGTGCCATGCAAACCCTACAGTATTTCGGACACCATGAGCATAAATTTCCGGTGTATTTGGGTTATTTACATCAATTCGTGTGATACTCGCAAAAATTTCTTCTGATTCACAAATGTTGCAGGGAGCACCAACAGGAACATACAACATGCCATCAGGTCCAAATGCAATGAACTTCCATCCATGATGAGCTTTGTCTGGATATTTATCATAAACAACTTCAAACGAAGGATTGTCTAGATTTTTTGCAATGTCTTTAAAGCGCAGGATACGGCTTACTTCTGCAACATAGAGGTTACCATCTTTGAAGGCTACACCATTGGGCATTCTCAGTCCACTGGCAAGTGTATATTTTTTATCGGCCTTTCCATCTCCATTGGTGTCTTTTAAGGCATACACATTTTTTCCTTGCCTATTTCCCACGAAGATAAGGCTACCATCCTCATTGGATGCAAGCGAACGAGCATCTGGGATATTATCCGCCCATACTTCTATCGTGAAGCCTTTAGGTAGTCGAATTGTTTCGAGCTGGATTTCAGGAGCAGATTTTTTTTGAGCATCGCAGCCTAAAGAAAAGAACAGTGCGAAACCTGTGAAAACTAAGGGTGTAAATCTCATGTTTATCTTTGAATATGGATGTAATTTGATTGTAATATATCAAATTAAGTACTCTTTGGCTAGATGAATTGTTTTATTGGGATCCATCTTTGTATTATCATTCGATTTCTAGTCCATTCTTGGTTTGTTTCCTTATTTTTGCACCATGTTATCGATTAATAATCTCTCTTATTTTATTGGCGGAAGGGCACTGTACGAGAATGCTTCTCTTCATATTCGCCCTAAAGACAAAATTGGTTTAGTAGGTATGAATGGTACTGGGAAGTCTACCCTGCTAAAGATCATTCATGGTGACTATTTACCAAGTTCGGGGGAGGTTCAGAAAGCAAAAGATTGTACCATTGGGTTTTTGAATCAGGATTTACTATCGTATCAATCTGAAGATAGTATTTTGGATGTGGCATTGGAGGCTTTCAAGGATACTTTGGCGCTTCAAGCAGAAATCGATCAAGTCCTCAAGCAAATGGAGACAGATTATTCGGATGAAATCATCCATAAACTGGCTACTTTACAAGATAGATTTGAAGCGAATGAAGGGTACACGATCAAAGCAAAAGCGGAAGAAGTGTTGGAAGGTATCGGATTCCAAACAGCGGATCTCAAACGCCCTTTAAAAACCTTTTCTGGTGGCTGGAGAATGAGAGTGATGTTAGCCAAGCTTCTTTTAGAGAAACCCTCTTTACTCATGTTGGATGAACCAACCAACCACTTAGATCTTCCTTCTATCCAGTGGGTTGAAAACTATTTGAAGTCCTATGAGGGAGCAGTTGTTGTAGTGTCTCACGATCAGGAATTTTTAGATAATTGCGTTTCTGTAATTGTGGAGGTAGCAAATGGCACACTGACAAGCTACTCAGGCAATTACTCCTTCTTCCAAGAAGAGAAAAAGGAGCGGATGGAAATTCAACAAAATGCTTATGAAAATCAGCAACAAATGATCAAGCAGACGGAGCGATTTATTGAGCGTTTTCGGGCAAAAGCCACCAAATCAAATCAGGTACAGTCTCGAGTCAAGGCACTCGATCGCTTGGAACGTGTAAATGAAGTAGTGGACGATAACATATCGGTAAATTTTAAATTTAAGTTTTCCCAAAAGTCTGGAAGAGACTTGGTGGTTTTGGAACAAGTATCCAAAGCCTACGGAGACTTGGTGATTCTAGAAGATTCAACTGCACGAATTGAGCGAGGAGATAAAATTGCTTTGATTGGTGCCAATGGAAAGGGTAAGTCTACATTACTCCGCATAATTGATGGGACAGAACCTATAAAAGGCAAGCGTGAACACGGATTCAATGTCATCAAGTCATTTTATGCACAGCATCAGCTGGAGGCCTTGAATGTAGATAATGAGATACTTCAAGAAATGCAGCAAGCAGGAAGTGGTAAGTTAGATACTGAGTTACGAAATGTTTTAGGTTGTTTTCTTTTCACTAACGAAGATGTGTTTAAAAAAATCAAAGTTTTATCTGGAGGCGAAAAGTCACGAGTAGCTTTGGCAAAAACATTGATTTCTGAGGCGAATTTTTTATTGCTTGATGAGCCAACCAACCATTTGGATATGCAGTCCGTTAATATTCTGATACAGGCTTTGCAGCAATATGAAGGTACCTTTATTACGGTATCCCATGATCGCCACTTTATTCGTGGAGTAGCCAATAAAATTTGGTATATAGAGGACCACCAAATAAAAGAGTACTTGGGTACTTATGAAGAGTTTGTGTATTGGAAGTCTCAGCAAGAGGAGAAAACAGTACTGAAAACAGAAGTAAAACTGGTTTCCAAACGAAAAGAAATTAATCCGTCTGATGAGCATCTTTGGAAAAAAGAGCTAAAGAAAAAGGAACAGGAACTGGCTCAAATAGAAGAACAGGTGATGTCTCTAGAGCTGGAAAAAGGGGAAAAGGAGGCAGCGATGGCGTTACCCGAAAATTATGAGTCTGTCGAAAAAATGGCTAAACTCAATCAAAGCTATGAGTTGTTAAAATCAAAAGAGCAACAATTAAACAATATTTGGGAGGATTTGATAGGGGCTATTGGTGATTTGCAAGAAAAGTTGACAGGTAAATAATTTTATGCCATTAGAGCCTGGCAATTACTCTTTTGAGGATGCTTGAATGTGTACAGTACTGTAAAAACTGCATTTACTTGTAGATTTTGATGAACCTTCCTGTCATATCATGACAGTGGATGCTGAGTACATTTTGGCTTCTTCCAAAATGTAGTTTTACTAAATGAAGTAATTAATACAAATAATGAGAATCATGAGGGTAATTTTGATTATTATTTTTTTAGTTATTTTTCAGCCTCTTTTAGGGCAGACAGTTTATGAGGATAAAGTTTTTGATGAGAATATTTTGTCCGCCAGGCTTTTTCCACGAGCAGGTGATTTTTCTGCACAGTTCAATACCCCAGTTGTGGAATTGAATAGCGGTGTTCAACTACAGCTGAGTTTTGATGACTTAGCCTACGATCCTGATTTGTATTCAGTGAAACTTATTCACTGTACAATGGATTGGTCTCCATCAGACTTAAAAGAGCCAGAATATCTAAATCAATTCAATGAGTTTAATGTGTTGGATTATAGTTATTCTATTGATACGCGCATTCCCTACATACATTACAACTTTATTGTTCCTCCAGTCTCCAAATCAGGAAACTATGTACTTGTTATGTATCGTGGTCGAGATATCAATCAAACCGTACTCACGAAGCGCTTTATGGTCTATCAGAAAACGTTAGGTGTTGCGGGAAGGGTAGTGCCTCCGAGTCAAAATGAAAATAGGAGGGAAGTACAGCAAATCAATGTATCGGTAAATTATAGAGCTAGAGAGCTATTTGATCCCTTGAACAATTTACGTGTGGTTATCCGTCAAAATCAGCAATGGGAGAATAATCGGATTTTGAATAAACCTACCATGTTAAGGGAAGATACGAGGATGATTGAATACAATCTTTTTGATGGCTCTAACGTCTTTTGGGGTGGCAATGAGTTTCGCTTTATTGATCTGCGATTTGTTCGTGCAAGAGGGATAAATGTACGGTCTATACGCATGGAATCTGATATAGTATATGCGGAATCCGGAGTTGATGGTGTACGAAAAAATACTGTATACAATGAATACTTAGATGTCAATGGGCAGTTTGCAATCATGAACTTGGAGCGAAGAAATTACGATCTGGAAAGCGAGTATATGATGACCACATTTAGTCTGTCGGCAGAAGGTGTCACAGATACCCCTTACATCATTGGGGCATTTACCCAATGGGGCAAGGATCCTGCTGCAAAAATGGAATTGAATAAGCGCAGTAATACTTACGAGGCTACACTTTTGATGAAGCAAGGGTGGTACGACTATATGTATGGATACAAGACATCGAGTGGGTTTGATACACGGTCCTTAGAGGGAAGTTTTTTTGAAGCAGAGAACGAATATGAGATTTTTGTATATTATCGAGATATGGGTTCAAGATATGATGAACTCATCGGGTACTTTAATCTAAACCCGAATAAGCGAAGATTTTAACAAAAAAAACCGGCTATAAGGCCGGTTTTTTTATTTACAATTCTTCTGAACCTTCCTCCAATTCTGAAGGTTTTTGTCTTTCATTTGGTTTGTATGGGACGAATCCCTCTCTCTTAAATTTGTAAGGAGTTGTGCGCTGGGTAGTACCATGATTGGCTAAATCCAACATGCCAAAACCTTTATGGGTGAAAGCTCCCAAACCACATTTGAAGACAAAATCCTGTACTTCTGGAGCAGCATACAAAGTAAATGGAAGCGTATAGCCTCTTACTTCATATTTGACATCCATATCATACACCGAGTAGATTCTAGCAAATTTCTTTTGCTGCTCTCTTAGCTTATTTACATAATTCATGTCTGGTACTACTTGGAACTTGTAGAAAGACTCCATCTGTTCTTGAGTGTACCATCCTGATCTTTCCATACGAGTTAAGGTAGATTCATACAACAGATCCGAAAATTCATCGGTATCTGGATTAATGAATCGCTTACCTGACTCATCATTGAAGGCAGGGGTTAGTAACACCAAAGGCGAGATACAAACAAATTTGTTTGAAGTCTCCAACTCAGGTTCTGATTCCAGTTCAGTGTACTCAGGGGAAAGAATGAGATTTCCTAATTCAATTTTAGGAGTTTCAAACACTTGTTCAAGAAGGTATTCCATGAATTTTTCATTGGGTGATGAAAGCACAAGGGTGACTAAACTTGAATAGTAATGAAGTCCACTTCTACTGACTTTGGTTTGACCTTTCAAACCAGAGAAGTTGAAGTAATTGTAATTGAAAAACTCTTCGTTGCCTCCTTTGACAATGAGACCTTTGAGGAACTGTGCCAGTATGTACTGGTGGTGAAAGGGTAAATAAGCTCCTTTGTTTTTTAAAGAAAATATTAATCTTATTCTCACGGGTAACAAAAATATTAATTAAACAATAATTAAGATGTTATTAAGTAACGAATTTAATATACATAGGTTGCGTCAAATTTAGCAATTTTTTTTTCTAATTATCACACATTGAACCTAAAATGCATAATATCGCCATCCTTAACGATATATTCTTTTCCTTCAATGGCTATTTTGCCATTTTCGCGACATGCTGCTTCAGTTTTAAACTTTTCGTAGTCTCCAAGCTTGATCACTTCAGCTTTGATAAACCCTCTTTCAAAATCTGTATGAATTACACCAGCTGCTTGTGGGGCTTTCCAACCTTTTTTAATCGTCCAAGCTCTTACTTCTTGTACCCCTGCTGTAAAATAGGTAATCAAATCCAGTAGGGTGTATGCTCCTTGAATCAGTTTATTCAGTCCACTTTCATCTAATCCATATTCAGAAAGAAAAAGCTCCTTTTCTTCGAGATCATCAAATTCAGCTATTTGTGATTCGATTGCTGCACACAGGACAATCACCTCTGCGTTTTCCTCTTTCACCTTTTCTCTTAATTGGTCCACAAAAGCGTTACCTGTTAGAATACTTTTTTCATCCACATTTGCTACATACAATACAGGTTTGATAGTCAAAAGATGTAAGTCTCTTACTGCTTCCAAATCTTCTTTTTCGACTTGAACTGCTCGGGCATTTTTCCCACTGGTTAATTCGCTTTTAAACAATTGGAGGGTTTCCAATTCCTTTTTTGCTTTGGCATCACCGGACTTAGCTATTTTTTCTAAGCGCGCAATTTTCTTGTCTACAGATTCAATGTCTTTTAATTGTAATTCTGTATCGATGACTTCTTTGTCAAAAATAGGATCTACACCTCCTGCTACGTGTACGATATTATCGTCGTCAAAACATCTGACTACATGTATAACAGCATCGACCTCCCTTATATTGGCAAGAAACTTATTTCCCAATCCTTCACCTTTGGAAGCTCCCTTCACTAATCCTGCTATATCTACAAATTCAATGACTGTAGGAACTACCCGGTTGGGATTAACCAAAGACTCCAGGGTTTTTAATCGTTGATCTGGAACTGAAACTACTCCCACATTTGGTTCTATGGTACAAAATGGAAAATTTGCTGCTTCTGCTTTTGCACTGGATAATGCATTGAAAAGGGTTGATTTGCCCACATTAGGCAGCCCTACAATACCGCACTGTAATGCCATTGTTCGTTATTTTACAATTTGAAAATTTTGTACTCTCTGTACCCCAACAGAAATTCCAAAAAGGAAACTCTGAAGATAGTGTAAACAGGGATTGCAAAAATCATCCCGAGGACACCGGCGATTTTTGCTCCGGCAAAGATAATAACAAATATTTCAAGCGGATGAGCTTTTACAGATTTCGAAAAAATTAATGGTTGCAATAACACGTTGTCTGTCAATTGTACCAGAGAAAAGACGGAAAGTATCTTCACTATCATAAACACAATCTCATTACTTTCTGCAAAAGTTCCTGTCGAGAGTCCTACTAACACTCCAAAAGTTGAACCAAGGATAGGACCTGCATAGGGAATTAAGTTGGCTACAGCAGCAAAAAGTGCTATGGTCAATGCATACTCTATTCCCATCAAGCTCAATCCAATGGAAGCAATGGAGAAAATGGTTGTAATCTGTATAAGTAAACCTACCAAATAGTTTGATAGTAAGCGTTCTACTTTACTAAACACAGCCACAGATAATTCAAAATAGGCATTTGGAATAAGGTTGATGATGTTTCTTCTCAATAAACCATTTTCCAATAGCAAGAAAAATGTTATAAATAAGACTGCCATCAAGGCAATTAAAAAGGAACTAGTGGTATTCAGGATACTATTTATGAGGCCTTGAAAGTTGATGGCTTTAAAACTGTTGACCATAGTTTCTCTGACTTGAGTAATCAAAAAACCGGGCTCTCCTTTGATAATTTGGTATTTTAATAAAATGTCTTCGACTCTCCCAACAGGATTTTGAATTTGTTCATATATATAATCTAAGTCATAGGAGGAAATGATTTCTATCTGATTGCCTATTAGTGGTAAAAACAAAAGACTCATTAAGAAAATTAAGAAGCCTATAGCTGAAAAAGACATGAAAATCGCAAACCAACGGGGAATATTTTGACCAAATAACTGGAAGGAATTCAAGCGATTGGTCAGAGGGCGAAGAATAGCAGCTAATACAATTGAAAAAATAAAGTAAAGGGTAATGTTTGAAAAATACCACCCCAACACAAAAACTAAAACCAATAGAAGGCTAAGAATGAGGATCGGCTTTTTCATAAAGGTTAATAAAAAAAGAGAAAGAGGTTAGATTCACAATTAAACTCTAGATTACAAAATCTAGGCCTATCTTACAAATTTAAACTCGTTCTCTTCTAATTTATGATGTTGGAATGATTAATCCCACTTCAATTCATCGTCAAATGCCGTTTCGGATTCTTCATTTTCAAATTGAGAAAAATCAAAATCAGGCATTAATTCATTTTTTACATGGTCCACTGCTTCCTGAAGTGCTTCAACAAATTTGCCAAAGTCTTCTTTGTATAAGAAAATCTTATGCTTCTCAAATGTAAAAGAATCCTGATTATTTCTCCTTTTGCTTTCCGTGATTGTTAAATAATAATCATTGGACCTGGTAGATTTCACATCGAAAAAGTAAGTCCTTTTTCCTGCTTTCACCCTTTTAGAGAAAATTTCATCTCGCTCATTACCTCTGTTATCTTCCACTGTATGAAGTATTTTGTTGTAGTTTTACTTAAATTAGGTGCCAAGATAAATCAAATAAAAAAAAAACTTCAAGAAGTTTTCAATAATTTTTCAAACAAATGAGAGAAAATCTTGTTACTCAGCGTCTAAAACAGTGGATGAGATTGTTGAAAACATAAAAATAAGGGCCTTTTGAGCCCTTTTATTATTACTCTCCGTGCATTTTAATTTTTTTGGCGAGCAGATCTTCTTCTGTTTCTCTATGTTCAGGATCATCTACGCAACAATCTACCGGACAAACAGCCGCGCATTGTGGTTCTTCGTGAAATCCAGTACATTCAGTACACTTGTCTGTAACGATGTAATAAAATTCATCCGATACAGGATCTTGTTTCTCATGAGCATCCATAACAGTTCCATCCGGAAGAGTAACTTCTTTAAGATTCGTACCTCCAGCCCATGTCCATTCAATGCCTCCTTCGTAAATTGCAGTATTGGGGCACTCAGGTTCGCATGCACCGCAATTGATGCATTCGTCGGTTATCATTATAGCCATGTCATTCTCAAATTTATAATTCTAAAACAAAAGTAAGAAGCATAGGTTCAAACTTGCAAAAAAAACTTGTCATGCTAAGTAATTTAAATTCGTTCTATCCAATCTTCCCAAGTTGAATTGATATCTTTGCCCGAGATTTTATGGCAAATATGAATGTAGAGAAAAAAATAGAGGCTTTCAGTGCATTGGGTCATTTGATTCGAAACTTTATCAATACTCCTTCATTTGATAATTTGGCTCAACAGATTCAAAATGGGAATAATTGGTTTACACCAGTTCAGGTGCGAAATGCTTTTCAAGAAATAGGCGCATACCTGACTTCAGAGCAGTTACATGAATGGATGAGCGGTTATGATATTCCACTTACTGTTGCTAGGAAAAAAGTTGGGATATTGATGGCGGGTAATGTGCCAGCTGTAGGGTTTCACGACTTACTTTCAGTGGTTATGGTTGGGCATGATGCCTATGTGAAGCTTAGTACTGCCGATGCAGTATCTATTCGTTGGATAGTGAATGAGCTCAAAGAAATTGCTCCTGAATTAGCAGCTACCATCCATTTTCAAGATCGATTGAATGGTATGGATGCATATTTAGCTACAGGCAGTGATAATTCGTCCCGATATTTTGATTACTATTTTGGAAAATACCCACACATCATACGAAAAAACCGAACTTCCATTGCAGTATTGGATGGAAATGAAAATCAAGAAGACTTCAAAGAACTAGGTCAAGATATTTTTCAATATTATGGTTTGGGCTGTAGAAATGTATCTAAACTATTTGTTCCTTCGGTGGACCTGCTTCAATCCATGCTTGATGGTTTGCAGTTTTTTGAAGGTGTAGGGGATCATCACAAATATTTCAATAATTACGAGTATAATAAATCGATTTTACTGGTGAATAAAGAACCCCATTTAGACAATGGGTTTTTATTGGTTCGGGAAAGCCCTGAACTTGTTTCCCCAATTAGCATGATCTATTATGAGATCTACACGAATCAAGAGAATTTACACGCAAGAATTGATGATTTAGCTGCCAAAATTCAGGTGGTGGTAAGTAAGAATGGTTGGTTTCCAGGCAGCATTCCTTTTGGAAAAGCTCAATGCCCAACACTTCAGGATTATGCAGATCAAATAGATACTGTAGATTTTCTTCTTCAACTTTGATGAGCAGGGCCTTCTTTAGGGAGTTCAAAATAAAATGAGCTCCCTTTGTTTAATTCACTTTTGATAAGCAATTGTCCACCATTCTTGGTGATATAGTCTTTGACAAGGAGTATTCCTAAACCAGTTCCGCTTTCGTTGTTTTTACCTAAGGTGGTAAATGATTCCCCAGAATTTAATTTTTTAAGATTTTCGTCACTGATGCCTAAACCTGTATCAAGTATTTCTATGCTTACTTTGTCGTACTTATCATCCATAATTATCCTAACCTGATCTCCAAGCCCTGAGAATTTTACAGCATTACTTACGAGGTTTCTCAGGACTAGATCAATCATGTTACGATCTCCGTATACTTTGATTTGATTTTTTTTGTTGACTTTTAAGTTAACTCCCTTTTCCTTTGCCCGATTGATAAAAAGCTCGTAGGTTTGATCGATCAATTTTGATATATCAAATGATCGTTTTTCTACAAATTCGCCTTTCATTTGTGCGCTTGTCCAAGCCAATAAATTTTCCATCAGTATCGATACCGACTCTACATTTTTAGCGATATCCGGTAAGATTTCAAAAAATTCATCTTTAGTCACAATACCTTTATTCGTTAGCTTGATCAATTCATTGAGTCCATGAATGGGGCCTTTAAGATCATGAGAGATAATTGAAAATAGTTTATCCTTCAATTTGTTGAGATTATTCAGTTCATCTGCTTGTTTTTCGATTTGAAGCTGATTGTTTTTTAATTCAGTGATATCGTCCACAAAAAGCAAAACGCCTGTATGGACCCCCTTTTGGTTTAGGATTGGTGTAAATTGAACAGAAAGGTGAGCGGAAGTTTTTTCAATAAAAGTCTCAATGGTCGTTTTTTCTTTTGTTTTTATTTTTGATACCAAATCAGGGAATTGCTCTAAGACAATGCCACAATCTATCCCGATTAAGCCTTTTGGTGGTAGGTGGAGTAACTTTCTCCCAGCAGCATTAATGTCAATCATCCTATTGATTGGATCAAACACTACAATTCCTTTTTCGATAACCGAAAGGGTCTTGTCCCGAGCGATTGGTTTTATTTCGAATAAGTCAAATTTGAGTAAGCCAAAACCCACGATTATGTAGACTGATAAAAATGCATAAGGCGTCAAGTCAATATGGTCAAATGGTCGAAAACCTAATAAATATATAAAATTGATCAACCAAGGCAAGATACCCGCTGCTATCAAAAGATTGATTTGTTTTCTATAAATATTGTTTGCGTTCTTGAAGCTTTGGAACAATAAATAGTTGCCTAAAAAAAGCGAAATATAGAATACAATTGTATGCACATAGTACCAAGGCCCAACCGTAATGGCTAAAAGGGGGAAAGGGCCCGATCGGTCTACAGATGTACTTTGGTAATGTAACTGATGAAAATCATTGGTGATGACCATCAAGTAGGTAAGAACTGGGAATAAGAAAATCAGCAATAAATATTTTTTTCTTAACCAGCGTTCTTTGTTAGTGTAATTTATACAAAACCAAAGCCATGTTGCTGGGGCAAAAGAAATTCCAATGTATTCTATTCGAATCCAAAATAACATATCAGAAAGTTCTTTGCTAGCTAATTCAAATCCATAAGCTATTGACCAAAGAGATACGAGCAACATGGTGATCGCAAATAAGCGTATAGAGGTGTCAAGTCTCCTTATAATTGCTAAAGAGATAACCAGGACGATAATGCCACTGATAAAAATAACTACGGAAAATATATTGATTTCCAAAGGATATAAAGACTAGATTGTTCGAAAATACGAAATTTTGGCTGGTTCAGACTAAAGATGTTTGTTAAATTCATAATTTTTTTAGAAAATTCAGGATGTTAAAAGCTTCCAGAATTCCCGGGACATTTGATATCGCTTTGCTTCTGACGCTTGCGGTAATCGCAGCAGCGTGGATTTTTACGATTCCAGAGAACCAATCTACTTGGATATACGGAGGTGAGGTCCTGAAATATTGGAAAAAAGGGTTTTGGGAACTATTAGAGTTTACAATGCAAATGGTGTTAATACTTGTTTTAGGCCATGCGCTTGCACTGACTAAGCCAATAGGATCACTTTTGGATATACTTATCAAAAATGTTTCCTCAAACACCTCAGCTGTACTCACAACTGGATTTACCGCCATGGTGGCAGGGTATTTTAATTGGGGTTTTGGATTGATTATTGGAGCAGTGTTGGCCGTCAAAATAGCTAGGAAATGTCATGAATCTTCGGTTCCAATCAATTATCCACTGGTAGGAGCTTCAGCCTACTTAGGCATGATGGTTTGGCACGGAGGTCTATCTGGTTCAGCTCCCTTGAAGGTTGCAGAGTCTAATCACTTTTTAGTGGATATAGTTGGGACAATCCCCGTTTCCCTAACGATTTTTTCGCCCTTCAATATGATAGCCAATGGGATATTGCTCTTGGTAATGTTGGTAGTTTTATACGGGCTTTCTAAACGCAAATTTTCTAAGACCTTTAAAGTGCCTGATATCAAGACGCAAAACACGTATGATACAGATAAAAAAGGGTTATTGTTAGGGCTGGTTATGGTGGTTTTAGCCGTAGTAGATCTATTTTATTCCGTAGAAAGTGGTTCAGCAAACATTGATCTTAACTATATTAATTTTTTGCTTTTTGGATTAGGGTTGGTGTTTTATCAGAGTTTAAAAGGGTTTGTTGCTGGGGTGGGAGTGGCTATCCAAGGTGCGGTAGATATCATCCTTCAGTTTCCATTATATGCGGGGATTTTGGGGATTATGAAGTATTCAGGACTCCTAGAGCAGCTATCTCTTGGCCTTATTCACTTGGGAGGAGCAAATCTTTTTCCACTTCTCACATTTTTAAGTGCCGCCCTATTCAATTTATTTATACCATCGGGAGGAGGTCAATGGGCCATTCAAGGGCCGATCATCATGCAAGCGATACAAGATCTTGCGTTGGATCCGGCAGATATGGTCATGGTATTTGCTTTTGGTGATCAGGTAAGTAACATGCTTCAGCCTTTTTGGGCTCTTCCCTTACTTTCTCTCACAGGCTTGCCAGTCAAAGAGCTATTTAAGTATACGAGTTTATTCTTTGTTTGCGGTTTTTTAGTGTTCGGCCTATGTATTTGGTTTGGACTTTGACGAGTCTATATAAATTAGCAGGCTTCTAGTCAATTGTCTTCCGATTTTGCCCTAATTTTCTATCTTTGCAAACGATTAGATAAATAACCTTTTAACATAAATAACATTTCCTGATGGCGTTTGATATAGAAATGATCAAAGCGGTGTACGAGAAGTTTCCTTCCCGTATCGAGACCGCACGCAAAGTAGTGGGTAGACCATTAACTTTGACGGAAAAAATATTATACGCGCACCTCTCTGAAGGTGCCGCATCTCAAAGTTATGAAAGAGGGGTTTCTTACGTGGATTTCCAGCCGGATAGAGTTGCCATGCAAGATGCTACTGCACAAATGGCCCTTTTGCAGTTTATGCAAGCAGGTAGAAGCCAAGTTGCAGTCCCTTCTACCGTGCACTGTGATCACCTGATTCAGGCTGAGATTGGTGCAACTGCCGATTTGAATAAAGCAAAAGATAAGAATAAAGAAGTATATGACTTTTTAGCTTCCGTGTCTAATAAATATGGCATTGGTTTTTGGAAGCCAGGAGCTGGTATCATTCACCAAGTAGTTTTAGAAAATTATGCCTTCCCCGGAGGTATGATGATTGGTACTGATTCTCACACTCCAAATGCTGGTGGTTTGGGAATGATCGCTATCGGTGTTGGTGGAGCTGATGCATGTGATGTAATGGCTGGGTTACCTTGGGAGCTGAAGTTTCCGAAACTGATAGGTGTTCGCTTGACGGGTAGATTGTCAGGTTGGAGTTCTGCTAAAGACGTGATTTTAAAAGTAGCAGGCATTCTTACTGTAAAAGGGGGTACTGGTGCAGTAGTTGAATATTTTGGGGATGGAGCACGTTCTCTTTCAGCAACAGGAAAAGGTACTATCTGTAACATGGGTGCTGAAATCGGTGCCACTACTTCTATTTTTGGTTATGATGAAAAATCGGAAGCCTACTTGAGAGGTACAGATAGAAACGATATAGCTGATCTTGCAAATGCGGTAAAAGAGCATTTGACTGGTGATGACGAGGTATATGCGAATCCTGAGAAGTATTTTGATCAGGTAATTGACATCAATCTTTCTGAATTGGAACCACATATCAACGGTCCTTTCACTCCGGACTTGGCTTGGCCATTATCCAAATTTGCTGCTGCTGTAAGAGAAAATGGTTGGCCTGCTAAATTAGAAGTAGGATTGATTGGATCTTGTACCAACTCATCTTATGAGGATATTTCAAGAGCAGCATCTTTGGCTCAGCAGGCAGTAGATAAAAAATTGATTGCAAAATCAGAGTTTACCATTACTCCAGGTTCTGAGCAGGTTCGATTTACTGTCGAAAGAGATGGGTTTTTGGATACATTCGGAAATATGGGAGGCGTTGTATTGGCAAATGCTTGTGGTCCTTGTATTGGTCAGTGGGCCAGACATGGTGCTGATAAGCAAGAGAAAAACTCGATCATTACTTCCTTCAACAGAAACTTTGCAAAAAGAGCTGATGGTAATCCAAATACCCACGCATTTGTAGCTTCTCCAGAGATTGTTACAGCCTTAGCTATTGCAGGTGATCTGACTTTCAATCCTGCTACGGATACCTTGATCAATGAGGAAGGAAAACAAGTGAAATTGGACGAGCCAGCAGGGTTGGAAATGCCAACACTTGGTTTTGCAGTTGAAGATGCAGGCTACTTAGCACCTGCTGAAGACGGTTCTTCTGTGGATGTATTAGTAGATCCTAAATCTGATAGACTTCAGCTCTTAGCACCTTTCAAAGCATGGGAAGGTACGGATTTGACAGGCTTGAAGTTGCTGATCAAAGCAAAAGGTAAGTGTACTACGGATCATATTTCAATGGCAGGTCCATGGTTGAGATTTAGAGGTCATTTGGATAATATCTCTAATAACATGTTGATTGGTGCGGTCAATGCTTACAATGGCGAGACCAATAAGGTTAAAAATCAATTGACGGGATCTTACGGTGAAGTGCCCGCAGTACAGCGACATTACAAAGCAGAAGGTATTGGTTCTATTGTAGTTGGTGATGAGAATTACGGCGAAGGTTCTTCTCGAGAGCATGCAGCTATGGAACCAAGGTTCTTGGGTGTTCGTGCTATTTTGGTGAAATCCTTTGCCCGTATCCATGAGACTAATCTTAAAAAGCAAGGTATGTTAGCATTGACTTTTGATAATCCTGCTGATTATGACTTGATTCAGGAAGATGACTCCATCGATATCTTAGGTCTAACTGAGTTTGCTCCTGGTAAGTCACTTACTGTAAAGCTTACCCATGCAGATGGCTCTTCTCATGAGATTAAGGTGAATCACACGTACAATAAAGGACAAATTGGATGGTTTAAAGCAGGTTCTGCTTTGAATTTGATCAAGGCAGGGGTGTAAGAAGCCTTGTCGAAAAAAATAAAAAGACCAGTCATTTGCTGACTGGTCTTTTTTTTGGACATTTAGGCATTATCAAGGCTCTGTTTACGTAAAATTTGTTAGTGGTTGCATGATTTATCGCTGGATTTCAGTACTTTCTGTCTGTTTTTTAATTCTTGGTTCATTGCAAGTAGTTGCTCAATCCGTTGAATCGGATGAACGGGCGTTACTAGATGTAAACGATGGCATAAGTTTTTCCAAAGATTCTTTATTTCTCATGAATCTAAGGTTTAGAATGCAGAATCGGGCGGGGTTCAATACCTTAGGCGGAGATAATTTTGAAGTCAATGACTTTGAAATGAGGGTAAGGCGCCTTCGTCTTCGGTTAGACGGATATGTATTGAATCCAAGATTTCAGTATTACATCCAATTAGCATTTTCTCGCGCTGATTTGGACCTAGAATCAGCTTTCATTGCACAGCCACTCAGAGATGCTATTTTGTATTACGTGGTAAATGAAAAATTTTATATAGGGTTTGGTCAATCTAAATTGCCAGGGAACAGGCAGCGGGTAATCAGTTCAGGTAATTTACAGTTTGCAGATCGCTCTATTGCCAACGGTATTTTTACATTGGATAGGGATTTTGGGTTTTTCGGATATTATACAGAGACATTTCGTAATCAGTCCATATTACAATTGAAAACAGCAATTACTTCTGGAGATGGGAGAAATGCAGTTGCAGTGAATAATGGATTAGCTTACACCGGGCGAATAGAGTATTTGCCTTTGGGGAGTTTTACGAATAAAGGGGATTATTCGGAAGGGGATTTAGAGTTTGAGCCAAAGCCAAAGTTATCCTTAGCCATGACTTATTCTATGAATCAAAAAGCAGTTCGGACAGGTGGACAATTGGGACCTCAACTTTTCGAGGAAAGAGATATGAATACCCTGATTATTGATGGGGTATACAAACACCTTGGTTGGGCTTTAAGTGGGGAGTACCTCAAGCGAACAGCCGTAAATCCAGTCACAGAAAATGAATCTGGTGAAATACGGTATATTGTAGTTGGTGATGGAGTCAACCTTCAAATCAGTAAAATGCTCAGCAGAAAATCAGAAATGGCGCTTCGCTATTCGAATGTAATTCCGGCAGAGAGTATACAAGCAATTCAAGAAAGGATCGACACAGCCCTTCTTGGATACTCATATTACGTGAACGGTCATAGAATAAAAATTCAGGCAAATATTGGATATAAATGGCTTGAGGGCTTGTCGAAGTTTCAAAATACTGGAAATTCGTGGACAGGTATGTTCCAAGTAGAGTTTGGAATCTGAAATTTTAAAAGCAAAAAATTTGTTGTAAAAAACAAAAAAGTGTATGTTTAACGCCTGATACAGTACTTGTATTTAATTACCCGATTCAATAGATTTACATTTATATATTTAGCAACTTTCATGAAAGAAAGAGGTATCAACAATACGTTTAAAAAAATTATTTTTGAATCAACAGAAATGGTCTTTTTGGCCGATGATACCTATCCGTATAATATATTTTACAACAATCAAATATTCGAAGATCTTGTCGGGCAATTTCTAGACGAAAGAAGTCTAGTAGGGTTAGGTTTAGATATCAATAGTTATTTATTCAATGAAGAGTTAATTCTTCGCTTTATGGGCGTTGATTATACGTTCAATTTGGAGTTGCCGCAGGAAAATGGTTCTAATTACTTCCTTTTTTATAAGGGAAAAGAGATGAGGGGGCAGGGCTTACCTACCAAAAAGGAGGCTCATTATTTTTTTAGAAACTCGGTAGATCTAATTGCGATTGGGCAAGAAAACTATTTGACTTGGGTTAGTAACTCGGTTAAATCGATCTTAGGATATCCCGCTGATGAAGTAATTAACATTGAGTTGTGTGAATTTTTCCATAAAGATGATGTTGAGTACGTCAAGTCTTTGGTGTTTGATGTAAAAGATGAACGTAAAAATACTCAGTTTACTGCCCGTTTACTCAACTCAGTTGGTGAGTACCGATGGATGGAATTTAACATTCACTTCATTGTAGGTAAATTCTATGCAGTCGGACATGATGTGACTGATAATAAAAAACAATTAGCTGAAAAGGAGAATAAGAATAAACTCTTCAAATCTGGTGAAAAATTAGCTTCTATTGCTTTTTGGGAGCAATATCTAACAGACAAAAAATGGACTGTTACTCCGGAGTTTTTTAGTTTGATGCAAATCCCTGATACAGTCGAACTAAGTTTTGATCGGCTTGTTAATGCGGCAGTTTCACATTTTCGGCCAGTATTGCAAGACTCTTTTGCTAAGTTAGTAAATGAGGGGATAGGATTTGAATTTGAATTTCAGCTTCTTTTAGATCAACCTCAACCCCTATGGATTCGAATGATAGGTCAATCCATACAAGTAGAGGGCAGAACGGTAAAAGTTTTTGGAAGTATTCAGGATATTTCAGCCTCTAAAAATCAATTAGAAGAGGTTTCTTTGTTTAAAAGTCTCTTGGAAGCTAGTCCAGATTTTTTATTAATTTCCGATTTGACGGGACAAATTATTTTTGCAAATCAGCGCGTCCAAAATCTTTTGAGTCTTAAGAACACAAAAAAATATCAGATTTGGGATATAGAAAAAGTTTTTGAAAATCCTGAAATATGGGAGGGACATCTTAATCAAATTGCCATTGATGGCCCGAAGAGTTATACGGGCTTTTACTTATTGCCTTCAGGAAAAAAAATGGAATTGGATATTCATTCTTCAATTGTCCATGTGAAAGGTAAAAATTACTTGATTGCCCAAGCGAGAGATATATCCGATAAGGTGATTCTCACAAAAAATTCTGGACAGTCGGTGGAGGTGCTCAAACATTTGACGGAACAAATCCCAGGTGCTTTGTATCAGTTTACAGTGGATACAGAAGGAGAAATGAAGTTTAATTATATTTCTGCAGGCATAAAAGATTTACTTGAAATCGGGGATGATGATTTTTCGGAATTCAATGATGTAGGCAATATAATTTCTTTGGTATACCCCGAAGATTTGCCTAAAGTCTTGACGAGTACTGTCACATCCGCGAGAAAACTATCCCCTTGGACTTGTAAGTTTCGGGTGAAAACCAGCAGAAATACTTCATATAAGTGGGTTTTAGGAAGTGCGAAACCATTTCAACTAGAATCAGGCGATGTTGTTTGGTATGGTTATTTAAATGATGTGACGTCTCAGATGAGTTTTGAAGATCATTTGCAAAAAGCTAAGGAAGATGCACTAAAGGCTAGTAAAGTTAAGTCTGAGTTTTTGTCAATTGTAAGTCACGAACTGAGAACACCATTGAATGCGATTTCCGGATCTGTTTATTCATTGATGCAGGATGAACATACTCAAGGTCAGGCTTCTGCATTTCAGACGATCAACTTTGCTGTGGATAGCTTGATGTCTATGATCAATGATTTATTGGATTTCCAAAAAATAGAAGTTGGGAAGCTAACCTTGGAAAAAACCACGGTTAACCTAAGTGAATTATTGGCTCAGATTGTCAGTAGTCTTGAGCATCATGCTAAAGAAACTCAAAATCAACTTAGTTGGACCGCTGATTTTGATGTCAATGTAGATGTGAGAACCGATAAAGTGAGACTAACCCAAGTACTCAATAATCTACTCACCAATGCTTTAAAATTTACTGATAAGGGTCAGGTTGAGGTGAATTTATCTTTAAAAGACAATACGAAGGATAAGATTAAAGTTTATTTTGAGGTTAAGGATACAGGTATTGGTATCGCAAAAGAGAATATTGCAAGATTATTTAGTGAATACGATCAAATTCAACAGTCCTATAGTAAAAAGTATGGGGGGACAGGTTTGGGGCTTTCCATCACCAAAAAAATATTAAACCTCATGGGTTCTGATGTTGGAGTCATATCCGAGCTTGGCGTTGGTTCTTCCTTCTTTTTTGAATTAGAGTTTGAGAGAGTATACAAAGAACCAGCCTTGAAGGAGGCTCCAACGGTAGAGAGACCGAAAGTAAATGGAAATGCAAGTCCAGAAGAAGTGATAGTTTCTCCTCCTGCCAATGTTATTTCTAATATAAAAAAGCCCGTGGATGTCAATCAGATCAAGTTGTTGATGGCAGAAGACAATGATGTGAATGCATTGGTTTTGGGAAAAATTCTCAAAAAGTGGGGGATGAGTTACAAGCGCGTCAACAACGGTAAAGAAGCTGTCGAGGCAGTTAAAAACGAGTTGTTTGACTGTGTTTTAATGGATATTCAGATGCCAATCATGAATGGATTTGATGCTACACAAAAAATAAAAGAGTTCTCATCTGTCCCTGTATTGGCCTTGTCAGCAGCAGATAAGTTGGAGTATTTGGATAAAATGGAAGAAATAGGCTTTGAGGGATATGTGTCAAAGCCTATCGATGCGTCAGAACTTTTGAAAAAGATCAAAGAGGTTTTGATGATCTCTCATCTATAATCGCTCGGTAAGTTTAAAATATTTTTCCACGAGCTCCATATCAGGTGTCCTTTCATAGAGTTCGCGTAAATATTGTAGGGCCAACTCTTTTTCACCTTTATAGTAATAATATATCCCTTTATTTCTGAGGGCGTATGTGTTTCTCGGATCTTGTTTGATGCTCTGATTGATATCTTTTAGGCTTCCTTCCAAATCACCTAAGTAGAGCTTAAATAGCCCCCTGTTATTGTAGAAGTAAGGGTTCCTAGGATCTAGTTCCAGCGCTTGTTCGACTAGGCTCAAAGCTTCTTCAAAGGCATCTCTCTCGAATGCTACCATAGCTTGAAGGTTGTATATATTTGCTTCTTTGGAATTTATTGCGAGTGCTTGTTGAAGTAAATTTTCTGCTTCTTCGAATTTTTTAATGTAGTAAAGAATGGTTGCTTTATTAGTTAATAAATCTACATTCTGAGGTTCCAACCTAAGACCTCTGTCAAATGCTACAAGGGCGTCTTCGTTTTGCTTTAATCTTTCAGCAACTAATCCTGCCAAAAAAAAGCTCTTCCACTCTTCAGGATAAGTACTTGTGAGTGTTTTAGCATCATTTTGGGCTTTATAGAACTCGCCGTTGTCAATGTAAGCCAGTCCTCGCTGAAACAAAACTTCAAAATCATTTGTATTACCTTGAAGCACAAGGCTATAATCCTGAATAGCTTGATCGAGTTGATTGAGACGTTGATACATCAAGCCTCTGTTGTAGAGAGCATCACGGAATTCGGGATCCATAGCCAATGCTTCCGTGTAGAATTTAATGGCTCCTGTCAAGTCATTATCTTTTACTTTTTCATTGCCTTTTAATAAGAATCTACCCTTTTTACTTTCCTCATTGTCACAGGAAGCTAAAGTGCCAAGTGCGAAAATTAAAAGGATAATGAATTGCTTCTTCATGTTGTATCTTCTGATTTTTTTGTTTCTTCTTCTCCTAACAGAAAAGCATATGGTTTTGTGCTATCTGTAAGCTCAAATATTTTTCTTAAAATAGCCATTGTGGGAATTATAATAATCATACCCGCTATTCCCCAAATAGATGCTCCTACCAATAAACCCAAAAACGTGACAAATGCATTCAGGTTCACATTGCTACCCACAATTTTAGGGGTAAGGAAATTACTTTCAATCAATTGAATCAACTGAAAGCATGCTACTACAGCAATTGGATAAAAGAGTCCGTCTTTTGTTAAAAAAGCAAAGACAGTGGGTAAAACAGCACCCATTAATGGACCCAGGTAGGGGATGATATTCAAAATTGCCGCAAATACTGCAAAGAAGATGGCATGTTTGATTCCCAAACTAAACAAGGCTATGCTATTTAGGACTGCTAAAATGAACATGACTTTTAACACGCCCACTATGTAGTTTTGAATAAGTTTGCGCAATTCTTTAATTTCTGTCTTTACCTTTTCGGAATTCTGATTGCTCAAAAGTTTCACAAAAAATTCTGTCAAGTGCCCCCTGTATAACAAAAAGAAGAAAATAAAAATAGGAAGTAATATAAAACTGGATAGGGAGCCGATTGTACCTAAGATTACTTGGGCTATAGTCGATCCATTAGATTCAATGAGATCAATCAGGTATGCTTGATCAATCCCTTCACCTAGTCCAGTTTCAATATTGAATCTTTCGAAAATGAAGGAATCAAATGATTGAAGATATGCATTTAATTTTTCACCTACATTTTCAAGATCCTTTCGGAAACTTACTACTTGAAGAACAGAAAATCCTAGTATTAATAAGATTGTAATTAACCCACTCAATACGGTCAGAATAGTACTGTTTGTACGTCCAAGACCCCATTTTTCAAATTGTTCACCCAATGGGGTTAGGATGATAGAAAATAGCCCAGCTAAAAACAAAGGGATGAATATGTTTTTCCCAATAATTAAGATGAACACGATGCAAATGATTAACAAAAGTATCACTAGACTTTTCAAAGAAGCGGGGAATGACTCTGTAGGTTTTGCCATCGTTTTTTTTACAAATTACTAAATCAATTCCTGAACTTCCTGCAAATTCAATAGAATAGTTTGGGCGCCATAAAAAAAATGGTTCTATTTGTACCTCTTAAAATAAGCAAAGTGGAAGCTACACGTTCTCGTTGGGTAAAAATTTCTTTAGTTGTCAGCATAGTTTTGTTAGCAATTAAATTTTATGCCTACTTGATTACAAGCTCTACAGCTATTCTAACCGATGCGTTAGAAAGCATTGTAAATGTAGTTGCGGCTGGTTTTGCGTCTTACTCTATTTATTTAAGTTCTCGACCAAGAGATGATAATCATCCCTATGGTCATGGGAAAATTGAATTTTTTAGTGCTGGACTGGAAGGAGCGCTCATTATTATAGCTGGTTTGTTTATTATCTACCAATCTATTTATAATATTTTTTTCCCTCAAGAAATAGAAAATCTATTAGAAGGTATGGTGTTGATTGCCGTATGTGGTGTTGCAAACGGTGTTTTGGGATGGATATTGAAAAAGAAAGGAGAAGAAACGAATAGTATTACGCTAGCTGCTAATGGGAAGCATTTGTTGACAGACACGTTGACATCCTTGCTTTTGGTACTAGGCGTAAGTATTTTATATATTACCGGTATCCAAGTGCTGGATTCAATCATTGCAATTGGTTTTTCAATTTATATCGTGTATTCAGGGTATGGATTGGTTAGGAAGTCAGTGGCTGGCCTGATGGATGAGGCAGATCCAGAGGCATTAGAAGCTACCGTAAAGGTGATTAATCAACATAGAAAAGACACCTGGATAGATGTACACAACATGCGGGTACAGCAATATGGTGGAGATAGGCATATAGATTTGCATTTAACTCTTCCTTATTATTTAGATCTAAAGCAAGTACATGATGAGGTTGAAGAGTTGGAAAATGTGTTAGAATTAGACTGGCCTGGGGTATTAGAAGTTTTTGTTCATGCGGACCCCTGCATCCCTGAAAAATGTTGCCATTATTGTCAGCTCAAAAACTGTCCTGTAAGAAAGTTTGACATAGACAGCAAGATTGAATGGACAGCAATAAATATGTCTAAAAACCAAAAACATTATCACGACTTGGTTAAGTAATCTACTTGTTTATACAGTTTTAGCGAAAGATTTTTTGGAAAATGCTTGACAATAAGCAGATTAGTTTGTATATTCAACAAAAAAACAGCTATGAACGAGGACAGACAATTTAGAATACTGTTGGCGATATCGTCTGCAGTTTGGTTGATTCTTGTTGGGTTTCTCATTGTTATCTAACGGAGTCCCTAAGTGCGCAACTGTTGTTTACAAACAGCTAAAGCTTTTCAAATGGATTATGGATTATAAAAAGAGATATGTAGAAACATATCTTTTTTTTATGAGGAGTGATTTAGCTGTGATTTATTTTTGATACCGAATAATCTTCTGCTATTTTTGGTTTTATACCCAACGAATATTTTACTTGATTCTTATGAAAAAATCTTTACTAAGTATTTGTGCGATGCTCCTGTTAGGAGTAGCTATAGCACAAGAAACCAACCACGATGCCTTTATTGTCAAGACTTTGGATGCTAAAACAGATCAATTCTCCAAAGTAGCACGTGAAATCTGGGAAAATCCCGAATTAGGATACTTAGAGTTCACCAGTTCCAAACTTTTAATTGACGAATTGAAAGCTGCTGGATTTGCCGTTGAAACGGGTGTTGCGGGTATGCCGACTTCTTTTATTGCTACATATGATAAGGGAGGGCCTGTGATAGGCTTTTTAGCAGAGTATGATGCCTTGCCGGGGCTTTCGCAGGATGCAGTGCCTTTTCGTTCGATTTTGGTGGAGGGGGGCAATGGACATGGCTGTGGGCACAATCTCTTTGGGACGGCGGTAGTCGCTTCAGGAGTTGCTTTGAAAGAATGGATCGACGCCAATAACATTCAAGCAACCATCAAAATATTTGGAACACCAGCTGAGGAAGGCGGAGCAGGGAAGGTATATATGGTAAGAGAAGGTTTATTCGATACCGTGGATGCAGTTATTAACTGGCATCCCAGTGATCGAAATGCGGCCAATGCTTCTACTTGCACTGCTGTCATGCAAGGATATTTCAAGTTTTACGGACAGAGCTCGCATGCAGCAGGGGCTCCACAACGCGGGCGATCTGCCTTGGATGGGGTAGAAGCGATGAACATGATGGTAAACATGATGCGGGAACATGTGGACCAAGAAAGCAGAATTCATTATGTCATAACCAATGGAGGTCTGGCAGCTAATGTAGTGCCTGATTATGCAGTTGTAGAATACATGGTTCGCCATCCAGATGTAGTAGAAGTAAAGGATATGTGGCAACGGGTGATTAAAGCTGCTGAAGGTGCAGCCATGGGTACAGAAACTAAAGTAGAAGTAGAAGTAGTTGCTGGAATTTATGGATTATTGCCCAATGAAACCTTGGCTAAAACAATGCATAAAAATCTCTCCATAATTGGCGGAGTGGAATATGACGCCCAAGAGACTGAATTTGCTGAAAAAATCCAAGCAACACTCAATTTGGCGAAAGTGCCACCCTTAACTGTTGCTAAGCAAGTACAGCCTTATCAATTGACCCATTTCCCAGCTTCCACAGATGTAGGGGATGTTAGTTACGTAGTTCCGACGGTAGGTTTAGGAACTGCCACCTGGGTTCCTGGTACAGCTGCCCACACGTGGCAGGCAGTAGCTGCCGATGGGATGAGTATCGGTTATAAAGGAATGATGGTTGCTGCGAAAACAATGGCCCTCACTGGAAAAGATTTAATCTTAAACCCTCTGTTGATCAAAGAAGCTAGAAAGGAATTTGATGAACGCCTAGGAGGCTTGCAATATGAACCATTAATTGGTGATATGGCACCGCCCTTGCATTTTAGAAAAGACCAGAATCTTGTTAAGTAAACATAATAAGACAAAAAAACAAAGGCTGCCTATTGATAGACAGCCTTTGTTGTATCAGACTAACCCAGAACGTTTCAGCAATGCTTCCGGTTTGGGGTCTCTTCCTCGGAATCTTTTGTAGAGGATAGAGGGATGTTCGCTTCCACCTGCAGATAATATGTTTTTCTTGAATGAACTAGCGGTCTCTTTATCAAATACACCTCGCTCTAAAAACAATTCAAAAGCATCAGCGTCCAATACTTCAGCCCACTTGTAGCTATAATAACCCGCAGCATAGCCACCCTGGAAAATATGGGAAAAGGAGGTGCTCATGAGTGTGTTCTCTACCGATGGAAGCAAACTGGTAGCTGCCATTATGTTCTTCTCAAATGTGGTGATATCCTTGATTTGGCTAGGGTCTGTACTATGATACGCCATGTCCAATAAGCCAAAACTAATTTGTCTCAAAGTTTGTGTGCCTTGCTGGAAGTTAGCAGCTGCCTTTATTTTTTTCAGAAGCTCTTCAGGAATAGCCTCACCTGTTTCATAATGCTTGGCAAATAGATCCAAACAGTCTTTTTCATAACACCAGTTTTCGAAAATTTGAGAAGGGAGCTCTACGAAGTCCCAAAATACAGAAGTGCCGGATAGGGACTCATACGTTCCTTCTGCCAACATCCCATGCAAGGCATGACCAAATTCATGAAATAAGGTGGTGACTTCATTGAAAGTAAGCAGGGAAGGCTTGGACTTGGTAGGCTTGGTGAAGTTACAGACAATGGAAACGTGCGGACGCTTATTTGCACCATGGAGTTTACTTTGTCCTCTATAACTCGTCATCCAAGCGCCATTTCGCTTGCCTGCTCTTGGGAAGAAATCGGCATAAAATACCCCCACATGATTTCCCTGAAGGTCCTGGACCTCGTACGTAATTACATCCGGATGGTATTTCGGAATATCTGTATTCTCTTTGAATTGGATGTCAAACAGCTTGGAAGCTGTATGGAATACCCCATCAATGACGTTTTCTAATTTGAAATAGGGGCGTAAAAGCTCATCATCTACAGCATATTTTTCCTTTTTGAGTTTCTCCCCATAATAGGCAGTGTCCCACTTTTCAAGATGACTCAAGCCATCTAGCTTTTCTGCAAAAGCCTGTAATTCGGCCAACTCTTCTATAGCCTTTGGCTTAGATTTGTCAAGAAGATTTCGTAGAAATTCCTGCACATTATCTGCTGATTTAGCCATGCGCTCTTCTAATACAAAATCAGCATACGTTCTATAGCCAAGTAGTTGCGAACGCTGATGTTTGAGTGTAAGCATGCGTTGGATATGCCCCTTATTGTCTAATTCATCCCCCTTGCAACCTTTGGTATTATAGGCAAGGAATAGTTTTTTTCTTAATTCCCGATTTTCGGCGTAGGTCATAAATGGAATGTAGCTTGGGAATGCAAGTGTAAATGCCCATTTTCCTGCATGTCCTTTTTCCTCTGCTGTTTGAGCAGCTGCCTCTTTGATAGCATCGGGTAAACCAGCGAGTTCTTCTTCTTGCTCCACAAGCATCACAAACTTATTGGTCTCTGCCAGTACATTTTCACCAAATTTCAGGCTCAGTTGAGCTAATTCTTGATCAATCGCTCGCAAGTGCTCTTTTCCCGTATCCTTCAGCAAAGCACCGTTCCGAACAAAGCCCTTGTAGGTTTTTTCCAATAGAGTCAACTGCTCGGGAGTAAGATTCAAGTTTGCTCTATTTTTAAAAATTGGTTCAATCTTCTCAAAAAGTTCAGCATCCAATAAAATGTCATTACTATGAGCTGTCAATAGAGGAGAAATTTCTCGTGCCAATGCTTGGATTTCATTATTGGTTTCTGCTGAATTCAGGTTATAGAATATCCCAGCGATAATGCCCAAGCGCTCGCCAGCCTTATCTAAGGCTTCGATGGTATTCGAAAAATCGGGGATACTAATGGCTTTAATGGCATTTATTTCTGATTTGGCCTGTTGGATAGCTTCTTGGATGGCGGGTAGAAAATGCTCGTTTTTTACTAGATGAAAAGGTGCCGTCTCAAATGGCGTGTCAAATTTTTCCAATAATGGGTTCATATAATTCTTATTTTCTCAGTTCAATGATAAAGTTTTTGAAGGGAATGGGCAATAAAAAAGCTACTTCCCTTTTGTTTCTTTGAGTTAACAAAAAGAAAGTAGCGATTTGTTCAGTAGAATAGGTTTATTTCAATAGTTGAACACTGATTTCAGTGGGCTTATCCGAGTGATGATATACACGATGAGTTGCCTTTATGAAGTCTGCGTCATCTGCTTTAAAGATATTTTCAACATATTTCTGAGGATTTCTATCGATTAAAGGAAACCAGGTGCTCTGGATTTGAATTTGTATTTTATGCCCTTTTTTGAAGGTGTGCAATACATCCTGTAATTGTAGAGGAACTTCCGTAATCTGATTTGGGGTAAATGGTTTTGGAGCAGAAAAACTCTCTCGATACCTGCCGCGAATTACCTCCGATCGAACCATCATGTGATAATTGCTTAAATGGGTACCCTGTTGCACATATTCATGGTCCGGGGTATCATGTGGAAATACATCCACTAGCTTGACTATCCAATCTGCATCTGTTTCAGAGGTAGACACTTGGAGCTTAGCAAAAATCTCACCGGCTACAGTGATATCTTCTGTCAATATGTCTGTTTCAAAAACCAGCACGTCTGGTCTTCGGGCAGCAAAACGCTGATCGTCTGCCATGTATTTTCGAGGAGTGAAATTGAATTTGATATCCGGGCTATGGGGTACAGGTTTGGCTGGATCAGAAATGTATTCTGAAAATTCATTTCCTGCTGGCTTTTCGGTAGAAAGTGCTCCACTAGCATGCGGGAAATAAGCGGTTGTTACAGCTTCCCGCGGAGGCCATGTATCGAACTTTTTCCATTCTTTGGTTCCTGTATCGAAGAGGTAGGCTTCTGGTAACCCTGTTTTTCCGTCTCCTGTACCTTTTAAGAAATGATCGAAAAAGACAGCCTCAACTTCATTTTGATACCAAAGATTGATATCATCTCCGAAGTAAATATTAGATACTTTCTGTGCACCGCTTACCCTTGCCCAATCTCCATGGGACCAAGGACCCATCACCAAGGTATTGTAAGCGTTGGGTGTGTTTTTTTCGATTGTTTTGTAGATATTCAATGGACCATACAGATCCTCAGCATCAAACCAACCCCCAACGGTCATGACAGCAGGTTTGGTGTCCTTTAGATGAGGAAGTAAATTTCTTTTTTGCCAAAACTCATTGTAATCAGGATTTTCTTTCAATTCGGTCCAGAAAAAGTTGTCTTCACCGTAGTACTTGTCGGCATTTTTCAAGGAGCCCATGTCCAGAAAAAACTGATAGGCATCTTTGGTGCCGGTATTGACCATTTGGTACCAGGGTTTGTCCGTAGGGCCGTCATGTTGATAACCGAACACAGCTGTAGCTACCCAATAGCTGAGAAAATATGCCCCGTTATGATGGAAATCGTCGAAATAGAAATCTGCTATCGGAGCTTGGGGTGATACTGCTTTCAGAGCAGGGTGTGCAAAGGGAAGTGCAGCGGCTGAATAAAACCCAGGATAGGAAATTCCCCACATACCCACTTTTTGATTGCTATTGGTGAGATTTTTAAGTAGCCATTCGATGGTGTCAAAGGTGTCCGTACTTTCATCTATCTCTTTGCTGTTTTTCTTGCGATCGGGAAGTGTAGGACGCATATTGTCGTACGAGCCTTCGGACATCCATCGTCCCCTCACGTCTTGATAGATAAAAATATAACCCTCTTTCATGAGTTTTTCTGAAGGGCCTAAACTCCTCTTCATAGTATCTTTCCCATAAGGGCCGGAATTGTAGGGTGTTCTACTCATCAGTATGGGGTATTTTTGTGAGGCATCTTTTGGGCTGTATACAACCGTGTGCAACTTTACCCCATCTCGCATAGGAATTTGAAATTCTTGTTTTACGTAATTCTCTTCTACGTAATTAACTTCCTGTGCTAGGGCCGTCCATTGGGAAAAGCCAATAAAGCAGCTAATTAAAAGGAACTTGAATAGTTTCATGAGCATCTATTTGGATAATCGAATCTATCATTAATTGTAGACATTGCCATCATGAAATCTAGGAACGGTCAATTCCTTTGCTAGTTAGCGGTAAGCTAGGATGTAAAACACCAACCACCCCAGAAAAATTAAAATATAAGCAGTACTTACAATGAGGATTCCAGCCTTCCAACCTTTTTTTAAAATTGAGGCAATACCTACTGCAAGACTTAGGATATATACCAATTCAAAAAGGTTCAGCGCTTGAAGGGGATATATGTAGGCTTTGGGGACTTGTGTATAGTCCATCAAGCTTAAGATGGATAAGGGGTAGAAGTCCCGCATTTCAGCTACGGACCAATTTTCGGGGAAAATAATCAATGCTAATAGTTTGAGCAATTCCGGCATGATGAAAATCACTTCGGCCAATAGGACCAAACTCCAAATTCTCCCGAAAGAAATCTTATAGCCCCAAGCAAAAGAGCCCATCCATAACAGGAAAGTTGTCAGCAGAAATTTCCAAAGCAGGGAAAAGGGAGTCCATAAGTAATTCAGCGTATTGAAGATATGGAAATAGGTCAAGCTGCCGTCTTCCTCCAAAGACTCAAATCCAGGAATGTTTTGCAAAATCAAATCATTGGTGATGTAGCGAATTGCCACGTAAAAAATCGTCAATACTAAAAAAAATATCTTCCGATTGAAATCTAATTGGCTTTCTATTCGTTCGAAGAATGATTGGGTATTCATGAGGGGTTTTGAAATTAAATCTTGTTAAAACTAATTTAAAATTTGGAATACCATCTAATTTTGCTTGAAATTTAAAATAAGTATGCGGCACATTGGTGTTTTATTAGTAATTCTTTTGATGGGTGTCTTTCCATATGTGAGTGCTCAAGAAGCTCCGTTGGATGAAGTAGTGCCCAATGAATCGACCTATTTGCTTTTAGATAAGGGGCTGCAATTTAGGATTACTGAAAATGTAAATGCGCTGTACAATTACGATTTTGAGAAAGCTGAAAGAGGGTTTGCCGTAATGCAATTTCAATATCCTGAACATCCTTTGCCGTATTTTTTGCAGGGCTTGGCTACGTGGTGGAAAATCGCTCCTGATATAGAAAATAAAAGACTTGATAATCGATTCCTGAAACAAATGGATGTAGTAATCGATAAGGCCAAGGGTTTGTTAGATAATGATCCGGAAAATAAGGAGGCGGCTTTTTTTCTTGCCGGTGCTTATGGTTTTCAGGGAAGGTTATTATCGGAAAGGAAAAGTTGGACTAAAGCAACATTTGCTGGGAAGAACGCACTTAAATATCTGAACTTAAGTAAAGGAGACGATGAACTCAATCCTGAGTTATTATTAGGTGATGCCTTGTTCAATTATTTTTCTGTATGGATTCCAGAAAACTATCCAATTTTGAAGCCGGTGGTTGCGCTTTTCCCAAAGGGTAACAAAGAATTGGGGTTAAAACAGTTGGAAGATGTTGCCCAAAATGCATTTTATGCTCGAGTAGAGGCTCAGTATTTTTTGTTTCGATTGTATGCATCGGAAGAAAAACAGCCCTACAAAGCGTTGGCTATCACCGATTATCTGCATCAGAAATTTCCTAATAACCCGTATTTCCATCGTTCGTATGCTCGTCATTTATATACCGTTGGTAGAATTACAGAGGCAAAAGAAGAATCCATGGAGATCCTGCAACGCATTGATGATCAGTGGACTGGTTATGAATCAAACAGTGGGAGATATGCGGCCTTTTATATTGCCCAATATTTTGATAGGATTGGAGATAAAGGCAGTGCCAAGAGATATTATCTAAAAACTTTGTCCTATGGGGAAGAGTCCGAAAGCCAAGAAAGTGGGTATTATTTATATGCCTTGATTGCATTAGGGAAGATGGAAAATGAGGCAAAAAATAAAGCCAAAGCAAAAGAATACTTCAATAAAGTCAAGAAATACGCCAAGCGAAAACACCCCGCTCACAAAGAAGCGCGAGAATATATAAAAAAGAATAAACTTTGATTGAAAGTTTACGTATAGAGAGGGATGAATTCAGGAGAATATTTGATAAATGCCGTTCTTTCCACGGATGATTTAGATGTTCTTTTACAAATCAGAAGATTAAACTAACAATATTTTGTTATGGGCGACGTTTTTTATGTTCGTTCATTTTAAAATAATATAAAATTATATTAACTTTGCGCAACATAAAATTTTGAAAAATCTGAAATTATGGATAACAGTGTTCGAGTGAAATTTGACAAAATAGATAGGGCTATCCTTGAAATACTTCAGGCAAATGCCAAAATAACCAACGCCCAACTTTCTAAAGACATCGGACTATCACCAGCTCCTACATTGGAGAGAGTGAAAAAATTGGAGCAATCTGGAATTATCAAAAGTTATCATGCAACCTTAGATCCTGAGAAAATTGGTTTGGGTGTAAGTACTTTTGTACTGGTTTCTTTGATTGGTCACAACAAAGGCAATATTGATGCCTTTATGAAAGAAATTAATGAAATTCAAGAAGTCATCGAGTGTCACCATATTACGGGTACGGGTGATTTTATCTTGAAAATCATTGCAAAAGATATCACAGCTTACCAAAAATTAATGTTGGAAAAAGTTTCTGAGATCAGAGAAGTAGACTCTATGCAGTCCATGGTTATTCTTTCGACCTTCAAGGACTCCAAAGTTTTACCGATTCCTGCATAAGTAAGAATTAACACATTGAAAGGGTGGCTTTGTCCACCCTTTTTTAGTTATCAAAAAAATGAAAAATCCTTGGACAACTCTTTCAAAAAAGTTGATTTATGAGAATCAATGGATATCAGTATCGGAGCATCAAGTGATCAATCCTTCCAGCAAACCGGGTATTTATGGTAAGGTTTCTTTTTTAAATAAAGCCCTAGGGATTATACCGGTTGATGAAGAATTCAATACTTGGTTAGTAGGCCAATATCGGTACACTTTGGATGAATACAGTTGGGAAATTCCCATGGGTGGAGGATTACTGACAGAGAATGTATTGGAAAATGCAAAGCGCGAATTGAAAGAAGAAACCGGGATTACGGCCAACCGATGGACAGAAATTATGCGTATCCATACCTCTAACTCTGTTACAGATGAAGAGGGATTTGTGTTTTTAGCACAGGAATTGTCTATGGGGATTCCTGAATTTGAAGAAACTGAGCAATTGGAAATAAAGAAGTTACCACTTAAGAAAGCATTGCAACAGGTGATGGATGGAGAAATTACCGACGCTATTTCCATCGCCGGCCTGCTAAAAGTCGCCAAACTTTTGGATATTTGAGGCTTCAATGAAAGCATATGTTTGGCGGAAACTTTAAAAACCATTTTCAGAGTACCTTTACTTTAGCCTATCCTGTGATGCTTAGTCAATTAGGACAAGTGTTGGTAGGGGTGGCGGATAGTATGATGGTTGGAAGGCTTGGAGCCGTGCCTTTGGCTGCGGCATCATTGGCCAACAGCATATTTTTTGTGGTACTGATGTTTGGAATTGGAGTATCTATGGCCATTACACCCTTGGTAGCCATGGCAGACGGAAGTAAGCGGTCCAAACGCATTGCTCGGTTATTCAATCATGGTTTTCTGCTCAATATGAGCGTGGGGTTGATGTTATTTTTATTGATTGTACTAGCATCTCCAATGCTTAAGCATCTCAATCAACCGAATGAAGTTGTGGAATTGGCCATTCCTTATTTGGCTATAATTACCCTTTCTTTAATTCCTTTTATGTTTTTTCAAACCTTCAAGCAGTTTGCAGAAGGACTTTCCCAAACCAAGCAGGCGATGTATATTACCATTCTATGTAATGGGATCAATGTATTTTTAAACTGGGTCTTGATTTTTGGAAATCTTGGGTTTCCAGCTATGGGTTTAAACGGGGCTGGAATTGCTACTTTGATCTCTCGTGTTTTGATGGGAGTTGGCATTGCATATTATGTATTTAAATCGAAGCGTTATCACTCATTTAATTTGTCTTTTCGTCTGAGGGGTTTAAGCTTCCCCATGCTTTCTAAGATGTTGAGAATAGGGGTGCCAACAGGATTTCAGTTTATTTTTGAAGTAGGCGCCTTTAGCACTGCTGCCATCATGATGGGGTGGATAGGTGTCAATGCATTGGCAGCCCATCAAATTGCCATTAATCTCGCTTCTGTGAGTTACATGATGGCTTCTGGCTTATCGGCTGCAGCCATGGTGAAAGTAGGAAATCAGCTAGGAAAGCAGGATATCCGAACGCTTCGAGAGGCTGGATTTACGGTATTTGCCATGGTGGCGATGTTTATGAGTATCTCTGCTGTAATCTTTATTGTTGGGAAAAACTTTTTGCCATCTCTTTACATAGATGATGTAGATGTGATCCAATTGAGCGGAAGCTTATTGGTTGTAGCTGCCTTCTTCCAGCTTTCAGATGGTATACAAGTGGTAGGATTAGGAGCATTGAGAGGAATGTCGGATGTGAAAGTTCCGACGATTGTCACTTTGATAGCATACTGGGTAATAGGCTTACCTGTAGGGTATGTGTTGGCCTTTTATGCTGGCTTGAATGAATTGGGTATTTGGTATGGGTTATTGATAGGGCTGACCATCACGGGTATCATGCTATTGTATAGGTTCCATTCCTTGAGTGCAAAATTACTCCGTGGGAAATTGCTAACGACCACTTAAGCGAGGCTAGATTTTTTATTTGCTCAAAATTCCATATTTTAAAACAAAAATTAGCTATCGTTTTAGCTTTTGGAATCAAGTATACGGATACCTTGCTTTTTGAACGAGGTAGATGTGTTGCAAGATTCCATATCACCACCAAAATCGATCTTATCTATTATGAAAAAAATTGGACTAATCTTATTGGCTGCTATTTTTTGGCAGTCTTTTGCAATTGGACAGGAATTGCACGTATTAACACAGCGCGCCCAAGCGGCTGTAATTGATCAATGGCTGGAAGAGCGTATACAAACTGTTTTACCCACTGTTATGGATCGAGCAGGTATTGATATGTGGATCGTGATTTCCCGGGAGTATAACGAAGATCCTGTCATCCGTACATTTTTACCCGCCACTTGGCATGCTGCGCGCAGGCGCACGATGTTGCTGATGTACAAGCCTAAGGGGTCTGATCAGGTAGAAGCGTTGGCAGTAGCCCGTTATGACGTTGGGAAAGCATTTAAAAAAGCTTGGGATCCCGATACCCAACCCGACCAATATGAAAGATTAGCTCAATTGATTGCGGAAAGGAATCCAGAAAAAATCGGGATAAATATGGCCAAGGACTACGGCCACGCTGATGGGATCAATTTAACTGAGTATAATTCGCTGATGCAGTATTTGCCGGAAAATTTAAAATCCCGTGTTGTTTCCGCCCAGAATCTAGCCGTTGGCTGGCTCGAAACAAGGACACCTTCGGAGATGGCTACTTACAGACATATTCAGGCTATTGCTAATCAAATCATCGCAGAAGGACTTTCAGAAAAGGTGATCACACCTGGGGTTACCACCACTGAAGATGTACAATGGTGGTACCGTGAGCGTATCAAGGAGTTAAAATTGGATACTTGGTTTCACCCTACTGTGGATATTCAGCGAGCGGACCCTTCTTCTCAGGAGCATCTTCGTAATTTTGCGGTGAAGCCCGATGCCGAGGTAATCATGCCCGGTGATATGCTGCACATTGATTTTGGAATCACTTATCTTCGATTGAACACAGATACTCAACAATTAGCCTACGTATTGAAACCTGGAGAAGATGAGGTTCCTCAATATTTGAAGGATGCACTTCAGGTGGGAAATCGATTACAGGATATTCTTACTTCTCATTTTAAAACAGGTAGAACAGGGAATGAAATCCTTCGAGAAACACGTAAGCAAATGGACCAAGAGGGTATTAAAGGAAGTATATATTCCCACCCTCTAGGATTTCATGGACATGCTTCAGGTCCGACCATAGGTATGTGGGACAATCAAGGCGATACACCTGGAGCCGGTGATTACCCATTGTATCCCAATACAGTATATGCAATAGAATTGAATGCCGTAGTTTTCTTGAAAGAATGGAATAAAGAATACCGGGTAATGTTGGAGGAAGGTGCCTTCTTTGATGGTGAAAAAGTAGTGTATTTGAATGGAAGACAACGCGAAATTATGCCGATTCCAAGAAAATCAACTCACTTAGGTAATTATTGATGAGGGCCTTGTTTTCTAATTATTATTTTTAATTTTAGTTGAAAAAGCGCCAAAGGATGGTGCTTTTTCTCTTTTTCTCTTATTTTCTAATTGGATAAGTATTCCATTAGTAATTGAAAAATGACCAATTCCATAGGCAAGAATGACCACCATATGTATCTGTGGGTTAGTGTAGAAAAGATCCAAGGCGGATAAAACGTCAGATAAGAAAAAGGCAATGAGTCCGGCCATGACTAGTCCATAGCTGACTTTAGAAACACTAAACCTACGGTTCAAACCTAATAAAAACGTACTCGCACTTATCATCAGGAATATAGTTCCTGCTATCAAGTAATCTCCCAAAAATTCATAGACTTGTGAAAATACAATTCCCATCACCATGAGTACAAGTATCTCAGGTATACGCTTATTGATAGGTATTTTAGAAAACAATTTAAACTTAGCGGATTTCCAAAATAGGATTCCGTAGGCAAGTTGCGCGATCATAAAAGTGCAAATGGCCAACAAAGTGAAAAAACTTTCTTCCGTGGGAATCATCATAAATAGATCTCCCAAAAAAGAGAAAATTAAAGCTACCACCAATTGAGGTAGTAAAGGACTGTCATATTGCTGATATTTTTTTACGATCACATAGATGAGTGTTGGAATCATTAATCCATTACCCAAAAAATATCCGAGAGTAAAACCGTTTCCCACAGAAATTAATGCTACGCAGGTGGAAATCACGTAGACCAATAGAAATGGAGTAGGAATTCTATTCAATGCAGTACTAGTTTGGCACTTAAAATTAGGGAAATTGACGAAAAACTTTATGAGAAAAGTGCAATTTTTTTATTCAAATAATCAAAGTTTAATAATTGTGTTGAAGTTTTAGCATGAACCGATATGGAATGACAGAAATTGAATTTTTTCATGTTAAAATTTATCAGCTCCGGAGTTTTTAGGAGTAGTTTTATGAAACATGAGCAGTAAAAAAGCAATAAATGCAGACCCTGCACTGATCAAAAATACGAGTGGAAAGTTTTCTGGTTTATTGTTAAATAGAAACCCTGATACGATTGCCCCTATTCCAATTCCAGCTTCCAAAGCTATATACATGGTAGCCAGTGCTCTTCCTCTGTATTTGTCCAAAGATAGGTCAATGGTCCATGCAGAGATAGTGGGAGAGTTCATACCTACCGAAGCACCAAAAATAACCCCACCAAATAGTAACATGCCTTTAGAAGTGGCAAAAGCTACTAATATCATCGCTACAACCATGGAAAAAGATGCTGCTTTCATAACAGGAATTCTCCCATATTTATCCGAAGTTCGACCTGCAATGATCCTTATACCTAAAGAGGCTATGGTGAACACCGCAAAAAATAGTCCTTTGTTCTGTATACCTAAATGTTCCGAATAATCTGGAATAATTGTCAAAACCGTCCCGAAAGAAGTAACAGTAAGAAATAAAATTAAGGAAGGGAAGAGGACTCTTTTTTCAATGATTTCATCTTTTTTGAGTTTGATCAAATTCAGCCGGAATGGTTCTTTGATAGCTACGGTTTCTTTTAATCGCAAAACCACTAACATAGATAGAACCGCTGTGAAAGAAGCTGTATAAAACAAAGGGTTGATGCCATAGGCACTCCCGATATATCCTCCCAAAGCAGGGCCAGCTGCCATTCCAAGAGAGCCGAATAAGGACTGTATGCCCATAGCTTCTCCACGCTTATTGAATGGGACAATGTCTGCAACATAAGCGGAAGTGCCAGTAGGGGTAAAGCCGGTAGAAAATCCGTGAACAAATCGAAGAAATAAAAAGCCTGAAACCGTTGTGATGATTGGGTATAAAAGACTCACGATAAAGCATACGACCAATCCAAAAATCATCACCGGTACTCTCCCAATTTTATCTGCTAACTTTCCAGAAAAAGGCCGAGAAAGACCTGCGGTCAAGGTAAATAGTGATATGATCAATCCTTTGTAATCTTCACCACCGAGCGAGGTAATGTACGCCGGTAATTCTGGAATGATCATATTGAAGCTCGCAAAAAACAAAAAAGAGCTGAGGCAAAGCAGCATAAAGTCGAGCGTAAAAAAAGAAGGAAGGTGCTTCATACGGGTAGAAATAGACGAGGCTGCCTTTTCGATGGCGGAAACAAACAGTTCCTATATCTCAAAGTCAGCCCCTTCATAGGATTATTGGCACATATTAATTTGTTTCGGTCGCTGCTGCTTCTTCACTTTGTGCAAGTAAGTAAGCTTTGATGAAATCATTCAAGCCCCCATCCAATACATGCTGGGTGTCCGAAGTTTCATAGCTTGTACGGGCATCTTTCACCAATTTATATGGATGCAAGACGTAGTTTCGAATCTGTGAACCAAAGTCAATCTTCAATTTGGAAGATTCTATTTTGGCACGTGCCGCATTTCTCTTTTCCATCTCTAATTGGTAAAGTCTGGATTTCAACATCTGCATGGCGCGCTCTCTATTTGCTAATTGAGAACGTTCAATTTGACAAACTACTACAATGCCTGTTGGCTTGTGTGTCAACTGTACTTTTGTTTCTACTTTGTTTACATTCTGACCACCAGCACCACCTGAACGGGAGGTGTGAAGCTCTACATCAGATGGATTGATATCGATGTTGATCGAATCATCTACCACCGGATATACATACACAGAAGCAAACGAAGTGTGTCTTCTTCCATTGGAGTCAAAAGGCGAAACACGTACCAAGCGATGCACGCCAGTTTCTGATTTTAGAAACCCGTATGCTAAAGGACCATCAAACTGTAAGGTAACTGATTTGATTCCAGCGACTTCACCTTCTTGAAGGTCTACTTCTGTTACTTTGTAGCCATTTTTCTCTCCCCACATGATGTACATACGCATGAGAATAGACGCCCAATCGTTACTTTCAGTACCTCCTGCGCCAGGATTGATTTCAAGTACAGCCGAGAGCTGATCTTCTTCATTGCTTAGCATCTTCTTCAACTCCAGCTCCTCTACCTCTGTCAAGACCTTTTTGTATTCGCTTTTGATTTCTTCTTCTGGAACTTCTCCCATCGAATAAAAATCATACAGCACTTCCAAGTCTTGCAGATGAGTGTCCAGTGATTCAAAAGCGCTTGTCCAGCCTTTTCTCAGCTGTATTTGCTTCATTGTTTTTTCGGCATCTTCTGGATTATTCCAAAAATCTGGCTGGGCCGAAACAGCCTCAAAGTCTTCTATTTCTGCTTTCTTACGATCGTAGTCAAAGATACCTCCTCAAAGCCGAAACGCGGGCTTTCAAGTCTTTCAACTGGTCTGATGTCATAATTGATTTAATTAATTGAGGTGCAAAATTCGGAAATATTATGCGCTTAACCTAATTCATTGTCATTCTTCGTAAAGAATCACTAATTGAATTTTGTTTCTACCTTTATGCTTAAACGTTTTGTACTTCAGTTGTCGAATCAATAAGCCTGTGCCAATTAATCCAGCAGAAAGTCCAAGTGTTCCACCTGATAATGAAAAATCGCCTTCTTGGTATAAACTATTGATACTAGATGCTAGTAACAGCATTGCTCCACCTCCCATTCCTAGATAGGAAAGGTTGTCCAAGGTGTAATTTCTAGGGTCTTTTTTTCGAATGTCAACAGCTACTATTTGGGATGGTTGTATGACATTATCTGTCAGAATTATGGCATCAATCGTAATATCCCGTATTACTTCCGTGATGAAAAAATCATACTGTGCAGTCTTATAGACAAATTCTTCTCCTACTTCGAATTTAAGACGCGTCTTTTGGTTATCACCTTTTTGAAGTAAGATGAATTTTTGAGCACTCGCTGCATGCACAGTGAGGAAAAGTAGACAAAAGAAAAGGATACGCTTCATAATTATAAATTCCGTTCTAAAGATACAAGGATTTGTTTGTGTGCCAAAGGATAAGTAGGGGGTAGTGGGGTGAAATAAAATTGAAATAATGTAAATATAGATATTGGTTGATATTAGATATTAAGATATTGTGGGGGGAGTTGGAAATAAAGTTGAAATAGATATTGGTGGATATTAGCTGCGCGATATTGGTTGATATTTTTTTGGGAGTAGGTAGATGAAATAAGGTTGAAATAAAATTGAAATAATGGTCAAACTAAAAAGGGGCGTTAGCCCTGTTATCTTCGTAGAACTGATTAATGTAGTTTGAGACAGAGGGGCGTCAGCCCTGATATCTTAAACGGAGGGGTACTGGAATAGCTATTGGTAAATTTCTTTTTGTCCACAGATGACACAGATTTCACAGAAGGGGGGATTTAGAAGGGTTTTTTAGGTGGCTGGCATTACTGGATGGATAGATTAATTAGATTTTGTCGCAGGCTCCTTGATTGCTAAGGATTGATGTGTCAGGATTGAAGGATAAATTTTTTGGGAGTAGGTAGATGAAATAAGGTTGAAATAATTGGTGAATATTAGCTGCGCGATATTGGTTGACATTTTTATGGAAGTGGGTAGATGAAATAATGTGAAAATAAAATTGAAATAATGGTTCAAACTAAAAAGGGGCGTTAGCCCTGATCTCTTCGTAGAACTGATTTATGCATTTCTCAGGTGAGGGGCGTCAGCCCTGATATCTTAAACGGAGGGGTACTGGAATAGCTATTGGTAAATTTCTTTTTGTCCACAGATGACACAGATTTCACAGAAGAGGGAATTTAGGAGGATTTTCACAGTTTCTTTGGCTGTCGCCAATTGGGATTTACTTGTATTTGCATGATTTTCGGGGGATGGGACTTTAAGCAACTTGGACCAATAGGAGCTGTCCGAGATTTGTAATCTCGGTCTTAAGATGAATGAGGATTTGTAATCCTCTAGGGTAATTGATTTGAAACTAGCATTTATGTGGCTTGATAAGACGGCTCACCCAAGGAGATTGCAAATCTCCATTTATCTGATTCCCGAAATTGCAAATTTCGAGAAGCGGATATGCAGGCCTAACTCCGCAAGGAGTTCAATCCCGCAGGGTAATAGCCCCGAGTGGCAACTCGGGGTAGAAAAAAAGCACACCATTCAGAATTCCCGACTCCGGTAGGAGTCGAATTGGCATGATTATCAGCTAGCTAAAGAGAAATTCCAAAATCAACCTTTTACGTTCAATATTAGCATTGTCAGTTCACAGGAAAAGCAAAAATTTCATTATTTTTCATTCGGCCTTCATCATTGGACATCCAATTGCGTTCTCCATATCCACGGAATGCCGACTTTTTATTCCTACCCTACTATCTGCCTCCTCGCTAAACAGCCATCAAAATAGACACACTTGACGCTTCTCTCATCTTGAAAATACTTGACATTTCTCTTGTTGTTTTTCTGTATGCTGCGAGAGCCCCTCATTCCTAAGTCTACATTTAATACGCTTAGTCTTTCCTTTGAATTACCGAATTAGGGAATACGGATTGAATTCCATTATTATTTTGGAAGACGCCATAGCTATTAGAATTCACGGGTTGGATGCTTTTAATGGGGGTAATGGCTTGTATGCCGTTGGTATTTTGGAACACATCGATCCCGCCACGGCTGTTGGGTTGTATGGTTTGACTGGGGACGATGTTGGGGATGCCGGATTGGGTTTGGAATACCTGTGAACCCCCATTGGGCATGGGTTTGATTACCTGCACGGGTGTGATTTCCTGGATTCCATTTCGGGTGTTGAATACTTGCTTGGTGCCGTTTGGTTGCACTTGAATTACTTGGGAAGGTGCAATGTTACGGATTCCATTGGTGTGCTCGTACACATGGAAGGTATTGGCTCTATTCGGAGCAGGTGTTACGGACTGAGTGGGGAACGGAGAACTGATGCCATTTTGGGTTGGGAAGGTATGAAAGGTCTGTGCTCTAAGCGTGAAGCAGCATGCAAAAGCGAGGATACTTAAGAATACGATTTTCATTGCAGTAGTGGAAATAGTTGGTTGTTGAAAATACTAACGGATACAAAAACCGCCTGCAGGAGTTGGGTAGGCGATACCTATAACATAATAAAAATATTTACGAGGAAATGAATTAAAAGGATATTGTTTGATATTAGCTGCGCGATATTGGTTGATATTTTAATGGGAGTAGGTAGATGAAATAATGTGGAAATATGCTGATGCGTAATAATGTAGATACAGATATTGGTAGATATTAGCTGCGCGATATTGGTTGATATTTTTTTGGTAGTAGGTAGATGAAATAAGGTTGAAATAATGTGGAAATAAAATTGAAATAATTGTTTTGGACTCAAAAGGGGCGTTAGCCCTGTTTTCTTCGTAGAATTGATTTAAGTTAGTCCCAGGAGAGGGGCGTCAGCCCTGAGATCTTAAATGGAGGGGTATTGGAATAGCTATTGGTAAATTTTTTTTTGTCCACAGATGACACAGATGACACAGATTTCACAGAAGGGGGAATTTAGGAGGGTTTTTTAGGTGGCTGGCATTAATGGATGGATAGATTAATTAGATTTTGTCGCAGGCTCTGGGGTTGGGAGGGATTAATTTGTTGGTTTTATTGTAGATTTTTTTGAGTAGTTAAATGCAATAAGGTGGAAATAGATATTGATTGATATTTCCTTCGTGATATTGGAAGATATTTTTATGGGAGTTGTGGAATGAAGTAAGGTTGAAATAATGTGGAAATAAAATTGAAATAATGGTCAAATTAAATGGGGCGTTAGCCCTGTTTTCTTCGTAGAATTGATTTACGTTAGTTCCAAGCAGAGGGGCGACAGCCCTGATATCTTAAATGGAGGGGTATTGGAATAGCTATTGGTAAATTTCTTTTTGTCCACAGATGACACAGATTTCACAGAAGGGGGAATTTAGGAGGGTTTTCACAGTTTCTTTGGCTGTCGCCAATTGGGATTTATTTGTATTTGCATGATTTTCGGGGGATGGGACTTTAAGCAACTTGGACCAATAGGAGCTGTCCGAGATTTGTAATCTCGGTCTTAAGATGAATGAGGATTTGTAATCCTCTAGGGTAATTTATTTAAAACTAGCATTTATTTCGTTTGAAAAGACGGCTCACCCAAGGAGATTACAAATCTCCGTTTATCTGTCTCCCGAAATTGCAAATTTCGAGAAGCGGATATGCAGGCCTAACTCCGCAAGGAGTTTAATCCCGCAGGGTATTAGCCCCGAGTGGCAACTCGGGGTGAAAAATGATGTCCCATTCACCCTTCCCGACTCCGGTAGGAGTCGAATTGTAAGAGGTGCTGATGCTAGCCAAGAAGTCTAATCTTCCGCAAACATAGACTCCAGTCGCTCATCTGTCATAATTTGAAGCGAGACATACCTGCTGCAAGCAGGAGACGAGAAATTAGACCTGATGAAGCAAAGCAAAAGCTAATTTTTTAAAATTCCAGTGAAATTAGACCTAGTTTATAGGAGAAATCTATCTAAACAAGCAATCCCACCATCCCCGTGGCGTCAGCCACCCCATCTGTGGCAATCAGTGTTCATCCATTTAAAAATCTGTGTTCAAAAAATCGTCTTCCCAAAATTCAACTCCTACCGGAGTTGAGAGAACCGATATCAATTTGTTCTTTTTTTACCCCGAGTGGCAACTCGGGGCTAGCAACCTTGCGGTAGTTGACTCCTATCGGAGTCTTGGATTAGATTTTTTGGAGATGCTAAGGATTTGAAATCCTCTAGGGTAATTGATTTAAAACTAGCATTTATGTGGCTTGATAAGACGGCTCACCCAAGGAGATTACAAATCTCCGTTTATCTGTCTCCCGAAATTGCAAATTTCGAGAAGCAGGGTGTTGGAAATCTGAGGAGCAGACCAACTCCGCAAGGAGTTTAATCCCACAGGGTATTAGCCCCGAGTGGCAACTCGGGGTGAAAATATGATGTCCCATTCACCCTTCCCGACTCCGGTAGGAGTCGAATTGGAAGAGATGCTTATGCTAGCCATGAAGTCTAATCTTCCCCAAAAATAGTTGCCTGCCGCCCATCTGTCATAACTTGAAGTGAGACATACCTGCAGCAAGCAGGAGACGAGAAATTAGACCAGATGAAGTAAAGCAAAATATGATTGGTTAAAATTCCAGCGAAATTAGACCTAGTTTATAGGAGAAATCTATCTAAACAAGCAATCCCTCCATCCCCCGTGGCGTCAGCCACCCCATCTGTGGCAATCAGTGTTCATCCTTTTTAAAATCTGTGTTCAAAAAATCGTCGTCCCAAAATTCAACTCCTACCGGAGTTGAGAGGACCGATATCAATTTGTTCTTTTTTTACCCCGAGTGGCAACTCGGGGTTAGCAACCTTGCGGTAGTTGACTCCTATCGGAGTCTTGGATTAGATTTTTTGGAGATACTAAGGATTTGTAATCCTTTAGGGTAATTGATTTTAAACTAGCATTTATTTGGCTTGATAAGACGGCTCACCCAAGGAGATTGCAAATCTCCATTTATCTGTTTCCCGAAATTGCAAATTTCGAGAAGCAGGGTGTTGGAAATCTGAGTAGGAGACCAACTCCGCAAGGAGTTCAATCCCATAGGGTATTAGCCCCGAGTGGCAACTCGGGGTGAAAAATGATGTCCCATTCACCCTTCCCGACTCCGGTAGGAGTCGAAATATAGCGGGATTAGAATTTGTCAAAATCAGTATAAGGTTTATAGGGACTTAATCATCAATTCCGAGTATACGAACTCATATTCTCTTTGTTAACTTGGGTTCTTTTTCCAGAGCTGGGCTGTTTTTACTTCCTCAATTCCACCATCCGCTTCATCGTATCAAAGAAAGCCTGATAAAATGATTCGTCCTTGGCATACAACTTATACAATTCCAATTCGCGCTTTCGTTGTTGTCCCATGACCTCGTCAATGATTTTCTTGAGCGCTAGGTCCCGGTTTTGACTGTCAGTGTTTTCTGCTACCTTGAGTTTGAAGTCTGGATGTGCTTGAATATGTTTGTTTAATGTCAAAAATTTTACCCGCTGGTCTTCCGGTGTAGCATCCCAACCATGGAACCATCTTTCATTGAAGGTTTTGATGATTTCGTCCAATTGATCTTTTTCTTCATCGCCACCATGAGCACCTCTTGGGTTAGGGTTTTGCGGATCTAATTCTGTTGCCGAATCGTCCAATCCAATAGCGTGATTCAGTTTGGTACGCTCTAAACCATACGTAGACAAATCAACAGATTCCAACAGCTCATCAATCAATGCATCTTCTCTGGTTTTCACAATCAGTTTTGGAATAAGGAATTTCAAAAACCAGAACAGCTTTTCCCATTCCAAGACCTCATAAGGCATAATAGAGGCCATTTGACCATAGATTTTGACAAACTGCTTGGCTTTGATTTTAAAATCAACCTTCTCTTCTTCCTCTAATTCCAACTCCTGATTAAAACGGTCGGCAGCTACATCTATTATAGGACTGAGTTGCTGGGCATCGACCCCCTCAAAATACTTTTCTACAAAGGATTCTATTTCTGACCATTCATAAACGCCCACATCATCTAAAGTACCTTTCAATTCGTGGAGCACATTGATATCTGTAGCCCGGCTCAAGGATGTAGAAGTATAAAATGGATCAAAAGAGTTTTTGATGTCATCCACTTGATTGAAGAAATCCAGGATGAACAAGTCTTCTGTTTTCTTGCCCAATTTGTCTGCTGCCCGGTTCAATCTGCTCAATGCTTGTACAGCCAATACACCTTGTAATTTCTTATCCACATACATGGTACAAAGCTTGGGCTGATCAAAACCTGTGAGGTATTTATTGGCGACTACCAACAAGCGATAATCATCAGAATCGAAATTATCCCGGGTGTCCTTTTCTGCAAAACCATTTAATTCTGCTTCAGTGTATTCCACACCATCAACTGTTTTCTTACCGGAGAATGCGATTACGATTTTAAATGGATTGCCTTTATCATTCAGGATGTTCCGCATGGCTAAGAAGTAACGGACTGCTGAAATGATATCCTGGGTAACCACCATTCCTTTTGCCTTGCCTTTGAGTTTTTTGGTATTGTACACTTTACTGATAAAGTGATCCATCATGATTTCTGCTTTGGTGGCGATGGTTCGTTTATCCCGCTCTACATAAGCACGTAACTTCTTCTGGGCTTTTTTGGTATCGAAAAGTGGATTATCCTCAATGGATTTTTCTATTTCGTAATAGCTTTTGTAGGTAGTATAGTTTGCCAATACATCCAGAATAAATCCTTCCTCAATGGCTTGTTTCATGGAATACAAGTGAAAAGGCTTGAAAGTACCATCTTCCTGTTTGCTACCGAAACGCTCCAGGGTTGCATTTTTTGGAGTAGCCGTAAACGCCAAGTAAGATGCATTGCCTTTCATTTTCCGGGCTTGCATGGCTTTCAGGATTTTGTCCTGGGGGTCTTCTTCCTCCTCCTCATTTGCTCCCATACCCATGGCCTGATTCATGTTGCCTGCTGCTGTGCCACTTTGAGAACTGTGAGCCTCATCTATGATTACAGCAAATCGCTTGTCGCTCAAATCAGCAATGCCATCTACAATGAAAGGAAATTTTTGGATAGTAGTAATGATGATCTTTTTGCCTTGTTCCAGGCTGTTTTTCAAATCATTGGAGGAATAAGCCGGAGCAATAATATTTTTGACCTCTGAAAATTCCTTGATATTCTCACGAAGCTGCTTGTCCAGTAGTCTTCTATCTGTCACTACAATTACCGAGTCGAATAAAGGATTCTGAATTCCCTTGGAACCTGGTAGGCCCTCTCTTTCGGGATAAGTTTCTATCAACTGATAAGCTGCCCAGGTAATGGAGTTGGATTTTCCCGACCCTGCCGAATGCTGGATCAAATAGGTCTGTCCAACCCCATTTCTCGAAGCATGGTTGAGTATTTTCCGTACCACATCCATTTGATGATACCGTGGAAAAAATAGTGTTCGTTTATTCAAAGCATCTGTGGCTTTGCCATCAAAGCGGACAAAGTGTTGGATGATATTGGCTAAACTTTCTTTCGTAAATACTTCTTCCCATAAGTAAGCCGACTTATGTCCAAATGGATTTGGGGGATTGCCTTTTCCGCCTGCCTGTCCGGCAGACAGGTCGTTGTGGCCTTTGTTGAATGGCAAAAAGAATGAATTGGCACCAGCCAATTTGGTACACATATACACTTCATCTGTGTCAACTGCAAAATGAACTATGCAACGACCAAAATTGAGCAAAGGCTGACGAATGTCTCTATCGTACTTGTATTGCTTAATTCCATGTACTTTGGCGTTTTGTCCTGTCCATTGGCTTTTGAGTTCGAGCGTAGCGATGGCAATCCCATTGACAAACACTACCATGTCTATTTCTTCTCGAAGGTTATCGAGATTGTAGCGCACCTGACGGGTAACGCTGAACTCGTTTTTCTCAAAGTTATCTTTTACCGTTTGGCTACTGCTGGCCATGGGCAATTGATACAGTAAGGTGAAATGAGCATCTTCTACCTCCAACCCTTTTCGAAGCAAACGCAGGATGCCGTATTTTTTCACCATTCGATCAAATCTCTCCAGAATTTTAAGCTTCCAATCTGCAGCGCGTTTGAGTTTGTTGAGTTCTTCTTTTTGAGTGTTTTCTAAAAAATGCCAAAAACGATTTTCATCCAACGCATATTTAGCATTGAAATCATTCGCATGACCCATATAAAAGCCATTTCCACTACGATAGATTGCAGCGGGTTCTGAAGCCACCATCAAGTCATTCCCTATGTCCTCGGAAAAGGCACCAGTTAAAACTTTTTCTATGGCCGCTTCAAGGGCTGCTTCGTTGGTTTTACTTGGCATTGGCATTCTTTTTTGAAAATTCAAATTTGTAATTTCTAGGAATTAATTTATAATTATCACCATTGATTGAGGTGAGTTTATTACCTAAATCCTTTATTGGATTTCCCATAAAAATTATTTCTGATGGTGTTACTCTTACTATTTGATAGTGCGATTCTTTTAATGCTTCATTTACTTCGGCAATTGATATGTAAAACGAATCATTGTGATTATTACTTGTAGTTTTAACTTCTATAATAATTGGCGAATTATTCTCGTAAGCGATGATATCTAAATAGGCAAATTTATGATGCATAGCAATATAGAAATATGGTATCAAGGCCTTTTTCAATTCAACATCATTTTTTACATGAATTAAACACTTTTCCCTAAATTTATTATGGGAGTCATTTCCAAGTTTTTCTTTTATAACTTGGTAAATCTTTTCGATAGCACTTTTTCTTTCATCATGTGATAAAGTCATAAATAAATTAATATAATAACCTAGTACCTGCTCTTCACCGTTTGCGCCAGTTTCTTCTAAAAAATTATCACATTTTGTTGAATTACTTCCCCCTTGAAAAACTAATTTCTTTTTATTTATAACTAGAGAGTTTGCTTCAGATTTTCCATTGGCAGAAAAATTAGTAACTGTAGTGCTGCTATTAGAAACGGGTAATTTATTGAAAATGCTATCCACCTTTCTATCAAGATTCAATTTTGATTTAGTAGCATCAAGGCTATTCATGCTCACATTTTCAGAGACTGAAAAATTAAACTTTTCAATCAATTCTTTTTCTATTGCTTCTAACCGATTTTCTTGCCCAAAGCTTTTAGATAAGGCATTTAACTCATTAATATACTTTTTTGAAACTTCATCTGTTCGAAATTCTAAAAATGATATCATATTACTGATAACATTATCATTTAAACTATAATCAATTTCTAATTGGAAGTCATCAAATAAATTGTTGTAATTTTGTTTAATCGAAATTATTTTTTTCTCCAATTCAAGCAATTTTCCTTGATTAAAAAATTTTAAAAGCAAACTGCTTTTTTCCCTCCTATTATAAATATGCCAGTTTTGAGGGATGTTATCTAATTCAGCTAAAAATCCATCTAGTATTTCTTTTTCGAATGCTATAAATTTTTTATCGTAATCTTTGTCCCAAAGCTTTTTAAACAGATTTAAGTCCTCCGTTTCATATTCAATTTCTAAATCCTCAGGTTCCTTAAAAAAAAGAATAAGTTCTAAAGCACTACTAATACTTGTGTTATTAAACAAATATTTCGCAAAAAATTCTGCTTTTGTTTTTTTGCTGCAACCTTGAATAAAATAAATTTTCTTTGATTCTTTATCAAATAAAGCATCAGCACGATTTTCAAATTTTAATTCGGATTTATTAGAAATGATTTCTCTTGATAAGCTTGTACATTCGAATACTTGACATCCAAAAAGTAATTGTTGAATAACACTAATTCCGCTTGAGTTATCTTTATAATTTAAATCCGAAAGATTTGAATTGCTAACAGTGGACAACATATAACATATTCTACTTTCGACCAGACTCAAGGTTTCCGTTGTAATATCCCTTACAGGGTTAGCAATAATATCATTTTCAGTAAGTATAATTTTTCTATTTAATAACTCTTCTGGAATTTCATTTCCATTATAGAAATTCAAAAGTGGCACTTCGTATTTTTTTAAAATTTCATAATCCTGTTTATTTTGAGCAATAAAAAAATCATCATCCTTTGATTTCCATTCTAAGGTTCCCTTAGTGCTTATCAAATATTTATTTAAATGTTTATGCAATGGGGAAAATAAACTTGAATAAAGCCTTTCAATTCCATAACGTATAGAATATAGCTTTTCAAAAAGAATATACAGATACTCCTTTGGGAAATTATCGTAATCCTTTACTCTTAAATTATCCAAATCAGATTTAATGTTTCTTCCACTTATATTTTGGAGAAAACTATAATTATTATCATTAATTAATGCAGGGTGAACCTTTTTATTTTTAGCACTAATTACCCGAACATTTTTCAACAAATCATCGCCATAAAGTTTATCTACAGTTTCATTGCGTTTAAATAGGGCTGGTATATAGTCAATGCCATTATTCAAATTATTATATATTCTAAGATCACAAAAAATAAAATTATTATCCAAAGAAACACCAATGAATCGCAAAAAGCTATCTAAGCTTTCGGTTAGGTCTAATTTATCTAAAAAAGCAGTATCTAATTCCGACTTTCTACAGAGTTGTGCCGGCTTATATTTACCTATAGATGTCTTTAGAAAAACTGTTGAAACATTAAAGTAAGCCTGATTTACAACAGAATGAATTTTCCTCTCCTCAGAGGTAAATGTTCTAGTATAACGATGTGAGCATGTAGTAAAAACCTCCTTCTTGTTCTTCATAATTTGAACAATGCTTTTCAATAATTCAATCTGCTCCTTTTCAGTTAAACTGTCCTTTTCAAATGTTCCTGTATAGCTTACCTGCTTAAAGTATTTAAGGATTTCGTTGTAATCCTCAAAATCTTTGACACCTAATTTCTTTCTAAGATATTTGTCTTTTATTTCAAAATCCGTGATACTTACTCCAATAAATGAGGGTAGATGAAGGCTATTTTCACCTCTCTTTTTATAAAATATTTCTTTGCTCCTAGTTAAAGAAATCTCTGGTAATAAGTTACAATCTAATGAAAGCAATTTCGGAGCTAAGATATTTTTAAATCTTTCAACCCAAATGTAGTATTGGTTAGTTTTTGATGTAAACCTCTCAAGAAAATCGCTAATAGTGTCATAATAAACGGCGTATTCCTCATTTGATTTTTCAGCTTGAAAGTACTTACGGGTAAGCCTTGTAATTAAGTCAGATGCAAGATTGTATTCCCAATCCCAGATTTTTAAAAGACTCCTTACTTCATGAAAAATTTCGGAATGGTTCTTTATTTCAAGTAATCTCCATTCAAATTTTAAATTCATTTCGTCTATTAAATTTTTATCTACCCATTTTAAATTTAATTCTACTCTTTCTGATGAATCTAAGTGATTGTTGAGAGTAGCGAAAAAGAACTCTACACAGGCTTGTAATAATGCCCGATTGTATTTGCCAACGTCACTATTCTTATCGAAGTTTATATTTGTTCGATCAACTTTTGTTTGAAAGTCAGCATGGAAATCAATGTTCTTAAAGGGGGATGAAACTTTTGATGGGAGGTAATTAAATAAAACACCATCTGTTTCATAATTGATGTAAAAAGCAATAACAGGTTTTTCGATTTCAATATTTATTTTTCTAGCGAGCTGTTTGAGTTCCTCGTTTTGTAACTCAATTGAATATAGTCCTACTATATTTTTTTCTATTTTCTGTTTGTGGATTTTACCATTATAATCAAATGTGATTTTAAAGTCTTTATCATACTTTAATCTTATAAATTGGAAATGTATTTTTTCTATTTCATCATATAAGGATTGTACAATTTGTTCAATTTCGATATCAAATGGAATTTCGATAACTGTAACAAAACCATCATTAAACAATGCCTTAATAGTTTCATCCTCATTTTTTATTTGTAATGGAAAATAAAAGCCAGGAACACCCCTTCCTTTAAACTCTTTCTGAACAATACTGATTTTTTCTGATAAATTTTCTTGGATTTCTAAATCAAACTCTTTTGGAATGGAATTAATAGTTTTGAATGAATCGTAAATTCTAAAACTTATATTTTCCTCAATATTTGTTACTCCTTTTTTTATAATATTACCTTGGGTATGGATGTTAACAAAACCATGCTCTGCAATGGAAAAAGCCGATTTAAAGCCAACTCCTTTGTTTCCTATGCTGTTAGCGGCATTTTTTGTAGACGTAGATATAGAACAAAGTGACTGGAAATCCCCCCTTTCGGTGCTGTTCTTTTCGTAATCATAATCGGTAGTATAAGTAAACTTTGTGCCATCATTGGCAATGTATAGGACATTTCCATTTACCTTAACTAATATCCTTTTTTCTGCTTTATCAAAAGCATTCTGCAGCAATTCATAAATCACCCTTCCCTGATAATCTGAACTTACTTGCTCTACTTGACCAGCTTGTTGTTTAATGGTTTCAATCCATACTTTTTTGTAGCATTCATAATGCTTTTCAAAAATTGAATTTGCGGATATTTCTGTTAAGCTCTTTTCCATAATTATTCCACCTTTATCTTCCCCGTTACCGCACTGTCTATCAAAGTAGCCTTGTATTCTTTTAGCTTATCGATTTGATTTTGTTGTAATGAAATGGCTTGGTCGGTTTTGGCGGATTGGGTTTCGATATATTTTATAATCCTCCGCTGTTCTTCAAACGGAGGAAAGACGATCGGATAATTAATAACATCCGATCTATTGACTTTCGGCATTGCAACTCTTAAAGACTGATTTATCATAAAATCATTGAATTGCTCACCCAAAAAGACAAACAGCAAATAGTCTTCACTAACATCTTTTGATGCTTTTATAGCATACATGTCAGCACTACACAGACAGACCTTATCAGTTTTACATACTTTTCTCAATTCTGGCCTGATTTTACTATAGATTAAATCACCTTCTTTTGCCAAATATTTCCCACTATCAGCCCCTTGTTGATCAGCTGTTTCCTCATATAGAATGACACCAGAGCGTGATTCAATATGATTGGGAGCTATTAAAATCATTTCTTTGTAAGGAGAAATCTTTGGATCAACCTGCCCACCTCTAATAAATGCTACATACTTCAACTTCTTCACCTCCCAATGTTCCGGAATCTCCCCAATCCATTCCACACCAGAGTCTTTCATTCTCGCATTCGGGTCTAAACCTTTGGTTACCGCATTTTGAATGATGATCTGCTTGCGTTCTTTGAGCAGGGCTATGAGCTGCTCTTTTTGGGCAATGGCTTGGTCTATTTTGGCGGTTTTGTCGTCTAGGAAATTGGCAATGGCGGTTTGTTCGAAAGGGGAAGGAAGTATTGACCAAATAGCAAAAAAATCATCTGTGTACAATCTTAGTCTACTTTCTATGACACCTGAACTGTTCCTTTTAAATTCAGATTTGTATATCTGGCTTCTCACTAAATAGTGAAAGAAGCGTTCGGAATTACCTTTATTTAAACGATATATTGAATAAGCAGGACTTGTTATCCCATTAAAAGGAGAGAATCCAAGACTACCATTCCATGCCAGCATGATGTTACTGACCAAATCGTTTTGATAAACCTTTTTGTAACCTTCAAGTGTCGAAGCGGTTGTCAATAAATCACCTTCTTCAACTTTATCGGATTTTTTAGTAACGCCAGTGTACTGAGATACGGACAATAAATCTTCTGTACCATCATCGCTTCTTTCATTAATCTCTCTAAATAAATACTTGAATTTCCTTAATTCCCATCCTTCAGGAATTTCCCCCAGCCAATCCACTCCCGAATCTTTGTAGGCGGGGTATTTTTGTACTGCCAATTTATTCATAGCTGCTCGATTTTAGGGTTTGTTCGATTTCTTCTATGGTGGGCATGCTCGATTTTAAGTCCTCCGGCAATATTTCTGTCAGTTTAAATTCACTTACGCCCATAGGTTTGTTGATGTCGCGCAGGGCAAACTCAGCTTCGATGTTGTTTTTATCTCTGCAAAGCAAAATGCCAATGGTAGGTTTGTCGTCTTCTAGTTTAAGTAAGCTATCTACTGCCGAAAGGTAAAAGTTGAGTTTACCGGCATACTCCGGCATAAAGGCAGTATTTTTCAGCTCAATCACCACATAGGCTTTGAGCACCACATGGTAAAATAATAAGTCAATGTAATACTCTTTTTCGCCTATCTGCATGGGATACTGCCTTCCAACGTATGCAAAGCCTTTGCCTAGCTCCAACAAGAATTTGGATATGTGTTGTACCAATTGATTTTCAATATCACGTTCGTTATACTTTTCTGCCAATGCTACAAAATCGAACACATAAGGATCTTTTAAGCTTTGCTGTGCTAAATCGGAAGTAGGTTTTGGTAGCGTCTGTTTGAAGTTGCTGATGACTTTTCCGCTTCGTTCAAACAAATTTGATTTCAACTGTAAGGCCAATATATCACGACTCCAGTTATTATGAAGTGTTTGTTGTTGATAGAACAGCGCTTCTGCAATGTTTTTTGATTTGCTAAAGATCAATACATTATGACCCCATGGCAATTGGTCAACAGCGTGTTGACCAAAATCCACTCGCTCCGATTGGCCAACGGTCTGTTGACCAATTTCATTTTTATAAAACTGATAAAACTGGCGGCAATACTTCAGATTGGTAACTGAAAAGCCTTTCATATCTGTAAATTCGGTGCTTAAATCTTTTGAAAGTTGCACAATCAACTTATCACCCCAAGCTGCTTTCAGTTGTTGCTCACTGATCATTTTGCCCAAGTCAAAATAAAAGTGGATCAGCTCCTTGTTGGCAGCCAAAGCCGCTTTTACCCGGGCAACGCTAACTTTCGCTTTTAACGCTTTTAGCCAATCTTGATATTCCTTGTCGCTTTGTATCTCCATCGGCTTACATTTTCAGAATATCCATAATCAAGCCTTCACTCTCTAGCTCCAAAGCCAAAATTTCAGCACTTACCTCATCGATCGATCTAAGTGGCTTGTGTTGGTAGAAATACTTGTTGAAACTGATTTCATAGCCAATTTTGGTTTTGTCCAAATCAATCCAAGCTTCTGGCACATGTGGTTTTACTTCCCGCAAGAAATAATCGTGAATGCTTTCCGCCAATGGCACACTTTCGCTGTCACGTAGGTCCGTTTGGTTTTCGTAGACGATGTATTCATTGGCCTTTCCACTTGGGTAGTAGCCGTAATCAGGTAGTTGTTCTACCGTACAATTTAAATGGTCCAAGAGTTGGTCGAGCTTGTCGCCACTTAACTTCTGGGTTTTCTTGATGACCTTTTCGGCTGTTTCATCATACCAGCTTACGGCAGCCAAAATTTGGTTCTTTTCGCTGGCAGAGAGTTTTGATTTTTGGGCTTTCAGTTCTTGGTTTACATCCTCCAAAAAGACATTGAAATCGCTGTATTCATCCGTACCAATGGCGTCCATCAATGCACTGGCAGTTTCCAATATTTCTTGTTGCTTTTTCCAAGTCGTGATAGCAGTAAGTGCTTTCCGCTTCTTAGCGTTTAGGTCCAGGTCGTTTTTCTCACACCATTCCAACAGCTCTTTTTCTATGGATTTTAAATTGGTGTAAACGCTTTCCCCAAAGGTTTCAAAAGCCCATTGCATGGGTTCTTTGAGTGTTTTGTCATAGCGCAAGTCGGCAATGCGTTCGGCAGAAAACTGGGCTTTCAGTCTGGCCGCTCGGTCAATCGTTACTTTGAAATACCCAAAATCGGAATTATCAAAAACCTTGGCCGCCAAACCATCTTCGCCTTGGCGCTCCACCGTCTCAAAATTGGTATAAGCATCCTGAATTTCTTGGATGTGTGAAGCCGTCAGTTCGCAGTTCTTATTGCCCAGGTTTTTACGCAGTTTGGCAAAACGCTGAGAAGCATCAATCAGCAACACTTTTCCTTTTCGCTGGGCTGCTTTGTTGTTGTGCAAAATCCAGATGTAGGTGGTAATGCCGGTATTGTAAAAAAGGTTGTTGGGCAATTGAATGATACAGTCCAGCCAATCGTTTTCAATGATGTGTCTGCGGATATTGCTTTCACCGCCACCTGCATCACCTGTAAAAAGGCTAGAGCCGTTATGCACCGAAGCAATACGAGAACCCAATGGGCTTTGGCTGGTCGGCTTCATTTTGTTCACCATTTCCATCAGAAAAAGTAATTGGCCATCGGAGGAGCGAGGGGTGGCATCTGCTTCTTCTACATTGCCCCAATAATCTTTGAGATTTACTACAAAACGGGAGTCGATGACAGCATTTCCATCCTTGATGTTTTTTACCTCACTTGCCCAGGATTTTCCATAAGGCGGATTGGAAAGCATAAAGTCAAAGGTGTGCCCGGAAAATTCATCCGTGGAAAGGGTAGAGCCTACACGGATGTTTTCAGGGTTGTTGCCCTTGATCATCATGTCTGACTTACAAATGGCGTAGGTCTCGTCATTGATTTCCTTGCCATATAGGTACACATCACCCATAGCCCGAATGGCACCTTCTTCATCCTTGATGAAATTCTGAGATTCGGTCAGCATGCCACCCGAACCACAAGCCATAGCCGTCAGGCTAATGGGCCTGAAATCAGAAGTCTGAGCTGATTTACAAACAAAACGTAGATCCCCCTTGGGATCTTTCGTCCTTTTGCTCATATTTGTATAAGTTTTTAGTTATTTTGAAAAAGGCGGCTCAACTTGGTCGTTATCCGCCTTTTTCTTCTATAAATATAACAATATTTTTACAGTAAAGGGAAGAAAATCAAGGAAATTTACTTGAAAAAGATCAGATTTTAAGGGAAAAATTTCATAGTTTCTTTAATCCAAAAACCATTAACTCAATCGCCTCTGAAACTCGTTTCTGTATCAGGAAGTCTAAACTTGACGGTTTCGGGTTCCTGCTTAGTTTGATGTTTTCGTATCAACGGGGAAAATTTTTCAGCTTATTGGATATGGCCTCCTTTCTGTTTGAGCAGTTCGGTATCAATATTACAAAGCAATCCTTACACGATCGATTTACAGCTCAAGCAGTATCATTTTTAAAAGATGTCTTGACATACTTTTGTTTCAAAAGATTAGATATCAGGGCAATAGAGAACTCCTTACATCCCATTTTAAAAGAATCAGGATCAAGGATTCAACCAAGTTTTCTCTCCCTGACCCTTTTTCGGAAAAATATAAGGGATATGGCGGAGCCCTTAGCCAATCATCATCAATGATAAGTATCCAATATGAATACGATTTCATTAGCGGTCAAAGTATGGATCTGAGACTGACCTCTGGGGTATTGAACGATCAGTCAGACTCAGCGGAATTTACTCATGATATATGTGAAAAAGATCTTTTTTTAAGAGATCTGGGATATTCTACCCTGAAGTTTATGACAAAGGTCCATTCTGCGGGAGCCTATTTTATCAACCGTTTGGGGCCACAGGTGAATTGCTATCTTGATTTGGATTCAGAGGAACCTGTAGACTTAAAAAATCACCTTCACAAACTCAAAAAAAATCATCTTGACTATATTGAAGTCTCTGTATACTTAGGTAAAAAGGAGCGTGTTCCTGCGCGTTTGGTTCTTTCACTTGCCAATGAAGAAACCTATCAAAAAAGACTAAAAAAAACAACCAAACAAGCAAGGTCAACAGGACATAATGTTTCTGAAAAGTTTAAAATCAAGGCCAGACTCAATATTATGGTTACCAATGTTCCGTCTGAGGTACTAAAAACCAATGAAATAAGAAAAGTTTACGCTATGAGATGGCAAATAGAACTCATTTTCAAGACTTGGAAATCTTTGGTTACGATAAATGAGTTTAACAGTAAAAAAATTCATAGGTTTGAATGTCAGCTTTACGGAAAGCTAATTTGGGTAATCCTTAATCTAAAGATATTCAACTGTTTACAAGAGCAGATGTATGGTAAATATAAGATACTATGCAGTATTTGGAAATACTTTAGACTGATACAAAACATCCAAAACTTTCTAATAAAAGCAGTTAAAAACCAAAACCAGCTCCGACTTTTGATTAAAAAATTGATCGATTATGCTCCAAAAGCAATTTATCTTGAAAAAAAGAAAGGAAAATTGGCTCTTGAACATATAATTAACCTCTTAACCTGACGGCTATGAACCACAAGCAGGGTCGTAAATGGTCATGACAGGAGGCAATTTGTCTTTGATAGGGTCAAAAACGATATGCGTCATCAGGTCGATTACTTCGCGTGGGGTAAAGTGCTCTCCCGCTTCTTCGTTGTTATCCTCGTTGAATTTCCGGATCAGTTCCTCAAACACATAGCCCATTCCTAAGTTGGAAAGCGGCGGGAGTTTTCTACCGTCAGGGTCTTCTACCTCAAAAGGTGTCAGATTGATTTTAGGGGAAGTAAATTTCTCCAAAACATCGAGCAACACATCTTTAGATGCCATGTGGCGGACTTGGCTTTTCAGCTTAAACTTGTCAATGATTTCTTTGACATTCGGACTAAAGCCGTTAAGGTAATCCTCGAAATTGGCCTGCAAGATCTGTTGGCTGTTAGTTGCTGTATCATACAGTCGTTGCAAAGTCCATTCACTGGTATTGTAAAATACATAGCCACTGGCGTCTCTTAGACCTGTTTCATCCCATTCCGTGAATCCTGCTTCGTCTCTTTGGAAAGCAAGCTCTTCCATTACCGCTTCTTTGGTTGGTTCTAGCAAGGCATCCAATCTGCGCAACACCACCATAGGAAGGATAACGTCTCGGTATTTTCCTCTTACATATACATCTCTCAGACAGTCGTCAGCTATGGACCAGATGAAGGATATTAATCTATTGTGTACGGCGGTATTCATCTAAATTTTTATAATTGGAAAAAGATGTTGTGTAAAAATTGAATTAAAGTTCAAGTTAATGGTTTTTTGTTTAATTAGGGAATTTGGTGGAGTAAGGTTGATCAAGTTTTTTAAACAAATTGAATGGAAAGAAGAAATGTCAATTGTCTTTACTTCTTCATTCACCCTCCTCCAATAACCCTTTCGCCAAAATCCAGTTCCGAAGTTTTAGGATATGATCTAGTCCTTTGATTACTTGATCGATTTGATTGTCAAAATCCTAGGTTTGGTCGATTTTTTCGGTAAAAAATCGAATGGAGAATGACTTAGTGTGTTTTTGAAGTTCCCTGACAATCCCTTCAGCGAATGTTACATAATAGTTAATTCTTCCAGAAGGATTAAATCCAAATCTCTTTCCAAAAATTCTCTCGACGGGTAATATGTTGTATTCCATATCGAGTATAAATTGATACAAATTAATATATAAGTTTCTTTTTGAAAAGGTCTCTTAAATTGAATCCGGTCTCTGTTATTTGACTTTCTCACCTAACCATTCAAGTTCAAAAGGAATTTTTCTTTGTAAATATTCATTCCATTTACTCCAACAATTAATATTCTTTTATCCAAAGGTAAATTGAAGAAATCACTTCCTATCCAAGGAAGCCATTTCAAGTTTTTAATGCTTTGAAAATCCTGATCATTCATAGTTTTATTCGTTTTAAAAATTTTTTCCTACTTACAGGAAAGTATCCATGGACCTGATTCCTGCATTCAATAACATTTTAGAAAATTCAAGTCCGTTGATCAATTGGACTTCATTTTCTTTGGCCAAGTTTTCAGCCCTTTCATTGAAAGTGTTGGCTGTTGTAATTACCCAGGCAACTTTATTGTAACCATCTGCTATACTTTCCTGATTGGTTTTGTAATCTAGGATTTGATTGGTGCCCCATTCGTTGATCTGCCCTTTTTGAAATTTTGCCTGAGTGTAAATTATCAATTTGATAGGCTCGAAAACAGCCACAATATCCGCATCTCCCTCTTTATTTCTCCCATTTTTAGCAGGAATAGCAACTTCGGTGGCCCCAATGGTTTTGAAGTAGGCTTGTATTAATTTCTCAAACTTGTCAGGGTTCAATTCATTTTGAATGGTATCCAGAACAAAATTTGCTGTCTTGTCAATTATCAATGCATGCAAATGAATGGGTTTGTTTGCTATGAAATTTTCAATGCTCGTTTCAATACTTGTTTTTAAATCATTAATAGCTGCATTGGTTTGTCTGATTTTCATTCTTGCGGTCAATTGGGCATCTGCGAATTTGTCCCTGGGAATTTGTTTGTAAAGTATTTTAACCTTTCTGGCAAAACCCAAGTCGAAGGCATTCCCATGTGGAGAAATTAAGTGGATTCCATTTGTTGAAATGGGTTTGCCATCCCAAGACTTCAGGTCCTCTGAAAATGTCTCGGCAATCAATAGAGGTCTTTGGTCTATAATTTCGCAGACAGCAAATGTTCCTTGACTTGGAACTATCACCAGATCTCCCTTGGACATTTTTAGAAAATTCCAAAGGCTATATCTTGGTCTAGGTATTCTGCCCCAGAAGTCCTGAAACTGTTGATTGAAGTAGGCCCAATCGTCTTCTAAAACGCAATCGATCATTTCTTTGTAAGAAAAGTCTGAAAATCCAATAGTTAGGTATCCTCTGTCCAACAGGGGATAGGACAACTCCGCAACGTGCGAAATTCTATGAAGCCAATAATTCATTTGATCTTATTTTTCTAGGTTAATAAAATTCCTTTGATTACATTTTCCGCTTTCTTCTTTACAATTTCCCTTAATCTTTCCGGCCCCTCAACCCTTACTTCATCACCATGGGAGAGGATTTCGGCTACTAGCTCGTATTCGATTTTGACTCGGAGGCGGATTGTTAGAAGTTGCCCATCTTCTACCAGGATTTCCTGACTGCGGTGGAGGGGAAGGGATTTGATATAGCGACCCTTGAATTCAGTGAATGTTAGGATTACATCCTCTACAGGATTTCCAGGAGTATTGATGATACCGAATACATCTTGGAAATACCGCTCAAAGTCCATGTTTTGTAGAGTTTGAAATCGTTCTTGCAGGATATCCAAATTTCGAATTCTATCCAATCCAAAAACCTTGAACACCTTGCCTTCATCCAAGGCAAGCAGGTACCAGCGCCGTTTGAATTCCTTTAACGCAAGGGGTTGTAAGGTTCTGTCCTGAAATTGACCCATCCAGTATTTTTCGTAGTGGATGGCAATCAATTGTTGCTGTTGGATGGCTGCTAGGATTGGTGTAAGGTGCTCAGTCCCTCTGGCTTTTCTCTGCTCAAAAAGCAGGTAGGAGGGGACCTTTCGTTGCTGACCAAAGACCTGAAGCATGTCAAAAGCTTCTAGCAAGTGGGTGTTTTCTTCACTGCTATCCCCCGGTACAATGCTATAAAGCGCAGTCTTAAAGTCAAAGGAAATATCAATACCAAAAAGAGAGGCAATTTCTGAAAGGTCTCTGTTGAAGGTCCTTTTGGAAATGCAGAGTTCATGCCCAAGTTCCTCTTCCTTGCGCGCCAAATGCTTATCCAAAGTCTCCCAATCAAATGCTTTTCTTTTGGCCAATTTGATGATTTCTGTCTGCCGGATCAGAGATGTTAATTTGCTCATAACCTAAAGATAGGGTTACACTCCGCCAATACGCGTCTGAGGGTCTGATTTTTTAGAAATTAATTTTTATGTGAAGATTGTCAGGAAAATTTTTTCGTAAAATTTTTTTACTCGGTCATTCTTTGGCATAGGCTGGGGATAGTTTTGACCCAAATCAAACTAATACGGACATGGACTTACACAAAAGACAACAAGAGCTATTAGAGAAACAAGTTATTCTCCAACAAGCCAAAGAAACATTGAAGCGAGAGTTTGTAGGAATTGACGGAGTCATTGAAGAGGTCGTCGATGCTATGAGTTCTTGGTACCTATTTCCAGATATTCAGGAAAAACCGGTAATTATCAATTTATGGGGATTGACTGGAGTGGGTAAATCCTCATTGGTCAACCGATTGGTACAGTTGATAGGCATGGAGCAAAAGTATTTTAGCTTTGACCTGGGAGAAACTGATAACAGAGATTGGAATGTTCAAAGGACCTTGGAAGAAATTTATGATAACGTCAATGGATATCCTGTTATCCTCGCCTTGGATGAATTTCAGAATGTCAGAACACTTGATGATTTGGGGAGAGAAAAGGAGAAGAGTCCTTCCCGAGTAATCTGGCAGTTATTGGATTCGGGAAAATTTAAGGTTTCTAAATTCAATTTGCATTTGGATGAATTGTTTGAGTTTATACAGCGTATTCGCTTTCTTATTTCGAATGGAGTAGTGGTTAAAAATGGAATGGTAGTGGAAAACCAAAATTACTTCATTCAAAAAATGCATTTGAAAGATGTCTACATGGTTTATGGAGAGGATGAGAAAAGCTCATTTTTAAGAACTGATGAAGTACTATTTGTCCCTTCTAAAGTATATGGCATCATTTACAGTTTTGCTAAAGATCGCTTTTCGAATAAAATTGAATTTGAGGAAAAATTATTAACATTTGATGGCTATGAAACCCTTTCCTTTTTACTGGAAGTTTTTGATTTGGCCAATAGTCCTAAGAAGGTGGACTGTTCTAAAGGATTGATTTTTGTCATGGGTAATTTAGATGAGGCGTATACGATGAGCCATAATTTCAACCCGGATATGGATGCGGATGAATTTCACGAACAGTCCCTCAAAATCACTGTCCCCCATATCAAGAAAGCTTTGCAGAAGCGCTTTCGAAATGAGCAGATTGCACGCTTAGGAAATCTTCATATCATTTACCCAGCCTTCAGCAAGGCATCCTTTCAGAAAATTATCGCCTTGGAATTGGCAAAAATTGAGGAAAAGATACTCCACAACCAAGGGATAAGAATGCTTATAGATGCTACGGTTCATGAGTTGATCTACAAAGAAGCAGTATACCCTACACAAGGCACACGACCGATTTTTACTACTATCCATCAAGTTATCCATTCAAAGTTGGGCAGGATCATTACAGAAATGATATTGAATAAGTTGAATGTTTGTTGTGTCAAGGTGAAGGCTAAGGGGGAAAATATACAGGTTGAATATTATCAGGGAGAAAGCGTAGTTCACATGTTTTTCCTTGAGCAGCCATTAGTATTGGAGGAGCTGAGAAAAAGTAAGCAGGACGATTTTCAGGCCATTTCAGCCGTTCATGAAGCAGGTCATGCCATCATTTCGACTATCTTGCTTCGTACCATTCCGGAAGTTGTTGTTTCCAAATCAGCTGAGGTGGGGACAGGTGGTTTTGTCCATACCAAATTCAAATGGAAGTACATTTCCAAAAAAGAAATCATCAACCGCTTGGCCTTGTTTTTAGGGGGCTATGTGGCTGAGCGCTTGGTTTTCGGGGAAGAAAACCTCACCACGGGTGCAGAGAATGACATTAAGAAAGCCACTGTTTTTATTACAGGGATGTTGAAAGAGGCGGGAATGGGTGACGTTCCAGGAACTTTTGATGCAAAAGGGGTTGAAACAAAATACTATCTTCACGACGAAGCGAATAAATTGAATCAAGAGGCAGAGTTCTGGATTTTAAAGGCAATGGACTTGGCTGAAAAAACATTGGTTGAGCAAAAGGTATGGTTACTGAAAATGTCCGATTTTCTAAGTGACCATAGTCAGATGCGGAAGGAATCGATTCTTGAAATGACTAAAAAATACGCTGTAAATTTTGAACTGAATAGCCTTATTGAAGAAGGGGATTTTCTTTTTTACCGAAAGCATTTGAAAGATCAGGTTTCAGGTCTTGAAATCATTAACCCTCCAAAGCCTGTTAAAGATGCTTGGGGAATGTCTTTGAATAGGATAGATAGGGGAGGAGCAGTAGAATTATGAACCAAGAACCAATTATCATTAGTTGAGCGAAATTCTATTGAAATAATGTAAAAATAGATATTGGTGGATATTAGATATTAAGATATTATGGGGGGAGTTGGAAATAAAGTTGAAATAGATATTGGTGGAAATTAGCTGCGCGATATTGTTTGATATTTTTATGGGAGTGGGTAGATGAAGTAAGGTTGAAATATACTGACTCGAAATAATTGGTGAAATAGATATTGGTGGATATTAGCTGCGCGATATTGTTTGATATTTTTTTGGGAGTGGATAGATGAAATAATGTGGAAATAAAATTGAAATAATGGTTTGGACTCAAAAGGGGCGTTAGCCCTGTTTTCTTCGTAGTATTGATTTAAGTTAGTCCCAGGAGAGGGGCGTCAGCCCTGATATCTTAAACGGAGGAGTATTGGAATAGCTATTGGTAAATTTCTTTTTGTCCACAGATGACACAGATTTCACAGAGGGATGATGTTTGGAACGTTTTTTAGGTGGCTGGCATTACTGGATGGATAGATTAATTGGATTTTGTCGCAGGCTCCTGGATTGCTAAGGATTGATGTGTCAGGATTGAAGGATAAATTTTTTTGGTAGTAGGTAGATGAAATAAGGTTAAAATAATGTAGAAATAAAATTGAAATAATTGGTTTCGACTCAAAAGGGGCGTTAGCCCTGTTTTCTTCGTAGAATTGATTTATGCATGTCTCAGGTGAGGGGCGTCAGCCCTGATATCTTAAATGGAGGGGTATTTGGATAGCGATTGGAGGATGTTTTCTTGTCCACAGATGGCACAGATTTCACAGAGGGATGATGTTTGGAGGATTTTTTAGGTGGCTGGCATTACTGGATGGATAGATTAATTTGATTTTGTCGCAGGCTCTGGGATTGTCAAGGTTTGATTAGATGAAATAATGCTGATGTGGAATACTGTAGAAGTAAAGTTCTTACAAATGACCTTAAAGAGGTCATGTGTTTATAGTAAAGGAAAAAACCTAATCTGACTTCCGACCCAGAATTAGGGCGAATAAGATGCTTGATGTATACCTTTGTGTTCCCCCGTGGCGTCAGCCATCCCATCTGTGTCAATCAGTGTTCATCCTTTTTAAAATCTGTGTTCAAAAAATCGTCTTCCCAAAATTCAACTCCTACCGGAGTTGAGATAACCGATATCAATTTGTTCTTTTTTCCCCGAGTGGCAACTCGGGGCTAGCAACCTTGCGGTAGTTGACTCCTATCGGAGTCTTGGATTAGATTTTTTGGAGATGCTAAGGATTTGAAATCCTCTAGGGTAATTGATTTGAAACTAGCATTTATTTCGTTTGATAAGACGGCTTACCGAAGGAGATTACAAATCTCCGTTTATCTGTCTCCCGAAATTGCAAATTTCGAGAAGCAGGGTGTTGGAAATCTGAGGAGCAGACCAACTCCGCAAGGAGTTCAATCCCGCAGGGTATTAGCCCCGAGTGACAACTCGGGGTGAAAAATGATGTCCCATTCACCCTTCCCGACTCCGGTAGGAGTCGAATTGTAAGAGGTGCTGATGCTAGCCAAGAAGTCTAATCTTCCGCAAACATAGACTCCAGTCGCTCATCTGTCATAACTTGAAGAGAAACATACCTGCTGCAAGCAGGAGACGAGAAATTAGACCAGATGAAGTAAAGCAAAATATGATTGGTTAAAATTCCAGTGAAATTGGACCTAGTTTATAGGAGAAATCTATCTAAACAAGCAATCCCACCATCCCCGTGGCGTCAGCCACCCCATCTGTGTCAATCAGTGTTCATCCTTTTTAAAATCTGTGTTCAAAAGAAGTGCAGTCCCAAAATTCAACTCCTACCGGAGTTGAGAGGATCGATATCAATTTGTTCTTTTTTACCCCGAGTGGCAACTCGGGGCTAGCAACCTTGCGGTAGTTGACTCCTATCGGAGTCTTGGATTAGATTTTTTGGAGATGCTAAGGATTTGAAATCCTCTAGGGTAATTGATTTAAAACTAGCATTTATTTGGCTTGAAAAGACGGCTCACCCAAGGAGATTACAAATCTCCGTTTATCTGTCTCCCGAAATTGCAAATTTCGAGAAGCGGGGTTAGCAACCTTGCGGTAGTTGACTCCTGTCGGAGTCTAGTGATTTAGTTTTAATGCATCATAGTTGAAGCTCCTTTCTAAAGGGATCAACTTGCCTTGGAATATCCTTGAGTTGCTGGGTTAGAAAATCTACTAAAATCCAGTTATCTTGAACCGTAAACTTCTTAATCAATGCTTACAGGCTCCACCATCGTGTATCAATGCCCCAAGTGTGGGCAACTAGTGCTAGGGCAAAGTATTTTGTCTGTCAATGACATAAAAGCAAAGTATTATTCGGATGGCCGAATGGAAGGCCCCTATTTTTGCGAGCAAAACAGCATCACGGAATGTCCTGCTTGTAGTAAGGTCTTTTGGTTAGACCCCAAAAACCAGGTGGATGAATTTCACGAGGATTATGATAGAGGAGATCCCCAAATAGCAAACCATTATCATAGCCTTGGAGATTGGGCACCCCGTTTGGATATACAGGGTTGGCGTAGGGCTATCAGTGAAAAGGTCTTTGGTAATTTAAAAGAAGAATTGTTTCTTCAGAAAAGCTTGCTTTGGGAGTTGAATAAGTATTTTTTGAAGCATTGTGAATGGGAGAGTTCAGAACAGCTAAAATTATGGGAGGATACTATTCAGGATCTTCTTCTTATCATCCAACCCCAGAGACCTCAAGAGTACTTATTGAAAGCAGAATTGCAACGCAATCTTGGACAGTTTGAACAAGCCTTGGAAAGTCTCGATAAGATCACAGACCAGGATTATTTAGCCAAAGCTTATCAACTGCATCAGCGGATTCTAGCGCAAGATCGATGGGTGTTTCGGTTTCAGGTCCCGAGTTGGTTATGGTTTTTGGATTCGGAATGAAATACTGTCTTGCGGACTATTGATGGTAAGAAAAAAAGTGAAAAATTTGCTTTGCAAAATAAACTTGAAATAGATTACTATGGCGTCAGCCACCCCATCCGTATCCATCAGCGTCCATCCTTTTGAAATCTGTGTCCAAAAAAAAATACGGTCCCAAAATGCAACTCCTTTCGGAGTGCTGGCTTAGATTCATGCGTAGCAGATGCAAGTTTTTAATCAAACCAAGGATTAATTTGGTCTTTTATTTTTGAATGCTGACACACTATGAACAACAAAATTATTTTAATTAAACAACATCATAGACGAAAGCACCATTGTCCATTTATCCAAAAAAGCAACAAATATTAAATGCTGCTATTGACCAAAAACATTTCAAATACCGGTTTTATCGATCCTTTTTCGCTGATGATTGCCTAACCGACCAAGAATTGTATCCAGTGAGGTTGTCAATTTATCCAATGCCCCGGATATGGCCTGATCATAGGTGTCAGATTGATTGATCACCGAAAAAGGTTGGCGTCCTTTTAGCCGTGCTTCCAGTAAACATCGTTTTGTTGATACACCTTCTTTTAACCCATCTTCATCGGAAAGATGAACTTCCAATCGGGTTATATGGTGATCATAGCGGTTAAGTCCTTCTTCGATCATGCGTAGGAAAATAGCCGTAAACTCATCGTTATTCGGTACGCTTTTATCTGTGTTAAATTGAATGGTCATAGTAAATTGAATTTAGTGAAAAGGAATGATCAATACCTAAATATGGCTGCAAGGCCAGAAGTAGAGGGCATTTTATCCTGTGGGATAATCCATACGGTGCCCCCCATTTTATTTACCAACTCGCCTATGTCATCGAGTAAATCGTCCAACTTAGGTTGTGTTAAATCCATCATTTCAAAGGTGCCAGTGATTTTGTTTCTCAGGCGCTTGGCAATGATTCGGCCTTCTTCAATCAGAAGTGTATCCACTCTTCCGCTTTCAGCGGCATCGGTGACATCATCGATATTGTCACTTCCTAAACCATTGGCTTTTGCTTGTTGGTATTTGCCTACTATATCCTCAAGCTTCTTAAAATAGACCGGCTCCATGACTTCCCAAGCTAATGTTGCCAGTTTTTTTATCGAAACAGATTGTGCATTTATTTCAATTCCATCTGGCAACAGCATAGGATTTTCATTTATTTGCTGAAACCGGTCATGGTGTTCGGTTAAAGCGGCAAGAACCAAAGGGAAACCACTGGGATTAGAAAAATTTCTATGTACCGTGTCGGCTACGATAGCGAAAAATCTATCCGCATCAATATCCACTTCATCCTTTTTTCCACCGTGTCCATGATGCATATTGGAACTTTCGCCGCCTGCCCCTCCATAAGAGGCAACAGTTACATGTCCATCCGTCAATTCATCTCCAAGTGCTGTTTCTATTGTATTCGGAATATCCTCCTGAAGCACTATTTCAACAAGTGCATGACGGTTGCCTTCATAAAGGTTAAATTCATGCTGACTTAAACCCAGGACATGATATCGATCTGCCGACTGCAAATAACGTCTCAGTGATCTGGTATGGAAGTTTTCCGAAACAATCGCAAGTTCCCCTACTGGTACCGGTAAATGTATAACCACAAAGCGCTCCGCAGAGCGAAGAACAGCAAGTCCTTCTGTGGTGTGATTCCAAAAGTCCTTGTTTTCGCCAAGCGCTTCAATTGGTTCCATCAACTCAGTAATTTCACCTGCAGGAAGTTTTTCTGATAATGACTCCTTTACCTTTTTCAAAAGGTTCTTAAAACGAATAGTATCCTGAATATTCTCTGGATGGCTACGATGCGTTGGCATGTAAAGAGAAATACAGGGTTTCGCAGTTTCTGCAAGCAGTTCTTTAATTAACTCAGGCGTAAGTTTAGTAGTCATTATAATTCTTTTTATTGTTTGCTTATTAAGACCAAGTGCCCCACATCCCTCTACTGGATTCATTAAAATGTAGGTTAATCGGCCTAACTGGAATTGAGTGTCCATGACCTTACTTTCCTCAATACGAATAATGTGACATTCAGGGCCTTGAAAATCCCTGCCATTACGGTTGAGAAGGTTGATTTTGAAGTTTCACACAAGGTGGTAATAAAACCCCCATTTATTTTACACAGGTTTTGGCATATATTACATCGTTCACGGATATTCGTTACGATAGTATTTTGAAGGAAGTGTTAATTGCTAGCTGCTGGGGGCTGTCGGATGACAGTTGAATTCAGGTTTTTCCAAGAACGCTATGCTCGATTTAATTGCACAAGTTGACCTGACTAAAAATCAAAGTCAGGATAATCTTTAGCAAGAAAATCTTATTTATTAGATACCTTCATGGAGGTTGCATGAACTGTACAATTTGGTTTTTTCTCTAAACTTTCATTCACTATCTCCAAAAAAACTTGTCGATAGCCACCTATCTATGCCGATCATTTTAAAATAGGTGTTTAAAAAATCAATTCGCCTCAGCCACTTTCACTTTTGATTTTTTCAGCTTTTCTCCATTGAGTTTCTTGACTAAGCTAGGTGCTACATTGCGCTTTACAGCCACATAACTTGCAAAATCCATAATGGTAATCAATCCAATATCGTCGTTGTTGGCCTTACCTATTTTGATCAGGAAGCCGACAATGTCTCCTTTGCTGATTTTATCTTTTTTACCAGCACTGAAGTAGAGTAAAGAAAATCCGGTTGGCTCGGAAGCAATGGTTTCATCTATCTCCACTTCCTCCATGCGCTTTTCATCCAAGTATTCTGGAAAATCTTCATCTTCAGCCAAGATCAAGTGACCCTGCCCGGAAGCATGCATGCGGGCAGTACGGCCATTTCTGTGAATAAATGCATCTTCTTTTGGAGGAACTTGGTAGTGGACAATATGCTTGATTTCCGGAATGTCCAATCCTCTGGAAGCCAAATCAGTAGCAATTAATAAATTTACCACCCCGCTTCTGAATTTGATTAGATTTTTCTCCCGATCCAACTGCTCCATACCGCCATGCAACACTGCATGTTCATAGCCATGATCCCCCAACAACAAGCTAATGCGGTCAACTGCCTCTCGATGATTGCAGAAAACAATACTTGATTCTCCCTGAAAATGCGAAATCAAACGCATCAAGTTCTGGATTTTTTCCTTGGTGTTCGTACGAACAAGTTTCAATTCCAGCTTAGACTCTTGCTGTTGCTGAAGAAAATCCACTACCGGAGGATTATCAAAGGGAATAAAGTCAGGCAGACGTCCCATTTTCGTTGCTGAGGTCAGGTAATGGTTTTGAACACTGATAAGTTTTCTGAATATATCCCTCAGTTGCTCATGAAACCCGAGTTGAAGGGATTTGTCAAATTCGTCCAAAACCACCGTTTGGATAGCAGAGGTATCGAGTGAGCCTTGGTTTACATGGTCGGAAAGCCTTCCAGGTGTACCAATGACCAATTCAGGCAATTCTCCCAAACTGTTTTTCTCCAATTTCATGGAATGTCCTCCGTAGCAAGTACTCACGCGATAACCCGTTTTCAGGGATTTAAAGACCTGTTCAATCTGTATGGCCAACTCACGGGAGGGAACAATTATAAGTGCTTGTGTACTTCTGGAAGTAGGATCCAAATTCTTGATTAGTGGAAATAAAAATGCCACTGTCTTACCTGAACCTGTTGGTGCTAACAACATCAAGTTTGGATTTTTTGTAGTTGCTTCAATAAATGCCTGCTGCATCTCATTCAAAGCATCTATACCTAGGTTGTTTAAAAATTGTTGTGCTAGTCTTTGTGCATCATTTTCCATGGTGCTAAAGTACGTGAAATAATTTTTGAAATAGATATTGGTGGATATTAGCGGTGCGATATTAGATGATATTGTTTTTTGGGGGTTGTTGAATGAAATAAAGTTGAAATATTGTAGAAATAAAATTGAAATAATTTTTGAAATAGATATTGGTTGATATTAGCGGTGCGATATTGTTTGATATTTTTTTGGAAGTGAGTAGATGAAATAAGGTTGAAATATGCTGACGCGAAACAAGGTTGAAATAATTGATGAAATAGATATTGGTGGAAATTAGCTGCGCGATATTGTTTGATATTTTTTTGGTAGTAGGTAGATGAAATAATGTGAAAATAAAATTGAAATAATGATTCAATCTAAAAAGGGACTTTAGCCCTGTAATCTTCGTAGGACTGATGTATGAAAGTCCAGGACGAGGGGCGTCAGCCTTGATATCTTAAACGGAGAGTTATTGGGATAGCTATTTGTATTTTTTTTGTCCACAGATGACACAGATTTCACAGAAGGGGTGAAATTTGAAAATTTTTTTTGGGTAGCATACATTAATGGATCGGTAGGTTAATTAGATTTTGTCAAGTGCTCCGGGATTGGCAAGGATTGACCTATTGGGGTTGAAGGATTTTTTTTCTTGGGATTATGTAGATGAAATAATGCTGACGCGAAACATTATGGAAAAAATATTGAAATAATGATTCAAACTAAAAAGGGGCTTTAGCCCTGTAATCTTCGTAGGACTGATGTATGAAAGTCCAGGACGAGTGGCGTCAGCCCTGATATCTTAAACGAAGAGTAACTGGGATAGCTATTTGTATTTTTTTTGTCCACAGATGACACAGATTTCACAGAAGGGGAGAAATTTGAAAGTTTTTTTGGGTAGCATACATTAATGGATCGGTAGGTTAATTAGATTTTGTCAAGTGCTCCGGGATTGGCAAGGATTGACCTATTGGGGTTGAAGGATTTTTTTTCTTGGGATTATGTAGATGAAATAATGCTGACGCGAAACATTATGGAAAAAATATTGAAATAATGATTCAAACTAAAAAGGGGCTTTAGCCCTATAATCTTCCTAGGACTGATGTATGAAAGTCCAGGACGAGGGGCGTCAGCCCTGATATCTTAAACGGAGAGTTATCGGGATAGCTATTTGTATTTTTTTTGTCCACAGATGACACAGATTTCACAGAGGGGTGAACTTTGAAAATTTTTTTGGGTAGCATACATTAATGGATCGGTAGGTTAATTAGATTTTGTTGAGTGCTCCGGGATTGGCAAGGATTGACGTATTGGGGTTGAAGGATTTTTTTTCTTGGGATTATGTAGATGAAATAATGCTGACGCGAAACATTGTGGAAATAAAATTGAAATAATGGTTCAAACTAAAAAGGGGCTTTAGCCCTGTAATCTTCGTAGGACTGATGTATAAAAGTCCAGGACGAGGGGCGTCAGCCCTGATATCTTAAACGAAGAGTTATTGGGATAGCTCTTTGTATTTTTTTTGTCCACAGATGATACAGATTTCACAGAGAGATGATGCATGGAGGAGCTGTCCGAGATTTGCAATCTCGGACTGTAGATAAACGAGGATTTGTAATCCTTTAGGGCAATCGCTTTTAAAACTCAGGATTATTAGGCTTGATAATTCGCCTTACCCAAGGAGATTGCAAATCTCCATTTATCTGTTTCCCGAAATTCCAAATTTCGCGAAGCGGGTATGCATGCCCAACTCCTGTCGGAGTTTTTAATCTTAGAGATAGATTGTACTGCCCAATGTTCACTTCAATACAGGGGATTAAAATCCACGGCTATTGATTGGTGCATTCTTTAAAAAATTATCTGAATTTCATTCCTAACTACTATTCTAAATCGTTGGTTAAAACCCACAGACGGAATAAGCATTCAAAATTTCTAATTCTTCATTCCGCATTCCACATTCCTCATTACAAATTATCTCACTGTTCACTGCTCACTGTTCACTGTTCACTATTCACTGCTTACTTTTCACTCTCACATCCTCCATCTCAATTTCCGACAGTAACTCCAACTCTCCTGCTTCAAATAAGGCAGCCAGGTCCTCTAGCGGTGTGTCTTTGATTTTGGGTTTGTAGTTCTCATAGTCTAGAAGGATAAGCCCATTGACAGCATGTTCGCGGATGGCTTTGCGGAAGCGAACTCCGCCTTCATTGGTATGGAAAGAATAGGCTAAGTAGGCTAGTTTGAATGTGTCTGCATCAAACCAATACAAAAATTCATCCTCAAAATCTTCGCCTCCACCTTCTTCAACAAAGGTTACTTTGACCAATTCGTATGGTTTTCCTTCCATTGTCACTTGTCCAAGGGATGTTTTGATGGCCGCAGCATCGTTTAGGCCGTAAGGTAAAAAAGCAAAATAGGCTACTGAGTTGACCGAATTGGTAAAAGCAGCAATTTGCTTTTCCTCCAAACTTACCTCTACACCATTCACCGTCCGGGTGAAGCCCGCATTGTTGAGCACATCCTTGATGAGACCCGTAGAATCAGTAAACTCACGGCTATACTCAAATGCTTCTGGAGATTTGAAAATACTGTAGCTGCGCTCCCGGAAGTCAAACTCAATGGTTGATTGTTCAAATGACTTCCCTCCATGGGCAGTGATCGCCTTGTCAACAATCTCCTGCGCTGGGTTATTTTCCTTACATCCAACAAGGAAACTGATCAGCAGTCCCAATACTATAAATTTTTTCATGGTCAATCTAATTTTTGATAGTTTGTATAGGTGTAGGAAGCCCTCAGGTAAAGAACTTGTCCCAAGCTGTCTACGCGGAAGGACTCTCGTTTCATCGGAAATGCAATGCCCAACGAACGGTCCATTTCCAAGTTATATACCAAGCTGTAATGGTCGGAAGTTTTTACTTTGTAAGCGACTAATTGATGCGTCTGCGGGTGAAAATAATACCACCAGCGATCAGTTTTTGGATCAGTAGGATCTCCATCGATAACCTCAATGCATTCCATTTCCCGTTGGTCCGGTAACGTGACAAGGCCTATGTAAGTGAGCTTCTTTGTGCCTTCAAGAAGGGCAAATGGTTTGTCCATGACATAAAAAGCCGCATCGATTTCTTTCTTTTTACTGGCTAGAAATCCTTCATTGAGGATTTCATTGCTTCCCATCATGTATCGTGTTTTTAGTCCATCAAAGCTTACCCTATGTGAGGTACTGTCTTTATTCCAATTCATTCGGGCCTCAAAATAGGGGTAGCGCTTAAACTGGACCTGCTGCTCTAAAGAAGATTCTTCGCTGCCATCTTCTTGGTAGAGGGTGCTCTTTTTCAAGAATTCAAATCCATTCAATTGATCCCATCGCTCTTGTCCTCCATGTGCTTTGATTGATTGTTGAATCAATGCTCTTGCCTGATCTTCAGAGGAGGTGCAGGCAGTCAAGGATAGGATGGTAATGGAAAGAATGAATAGTTGGATTTTTTTCATGGTGTCTCTGGAATGTCTTGATTAGGATCGAACAATTCCTTAGCTGCAAAAATAAGCAAGGGAATGTACTGAACCAACAATAGTAATGTCAACTCTTCGGTAGGATCACTTGTATAGGCTGTATAGGATAAAAAAACCAGAGCAGACCAAAGTAAAGGGCTGCTGTATCGAGTCAATAAACTAAGCCCGAGCATGGGGATGATGTACCAGGGGTGCACAGTGGTCTGAACTACTAAGTAAATTCCATAAGTACCAACAAATCCTGTTGCCAAATCTATTGGCTTAGGTTGACGCCAAGCAAAAAACAGCATGCCGATGATAGCCAAGAAATTTAAAACCGGCCCTAGGGTGCCAATAGGGTTGTAATCCAACCAAAAAGAGCTGAGAAAACGAAGAACATAGTAAAGCGAAGCATTAAATTCAAAACTGCTTTGGTACAGACGAAAACTTTGGTAGAAATTATGAAAGGTATCTGCTTGAAAGAGAGGGAATAGAACAATTAAGCAAATGAATGTAAAAGTCAGCCAAAATCTTGTATGCTTCAATGGAGGAAATACCCGAAGCCACACAGCTCCCATAATCGCAGGAAGGAGTTTTACGCCAATCGCAAAACCCCACAGGCTTGCACTTGTCATAGGTTTAGAGGTTTTGAAAAACCATATGCTACCCAAAAGTCCCAGTAGAACCAACCCCTCAAAATGTACATTTCCCGTCAGTTCTAAGATAATCAAGGGATTGAGCCAATACAGCAGAACCTTAGATCGGTCTTGATTCCATAGGGGCAGTAATTTCCAAAGAAAAAACAGAACGCCCATATCTACCAAAATCAGCGGTAATCTTAACAAAATAAGATTCCAGACTAGGGATTGCCCACCTAAGGCAGCCCCTACAAAAAAGACTTGATGAAGTGGAGGATAGATCGAAAAATAGGAAGAAGAGTTCATCTGCTCTACTAGTAAACTCATATAGGATAAGCTGTTTTCTGATACCTGCTGCAACGCTTCTTGTGGGAGGTAGGTGTAGGGGTTGATACCCTGTAGGATCAGATGTCCATCAAAGAGAAAGCGATAAAAGTCATCCGATAAGAATGGCGTATGGGGGATCAGTAGCAACCGGCTTAAGCATCCAATTACTAATAACCTTACAAAGCCAATTTCTTGAGATCTCCAATAGCTGAATAAAAACAGTCCAAAAAGTATGGCATAACAAACCTGTAGCGCCCAAGCATCTGTGCGTTCCAAGCCATAAGCCATGCCCATGAGTATAATCAGAAAAAAAATAGGGCTAATCCAGTTGACAAAAACCTTCATTGAAGCCTTAGTTCCTGTCTCAGGTACTCATCCTCAATTTTGTTATGTTTCCAATAATCGATGGTGCTGACAGCTAGGCGAGTAGCAGTAGTTTTTTCTTGTTGCCCATTGGAGCGAATGGTGACTTCCTCCCAACCCATGATGTGGAAAGGGAAGGTTTTTTCAAAATCTATTCTGAGTTCTCGGAAACCCTTGGCATAAATGACTTCTAATTGACTTCTACGCTCAGAAATATCCTTGATGCTAATGAAAGCTTCTTCACTTGCAAACGGTTGATGGTTGAATCGCTGATCAAATAAGGATGGAATTATTCTAGCTGAACCCAAGGGAATTTGATTAGGGTTTATTCGCAACAAGTTCCAGAGCTCATCTTCCATGAGTCCTTGTATGTTGATGGATTGATCCCCTTCCTTTTCAAAATAGGAATACAGTTTACCTTTATAAGAATCCTTCTTGGAAAGATTAAATTGGGTAAATGTTTGTCCACACCATTCCTGTACACTTGCTGTAAATTTGAGTCCTTGAGAGGCTTCTTTGGTTGGAGTAAATGCCGAGAGCATCATGTGGTAGGGATAGATCCCTGTGATAAAGTCCCGGGTTTGGTTCATCTTGAGCACGGAAATTTTGTCTTTTCCAGCTTCATCCGGATTATCCAATTTTACATGTTTTTTTCTCGAAAAATCCTCTGTTACAAAAATCAAAACTGCTTGCCCAGCTCTGCTTTCCCCATAACGGTGTTGGCTGAGTTGAAAGGAACTGATTTCTGCTTTTCCCTGAAACCAGTAGTTGCCCCATTCTTTAAAATCGATTTCCTTTCGTTGTTCAACGTTACAAGCAACCAAGATCAGTAACAAAAGGAGGGGCAAAATAGAACGTTTCATCTACGATTGGATTATTTTTGGATGACAAACCGTATGGTTTGAAAGTATTTTTCACTGGTAAGCTGAAGCAAATATAGTCCATTTGGCAGATGACTCACATCGATTGGAATAACTTTTCCTGTGGAGGGAAATTCCGTGATTCGTCGAATTTCTGAACCTTTGGTGTCCAAAATTTCAATACTTTTCAGGGTTGGATCCACTACCTGAGGAAAGGTAAGCTGTAGGTATCCCTGACTTGGGTTGGGATAAAGAAGGATTGCCTCTTGGATTTCTTGATTGGCAAACAAGATAATATCTACCCTGACCGTAGCGGTAGCACTTCCACTGTTTCCATGAATATCGCGAACAGTTAAAGTTACTGTATTATCTCCAGAATCCTCCCTTCCAAAAGTTGTTTTGGATAAACTGAGGCTTTCAATGCCGCAATTATCAAAAGAACCGTCATCGATATCTTCCGGTTTTAATTCGCCAACACCTTCCTCATTTAATACTAACGTAAATGCTTTTGTCCGCACCACAGGAGCGATGTTATCTACCACAGTAACTGATACGGTGGTGCTAGCCTCATTGCCATTTACGTCGACAACTGTAAAGGTGATATTATTGACCCCAACATGGGAGCAGTCAAAGGCAGTCTGAGATAGTGTCATGGACTGAATCCCCACGTTATCGCTAGTACCCGTATCTACCTGTGCTACAGAGAGGGTGGCTTGTCCGTTTTGATTCAATTGTATGATAGGGTTTCGTGTGCTCAAAATTGGAGCTTCAGTATCTTTTTTTACAATAATGAATTGATTCCGTTGAAAGGTGGAAGTTCCCACACTGTTGGAGGTAGTAAGGGTTACTTGATAATTCCCTTCATTTTCAAAGGAAACCGTAGGGTTTTGTGTTGAGGTTGTTTCTGGGGATCCTCCTTGAAAAATCCAAGACCATGTATCAGGGGACTGACTAGTCAAATCAAAAAAGCGGACTTCTTGACCTTCCAAAATCTCCAATTTGTCTGCTCCAAAAAATGCCTGTGGGCTCTGCAATGCAGCTGGTTTTGTCAGGTCATCAATCTTTGTTGTAAGCTGATCCATGCAAACCGGGCAAAAATCACGGCCTAAAAAGCGCATCTTACAATTATTGTGTGGCCTAAACCATGCAGGGGACTCCTCGTGAGGGAAGATCCCTACTCCTCCATTATTGAGAAAGGTCCTCCAACGATTGGTAGCAGGATTGTTGTCTCGGCTCATATTGGGTGTTTCTCTAGCAAATTGATCTCCCGCCCAATATTCGTCGGACAAGCGTGTGAAGGTATGTCCTAATTCATGGATCATAATCTCCAATGCTGAGGGATGGGTCGAAAAGGTGGCAAAGGAACCTCCGGCGCCTCCATAGCGGCCATCGTTGACCACAATGACTCCAATGTCGTAGAAAGGGAGGTTATTGCTCAACACAGACACTACCCTGTTGATGCGAGTTGGATACAATAAGCGCTCAATGCCAGAGGTGTTAAATGAACTTCCGAAATAGTTATCGATGGGTTGAGATGGACGGTCAGCAGCTCCCGAAACATTGGATACTACTTTGATAGCGTATACATTGATAAATTGTGCCTTGGATTTCCAGGGTTCCTGACCAAACATGCCTTCAATGTTTTTACGCACATCTTGCATAAATTTATCTTGTTGGGCTGCGGTATACCCGTCCCCCATGATGACCAAGTTGACCATTTTATCAGGGGAGCCATTATAAACAATTGTTTCTACTGGGAACAGCTGGGCAAATACAAAGGCTGTTGAAAAGAAAAATCCCACAAATAGACTGAAGGTGTAGTAAATTTTTTTCATAACATTGGTGGCTTAGAAAAACTCAAAATTCGTAACAGTTTCCATTCTTCATTTTCTTTTTTTTCAATTTTTATGGCATGAAAGCAATCCATCCATTGATGTCGAATAAAAAAAGTATTTTCCTCGAGATCAACAGCCTCTGCGCTAAGTTTGCCAGAATCAATATCGTTGATATATTCCACTTTCTTTAGCAGTGGATTTGAAATGATTTCTTCCAGACACATCTGTCCATCTTGTGATAACCAAGTTAATTTTAAATCTCCATCGTATGAATAGGCAGGTAGATGGGGTGTTGATTTGAGAGTGCCGACGTTGATGTGTGCTTCTAGGAGTTGAATTGAATCTGTCTTGTGAAGTTGAAAGGTAGCCATGAGGATTTCAGGTCCAGCAGTAGGGGAAGGAACTGTAATCGGTTCTTTTTCTTGACTTTGGACAGGATCTGAAACCTTGCAAGAAAAACATGACACGAACAGCAGAAAAAAAAGAAAAAAGTTCACTCGATTCATAGCAATGAAATTTGATTAAACATACTAAGCTTTTTCAGAATATCCTACTGAAATATAGTTAGTTATGGGGTTTGATGTGAAAATTCAACCCTTTTTCAATAACTTTTTTTAAATCTACAGAAAAAACTCTTTTTTTAAGCAGGCGTAAAGAACACTCGTTCAAAAAAAACTATATCCTTGATGGATATGAATTGAATTTTAGCGGTATTTCCAGATAGTCCATAAAATTTTATAACCTGCACCAAAGACTCCTTTGATGGTACCACTGACTTTGGATACGCCAATTCTTTTGCGATAGTCCACAGGGATTTCTTGATAAGTTAATCCTTTTTTGAAAGCTTTGATTTGCATTTCTATGGTCCAGCCATAGTTCTGATCGATCATTCCTAGACTCTTTAGCTTTTCCCATTTGATCGCCCGAAAAGGTCCTAAATCCGAATAAGTAGTACCAAATCTCCAGCGCATCAGGGAAGTGGATAGCCAGTTTCCAAAAACCTGTGGCAAGGTCATTGAACCGCGTTCTCTTTTCCCCTTGGCTCTCGATCCTAAAACAAAATCAATATCGTTATTTATTATTGGTTGGATAAGGTCATGCATTTGCTCAGGATAATCGCTGTAATCTCCATCCAGAAAAACCAACATATCCGGTTGTCTATCTAGGCTCTCCAAAAATGTCATGCCAGTCAAGCAAGCTCTTCCATAGCCCATGATGGGTTCGTCCAATACAATGGCCCCTGCTTGCTGGGCTACGGTTTTTGTTTGGTCAGTTGAATTGTTGTTGACAACGATGATGTGTCTAACAAAAGTGGGAATTTCCTTGATGACATGATGGATAGACTGCTCCTCGTTGTAGGCAGGTATAATCACATCCACAATCGGATGGCGGGTGGTTTCACTCATGTCTTATTGTAATTCCTCAATTTCCTCTTTATAAGCCTTGATTGAGCGGTAAATGGCAGAGGCTAAATAAGCTTGATTGTCCTTATTGTTCATAAATGCCTCTTCGTTGCGATTGGAGATAAAACCTAATTCAACCAAAACAGAAGGCATGGAAGTGGTCCATAATACATATAAAGGTGCTTGTTTGACGCCTCTACTAGTGCGGTTGACTCGTGAAGAAAAGTCACTTTCTATTTTGGATGCCAATGAAATGCTGCCACTTAAAAATGCTTTTTGGGTTAAGTTAAACATGATGTAGGATTCAGGGGAGGTCGGGTCAAATCCCTCGTAGCTTTCTTCGTAATTATCCTCCAACAAGATTACCGAGTTTTCCCGCTTCACAATCTCAAAGTTTGCTTCAAAGTTTTTGGTACCCATGACAAACGTTTCAGTTCCGTATGCAGCCCGATTGCTCGCAGCATTACAGTGGATAGAAATGAAGAGATCCGCTTTGTTTCGGTTGGCAATGTTTGCTCGCTCCTTTAATTCCACAAATACGTCTGAGTTGCGTGTATAAATCACCTCAACACCTGGCAGGTTTTTTTTGACATATTCACCCACTTTCAAAGCGACAGCCAAAGCGATATCTTTTTCTTTGGAGACGGCGCCTACAGCCCCAGGGTCTTTTCCTCCATGTCCCGCGTCGATCACCACCCGTTTCAAACGATATTCAGGAGCCTTAGTTCCGGTGGGAGAAAAGCCTGCAAAAACCAAAGAGAGCGTAAAAATTGAAATAAGAAGAATATTTTTTACTTTGAAGCGTTCCATGCGTGGTAAACTATTAACTTTGCCAAGGCAAATTTTAGAAATTTTTAATCAAATCAAAATCTATCAGTGCAGAATAAGTGGCTTTGCTTGTTAGCGTTCCTGTTGTTGGGTTACTTTACCCCATCAGCATTTTCGCAACAAAGAAATCAACGGGGGGTTGAAAGAAGGGTAGTAGCGCCTGATACTGTGCTCAATCCCCAAACTTTAGACTTGTCTCCGCTGGACTCTTTGGACAAATTAGCCCAAGATACTATTCCCCTTGCTGACTCTACAAAAACAGTACCTAAAAGTGATATTCAGACCGTCATCAATTATTATGGTGAAGATAGTATCATCACAGATTTTGTCAATAATAAGTTAATTCTTCACAAGGACGCATGGTTTGAATATGGAAATATCCGTTTGGATGCAGATTTGATTATTGTAGACTGGGAAAAAAATGAACTGTTTGCCTCTGGGGTTGTAGATAGTCTTGGAAATATTCAGGGTAATCCGATTTTTAAAGAAGGAGGGACTTCCTACGAAATACGCAAGGAAATGCGGTATAATTTCAAATCCCAAAAAGCAATCATCAAAGATGTAGTTACCGAACAGCAAGATGGCTTACTGCGTGGTCAAACGATTAAAAAAGATCAGGATGGAAGCATTTACATGGACAGGGGATATTATACTACCTGTAATCTTGCCGAACCGCATTGGCATATTTCGGCTAATAAGATCAAATCTATTCGAGGGAAGCAAATCGTCACCGGGCCATTCAATATGTATTTCAATGGGATTCCTACACCTGCTGGTTTGCCATTTGGTATAATCCCCGATACTCCCGATGAAAAAGCCTCCGGAATTGTCTTCCCGTCTTGGGGACAGGAACGAGCTCGTGGATTCTTCTTGAGAAATTTCGGCTATTATTTTGCCTTCAACGATTATATTCATACACGGGTAACTGCAGATGTATACTCCTTGGGAGGCTATGGTGCCAAGGCTGCCACTGTTTACAAAAAGCGGTATAAATATAATGGTGGGTTTAACTTGGACTACCAGCGTTTTCGAAGCCCGGAGACCGAACTAAATCCCATTGACTATAATACCATTTGGGTCAATTGGAATCACTCTCCGGAGTCTCGTGGTAATTCTAGGTTTTCAGCTTCTGTGAATGCGGGTACTAGCAATTACAATAACGTGGTGATTAACCCAGTATCTTTTGCTGCCAATACTAGGGCTGAATTCTCTTCCAATATATCCTACAGCAAAACTTTTCAAGGAACTCCTTTCAGCATGTCGGCAAATATGCGCCACTCCCAAAATATCCAAACAGATGAAGTAAACATCATTTTACCAGATATTGCGGTCAACATGAACCGGCAGAGCCCTTTTCAAAATTCCAAGATAGAGCCTATCAAAACACTCAACGTAGCTTGGAACTTTAACTTACAGAATAGTATCAATAACCGCATTACGCCTCCTTTTGGCGTGCAAAGTGCGGCAATACAGCAGCAGTTGGATTTGGAAGAGGGTTTTGTTCAAAACCCAAACATCATCCCTTTTGCTAGGGAAAACTTTGCACAGCTTTTGAGAGAGGCTGACAATGGCGCTAGACACACAATACCTGTTTCTTCTAATTTCCGCTTATTCAAGCACTTCACGGGCACTGCGGCGGCAAACTATACAGAATTGTGGTATCTCGAACGGATCAATTATTATTTCAATCCTGTAGAAAATCGAGTAGATAGGATTTTGGAGTCTGGGTTTAATAGAGTGGGATTCTTCAATTCTTCCTTTTCTTTGAATACAAACATTTATGGCATGTATACGCCCAAAAGAAGTAAAAAAATAGAACGTATTCGTCACCACATGCAACCTACTTTTTCGTTCAACTACACCCCCGATTTCTCTAATCCTGCATTTGGTTTTTACCAAGAGGTACAAGTAGATAGAGAAGGAAATACACAGCTATTTTCCAGACATCAAGGATTCATTTTTTCAGGTGCACCGCTAGGAGAGTCTCGTGCTTTGGCCATCAATATTCGAAATGTGCTAGAAGCGAAAATCAGACAGGATTCGGATGATGAAAAAATGCAAACTAAGAAAATCCCATTGTTGCAATCTTTGAATTTTTCCACTTCTTACAATTTTGCAGCAGACTCTTTCCAGTTGGCTCCGATCAACTTCAATACACGAACCTCCTTTTTTGACGACAAGCTTTCTGTCAACTTCTCGGGTAATTTCGATATGTATGCAGAGCAACGCATCGTCAATTCTCAAACAGGGGCTGTTACAGGACGTCGTGTCAATCAATTGGCATGGACTTCGGGGCAGGGATTGGGTAACCTCAGAAATTTGACACTAAACCTAAACGGAAATATCAATCCTACCGGTGGGGAACGCACTCCAGGAGAAGTGAGGGAGGATTTGACCAATGATTTTTTGCAGCAAGGCGGTGTGATGAATGAGTTTGTGGAGAATGAAATCAATAGGATTGTAAACGATCCTGCCATGTATATCGATTGGAGTATTCCATGGAATTTGGGTTTTGGATATAATATTGCTTACAATCGACAGCCCGGCAGAGATGCCAATGTTACTTCTGCAATGACTGTCAATGGGGATGTGAGTTTGACAGATAAATGGAAAGTAAAATTTAATGGTGGGTATGACTTTATGACCGCACAAATTACTCAAACCATGATCGGTATTTCCAGAAATTTGCATTGCTGGAGATTGGATATGAGCTGGATTCCATTTGGCCGATTTACTTCTTACAACATTGATATCAGGGTCAATGCGGCCATGTTACAAGACTTGAAGGTTTCTCGTAGAAGAAGCTTCTTCGATTTCTAAAGCTTCGCTCGGCTCAGTGGCATGGTCATACATCTAGGTCCACCTAATCCACGGGATAATTCTGATGAGGGGATTTCCAATACCTCTACTCCCATATTTCTCAGGGCTCTGTTGGTGTGTATATTTCGATTGTAGGAAATCACTCTGCGGGGGCCAATAGCAAACACATTTGCTCCATCAAACCATTGTTCTCTCATCGCATAGTCTGGATTGCCATCCGCCGTGGATAATATTTCCAAATGAGGGATTTCCCGCTCCAATATCGTAAGCAAAGATTCCTTTAATACCTGCCTTTTGATGGTAGCCTTTCCATCTTGTATATCTTTTAAAGTGTAAAGAGAAGTTTGAAGTACTGAATTAAGCGCGTCCGGATAGGTGAGTACCAGGTTTTCATCCAAGATGGTGAATACGGTATCCAAATGCATGTATTGCCTTTTTTGAGGTAGGTGTACCTCATAAACCCTTTCAACAGACCCTTCGGCTAAAAGCGCTTTGGCAACATGGTAAATGGCTTTTTCATTGGTGCGCTCAGAATTTCCGATGGCTACGGCTTTTTTGGAAAGTACGATCACATCTCCTCCCTCGATACTTGGAGGATTGTCGTGTCCATTGATAGGATAGAGCCTGTTGACGTTGTCTTTAAACTCTGGGTGATTTTCAAAGATGGTTCTTAAGAGGTCTGCCTCGCGTTGCCTTCCTTCTTTGTTCATACTGGAGAATATGATGCCTCCTGGGGTGATCGCCATAGGGTCTCGTTGGAAGTAAAGGTTGGGACTAGGTGGGATGATGAATGCATAATCCATCAATTCACCGGTGGGGGCATTGGGGATTTTTCTTTTTAACTCGTGCACTTTTATCCCCGCTGTCAATACGGTGGTGCATTCAGCAGTCGAAAGTCTATCCAAGATATATTCACATAAATGTGTTTGTCCTGATCTGACTAAGGCTGCTTTCATCAAGCTTTCCAAAATTGTACGGTCTCCCAATACTTGCATCAGTAACTCTCTCAGTCGAAATACGGTGGCGCCGGTAGTTTGCTTGATAAGATCGGTAAAAAAATCATGCTCTTTTTGCATGGCTTCTAAGTAAGGCACATCTTCGAAGAGCAAAAACTCCTTATTATAAGGAGTAAGTCTGTCAATTTCTTTGCCCGGCCTGTGCATCAACACAGCCTTCAATGTTCCAAATTCTGAGTTTAATCGAAGATTCATAGGTTGCTGTAAAAGTGAATTTGTTAAAAATACTGTAAAATTTTGATAGTATGGTTTGAAAAATGGCAATTCTTGGGAAAATATTTGTGGTAATATAAAAAGTCGGCAGGAGTGTAAGGGATGTACCATCTACTACGTATTAAGATACGAGAAACGAGAGTCGCGAAAAAAGAGCCGAGAAGCGAAAGTTTAGACGAAGAAGAAACAAGTCTCGCAAAATATACAGAAAGAGCAAAAAAAATATGCAGAGATATGATTATATCCAAGAGTGGGAATTAAGAATGAACGAATTAAGCTCATCAATCACCCCAGGTTTTAACCCATTATAGAGATATAAGGGGATTGAAAACAAACGAAAAACAATAGAAAAATCTCAAGAATTTGCAGAACAAGAGAGATTGTGGTTATGGTAACTTTTCCAAAGTTTTGAACTTTGGAAAAGCTTTCTCCCCTAAGGAATTTAGATCATAGAAGACTGATTTTATAAATAACTGATTGACATAAAAAAAATTGGAGCGCTTGGCAGCACTCCAATTTTGAAATTTGAGAACAGTGTTTTTATGACCCATTCACTGGTCTATTATTTTATCCTCTGCTAGATTAAGACTTAAGCCTATAATTTTAGCCGCCTCTACAGTCTCTAGGAATCCTTCCAACTAGTTTTCTATTCCCACACTGTGCACTGTGCACTGTCAACTACTCACTGTCCACCATCAACTGCTCACTGCAACCAGCTTTCTACTTCTTCTTTTGTAGGATTGGCTATGTCTAATTTGAGTTTTTTTCTACGACCGCAGACATCATTGAAGAGTTTGTTTGGATCGTACTCTTTCAATTGCTCGATGGTGTGGATATTCATATCTCGTATCACTGGGATCAACCCTGCTGATATACCCAATGCTATAAAATCTTCGTCGCTCGCAATTTTCACTTTTTTCTCTGGACGCATCTGAGGGAAGAACAGTACTTCCTGTATGGTGGAATTATTCGTCAATAGCATCGTTAATCGATCGATTCCAATGCCCAGACCAGCAGTTGGAGGCATTCCATATTCTAAGGCGCGCAAGAAATCATCATCCATGGCCATAGCTTCATCATCACCTCTTGCAGCTAATTTCAATTGGTCTTCAAACCGCTCTCGCTGATCGATCGGATCATTTAATTCAGAGTATGCATTGGCGATTTCCTTGCCGTTCACAAATAATTCAAAGCGCTCCACCAAGCCATCTTTGCTTCTGTGCTTCTTAGCTAAAGGAGTCATTTCGATGGGGTAGTCGGTGATGTAGGTAGGCTGAATCAGATTAGCCTCAACTTTTTCACCAAAGATTTCATCAATCAATTTGCCTTTGCCCATGCTGTTATCTACTTCGATGCCCATCTCAGCACAGACCTGACGCAAGCCGGCTTCATCGAGTTCGCTGACGTCTACTCCTGCATATTCCTTGATGGAATCAAACATGGTTAGTCTTCTGTATGGGCCTGCAAAATCAATTTGCTTATCGCCTACAGCTACGACAGTCTTTCCATGAATGGATTCGGTAACTTTTTCCAATAAGGTTTCTACCATTTCCATCATCCAGATGTAGTCTTTGTAGGCTACATATATTTCCATGGAAGTAAATTCTGGATTATGGGTGCGGTCCATGCCTTCATTTCGGAACATTTTTCCAAATTCATACACTCCATCAAAACCGCCCACGATCAATCGTTTCAAATACAATTCATTGGCAATCCTTAAATACAAAGGCATATCCAAGGTATTGTGATGCGTATTGAATGGTCTAGCTGCCGCACCTCCATGAACTTGTTGTAAAATTGGTGTTTCCACCTCCAACCAACCTCGGTCATCGAAAAACTTACGCATGTTGGTAATGATTCGAGAACGGGTTAGGAATACATTTTTAACATCTGGATTAACAACCAAATCAACATACCGCTGTCTGTAGCGTAATTCAGGATCTGTAAACCCATCGTATACATTTCCATCATCATCTCTTTTGACCACTGGTAGTGGTTTGACAGATTTAGATAGGACTTTCAATTCAGTAACATGTAAGGAGATTTCACCCGTTTGTGTGGTGAAAATGTAGCCCTTTACGCCGATAAAGTCACCGATTCCCAGTAATTTTTTGAATACGGTATTGTAGAATGTTTTATCTTCCTCAGGACAGATATCGTCTCTTCGGATATAGATCTGCAGTCTTCCAGTGGAATCTTGGAGCTCGGCAAACGATGCAGAACCCATAATCCTACGGCTCATTAAACGCCCTGCTATGGAAATGTTTTTATAGTCGTTTTTGCGACGTTCGTAATTTTGATGAATATCTTGTGCGGTGACGTTGATAGCAAAAGAATCTGCTGGATAGGGATTGATTCCCAGTTTCATCAACTCTTCTCTGTCTTTTCTACGCTCTAACTCCTGTTCGCTCAGTAATTGCATTGTGCTGATTTGATTTAAAAAGGTATAATAGCCTTTTGAAAATTTTATAGTTAATTACGATTTTTTATTCCTTCTTCGATTCATTTCTCTACGAACTAAATCGAACTCTCTGCTGGACTGACCTGCGACAGAGGTGTTTTCTTCAGCCCTTCTAGAAAGGTAGGGCATAACTTTTTCTACGGGGCCGTAAGGTACGTATTTCACAACATTATACCCTGCATTCGCTAAGTTGTAGGAAATATTGTCACTCATGCCATATAATTGCGCAAAATAGATGCGGTGGTCCTGAGGGTCATACCCTTTGTCAGCGATCAGTTCAGCTAACAGATGATTGCTTTGTTCGTTGTGCGAACCTGAAACCAATCCTATGGAAGAAAGGTTCTCCACGCAAAAAGTTAAAGCCGCATTGTAATCTCTATCTGAGGCTTCTTTTGTAGGTTGAATGGGACTTTGATAGCCTTTGCTTAGAGCACGGTCTCGCTCTTTTTCCATATATGCCCCTCTCACCAATTTGGCACCTAACCAATAGCCCTGTGCATGGGCGATTTCATGTGCTTTTTTCAGGCGCTCCAACATATCATGCCGATACATTTGATAGGTGTTATACACGACGCACTTTTCTTGATTATATTTTTTCATGGCCTTATATGCCATTTCATCAATTACGTCCTGAAACCATGATTCTTCTGCATCAATCAAGATTTTGGTATCTGCTTCAAAGGCAGCTTTGCAAAGCTCATCCACTCGCTTTTGCATGCGGTCAAATGCTAACTGCTCCTCGGGTGTAAGCGCTTTTTTTGCTTGGATTTTGGTCATGATCGCATAATCGCCCAGGCCCGTTACTTTGAATACAGCAAAAGGCATATGTACATCACCTGCCGACCGCTCAATTGTCCGAAGAATTTCATTTTTAGTTGCTTCAAAGCTCGCTTCGTCACCTTTTCCTTCTACGGAGTAATCCAAGATAGTTTTGATTCCATATTCAGCCAGTTTCTGAACTGATGACTCACAATCTTGTATGGATTCTCCCCCGCAAAAATGACCAAACATGGTGGCTTTCATAATGCTTTTAATTGGCAAACCCAAGGCAAAAGACCAATTCGCGAGTTTTGTACCCACGCTTACAGCAAGGTTATTATTGACCGTTGCAAATATGAGGTACATTTTTTTCAATTCTACATCCGACTTGGATGCGAAAGCGACCTCGAGGTTCTCAAAAGAAATCTTGGGTTTAACTGGCATAAAGCTTTGAATTATGTCGCAAATATATCAAAAAACTATGTGGACTTGTTAATTGTTTGGTAAAAGAACGTTGAATAATGAATGCCAATATTTAATCAGGATTGGCAAACACTATTTTTTTATTTTTCAAAAAAACGCTAATTAGCAAATTATTTAAATCAACTAAACGAGATGGGTGTAATCAAGAGTGCTCTGCTTGCTGTTTTAATTATTATTTCCTTTCAAGCTTGGGGTCAAATTGACCTGTCAAAAAGCAAAAAATCTCCCAAGTTTGAAAAGTACTTGGACTTGAGTGTGGAAGGCGGTCCTATGCTTGGAAATGGCTCTGATTTTGGAGAGCAAATTAGAAATAGCTCTTCATACATTGGGGTAGATGCAAGACTTGGCTTTAGGAGAGGTTCTGAAAATTTGTATTCCAAAGTGTATCGTTTCCCTACTTTTGGGGTTGGTTTTTATGGTTCTACATTTCATAATGCCAATGTGGGAGAACCCAATGCCTTGTATTTTTTCCTTAATATGCCATTTACATTCCCTAGGTATCAAAAAGTCAGATTTAGTTACTTTGCATCTTACGGACTTTCTTACAATTTCAATCCCTTTGATCCTGAAGAAAATCCATTGAATCTATTCATTGGGTCCTATAGAAATGTGTATGCTCATCTCGGGTTTCGAGCAGCTGTGAGCCTTACGGATAGAACAGCCTTGTCCAGTACCTTTGGTTTCAAACATTTTTCAAACGGTGCGTCAAGTTTGCCCAATTCAGGCATCAATTTGTTTCCTTTTTCTCTGGGGGTGCAATATCGGTTGACCAAAGAAAGTGAAATGGATTTCAAAGACACCTCTCTTCCAAAGCATCAATCCAAAACAGCCATCCATTTCCATGTAGCTCCGGGTGTGAAAGAATATTTTGTAGGCGATACCAAGCATTTTAAAATGGGGACCGGGATCCATGTGCTCCGGGAGTTTTCGTATAAGCATAGATTTGGTCTCGGATTGGAACACTTCTATTCCGGAGGATGGGAAACAAGGGTACGAGAACCTCGAGAGAATTCCTTTTGGGATGCCAACTCTTTTGCAGTCTTTGGATCATGGGAATGGTTATTGACTGAAAAATTGTATGCCCCTATGGGTGTGGGTGTATATGCCCATCGGAATCGGTTCAACGATGAATGGAATTGGTTTTACCAGCGAATTGGTCTTCGCTATCGTTTTGATAATAACCTTTTTACCGGACTCAGCATTAAAGCACATAAAGGAAGAGCCGACTTCTTTGAATGGACGGTAGGTTACTCCATTTTTAATTAGGTTAGGAACAAATCTAGAGGCAAGCTAGTTTTGTATACAAATTAAACTTAGCTGTGGATACAATACGCTTAAACGAATGGGGCTTTGCCACCGACAAACCTTTTGTAATTGCTGGTCCTTGCAGTGTAGAAACACCGCAGCAGTTGGATGCAACTGTTGGGAAATTGGTAGAAAAAGGTATTCAGATCATTCGTGGAGGTGTATGGAAGCCTCGTACGCGTCCAAATTCTTTTGAAGGAGTAGGGGAGATTGCCCTTCCTTGGATCAAAGATATCAAGGAAAAGTACGGTGTAAGCTTTGCTATAGAAGTCGCTAGTCCATATCATGTAGAAAAGGCATTGGAGTATGGCATTGATATTTTATGGATAGGAGCCCGATCGACTGTTAATCCATTCACTGTTCAGGAAATCGCGAATGCTTTAAAGGGAGTGGACATTCCTGTATTGGTGAAAAATCCTGTTAACCCTGATTTAGCTTTATGGATAGGTGCTTTGGAACGAATCAATCAAGCTGGAATCAAGCGTTTAGGGGCTATTCATCGCGGGTTTTCCAATTTTAATGATCAGACATATCGCAACAGTCCTTTATGGCAGATTCCTTTGGAATTGAAGACACGCTACCCGGCAATTCCTTTAATCAACGATCCAAGTCATATCTGTGGTAAAAGGGATTTGATCCCTATGATTGCTCAAATGGCCTTGGATTTGGATATGGATGGACTGATTATAGAGTCTCATATCCATCCTGATGAGGCTTGGTCGGATGTAGCCCAGCAATTAACGCCCGATGACCTGGGTGTGCTTTTGGAGCAATTACATGTCCCTAATTCATCCGCTGAAAATCCAATTTTTAAAAGTAAATTAGAGTTGATTCGGGAGCAGATTGATGAGGTAGACAGGGCCTTGCTTTCCACCTTACGTCAGCGCATGAAATTAGTAGAACAGGCAGGCGTTTTTAAAAAGGAAAATGACCAAGCTCTTTTTCAAATGGAGCGATGGAAAAAAGTGTTTGAATCCAGACCCGAATGGGCTGTTCAAATGCAGCTAAATCCCGATTTTATCAAAGAGCTCTTCCAAATTATCCATGTGGAGTCGATCAAGGTGCAAGCGGAGCTGATGGAAGGAGTGGAGAAGAAAGGATCGTAGAAGCGAGATTTAAGAATCAAGAGACAAGAATCAAGAATCAAGAGGCGAGACTTGCCTGCTGCAAGCAGGAGGCTAGAAGCGAGAAATTCAGGACGTGACATGATGAGGGAGGGAACGGCAAAAAGTCCATAGGGGCGGCAGACTTGCTAGCTTCAACCCACAGATTGATGATAGCGTCACACCTTAAGTGCCGTAGGTACGACCGACAAAAGATAGGTTAGAACATCCGATTTTTGAGGGTTGGCCATAGAAATCTGCCACAGAGTGGAAGTTGTGTCTTTTGGTGACTTATTTTAACGGCGTGTAAATAGGAAGATTATTCTTAAAAAATGTCAAGTATTTTCAGGACAAGACACTTTCAAACATCAAAACATCCATTTTCCTTCTTATTCGCGTTTTCCACGCCTTCCGCGAACCCTCCTCCCTTTGCGTCAGCAAAAAAATCTGTGTGAATCAGCGTCAATCACATTTTCAATCTGTGTTCTAATTTTTCCGCGGATTCAGCGCTTTCTGCGAGCCTTAAGATTTCAAGAGTGAGTAAGTCAATTGGACCGGTAGCTTAGAAAGGATGTGACACTGACGATGGAAAAACCTACAAAGAGCATTCCATGAAATACAACCATAGCTAACTGTTCATAAGAAATTGCTAAGAAAAGCATGTATCCAAAAACCAAGGCCAAGCCAGCTTCCAAGTAGGTGGTGATAGGCATTTTTAGGGAATGGTAGGGATTGCTCCACCAAGTGTCAGATTTTTTTAGGTTGTATTTTGGAGTTCGGATAAAAGGTGATTTCTTCCCGGTGAGTCCTTCGATGACTGCTTGGGAATTGTGCAGCGAAAGCCCCATGCTGACCATCAAAAACAAGGGCAATTCCCATAAAAACTTGAGCGTACTTGCACCCTTGTATTTGGCTAAACTGATATTTGCTGAAAGATACACTCCAGCTACGATTACAAATCCAGCTAAGAAAATTTTTGCAATGGTAAATAACCATGTTGGCAATAATTCATTGTAAAAGCCCCACCAAATCGGAATAGAACTGATAGCCACTGTCAAAACTGCCACAAATAACACCGCATTCAATAAATGGGCAGTTGCATGCCATTTTTTATGTAAACTATGCTTTTCTCTCCAGACATTTTTCAAATGTTTGGTAGCACACTCAGCTCCTCCTTTGGTCCATCTAAATTGCTGGGATTTGATTGCTGACATGACCGGAGGGAGTTCAGCGGGTGATTCAATGTCTTCCCTATAAATAAATTTCCAACCTTTTTGTTGCGCTCGGTAGCTTAAGTCAAGATCTTCGGTTAAGGTGTCAGCTTCCCAGTTGCCGGCGTCTAGGATACAGCTTTTTCTCCAAATTCCACCCGTTCCATTGAAGTTGATAAATGCTTGCTGCCTGTTTCTACCCGTCTGCTCTACTGTGAAATGAGCATCCAAAGCAAAGGCTTGCAAGCGTGTAAAAATCGAATAATCCTCGTTGAGATGAGTCCATCTACTTTGTACCATACCGACCTCAGGATCCTGAAAATGGGGAATGGTTTGGAGAATAAAATTTGGGTCCGGAACAAAGTCTGCATCAAAAATGGCGATGAATTCACCTTGAGCTTGAGCTAATCCCTCTTTTAATGCCCCTGCCTTATAACCTTGACGGTTTTCCCGGTGGATAAAATCAAAGTTTATATCAGGATAATTTTTGATGGTTTTTTGGATAATATCAGAAGTACTATCTGTGCTGTCATCTAGCAGCTGTATTTCCAATAAATTTGTTGGGTAGTTAAATTTGGCTACTGCATGAATCAAACGTTCGACCACATAGCGCTCATTGAAAATGGGGAGTTGCACGGTAATTTTCGGCAGTGAATCATGTGGAATTACCGGTAAACTTTTTTCTTCTTTTGGTTTTTTCCAATACTGTATGAGCAAATCAGCTTGTGCAAATCCATACAACAATATAAACAGCATGGCTATAGCATACAGCAACACAAAGATGTAAAGTACAATCATTAGTTTTTGATCGTGATGGATTTGTTTCCAATGATGATAGGAAGGTCCTGCAATCTACCTTCTTCGTCGGCATTTTCCAATTTTAGCACCCCTCTTGGACACACGGAAGCGCAAACACCACAACCCACACAGGATGAGCGGACGATATTTTGGCCCCGTTGCGCATACCAACGTACATCGATGCCCATCTCACAATAGGTGGAGCAATTTCCACAAGAAATACATTGTCCTCCATTGGTGGTGATTCTAAATCTAGATTTAAAGCGCTGTACCATTCCTAAGTAAGCCGCCAATGGGCATCCAAATCTACACCAAACCCGATTACCCATCAAAGGATAAAAGCCTGTTCCGATGACTCCTGCAAATGCTGAACCGATAGCAAAGCCATAAATGCTGTGCAGTTGATTGGTCGCTTGTCCCAGCAATTCGAACTCCATAAAGTAATTGACAAGGGTAACAGCCGTCATCACCACTGCAAAAACCAAGACTCCATGAATCAGGTAGCGTTCAATACTCCATGCTTTTAAAGACTTATCAGAAAGCTGACGATAGGGGTCTCCGAGGGTTTCGGCTAAGCCCCCACAGCCACAGACCCAAGAGCAATACCATCGTTTTCCATAAAAATAGGTCAGCAAAGGGACTGCTACGATAATTAAAATAATCCCCCATATCAGCATAAACATTCCTAGTGCGCCTGAACTTGTCATACCTTCCAGTCGATAATCGTAGAAAAAGGAGTAATCGAGTGGCCAAATATTTTTGAAATCATGCCAAGGCATGTTGAATAGGACCAATATTTCTGGGAGCATAAAGGCAAAAGCCAACTGAAAAAACATTACCGAGCCAGTTCGTAGGCGTTGATAGGCATTGCCCTTATATTTTTTAAACATCCGTATCCCCATCACTAAAATAGCAATGGTGTAGATCAGTCCATATAAAAACCATTGGCTCGCGGGATTACCTGAAATGGCCATGCTGAGAGGATCTACCATTAGAATTAAATTAGTCAAATACTCCGGAAACCAGTAAAGGACTATGTAAAAGAGAATTAACCAAGAACCAGTGATAATGCCTAAAAGTCCCTTTGATTTCATGGATGAAAAATAAATACCATCATGTTTAATACCTGGAAGCTTTCCAGCATACATGGGCAGGATATAAAGTAAGGCTCCAACGATCGCAAGAAATACGGTGAGCCCCAAATATAACCATGGGTTTTCGGTAACAGGGCTTTGCGAGGATGCTTTGGTCAAGGGAAGTGCATAGTTATCCCAAATCACTTGATCCCAAGACTGACTCGCTTTGAGTGCGTCGTTATAGTTATTGAAATACTTATTGAAATCTGCAATAAAGGCAACATTGGAAGAATAGAGCTCTCCATACATAGGCTGCAAGATTTCCAACATCTGTTTTTGATGGATATCTTTGGTATTTTTCTCTACCAACTCTGGTCTAAGTGTATAGGATCCAATGAAAGGAAGTATACTGAAAAATGCCAAAGCCAAACAAAAAAGGACAATGCCTAGTGATTGTATCGTTTTCATGAAAATGCGGTTAATAGTCTTCTGATCAATCCTTTTTTTGGCAAGGATAGGCTTCTGTTTTTAGCTTTATTGTAAGCTAGGATTACTTGTGGAGTATAGTTTTTTGAAAATTCAGCATCAAAGTTGGCTCTATCCAAATGGCTTAGAATTTTTTCAAACAGCCAGCCCTCTTCAATTGCTCGATCAAAATAAGCATGACGCATGCGCCAACCAATGGTATTAATTCCCTTAATTGTCCCTACAGTTTTATCATAAGTGAAACGGATGGCTACAGTTCCTTCGTTGTTTTCCCAATAGAAAGTATCAAGTACCGCTGGAATTTTGTTTGGAACCCAACCGTAGGTTTGATATTCCAAGTCAAAAAACTTTGCAGAATTGAACCAAATTCCAGGTTTATAAGGCATTGGATCGGAGTGTGTAAGATTGTAAGCCAAGGTTTCTCCATGCATTCGGCCTGTGTACCATACTTGTTCGATGTTTTTACGATGGGAGCCGGGTGCCTCAATAAATTCCGCACAATCACCAATTGCATAGACATCTGGAACTGAGGTCCTGAAAAATTGATCCACCATCACCCCTTTATTAGTTGTAATAGTAGGTTGATTTTTTAAAAACTCAATATTTGGCGTAACGCCAATAGTAAGCCCCACAAATTGACAGGGTATTTCTTCGCCTGCAGCAGTACGTATGGCCCGGACGGCACCCTTTTCGTCGGAGAGGATTTCTTGTAATTCGCTAGCCAATCTAAGGTCTACACCGTGTGCCTTGATATGCCTATTGATGACTTTCGCTTCCTCTTCAGGTAATACATTGTCCCAAAAGTTTTTTTCCCGAACCAAAAAGGTAACATCTATATGACGGCTTTGGAGCATTTCAGCCATTTCGATACCAATTAAACCTCCGCCTACGATTACGGCATGCTGAATACCTTGGGTATTGGCTTCCATTTGCTCTAAATCCTGTAAACTGTACAATCCCTGTACACCTTTTAGATGTTCCCCTGGCCATCCAATAGTAAAAGGCTTAGAACCTGTTGCAATGATAAGTGTACCAAACGGTATGAGCTCTCCTTCACTGCTGTGAATTGTTTTTTGATGGAGGTTGATATCGGTGATCCAAGCTCGTTTTAAGTGGATTCTGTTTTTTTCCCAAAACCAATCTTCGTAAGGTTTGGTGTGCTCATACTTCATATGCCCCATGTAAATATACATCAGGGCTGTACGTGAAAAAAAATGCTCGGACTCTCCTGAAATCACCAAGATGGGAGCATCTGCATTGTATTTGCGGATGTGCCTGGCGCAAGTGATTCCTGCAATTCCATTTCCTATAATTACGTAAGGGGAATTATTCATTTAATGACCAATCATAGCTCAAGTGTGACACTTTCGCTTTCGGGTTAATTTTTATTGCTGAATATTGATTCAAGTAATCAATGATACTGCCATTTTTAGTAAAATCACCTTTGAACCAAGAAAAAATTTGGGAAATTTCCACGGCATTAGCGGAAATTTTATTTCTCTTGGGATCGTTGATAAAATCCACGGCAGTAGCTTGGAGTTGCTTTTCCAACTTTGCTGGCATGAAGGCTTCATTCAATAGTTTTGGACAGGAAAATGAGGCACAGTTTATAGCAAAGTGAATCCTTGGCTCATCAAATTCTTTGCGTAGAATTTTATGTTCTATCTCGTCTAAGCTTGCTTTCTTTCCACCGATTTCGAAAAATTCCAAATTCCAAACGGTATTGACTAATGGGATGTTGAGTTTGGGTTGGAGATCTTGTATGCTTTTCAATGGATAGTGGTCGATGATGAGTTTGACTGTAAATGCATTATAGGCATTGATCCAATAGGCCAATTGTTCATTTTGCGTCCAAGTTTTCCGATCAGGGGCATGTTGACTCAGGTTATCGAGATATACTTGTAACTTATTTTTGTCCTGAATGAATCCCTGATAGTTGACTTTTCCATCCACACTTACGTGAGTTTGTAATAGCTTATCCCAGATCTCGTGAGAGGGGGAAGAGGTACCTTCCATTCCAAGCTTAGAATTCCCACACGCTACTGGTACAAAGAGGAGAATGAATAATAGTTGTATGTATTGTAACATATGTTGATGAAAGAGATTAGATGCCAGATACTTAAATTTAGAGGCTGGGTTTTAAGGTAGAAATCAAGTCTCAAGAAACAAGATGAACTCGGTTGGAGAAAAGCGAGTTTTCGCTATCGCATCAAGAATTATGTGCACTGTTTATCGTTCACTTTCCTTTGTTCACAATCAATCCCCATACACTTTCTCCCCTTTATTCAACCAAATACCCCAAGCTCTGTTGTAAGCATGGACTTTTTTGGTGGGTTGATCATCTTTGTAAACGGTATTTTCTTCATTGACCCAATGAAAAATACCTCCATAAAGATTGTAAACGTTGACATAGCCTGCTTCTTGTAGCTTTTTCCCAATATCTTGACTTCTCACGCCAATAGAACAATATACGATAATAGGTCTTGATTTATCTTTTTCTTGGATGGTAGAAATATCAAAATTGTTGTAACCAACATAGTGCGCATTTTTAATATGGGAAGTCTGAAACTCATTCCATTCCCTCGTATCCAATATCAGTGGATTTTTTAAGTTCGAAACTCCCTTTGGAGAAATAGTTGGGAACTCCTTGTCATAAAAAGTATCCAACAGTAATTTGAAAGCTGTGGATTGCGCATGACTTTGAAGGGTTATCAACCAACAAAATGCAATCATGTACAAGTGCCTACTTCTCATTTTTTCCACTAGAAATCTAACTCTTACAAAAGAAAAACCTTTTAACGGGAAAGTTAAAAGGTTTTGTATAAATGGTCTTCCAAATAAATCAGCCGTAGAAGTCAGAGATTCTTGCCAGCCCTTTTTTATCTAATACCAATATTTTCTTCCCTTCAAAAGCGATCAATTCATCTTTTTTAAATTCGGAAAGCAGCCTAATCACTGTTTCTGTAGCTGTACCCACTAAACCAGCTATTTCTTCTCTTGTTAGCATGACATCAATTTTTTCGCTATTTTCTCCATCCAAACCATAGGATTCGGAAAGCTTAAGCAAAGTAAACGCCAACCGCTCTCGGATGGATTTTTGGGTTGCGTCGGTCAGTTTTTCTTCCATTACACCCAAGTCCGAACAGATGGCTTTGGTGACTCTTCTATGGAAGTCATTGTCTTCACCGAGTACTTTTAAGAACGATTCTCTGGGGACAAAGCAAATTTTGGCATCTTCTATGATTGTAGCTGAATTGGAATACACTTCTTCACCTAAAAGGGAAGTATAACCCAAAAAATCACCTTTTTTTGCTAATCGTATAATCTGATCTTTTCCGTTGGAAGCGGTTTTATATACTTTGACGATGCCATCATTGATACAAAACACACCTAAAGGTTTGGTTCCTTCGTAAAATAATGTTTGTCCTTTTTTATGAGTAATGAAATTTTTATTGTCGGATAAATGACATAAATGCTGGTCTCCAAGTCCAGCAAACAAGGAAAATTTACGGCTGAGACAGAGTTCACAAGGAGTGGCTTTCTGCTGTACTTTCATAATCGGTAGTGTGGGTTTGAAGTAAAGATTATTCCTAAAATTAGCGAAAAATATGATGATTGTCACAAATTCATCAAATAAAATTTGGTAGGTCTGTCAACTGTTGGTAGTTGTTTACCTCTTTATTAAGTCTATAGAAAAAGTGTTGCTTACCATTACTAATTCCGATTATTTCCGCTTGAATGGTTTGGTTGTATACTGTGACCTGATTGACTGTTTTTTTATTGAGTTGTACTTCTGGAGCTTTACACTCTATCAGCAGCAATGGTTCTCCTTTTTGGTTAAACGTCAAGAGATCAAAGCGCTTATTTAATGAATTGTATATCAATCCTTTCTCTAAAGAAATCAGGCTTTTGGGATAATTTTTAAATTGGATGAGGTATTGAATCATGTGTTGTCGCACCCATTCCTCAGGAGTCAAGACCAAATATTTTTTTCTCAATTGATCATAAATATGGATTTTACCTTCCACGTTTTTCAAGTCAAATGAAAATTCAGGAAAGTTGAGCTTCTCTGTTAGGTATGCATATCGCTCTGGGATCATGTAGCAAATATCAGTGCTTTTACTGGGAATAGAAATCAAATTTTCGGGAATGAAGAGAGTATTACAGTTTTTTAAACATCTTAGGAATTGTTCTATCAAAAAATTTTCTTGAACTATTTTAATGAACTATATTTGAAGAACTCCAACTATTTGATAAAATGAAGAAAATCATTGAAACAACCGATATTCAGAAAACTTACAAAATGGGTACAGAAGTGGTGAATGCACTTCGTTCGGTTTCTATTGAAGTCAACAAAGGTGAATACGTTGCCTTTATGGGACCTTCGGGTTCAGGCAAATCTACGTTGATGAACATTATCGGTTGTTTGGATACGCCTACGGCTGGCACCTATATTTTGAATAATAAAAATGTCTCTGATATGACAGAGAATGAGTTGGCAGAGATTCGGAATAAGGAAATTGGCTTTGTTTTTCAAACGTTCAATTTGTTACCAAGAGCCTCTTGCTTAGAAAATGTAGCGTTGCCATTAATTTATGCAGGATATAGTAAATCCGATCGGGAAGAGCGTGCTTTTGAAGCCTTGAAAAATGTAGGATTAGCAGATCGGGTAGGGCATAAGCCGAATGAGTTGTCGGGGGGGCAACGTCAACGGGTCGCTATCGCGCGGGCATTGGTCAATGATCCCAGTATTATTTTGGCGGATGAGCCTACGGGAAACCTAGATTCCAAAACTTCTTACAGCATCATGGAGCTTTTCCATGATCTACATCAAAAGGGGAATACCATCATTATGGTGACGCACGAGGATGATATCGCACACTATGCGCACAGGATTGTCCGTCTCAAAGATGGTTTGGTCGAATCGGATACCATCAATCCTAACCCTACCCGAGCAGCGGTAGTTGAACCCATCATGTAAATCTTCTGATTAAATCCAATAAGATGTGTAATTTTGCAATCCATTTTGATTAAAGTCACATGAAGATTTATACTAAAACAGGCGATCAAGGGACCACTTCCTTGTTGGGGGGACGAAGAGTAATGAAATCCGATCTGAGGATTGAGTCCTATGGGACAGTTGACGAGTTGAACAGCTACATTGGATTATTAAGGGATCAGGAGGTCAATAAAGATCGTGAAGCGGTATTAAAAGAAATTCAAGATCGGTTGTTTACGATTGGTGCTACCTTGGCAACAGAGCCTGGGAAAGAAAATGTGAAGCGTCCGGATTTGTTGGAAGAAGATTTGTTTTTACTTGAAAAGGAAATTGACACCATGGAAGAAGGGCTTCCGATGTTGAAGAACTTTATACTTCCCGGTGGTCACCAAATTGTTTCTTTTTGTCATATTGCCAGAACCGTTTGTAGAAGAACTGAGCGTTGTGTGATTTCTTTGATGGAAGTCGAACACGTTGATGAACTAATTGTAAAATATTTAAATAGGCTTTCCGATTACCTTTTCGTGTTAGGAAGAAAAATCACTCAGGAGTTGGGTGTGGATGAGGTTACTTGGAAGCCGAGAAATTAAGGCATGAAAACAGCATTAGCTATAGAGGTTACCAAAACCTCTCAATCCAAATTAGCTCAGACAGATTTTGATAATTTGTTGTTTGGTCAGACGATCAGTGATCATATGTTTGTGGCAGATTATGAAAATGGAGAATGGGCCAATTCTCGTATTGTTCCCTATGAGCCCTTAAGGCTCAATCCTGCCAATGCCACCTTGCATTATGGCCAATCTGTTTTTGAGGGAATGAAAGCATACAAAAACGATGCAGGTGAAATACTCCTTTTCAGAGCTGATGCCAATCAAAAGCGTCTGAATGCATCTGCTCAACGAATGTGTATCCCTGAGGTGCCTGAGGAGATTTTCATGGAGGGTTTGTATAAATTATTGGAGGTAGATCAAGCTTGGATCCCACAAAAACCTGGTTATTCCTTGTATGTGCGTCCATTTGTATTTGCTACCGATGATTATTTAGGAATTCGCCCTTCTCAGAAATACTCTTTTATGATTTTCACGTGCCCAGTAGGTCAATATTATGCCAAACCTGTGTCTGTAAAAGTAGAGCAGACCTATACTAGAGCCGCCGAGGGCGGGACAGGTTTTGCGAAGGCTGCGGGTAACTATGCAGCTTCTCTGTATCCTGCTCTGCAAGCTCAAAAGCAAGGATATGACCAATTGCTATGGACCGATGGTAAAACCCATCAACATATAGAAGAGTCAGGAACTATGAATGTGATGTTTGTAGTTAACGATACCATCATCACAGCACCTACTCATACCGGCACCATTTTGAAAGGTATCACCCGTGAATCTGTTCTCATTTTAGCGAAAGAAATGGGCTATGTGGTAGAAGAGCGCTTTATGACTGTTACGGAATTGGATAAATTATTGCAGGCAGGTAAATTGACCGAAGCCTTTGGGACTGGAACCGCTGCCACTATTGCTCATATTTCCAAAATTCATGTCAACGGTCAAGATTATGAGTTGCCATCCAAAGATGACGATGCATTCTCTAATCAAGTATTGAAAAAATTGGATGCCATCAAGTATGGCAAGATAGCCGATACCCACGGATGGATCCGAAAAGTATAAATCTATCGATGATTCGGTAGTGCCAGTTTTAAGAGATGTGAAAAAAAAATGAGATAACCTGAATCCACTTTTGCGGAATTTCGGGTTGTCTCTTTCATTTTTTAGGGGGACTGTATCCACTGATGGCATTTTTCAATTTACAGATTTGGAAAGTAATCGTTCCACTTCTGCTCTTTCGACCCATTCATATATTTGCTGAAGTGCATCCGTAGCGTAGAAGTCTAAACCTATTTTTCTTGCTTGTCGGATATAAGCTATCCAAAGTATTGGGTCTTTACTGAATTGCTTAGCGTCTTGCAGGATGTTGTATTTATCTACTTCGTCTGAGGTATTTGCCAGGCTTTTCAATACTAAAGGGACCCAATAGGGATTCCTTGTGAGTCCCGATTCAGGATTGAGCAATTGACCTAGGGAATTTGTTGCATCAATTTCAGTTTTTTCCCCACGGATATAGGCCATCCAATCCTCTACCGCTGCTGCCTGAAGCGGGAAAGTTGTGTCTTTTTGCAAGACTGTTTTTATTGATTCAATGCTTGCAGTGCTTAGGAGATGCGCTTTATAAATCAATACATTGGTCGCAAAGGAAGCTTGGAGGTAATCTTGTTCGATGCTTTGAAGGTCTGACATCAATTCATCTTCCAGTTTGGTATGAAAGTTTTTCAGCGCCTCAAAATATTGGAGCTGGGGATTTTGTTCCAATTTTCCGTCTTCCCCCCAAGTCATCCAATAAGGGAAAGGTATCGTGAATTTTTGGTTGATTCGGATGGCTTCTATTGGTTTACCGCCAAAATAAAGAATGGCTAGGTGATGGGGTTTGAAATCAATAACGCCTCGCTCTTCAGCCACCAAAATATCAATAGCTGCTTTTTCTAAGTCAAGCTGCCCGGCCAATACCAAGGCACTCCAAAGATGATAGTACCCTGCGGAATTGGAGAAAATTTCGGAATTGCCTATCAAGTACTTCAAAGTTTCACCAATTTCTTTTGCTTGATATAGGCGAATCACTCGGCTATCTCGTAGGTTTCTTTCCCGAAAGGTGATCTCGGTAGTTGTTATAAGAGTATCTATCAATGCGAGGTCTTTTGTCAAGGATTCATGGGGTCTATTCGTCCACAAATTCCGAATTGCCGCTGTCTGTACAATGAAATTACCGGAAAAATCTTGCAATGTTAATGCCCCTTCCCAACTGTTGCCCAATCGATTGTCATGTGCCAGCTGATTGATTTTACTGAGAGGGTTAAGGAAGGTAGCTTGTAGTCCTTGATGTTCTCGTTGATGTTTGACATTCAGACCTATCCAATTTGCTTCAAAGACTGGGTTTTTATCTTTGAACTGATCTAGCTTCTCAATTGCTTCGGAGGGTTTGTTCAATTTAGATTGAAGCAGTGCAAGGTTATTCAGCAAGTATGGGTTATCTGGGAAAATCTTCAATCCTTTATCTAAGTAGAAAACAGCCTCAAAAACTTTATCCTGTTCGTGCAGGAGCTTGCTGATCAAAAGGAGATTGGGGACATTAGGGTTGAAGTCCATACTTTGTTCCAATTGTTCAAGCGCTTCTCGCTTATTGCCTTCCAAAAGGCGAAGATGTACAGCGGCATTTTTTGCTTTATCATTTTTACGGAACTGCATCCAAGCGCTTTCATACAAGATAGCTGCTTGTTTGGGCATTTCCGCATGGTAATAATAATCTGCTGCTTGATTTGTGCTGCCAGAGATTATATGATTGATGATAATGGTATTTCCAAATACAATCAAAATAGCCAAGCCCATAATTCCTCCAATTCTCATATGGAAGTAGGCAAAATGTTGAGGTTTAAAAATGATTTTTTCTACATCTTTTCCGCTATTGAGAATATCTAAAAAATTGGCCAGCAAGTAAGCGAAAAAAAGCAATGTGAAGGCCACCTGTCCGTATAGAAACACGTGGTTGAAAAATTCAATGTAGGGTTGATTTTCGACAAAAACAGCCTTCCCCCAGGTCCATAAGGTTATCCCGAAAAAAGATAAGTAAAGTGATTGACCAACAATCGGCTGTTCAAATGGCTGAGGTGTTTGCTTGATTTTTTCTTGATAAACGAAGTAACCAATAACTCCTGCAAGTACAAAAAGAAGGTATGGAGGGATTGTTGGAATGGGTAAATTGATTTCACCCAAGGTATCTAACAAGGTAGAAAACACCAACAGAAAATATACAATAAAGATCACTACTAAGTGGTAGGATATTTTTAGCTGTGTACCTTTATTTAGTTTGATTAGAAAAATTGTTACGCCTGAAAAAATAGCGTGTCCGATGTGAAGTAAAAAAAAAGCAGCAAGTGCAAGTGCCGGCAGTGTCAAGTTTTCGGCTACCAATAAGGCAGCAGCAGGCATATCACTAAAAAAAACTAATCCTATCAATGTTAGTGTCGCACTGGAAAAAACAAATGCAAATCGTTGGAGCAAGGACCAATGGTTTTGATAAAAGTTAATGAATATCAAGGGCGCAACCCAACCTATCAATAAAATAATCAACGCATAGTTACTATAAATCCCTCCGATATTTAGGCTGTTGATTCCTGAAATTGACAGCAATGCCATCCATACAGCCATCCCAATGATAAAAGGCGTACGTTTGAAGGTGCTGATCAGGGAAGAAGTCAGGGTAAGTAGAATCCAAGTGATGACGCCCCACAGTAAAGAGAGTTTGGGGAAGGTTAAGGGGGGGAGGGATTCAAAACTTTGCAGGAGAATAAAGTTTTCTGCCTGCATAGGGAAGATTTCCAAACCAAGTTGGATATAATCTAAAGGAACATTTACTGATTCTGCAAAAACCCCTGGAAGGATCTGGAAAATACCCCTCTCCCAAAACCACAGCGTGAATAAGAGAAAAAGCCCTCCCATTATCACGAGGAAAAGGGGAAGGCCTTTGAAGAAAACAATATTTTTGTCTCTAGTTGTTTTTAAGGACATTATTCTAAAACCTTTGGTACTCGGAAATAATCTGAATCTCGCTGAGGAGCATTTTTTAAGGCTTGATCGTGTGTCAAGTGTTCTCCTTCCACATCTTCTCGCATGACATTTACCTCTGAAGACATGGTAGTGATGGGCTCTATGTTTTCCGTATCGACTTCATTCAGCTGCTCTTCCCAGTCCAATATCTGAGTCATGTCACGTTTCATCTTTTCCAAACCTGCTTCATCAAATTCTAATCGTGCTAGGTGGGCAATTTTTTTGACGGTATTTACATCTACTTTCATAATTCTAGTGGTGTTTTATCTGCTTCAGCTAGATCATTATCAGACCATAACTGTTGTTGAATGATTTCGTAGCATTTTTCCCTGATCAGAGGGGTGTCTTTGCTGCTCAAGCCTTTAGTGTCAATGGGAGGGTGGATTACCAGTTTCCCTGACTTGAAATTCATGGTCAATTTTCCGTTATCAGGCAAAATTAAATGATTAAATGATAAGGTGACAGGAATTACCGGGATTTGTTTGTCCACAGCCATATTAAATGCTCCATCTTTGAATCGATTCAAGTGAGGAGGGGCTCCTGTAGTGATGCCTCCTTCTGGAAAAATAACGATGCTGCTGCCTTGATCTATGTATTGTTTAGCTCGGATAAGTACTTCTCCGCGACTTTTGGCACTTTGCCTGTCTACTGCGATGTGTAATTTTTTGAAGTAATAGCCAAACAAGGGAATTTTACGGATAGAGCTTTTTCCTACATAGACGACATCTCCAGGAATATACCCCATCATCGCAATGTCTATGTACGAGAAGTGATTGGCGGCAAACACATAGGGCTGTCCTTTACGAATATGTTCTCTTCCTTCGATTTTTACAGGCATAAATATCAGGGTAAAATACACCCGAGCCCAAAACTGATTGACTTTTCTCCCATACCGCTGCATACCTGGTATCCAGCTTGCTGCTAAGAATAATGGGAACAGCATCAAAAACGATAGTACAAATACTAGAAGGGCGTATCCGGTATAAATTTTCCTTAATAAAAGCATCTTACGAATTCACCATGTGATTAGCAACCTTTACAAAGTAATTCATCAATGCCTCCCGTATATCGGTTTCCATAGCTACTTCATCCATGGCTCTCAACATGCAATCCATCCAGCTGTTTCTCAAGTGTTGATCGATTTGCCATTGAAAATGTCTGCGGCGGAGCATGGGATGTCCTCGCTTTTCAAGGTACGTGTGTGGGCCACCGAATACGTGGAGCAAAAACCAGTAGAGCCGGTCCTCGGCTCCACTGAGGTCTTCTTCCGGATAAAGTTTTCGAAGGGTAGGTTCTTCGCGAACATTGAGGTAAAAATGCTTGACGAGCAAGCGAATTTTTTCATCTCCCAAAGTTTCGTAAATATTCGAATTCATTTATCCTGTAAATTCTGCTGTTTAATGCTGATGTCCATGTTCCCCATGCACATGTCCATGAGAGAGTTCCTCGGCTGTAGCTTCTCTTACTTCAGAGATTTCTCCCTCAAAGTGAAGATCAAATCCTACTAAGGGATGATTGAAGTCAAGTAAGATTTCTTCTCCTAAGTCTTTCAATACTTTCGCTTGCATAGGATAGCCATTTTCATCCATCAAAGGTAAGAAGTTACCTTCTTCCAACATCCCTTCTTCAAATCCCCTTTCAGAGCTGAATTGTGATTTAGGGATAGACATGATCATTTCATCATCGGCTTCACCATAAGCATCGGCTGATACCAATGTAAAGGCAAAAGATTCGCCTTGTTTTTTGCCCATGAGCATTTCTTCAAATTTTTCGGGAAGCCCGCTACTGCCAAATAAAAAATAAAAAGGATCTTCCTCATCCCTTACTTCTACACTGAATGGTGCAGATTCGATTTCATCAGCTTCTCTGCTGACTTTTAGTTCGTATGTCAGTCCTACGACGGTGTTGTTTGATATTTCCATGCTGCAAAGGTACATTATTTAATGGCTCCATTTATCATAACTGCCAAAATACAGAGCATACTGAGGCTGAAAGCAAACATGACTTGGCCCCATTTTTTCTTGACTACTGCGTACATTGCAAATCCGAAGATCAATAAAAATGCACAAGCAAAAATCAAAAGTACTTGCTGGTATAAACCAGTGGAGGCATAATAATAAGGAGGTGTAAAATCATCTGGACCTACGGGAATTTCTGCATTTCCTAGGCGAAAATTAATCCATTCGCTCCAGTAAGAAAAAGCAAAAATTCCTGAGGATAGTATTGCCGCAAAGGCAAGAAAAACTTTGTTCATAGAGTTGACTTTCCTATACTTTTTTAACTTTAAGTGAAGTTCCTTCGGTGCTAATGACTTTGATAGCTTCTCCCTTGTCTATAAATTCTCCTCTAGAATAAGCGTCATAGACTTCGTCATCTATGACAATTTTACCGCTAGGCATCAGTCTAGTGTGTGCAATGCCTTCTTTTCCAAGAAGATTATCTGCATATGTAGAAGAAGAATAGCCATCTGTTCGCTGCTGTGTATTGGCTAATGCAATGGAGCTAAATGCTTGCCATTGATTCACTTTTGGTGCAAAATAGAAAATGAGAGCTATTGCGCATATGGCAGCTAAAATCACTGTCAGCAAAGCAACAAATAAATCCCCACTAGGGACAAATGTAAAATCAAAGGCATCATTTGGAATCATACCAAGGGTGAGGCCTGTTAATATTCCAATGATACCTAGAATTCCAAAAATTCCAAAACCAGGAATGACAAAGACTTCCACGAGCAAAAGTATGACGCCTACTATGAATATCGCGATCTCCCAATTTTCAGCCAATCCAGTGAGGTAGTAAGGGATGAAATATAAAATGATGGCCGTGAGGGATGCTGCCAAAGGGAAGCCCACTCCGGGGGTTTGTATCTCGAAATAAATTCCTGCGAAGATTACCAAAATCAAAAATCCACTGACAGCAGGGTTCAAAAAGAAGGAAATCACATTTTCTACTTTGGAGACTTCATAGGCCACAAATTCATAATCTTCTATTCCGAGAAGCTTCATGACTTCTTCCTTATTTTTAGCTTCTCCTTCGCTAAAACCATTGGCAATGGCTTCAGAGACAGAAAAGGTAATGACCGAGCCTTTCTCGGTTACTCCTGCAATTTCTAAATTTTGATCTACCATCGCCTCTGCGATTTTCGGGTCTCTTCCTTTAGCCTCAGCAGTGCTACGCATCATGGATCGCATATAAGATTGATATTTGTCAGGAGCTGCATCACCTCCGCCCCCCATGACGACCGTGGCAGCCCCGATACTACCTCCCGGCGCCATATAAATGCTATCACAGGCAATGGAGATCAGTGCACCAGCAGAAGCTGCGTCTTTGTTGATCCAGACATGGATAGGTTTTTCAAATTCCATGACCATGGTGCGGATATCATCGGCATCGTTGACAGCTCCTCCATAGGTATCCATTTCGATCAGCACCAAGTCAGCATTCTTTTTGGAGGCTTCTTCCAAAGCTAGTTTGACTTTGCGATTCATTCGAGGATCTATATTGTCATCGATTTTAAAAGTGAAAACAGATTTCTTGCCCGAGACCACTTCCTCCTCTTCCTGTGCTTGAAGCGTCTGGATTTGTGTAATCAGAAGGAAGGATAGACAAAAGAAAAACAGTTTGTTCATAGTTAGGTTAATTTTGATTTCAATATAGGAAATATTGAGCCTGTTGTGCAACATTACTTTGGTTTAACTTTTTTTTAATGGGAATCGTTTGTAATCGGAGAAAAATTACTGGAAAATCACCTTTGTTCAACAATCTGGTTTCATTCTTGTAAATGATAAAATTTATCTGAAATTTGTATCCATGAAATTAAACCATCCTATGAAACATATTATCCTTCTCGGTCTATTTTTTTCCTTTACGCTTGCTGTGCATGCACACACTCCTGCCTTGTTGGATTCCATTGGGATCGAAAAAGTTGGAGATAAGACTTTTATTATTCATGAAGTTTCACAAGGTGAAACGTTATTTGGTTTATCCAGAAGATATCAGGTAGCCGTGAATGACATCTTACAGTCCAACGACAATTTACAGGATGGATTGAAGATGGGTGCGCGGGTTAGGGTTCCTTACATTTCAAAAGCGGCACTTGCTCCTAACGAGCAAATCCACCGAGTAGCTGCGGGAGAAACCTTGTTTGCAATCTCAAGAAGATACAATGTGACTGTAAATGATATCTTGACTTGGAATGATCTGCAAGGGACAGACCTTAGTGTTGGTCAAGCGTTGGTTATCAAATCAGCCGCAGTAGCGGCTCCAGTTAGCAGCCCTGTGCCTAGCGCCACTCCGCCGGCTACAACAGCGCCGCCGGCCACTACTAAGGCAAGCAATACAACTACTAAAGCTGCCGAACCGGTGGTCACAGCTAAAACGGAGGTTACTCCAGAACCCAAGCGTGCTGCCACCGTAGAAAACACAAGTACCACAATTCCAGCAACAGTGGCTGGAGAATGGATTTCCCATACTGTGGAGGCTGGTGAAACTTTGTATGCGATTTCGAGGAAATACGAAGCTTCTATGAATGATTTGATTACTTGGAATAATTTGGCTTCTAATAACCTTCAAACAGGGCAAAAATTAAAAGTAGGCAGAACACAGGTATCAAGCGAAGATGTACCTGTGGTTAAGTCTACTGTGCCAGTAAAAGTTAATAATGAAAAGGTAGATGCTCGGGTGGTGGTTGAAAATCCATCCAATACAGCCGATACATCATTTAAAGATATCCGAGAAGCAGGTTTGGCAGAGGTTATTGACGGAACGGGAAATCATAAGAAGTATTTGGTCTTGCATCGAACGGCTCCTGTGGGCACGATTATGCGCGTGCGTAATGAGGAAAATGATGTGACAATTTTTGCCCGTGTAGTAGGTAAATTGCCTGATACCGGTGATAATAGCCGCTTATTGATTAAACTTTCGAAAGCAGCTTTTGATCAATTAAGAGCTGTCAACTCCCGCTTTCCTGTAGAGATTTCCTACTGAGAATAGCGGAGTGTTTTGATTTCCCTCAGGTACCTTGTACCTTTGGGGTTCGTTAATTGCCTCATGAATAAAGTACAACTGATACTCCATCACGTATTTAAGTTTATTTGGAATCTCATTTTTGTGATTTCCTATCCTGTAATCGCAACATTTGGGGTCTTGTTTATTGGGATGACCTATTTTTTTTCCGGCTTATCTAGGCTTTTGGCCAGTTTGAGAGGTAAAAAAAATGAGGTGGAATATGTGGATGTTTCGTGGAAGGAATTGCCTGGAACGAATGGCTTATTGGAGGGGAAAGTTTACAAACAAATTATGTTTGGTCCTAGGGGATTCCAGATTAGAAGAAAAGATGGGGTTCCATCCATTCTTCAAGATCATATTTTTGGAGCTAAAGTTAAGTATATTGAGCAAGGATTGATTTTGGAAAAATGGAATGCTACTGACTTCAAAGATATGCCGGATTTTGATATTTGCTTATATAATCCGGACGAGGATCAATTGACAGTCCTTACCCGTATCAAGTGCTTTGATTGGCATGTAGCAGCTATCCAAGACGAAGAGGTGCAGTTTAAATGGTTTGATGGTATCCAAGGTGGAGAAGTTAGCGTCACAATTTAATTTATGGATATCCAAGTTTTTTTAGATCAAAAGTATAGGCAGTATAATACGCTCGATTTTATAGAAACAGATCCGATTGCTATTCCTCATCTTTTTACCAAAAAGCAAGACATTGAAATTGCGGGTTTTTTTGCAGCTACTTTGGCGTGGGGGCAACGAAAGACGATTCTCAATAAATGCAAGGAATTATTAAGGTTGATGGATAATGATCCATATACGTTTATACTTCACCATCAGGAATCCGATTTAAAGCGATTTTTAACTTTTAAGCATCGGACTTTTAATGATATTGACACACTCTATTTCATAGAGTTTTTTTCCTGGTTTTACAGGAGGCATCATTCATTGGAGGAGGCTTTTACTATTGGTTATACCAAGGATGAGGCCATTATGGAGACTTTATTAACTAATTTCCATCGCTTGTTTTTTTCGTTGGAAAATGCCCCAAGCCGAACTCGGAAGCATGTAGCTACTCCGGCTAGGAAGGCAGCTTGCAAACGAATCAATATGTTTCTTCGATGGATGGTGAGAAAAGATGATTCCGCTGTGGATTTTGGGATTTGGAATACCATTCAGCCCTATCAATTAATCTGCCCATGTGATGTGCATGTGGATAGGGTAGGACGTAAACTTGGTCTTATCCAACGGAAACAAACGGATTGGTTGACTGCCTTGGAATTGACCGAACGTTTACGGACTTTTGACGTAAATGATCCTGTAAAATATGATTTTGCTTTGTTTGGTTTAGGAGTGGAAGAGAAATTTTAAAGCAATGACAAGAAAACGAATAATTTTGATTGACGATGATGCAGTGTCTAATTTAGTCACCAAACGCTCTATTCAGAAATCACATTTGCTAGATGATGTGGAAGAAATTTTCGTCTTCAATAATCCTTTTAAGGGTTTGGAGTTTTTGGAAAATGACTGGGATAATTCAGAGGTGGACACGGTGCTTCTTTTGGATATCAATATGCCCAAAATTGATGGGTTTCAGTTGATGGAAACTATTTCCACCTGGCCGAAAAAAAACAACCTTCAAGTAGCTATTCTGAGTTCTTCTGAACTTGGCTCTGATCGTGAGCGTGCATTTAGTTTCCCGTTGATGGGAGACTTTTTTTCCAAACCAATAGGATCAGATGCCATACACAGGTTAGTGGATATTTTTAATCGAATGTAGCTCTTCGACAGGCTCGGGTACTGTACATCGGTAAGCTTGAGGACTCAGCAATTCAGAAAAAAAGAAAGGAGATTGACAAAGAAAGGCCCTTCCTTACTACATCAATCTCCTCATCTCATAAAAACTTCTTTATTGCAAGTATGAGTCAGCAAGGCTGACCCATACTTTTAATTTATTGGGCGTTTACCCATCTTCAGATACCATGCGTGTTTTACCACTCTTGAAAGATATCGATGGTAGTGTTTTTTGCTTTTTCTACGAATGTTTTCCAAGCTCCTTCCATGAATTCTTTGTGAACCTCCATGGCTTCATTAGCAGCTTCTTTTGCTTGGTCGAACAATCGCTGTTCGGTAGGGCCTGGCTTGCCATAAGAAGAGCCTGCATAGCTTCTAGGTGCAAATAATCTGCTCATGGTAGTCGGGTAAAGGTTACGTACGATACCTTGACCTTCCCTGGTAGGACCGTAAAAAGCTTCACGGGTTTTATCTAATCCTTTTTTGGTTTCGTTGGCCAATTTCACCAGGTCTTTGACTTCTTGTGTGTCCACATCTTTCGCGAATGTCAGCAATTTGTCAATGGTGTTTTTAGCATCGTCCAATTGTCGGGTTGCTTTCATTACTTCCGATCCAAAGATTTCCACTTCCTTGATGAAGTCTTCTCGGGCTTTGAGATCTGCAAGATTAGCTTCAATTCTTGGATCTCCGTACACATTGATGGATGTTTCTGAAGTAGCATTCCCGTAGGAAAGAACTAATTTGTAGGTCCCTGGGATAGCTGGTCCACCGCTTGGTTCGAAGAAACCTCGTCTTCCACCTCCTTGACCCCCTCTACCCATTGGAGTCTCCGCGGCTGATTTTCTATCAAGATTCCAGATAACCCGATTGACACCTTGTTGGGGGATCGTTTTTAGGGTACGGATTTGCTCCCCTGATGCATTGAAAACTGCTATGCTGACAGTATCGAGTTTTTCTTTTCCGGGGTCATTGAGGATGAAATGTATTCTTCCCCCAAAAGCCCTATTTTCTCCTGCGTATTTGGCACTTGCAGCAAATCGTTCACCGTGGGGCTGATGGATTTCAGCTTGATAAGCATCAGAAGGTTGAATTGCAGTAATTATTCCAGCTGGTGCTTTCCCTAGATTTTGAGCATATGCTCTTAAGGGTCTAATGTCATCCAACACATACAAGGAACGGCCGAAAGTCCCGATCACTAGGTCAGCTTCGCGCTCTTGAATGACCATGTCATAGGTGGAGTTTGCTTTCGGGTATCCATGTCTCCATTGGTTCCATGTTTTGGCATTATCGAAACTCACATAAAGACCAAATTCAGTTCCTAGGAAAACCAAGTTAGGTTCTACTGGGTCTTGAATGATGGAAAGTGTGTAGCCCCATACCTTGCTGTCATCGGCAATACGCTCATAGCTGTTTCCGTAGTTTTTGGTACGGTAAGCGTATGCTGTGAAATCATTATTACGATAGTTGTTTGCGACGATCCATGCTTCAGCAGCATCGTAGCGGGATGCCTGAATTTGAGGGATCCAACTTGCAGTTGGGAATCCAGGCATTTTAGTTGATGTATTGGTCCAAGTTTTACCGCCATCGCGTGTCACCTGTACATTTCCATCATCTGTACCTACCCAGATTACATTTGGATCAATAGGACTAGGGGCGATCGCCAGAATAGTTGTGTGATTTTCCGCACCTGTAATATCGAAGGTCAAGCCTCCTGTTTCTTGTTGCTTTTGTTTTTCGGGGTCATTGGTAGTCAAATCTGGAGAAATGATCTCCCAAGTTTCACCTCGATCTGTGCTCTTATGCAAAAACTGACTTCCGTAATATATCGTCGCGTCATCATGCGGACACTGAGCTAAAGCCGCATTCCAGTTGAAGCGCAAGAATACATCTTTATCTGGATGGGTGGGTCTAATGGTTCTTTTATGACCAGTTTCCTTATCAAATCTAGCCAAGTTACCTCCTTGGGACATGGAGTAGCCATATCTGCTATCCGCAGGATCAGAGACTGCGTCAAATCCATCTCCAAACATGATTTCTTGCCAATAGGTGTTGCGGATGCCGTCTCTTCTCCAAACGTAAGCAGGGCCTACCCAACTCCCATTGTCTTGTAAGCCGCCATAAATATTGTAAGGAACCTCCTGGTCAACATTGATGTGATACCACTGTCCTACGGGGATATTTTCGGCAAAGTACCAAGTTTTGCCGCCATCCCGGGTGATATTTAAGCCTCCATCATTTCCATCGATCATCAAATTAGGATTATTTGGATTGATGTACCAAGCATGGTGATCTGGATGTACTCCTTCATAGGTCAGTAATTGAGTAAAGCTTTTTCCGCCATCTTCACTCATACCCACTCGAGAATAGAGGGTAAATAAACGATCGGCATTTTGCGGATCTGCGTGAATTTCAAAGTAGTAAAATGGGCGATCTCCAATTTCGGGTTTGTTATTGACCATTTTGAAGTTATCTCCACCGTCCAAAGATACATACAAGGCATTTTTAGAGGATTCGACCAAGGCATACACTTTGTTAGGATTGGCTTTTGAGATAGCAAGTCCCATTCTGCCTACATCACCTGAAGGCAAGCCGTTTTTATCGCTTAATTTTTTCCAGTTTTCTCCTCCATCGATGGTGACATATAATCCAGAAGAAGCTCCTCCCGACTTGAAAAACCAAGGATATCTTCTATGTTCCCACATGTTGACGAAGATTTTGTTGGGATTTGTAGGATCCATGATCATTTCGCCGACACCTGTTTTGGTATCTACGTACAAGATTTTCTTCCAAGTTTTGCCTCCATCAGTGGTTTTGTACACACCACGATCTTCTTGTTCACCCCAAGGAGACCCAATAGCACCAACAAATACCGTATTCGGGTCATCTGGGTGTACAATGATTCTATGGATAGCTCTTGTTTTTTCCAACCCCATCATTTCCCAGGTTTTACCAGCATCTAGGGATCGGTATACGCCATAACCAAGGTTAAGGGAGTTTCTAGGGTTTCCTTCACCAGTACCCACCCAAATGATGTTCGGGTTTTTTTGATAAATGGAGATTGCTCCGATGGAGTGAACCTTTTCTTCGTCAAAAATGGGTTCCCAGGTGATTCCGCCCGAAGTAGATTTCCAAATTCCGCCGGAAGCAGCTCCTGCATAGATGATTTCTGGTTGATCATCAACTGCATCAATTGCTGTAATTCTGCCACTCATGCCAGCAGGGCCGATGCTGCGGGCTTTCATGACAGCAAACTGGCTCATGTCTACTTGAGCCATACCGTTGAATGCCGGCAAACAGAAGAGCATTATAAAAAGCAATCCTATCCACTTGCTTTTTTTCATGTGTGTAAATGTATCTTTTATCATAGTATTTGATTAGTTACTACCATGAATTAACGGTATTGGAATGAACAAGCCTTCTATTTTCATACAGGGGGAAATAGGAATTGATAAATGGAGATCAGTGGAGTCCTGTCAGGTTATTTCATGAGAGGTTTGGGGGGTAAATGTTTTTGCTTTATTTTTCAAAAAAAATTAAATCCAAACGATATGATTAAATTCACAAAGCGAGCGATGCTGACGATGCTCCTTGCTGGGTTTGTAGCCTTGCAAGTAAGGGCTCAGGTAGAGCGTTGGCAGCAAAAGGCCGACTATGAAATGGAAGTTGACATGGATGTCAAAACCAATACATTTAAAGGAACACAAAAACTGCATTACACCAATAACTCTCCTGATACCCTGGATCGGGTGTTTTATCATTTATATTTCAATGCTTTTCAGCCGAATAGCATGATGGATGTGCGAAGCCGGACCATCCCTGATCCCGATCGTAGAGTTGGGGATCGTATTTTCAAGTTGCAGCCAGAGGAATATGGGGTCTTGAAAGCCAATTCATTGACTATGAATGGTAGACCTGTGAAATTTCATCATGAAGAAACCATCTTGGAGGTGGATTTGGTAGAGCCGATTTTACCAAATTCTACCGTTGTTTTCGAAATGGAATTTGAGGGTCAGGTACCACTGCAGATTAGAAGATCTGGCAGAGACAGCTCCGAAGGTGTCCGGTACTCTATGGCCCAGTGGTATCCTAAAATGGCGGCTTATGATGTGAGAGGTTGGCATGCTAATCCATATATTGGGCGCGAATTTTATGGGAATTTTGGACAGTTTGATGTCAAGATTACGATAGACAAAGATTATATCTTGGGTGGCACAGGTTATTTGCAAAATGCCAATGAAATTGGGCATGGATATGAGGATGCTGGAGTCCGTGTACCTACACCACGAGGGAATACCTTAACTTGGCACTTTGTGGCACCGGATGTGCATGATTTTATGTGGGCAGCGGATCCTAAATTTACCCACGAGAAGGTGCAGATGGAAAATGGTCCTATGTTGCATTTTTTATATATCAAATCAGATAAAACAGAAGAAAACTGGGAGCAATTAAAAGGGTATACGGCTGATGCGATGGCGTTTATGTCAGCCAATTTTGGGGAATATCCTTACAAGCAGTTTTCGGTGATTCAAGGAGGAGATGGCGGTATGGAATATCCGATGGCTACGCTGATCACTGGTCATAGAAATCTCAGAAGTCTAGTAGGTGTTACTGTCCATGAAATGATCCATATGTGGTATTATGGTGTGTTAGGTTTTAATGAGTCTTCTGAGGCTTGGTTGGACGAAGGCTTCACTACTTGGGGCACAGATGTGGTGATGGATGCAGTTTTTCAAAAAGCTAACGGCTTCGTAGTAGATGGTAGCTATCGTTCTTATTTTAGACTGGCAGGATCCGGAAACGAGGAACCTCTGACCACGCATGCAGATCATTACAATTTAAATTCTGCTTATGGTCCAGCAGTATATAGTAAAGGTGCTGTTTTTGTAGAGCAGATGGCCTACATCGTCGGTCAAGAAAATTTCAACAAGGCCATGCTTCGATTGTGGAATGATTGGAAATTTAAGCATCCTACTGGTCATGATGTAGTGCGCGTGTTTGAGCGTGTCAGCGGTTTAGAATTGGATTGGTATTACGATTATTTTATTGCCTCAACCAAAACAGTAGATTACGGAGTGAAATCAGTGGTCGGCGAAGGAGATCAGACAAAAATCACTTTGGAGAGGATTGGTTATATGCCTATGCCTTTGGATGTGGTGGTGACTTATGTGGACGGTAGCCAAGAATCTATTTATCTTCCACTTGTGATTATGAGGGGCGGTAAGCCTGAAGAAGCGGGCATGCCTGCGCGTGGAATGACTGAAAAATGGGCTTGGACTAATTACACCAAAGATGTGGTTTTGAATAAACCAATCGGTCAGATAAAAAGTATAGAAATAGATCCAAGTATGAGATTAGCTGACGTCAATAGAAGTAATAATACTTTTGAAGTCAGTGTTGCAATGCCTCAGAAGTAATTGTATATCCTTGGTTTAGAGTGATTTAAAATAAAAAAGGTGGCTGTAAGCCACCTTTTTTATTTCTTTAAATACGAAGAATTACTCAGCATTTTTCATGTCCTGAACTTCCTTACGGATGTCCTGAGCCAATGTTTTCAAATCCTGCATTCCTTTTCTTACTCTTGTACCGGCAGCTTGATTGCCTTTACTGTAGAATTTGTCAAAGTCGCCTTCGAGACTCATGATAAGATCTTTTATTTCGCTAAATCTGCTCATAATAAAAGTTGATTTTTAAGGTTGATGATAAGTTTATTTTGGTTTGAATATAGCTAAAATGTTTCTAAAACAACACTGTTAGCGATTTTTTTGATTTTTTTATTCACCGAAAGATAGTGCTAATTCGGTAGTTTTGTAATAACCGCTTACTAGTTTTTCTTTGACAGCCTCAAAAGCAGCAATTGTTTCTGCTACATCTTCCAAGGTATGGGTCGCCGTAGGGATTAGTCTAAGGATGATCATTCCCTTAGGAACAACTGGATAGATTACCACAGAACAGAAAATATTGTAGTTTTCTCTTAGGTCTTTACTCAAGGTTGCGGCTTCTCCTACGGTACCATTTAAGACTACTGGAGTAACTGGGGAGTTGGACTGCCCAGTACTGAATCCTTTTTCCCGCAAGCCATTGCCCAAGGCATTGACGATTTTCCAAAGATTTTCTTTCAATTCGGGCTGAGTGCGCAACAGCTCTAAGCGCTTCAGTGCACCTTCTACCAATAACATGGGCAGAGATTTAGCAAATATCTGTGAGCGCATGTTGTATTTGAGGAATCGAATAACATCTGCATCACCTGCGATGAATGCACCGATAGATGCCATGGATTTAGCAAATGTGGAGAAATATAAGTCGATATCGTCCTGTACACCTTGTTCCTCACCAGTGCCCGCACCGGTTTTGCCCATGGTACCGAATCCATGTGCATCGTCTACTAACAGTCTGAAATCAAATTTTTTCTTCAGCTCGACGATTTCTTTCAGTTTGCCTTGGTCACCTGTCATCCCGAATACTCCTTCTGTAATCACAAGTATGCCACCACCAGTTTCTTCTGCTAATTTGGTAGCGCGTTGCAGCTGTTTTTCGCAGTTTTCAATATCGTTGTGAGGGAATACAAAACGTTTGCCTAAATGCATACGTAAGGCATCGATGATACATGCATGACATTCTGAATCATACACTACCACATCTTTTCTGTCCAATACCGAATCTATCACTGATAAGATACCCTGATAGCCATAATTCAAAAGGTAAGAGCTTTCTTTTCCTACAAACTCCGCCAACTCTCTTTCCAACTGCTCGTGCAAATCTGTCTGTCCAGACATCATTCTGGCTCCCATAGGATAGGCTGCCCCCCATTTTGCTGCCGCATCTGCGTCTGCTTTTCTGATTTCCGGGTGATTTGCTAGACCTAAGTAATTGTTCAAACTCCACGTCAATACTTCTTTTCCCCTAAATTTCATTCGGGGAGCTATTTCCCCTTCTAATTTTGGAAAAGCAAAGTAGCCTTCTGCTAATTCTGAATGTTTGCCCAATGGGCCTAAATTCGTTTTTAGTTTTGCAAATAAATCCAAGGTATTTCGATTTAAGATGATTACAACATTTAACTTCTGTATTTTCAGGTTAAAAAACCGTTCAAAAGTAATACAATTAGTTTTGCCGTGCAAAAATACCGATGGTATTTAACCGTGTTGGATTATTAGAAGCTAGCGAGGATGGTTGATTTTGGGTCAGCAAGTTGCTTGAGCGTCTATTGGTGACTTCGTGAGATAATCCTATTTTGAATGGTTCTTACAGAAATTTACCAGTGCAGCTATACATATTCATAGGTACCATACCTGCATTGAGTGTTGGGTCTATATATGTTGATTAGCAGGAAAGCTTTTCATCTAAGTAGCTTATGATTTTCGATAATGGCTATAATTTGCTTACTTCGCAAGAAATGTTTTTTGCAAGCGGAAATTAATCCTCCATATGAATAAAATTAATAAACTTCTTGTCGCCAACCGAGGTGAAATAGCCCTTCGTGTCATGCGTACAGCCAAAGCAATGGGTATCTCCACAGTTGCCGTTTATTCTGAAGCGGACACCCATTCTCCTCACGTTAAATTTGCGGATGAGGCGGTATGCTTGGGGCCACCACCTTCCAATCAATCGTATTTGTTATCAGATAAAATTATCGAAGTGTGTAAGGAGTTGGGGGTAGATGCTGTTCATCCGGGCTATGGGTTTTTATCTGAAAATGCTTCATTTGCTAGGAAGGTCACGGAGGCTGGTATTATTTTCATAGGTCCTTCGCCTGCGGCTATTGAAGTGATGGGAAGCAAGTTGGCTGCTAAGCATGCGGTATCAGCGTATGGAATCCCGATGGTTCCTGGTACAGAAGATGCAATTTCGGATATTCCTGCTGCCAAGGTTAAAGCGGCAGCGATCGGTTATCCGATATTGATCAAAGCCTCGGCCGGTGGTGGAGGTAAAGGGATGCGGGTTGTAGAAGAGGAGGCTGAATTTGAAGAGCAGATGAATCGGGCTATTTCTGAAGCGCAGTCTGCTTTTGGTGATGGTGCTGTATTTATTGAAAAATACATTACTTCCCCCCGTCATATTGAGATTCAGGTGTTAGGAGACTTACATGGGAATGTAGTATACTTATTTGAGCGGGAGTGCAGTGTGCAGCGAAGACATCAGAAAGTCATAGAAGAGGCGCCTTCTGCGGTCGTATCTCCAGAGATGCGTCAGGCGATGGGTGAAGCTGCTGTGAAAGTTGCCCAGGCTTGTAATTACCATGGGGCAGGAACCGTAGAATTTATTGTAGATGAACAATTGAATTTTTATTTCCTAGAGATGAACACCCGCTTGCAGGTAGAGCATCCGGTAACTGAAATGATCACAGGAAAAGATCTGGTGCAAGAGCAAATACTCATCGCTGAGGGAAATCCCTTGCCATTCAAACAAGAAGATTTGAAAATCCATGGGCACTCCTTGGAAGTGCGGGTGTATGCCGAAGATCCGCGGAATAATTTCTTACCTGATATCGGTAGGTTGCAGACCTATATCCGTCCTACAGGTAAAGGTGTACGCGTAGACGATGGATTTGAGCAGGGGATGGATATTCCGATTTACTATGACCCTATGATTGCCAAGTTGATTGTGCATGCAGATGATCGGGATGCTGCGATTCAAAAAATGATTAAGGCCATCGATGAGTATTACATTACTGGGATTGAAACTACCCTTAGTTTTTGTCGCTTTGTTTTAAGTCATGAAGCATTTATCAGTGGTCAGTTTGACACCAAGTTTGTGGAGAAATATTTCACACCAGACAAGCTTGATATACAATGGACTGAGGAAGAGTTAAAACTTTTGGCAGTTTTGGGTGTTGAATTATACGATCGACACAAAAATAGACTGCAATTGAAAAGCGATGTCGGTGCGAATCGTACCAACTGGAAAAACAGGTTGATTTAATGGCGGAAATTTTACCAATTAAAGGCTGGAGATATCATGAAAAGCATAGAGACCAACTAGGGCAGTTGGTCTCTCCTCTTTTTGACGTAGTCTCCGAGAAGCAGCTAAAAGCACTTTACCAACATACGTTTAATAGTATTCATGTAACAGTCCCTTTAGGGGAACACCCTGCCCGATTGGCAGCAGATACCCTGAGACAATGGAAAGAGGACGCTGTGATTGTGCAAGATCAAATTCCTGGGATTTATGTGTATTATCAGTATTTCAAATTTCCAGGGCAGGAAGAAGAGTCCTGTCGGAAGGGTTTTATTGCACAGATCAAGGCATATGATTGGGATGAAGGGATTGTACTGAGGCATGAGAATACGATTGCCAAGTCCGTTGATGACCGTATAGAGCTTCTTAGGCAAACTGAGTTTCAAAGCAGTGCTACCCATGGATTGTATGAGGATCCTCTACATTTGTTGGAGCCACTGATGGATGAGGCTATACAGAATCCTATTGTCGATATGGAAGACTATCAGGGTGTGCGAGAGGTCTTGGCTGTCATCCATGATGTACCTACTATCCGGAGATTTCTGCAAGTGCTGTCAGATAAGTCGATCATCTTGGCTGATGGGCATCATCGGTATGAAGGAGCTATTCAATACCGAAAATCCCAAATCATTTCACATGCAGAGCATCAGGGTACGGAGGCGTACAATTACCACATGATGTATTTTACCAATGCATCTTCTAAGGATTTGAAGATACTTCCTACTCATCGCTTAATCCATGTGCCGGCCATGGATGAAGGAGCCATATTGGATCAGACATCCCAGTATTTTGATGTACGTGAGCTAGATGATGAGGAAGAAATTTATGAATTGATATTGCAGAAAAAGTGGGCTTTTGGGTTGGTTTTTCGAGAAAAGGCATTTAAAATAAAATTGAAAGAATCGGTTTATGAAGCTTGGGAGACGGATTTTCCGGAGACGATTAAAGCATTGGATTTAGTGGTATTGCATTATTTCTTTTTGGATCAAGTGCTTGGTATGCCATATGAAGAGCAGCGTTATTCGGGAAATATTCGATATGAGCGTAATCTGCATAAATGTTTTGCTACGGTGGCACAGGAACAAGATACATTGGCGCTGATCACCAAAGATGTACCTATGAAGCAAGTGTTGGAAGTGTGTAAAAGTGGCTACACGATGCCGCAAAAATCTACGTATTTTTATCCCAAAACCTTATCCGGATTGCTATTTGCTTCCGTTAAACAGGAGGAGTTCGAATTTCCTTACGAAGCTTACGGTCGATGATAGATTTAGCAGGTAAAAAAATAATTTTAGCTTCCCAGTCTCCTAGGAGAAAAGAGTTGTTGGCTAACTTAGATATTCCATTTGAGGTGCGTGTCAAGGGTACGGATGAGTCTTTTCCGTCGGAATTGCCTGTGGAAGATGTGGCGTATTTTTTGGCTAAGAAGAAAGCAATGGCTTTTATGGAGGAGTTGGAGGAAGATACCTTATTGATTACTGCGGATACGGTGGTGATTGTGCGAGGGAAGGTGTTGAATAAGCCTAGAAATCGGGAAGAAGCCTTGGAGATGTTGAGGCTTCTTTCGGGCACTAGTCATCAGGTGTGTACAGGTGTTGCATTTGCTTACCAAGGGAAGGTATATGCTGATATCGATGCTGCTCAAGTGTATTTCAGGACATTGGAACAAGCGGAGATGGAGTATTATGTAGATCGCTATCGTCCTTATGATAAAGCTGGCGCTTATGGGATTCAGGAGTGGATAGGGTATGTGGGGGTTGAAAAAATCGAAGGATCTTTTTACACGGTGATGGGTCTGCCGGTGCACTTGGTGTATAGGTGGGTGAGGAGATTGATTGTCTCTCACAGATAAAGGAGATTGAGCGGATTTAACGCGGATTTTTTATGATAGAGGGATAGTTTTTTTATGATTGATTTTGGATATTACATGTGTTGTGATCTATGTTTTTTCTTTGTGTCTTAGGGCCTTAGTGGTCTATTAAAATAAACGTTTAAGTTGGGGTTGAGGCTTTTATTTGGAGGGTGATGGGGTTATTTTTAGGATTGGGTAGTTTAAGTATAGGATTATCCGCAATTACACCAGCGTAAAAATAATGAATAGCGTATGGCGGATAATCGACCACTGTCAACGGTTTACAGTCAACAGAATCCTTGAAAACTAATGAATGTGAGCAATTGCGGAGCTACTGGAATGAATGCGGACAATCAGTTTAACTATTTGAGACGCTATGGAAAAAAGACCCCTTACATTGGAGATAGTTGGCCGAAAGTTGCTTTTGAGGATGCCAAAGAATGAGGTGGATATTCAATTTGTCCGGTCGATCATGTATTCTCGCTGGAACAAGGATGCATTTGTATGGGAGATTCCCCATTATCCGGGCAATTTAGAGAAGCTGAAGGGGTATTTTGGAGAGCGGTTGACAAGTATCACAGAGCGTCCAGTCATAGAAGTTCCACAGAAAGATGAGACAGTCTTATTGGATAAAAATCAAGTATTGATGATCAAGACAGCGAAAGCGCGGCTCCGCTTATATTTTGGATTTCATGCTGAGTTGATGAAAGTAGTTAAGAGCTTCCCTTACTATCAGTGGGATAGCAAGAGTAAGTCTTGGAGTATTCCCTATTCTGAGCAGTTTTTGGAGGAATTGAAAAAGAAAATAGTAGAGTTGGGTTTTTCATTGATTTACAGAGAAGAAGCAGCACCTGACAAGGTTCAGCGCAAGTCAAGTGCTGAGATACCTAATTACCGAAAGTGTCCAGAGGAATATATTCATAAGTTGGAGGAGCGTAGGTATAGTGAAGGGACTATCAAAGCATACGTTCCTTTATTTGAAGAGTTTTTGAATTATTTTGTTCATATCCCTTTGGAAGAATTAGGTGAGAAGGAAGTAATGGATTTTTCGAGATATTTGGTCAATGAGAGAAAAGTCTCATGTTCGTACCAAAACCAAGCCATCAATGCTATAAAGTTTTACTTTGAAAAGGTTAGAGGAGGGGAAAGAAAATATTACCATGTTGATAGACCGATTAGGGAAAAAATATTACCGGTAGTATTAAGTGAAGAAGAAATTTCAGCCATCATGAAGTCAATTAAAAACATCAAGCATAAGGCAATTTTACTAACCATTTATTCAGCAGGTTTACGAATTAGTGAATTGATAAATTTAAAGATAACTGATATAGATTCTCAACGGATGCAAATAAGGGTAGATCAGGCAAAGGGTAAAAAGGATAGATATACGCTATTATCAAAAAAAACGCTTGAAATTTTGCGTGTTTATATTAAAAATGAGAGACCACATTTTTATCTATTTGAAGGGCATGGAAGCTCAAAGGATCAGCCAGTAAAATATTCTTCCACAAGTATTTCTGCCATACTCAAAACTGCTTTAAAGAATTCTAAAATTTCTAAAAAAGCTACTGTTCATACTTTGCGTCATTCATTTGCAACACATTTGTTGGAGAGGGGAACAGATTTGAGATATATTCAAAGTTTATTGGGTCATGAGAGTCCAAAAACCACACAAATTTACACTCATGTTACAACTAAGGGGTTTGAGCAAATAATTAGTCCTCTAGATAACCTAGATATTTAATTTTTGAATATATTTAAAAAGTTATTTCCACTATAATAGAGGAAAGCGTCCTGAATTAGAATGCTTTCCTCTATAAAGGAAAGCAAAACGTTATGCAACAGACCAAGGAGCACCTTTTGAAAAGCGGACTGTTTAAAATGAAAAGATTGGGATTTTTATGAAGTTGGTTTAAAACAGAGAGTGAATGTTAAGAATTGAAGATTGTTTGGGAGGGGAAAAAAGTGAATTCGTCGCTTTTGATTTCTTGGTTTAGCAAGTATTGTTTGGGCTCGCAAAAAAGGGGGAAAACCTCAGTAGGGATCCTCAAATTGGTTTCAACAAGAAAAGATAAAAATGGTCTAAAGGATATTGGTTTCTGAAAGTGAGGCTTTTTTCAATCAAGGCAATTATGCCAGGTAAAAAAAGAAAAAGTTGAAACCCCGTTACCTACAAGATCAATGAACACTTTAGAATCTTTTCATTCAAAGAGATTTAAAAAAGTGAATTCGACGAAAACGAAAAAACTGAAGCTTCTGGCTAGGTGGAGTTTAAGGCAGGAGGCTGAGAAAGGGATAGACGAAAGGGGAGTTCGAATTCGGTTAGAGAGGAAATTTCAGCTCCGAAAACATGGTCCATTGCATAACATCACCTTGGATACAGCGGACAGTTTCGTTTAAAGAAGGAGATTCGTATATTGTTAACGATTGGAGTAGGCTGGAAGAGAGGTGTTCCGAACGTCCGCCGTCTCCAAGCTGAGGACCGTTAGCAGAAATAAAAAAAAAATGAACCCAAGAATATATATTAATTTGATTATTATACTTATTGCTGGCTGTAGAAGCACCAATTCGTATGAAAATGAAGAGGTTCTTTCATTGTCAGAGACTCTACCAAATGTATTTGAATCATTCCACTACTCAAATTATTGTTTGTGGGTTGAACTTGAGCTTATTGATTATTTTGATACAATACCCTTTGTTGAAAATAATAATTCAGCAAAAATAGCCTTTGAAAAAATAATTGAAGATAAATGTAAAATAACACATTATGCTGAATTTGATGGTAGGCTTATTTCACTACCTGATGTAATAAAAAAAAATAGTTGGATGATTAATATAAATGATACACGAGATATGTTGTATTTTGATTTAACGAGTACGACTACCTATAATTCTTTGAATGATAAATTTATTGGGTGTAATAATTTAAATTTTAATCAAAAGTATAAGATTTCTCCTATTGGTTTTGACTCAGAAGAAGAGGAAAGCTTTAAGTTTAGACCAGAAATAAGCAGAGTCAGTTTTAATGATTCGTTAACAAAAGGCTTTTATTTTTTAACTGTTTGGAAAGATGGTGATTTTCAACAAACAGGTACTTCTACTTTAGTATTAATTGAAAAAGAAAGAAACAATTGGGTAGTGAAAGAAATCAAATACTTTAGAAAAAATTAAATTCTGCTAACATCATCTTGGAATACAGCGGGCGGTTCCGAGTAACTAGGAAAATCAGTATCTTTAAGAAGTTAGGAGTAGGCTGGAAGAGAACGTCTCCGAATGCCCGCCGTCTCCAAGCTGAATCCCGTTGGCGAACATATGATGAAACCCATCTACATATTTTTGATTCTTATTATGGTTGCAAATCAATCAAAAGCGACCTCCCAAATTCGTGATGTCCTATTTTTTGGAATGGACACTTTAAATTTTTATGATTCTCCACTAGATAAGATTGAAGGAATAAGTGATAAAATCCTGAGGTTAAGGAAAGATGAATATGTAGTTTCTTCTGATTGTTGGAAAGGCTTTCGAGCAGAATGGAGAATAATTAACGGTGTTCTGTATTTATCCAACGTATTTGATTGCCATTCAGAAAAACAATTAAATCCATTGATAGAAGAAATATTAGGGATAAAATTTACCGATGGATTAATAAGAGCAGATTTTGTTGATGGAGATTATTGGGCAGGGAAAAACCAAGTTTATGAACAGTCATTTTATACTCCAATTTATAAACAGGAAATAAAATTTGCCATTAAAGAAGGAAGAGTTGTCAATTCAACAAAAACTGAGTCTTTTGAATGTGATTATTCAGATAAGGAAGATTTAAAGAATTTCATCTTAAAGAATTTTAATCCTAATGAAATAGAAGATTTGAAAGGGGAATCAATAAAAGTCTCAGTGAATGTTAAGTCAGATAAAACAGGAAGAATAAGGGAAGTGAAAATCGAAGACTCCACCCACTCCGAAACTAATGTGATTTTTAAAGAAGCAGTCATGAAATTGCCATGCCGTCCAGTTTATTTCAACAGAGGAGAGTTCTGGTATAATGAAGAATCAATTTACCTGTCCGTTAAAACGAGGGAATTAAATGAATACGTTCGCTAACATCACCTTGGAAGACAGCGGGCGGTTCAGAGTAAATAGAAAGTTTAGTATCTTTAAGAAGTTAGGAGTAGGCTGGAAGTGAACGGCTCCGAATGCCCGCCGTCTCCAAGCTGAATCCCGTTGGCGATAATTTGAAAAGATGAAACAATTCCTATTGTACGTTTTCTTGATATTCTCCTTTCAGTCCTTTTCGACCGACCTAAAAAGAATTGATAGCATTTTAGTGGCTAACGGTTACAGGACGAACATTGACAACTTGGCAAATGATAATTACTATCAAGCTTGGAAGTTAATTGGCGATAGACCTGTCTTGATTGAAATATTTGGAAAGAATCGGGTTAATCAGATTCGAGTAAGTCAAACCGTATGTCCAAGTTTAGATTCACTATCTGAACAGGAAGAAATCAGACAAAAAGAGGCAGCAAAAACCAAGATTATCCAAGAATTGCAATTGATTCTTTCTGACCGGTTGATCATTGAAGAACTTGAGAAGTTAAAAATTGAAAAGCGCTGGAGCGATTCAAAGGAGTACAACAGCAAGTGGACAATTAAGAATGAGCAAATAGAGCTTAGATACGACTTTCACAATGAGCACAAGTGTGATATATATTTTGATGGATTTTATGTGAACGTAACGATGCGATATCTTTGATATAAAACACTGACTGATAGCAATTGAAATAAAAACTATCGCCAACAGCGCATATAACTTATGGCGGGATTATCGTAAATTCGGGTTTTCACTTCTAATGGAGATTAACATTGAACGAAAGAATTTCGCTTCGAAAACCGCCACAAGCCATATGCGCAAAACGTTACCACCAATGCTAAAAGACAGCCAACGTATGACAAGAACAAAACAAATCGTATTAACAATCTTGACAGTTTCATTACTGACAGGTTGCGACTTCATTAAAAACACTTTTACTTATAAAGACAAGACGAAAGAGTTTGTTGAGACACTAATAAATGAAGATTACGACAAGGCAATTGACCAGTTTGCCATGGAACACGAAATGGCAAGGAACACTGACAAGGAAGCAATGAAAAATGGGCTTGCGGACTTTAGAGAACTTGTTGTAAAGAATTTCGGAACAGAGTTAAACTACTCATTAATGAAGTCTGAAAAGAAATTTTCAACTAACGAAGAAGAAAACACTCCTCCAAACACGACAGTTGCATTAATTGAATTTTCAAATGATAAAGAATTTGGTGTTTTTAATGTGCTTTTTGACGACAATTCAGGGAAGATACTCAACATAAACACTCTTGACGTAAAACAACCAATTCCTTCAATGACAATTTTTTGGTTATTTGGACTTCTTGCCATTTGTATTCCTATTTTCAATATTTATGTAATTAGACAAATAAAGCGTAGTGACTTAAAGAAGAAATGGTTGAAATATATTGCTGTGATTTTTTTAAATGTTCCAGCTATTACCTATGCGGCAGTAAACGGATTTTCATTTAGTCTTTTAAGCTTTCAAATACTTTTAGGTGTAAGTTTTGGATATATGGGCTTCCTTAACTCCTTTTGGACAATTGGGGTTCCGCTTGGCGGACTTTATTGGTTTTGGAAACTCAGACAACAGGAAAATGAAGGAGCAAAAACTGAAATGACGACTGAGCAAAAATTAGAAATAGAAACATCTGTTGACAATGACAAACCAACGAATGAATAAAAGCACTGGTGGTAACATCACCTTGGATACAGCGGGCGGTTCCGAGTAAATAGAAAGTTTAGTATCTTTAAGAAGTTAGGAGTAGGCTGGAAGAGAACGGCTCCGAATGCCCGCCGTCTCCAAGCTGAATCCCGTTGCCAAACATTTAAAACATAAACATGGAAACACTTAAGATGAGAATTTTAATTCAGCATGTTCAAGGTGCTGACATAGCTTACTTATACAACAGAGAAGCATTTGACCTTCTAATAATAGACAAACATGAATACGACAATTCGCAGTTTGTTGAAGTGGGAACAAAAATTGAATATGACGGAAGAAAATTTGAAGTTAAGTCAGTAAATCTCAAACTATATCCAGAGACCTATGAAATGAATCATGGGAAAGGCATCAATCTTTATTCGCCAACTGAACAAGCAGACTATAATTGTCAATTAGGAGTTTTCGTTGATAATCTAGATTAGTCTTTAACTTTTGAACTTCAATTTTGCAATTAATTCAAATGATAAAGTACTTATTCGGACATAGCATTGCAACTTTGCTCTTATTTATGGTATGGCTGACAAACTCAGGCAGACCAGGTGGTGAAGTCGGAATGAGTCCTTTTGTGCTCGCCATAATGCTTGCTTGCCAACTTGGAATAGGGATAGTTTTATCATTGATTTTCAGAAAAAAATTACGCAGTCGAAAAGACTTTGGAGTAGGCTTACTAGTATATCTCGTGATATTTGAATTAGTCTTCATTTTTTGGGGAGACAAACCTCCAATTTTTGAAATCTTTAATCCGACATATGAAAATGGGGTTGGAATTGCATTCTCCGTAAGTTCAATGATAGGCGGACTTGTAATATGGATTCTGATTAGAAAAAAAGAAAAAACGTTTGGCAACAATGGGTATAAAACATAGGGCGGCTAGTGGTTATCGTAAGTTTTCGGCACTTAGCCAGCTTTGTTTCGGGCGGACAGTGAAGTGCTTCGAAATGCCCTACGTTTCATACCCGAGACCGTTATGCAACAGACCAAGGAGCACCTTTTGAAAAGCGGACTGTTTAAAATGAAAAGATTGGGATTTTTATGAAGTTGGTTTAAAACAGAGAGTGAATGTTAAGAATTGAAGATTGTTTGGGAGGGGAAAAAAGTGAATTCGTCGCTTTTGATTTCTTGGTTTAGCAAGTATTGTTTGGGCTCGCAAAAAAGGGGGAAAACCTCAGTAGGGATCCTCAAATTGGTTTCAACAAGAAAAGATAAAAATGGTCTAAAGGATATTGGTTTCTGAAAGTGAGGCTTTTTTCAATCAAGGCAATTATGCCAGGTAAAAAAAGAAAAAGTTGAAACCCCGTTACCTACAAGATCAATGAACACTTTAGAATCTTTTCATTCAAAGAGATTTAAAAAAGTGAATTCGACGAAAACGAAAAAACTGAAGCTTCTGGCTAGGTGGAGTTTAAGGCAGGAGGCTGAGAAAGGGATAGACGAAAGGGGAGTTCGAATTCGGTTAGAGAGGAAATTTCAGCTCCGAAAACATGGTCCATTGCATAACATCACCTTGGATACAGCGGACAGTTTCGTTTAAAGAAGGAGATTCGTATATTGTTAACGATTGGAGTAGGCTGGAAGAGAGGTGTTCCGAACGTCCGCCGTCTCCAAGCTGAGGACCGTTGTGGTGCATGATAAAATGACCACCGATTTAAAAAATTCGTATCTTTAAGAAAGATTAAAAATATGGAAACTATTAGAGTTGATATATTGAATCCTAAGGCCAAAGCCCTTTTGAAAGATTTGGCAAATTTGGATTTGATAAGGATTAAGAAAGATAAATCTGAGAATGCTTTTTCTGAAGTATTGAAAAAATTCAGGAGTAAGTCAGATGAAGCCCCAAGTTTAGAAGAAATTACTAAAGAGGTTGAAGCAGTCCGCAAAGCCCGGTATGAAAAATAGAAGGGTAATTCTGGATACTAATCTGTGGATAAGTTTTTTGATCTCCAAAAGACAAAAGGAATTGGATATCCTTATTAAATCTGGGGCAGTAACACTGATTTTTTCGCAAGAATTGCTTGAGGAGTTTTTAATGGTTTCAGAAAGGCCCAAATTCAAAAGATTTTTTAAAAAATCAGATATCAAAGCACTTCTGAACCAAATTGAAACTTTTGGAGAATTAATAAGGGTGGAATCAAAAATCAATGAATGTAGGGATCCAAAAGATAATTTCTTATTGAGTCTTTCGGTTGATGGTAAAGCAGATTTCTTAGTAACAGGAGATTCTGACTTATTAGTATTAGGGAAGATAGAGAAGACAAAAATAGTTTCTTGGGCTGAATTCATTTCTCAAGAATAAAAATCACGACACCACAACATCACCTTGGATACAGCGGGCGGTTCAGAGTAAATAGAAAGTTTAGTATCTTTAAGAAGTTAGGAGTAGACTCGAAGATAACGTCTCCGAATGCCCGCCGTTTCCAAGCTGAATCCCGTTAGGCGTCATTGTATGAGACCACAGAACAGAATAAATAATCCAGAGAAAATTGACCGACTATTAATCGACAAGGATTTAAAGGACGGAAAACTTGTTATTGTTCAATTCTCTGACAAATTATATACTGACAAAATACTTGCCGAACTAAACGAACTTTGTTTAGAATATGACGATAATTTTAGCGTTCGCTTTTATGGTCATTATCAAGGTTCGTTCGACTGCAAAACACTTTTAAAATTACCGAACATTAAAGCCCTTTGGCTTGACTGTTTATTGAAAGTCGACAATTTGGAAGTCTTGACTGAATTGAAAAATTTGAGACGACTAAGTTTGGGTGTGTTCGAACTCAAAGAGACTGAAATTCTTCAAGCTAACAATCTTAAAAACCTCAAAGAGTTAATAATCGGTGAGACAAGAACAAAAGCACTTAATCTTCAACATTTAGAAAACTACAAAGATTTAAACTTCTTAATTATTAGTGGACATACGAAAAACATTGACGTTGTTGGCAAGCTGACAGAATTGGAATATTTGGGTTTAAATTCAATTTCGAAGGTGAAATTAGACTTTGTAAACAAACTCAAAAAACTTAAATCATTACACTTTGTATTAGGTGGACGAGAAAATTTAGATGAAATTGAAGAAAACGAAATTGAAACTCTTGAAATAATTAGGGTTAGAGCATTTAATAGTTTCAAAAACATTTCAAACTTCAAGAAACTGAAAAATCTCCTAATTGAAGACCAAATACAATTGACTGAGCTTCATTTCGACAAAGAGATTTTGTCCTTGACAGACTTTAAGTTAATCAACTGTAAAACCTTTAAATCATTAACAGGTCTTGAAAAATTAAGTGCACTTAATCAATTAAGAATTTCTAAGACAGACATAAATTTTGACGAGTTCATTAAACAAAAATTTCCAAAGTCACTTGACATTCTTGCTTTTTATACTGCAAAGACAAAAATTGACAAAGAAAACAAAGAAAGACTATTCAAAATTGGATATATAGATGGGCTCGAAAGAAAAACAACGAACGCCTAACATCACCTTGGATACAGCGGGCGGTTCAGTGTAAATATGAAAATAAGTATCTTTAAGAAGGTAGGAGTAAGCTGGAAGAATGCGGCTCCGAAAGCCCGCCGTCTCCAAGCTGAATCACGTTATATGGCATTTTAACAGACGACCGTGAGAAAGAAAAAAATACGTGGACATAAAAGAAGATGGAAGGAAATTGAAAGTTGGCGTCTTGACAATTTAGACCTCAATCTGACTGACTATTTGCTTAACGAAAGAGACCGTTACTATGCAAAAATTAGGGTTCACCCTTGGAGTGGACTTTCATTAACAAATAGTATGACTCCTGAACCAACACGAAAGACAAAACAAAAAATACTCAAAGGACTTTTGGACATTTACGAAGCTTGGAAAAGCCAACTCGACAAGCTTGGACAACCCTATTATTTAAAAATTTGGCTTTTCGAACCACGCTTTTCTCAATCACAGGTTGTGTGTGCAATTGGCGACAATGTTGACTTTTATGAAAACACATTCTTTAATCCAGAAAAGAGCAAAGTATTAAACGAAGACAATTATGGTGAATTACAAGGCAGACTTGAAAGCTTCATTTGGGAGTATCGTTTAGACGAAGACCATTATGACAACACAGAAGTTGGAGAACCCGAAATTTATGCTTCAAGACAAGATTATGAAGACATCAAAATATGGTTCGCAAAACTTTTAAAAAAGCCCCATCGGACAAGCAAGTTTAAAGAACCAATTGGAGACATAACAGAATCTTTTTCATTTAAACGTGGAGACATATGGCTTGGTGGACAGAAATAAAAACGCCCTATAACATATAAGGGCTAAACCGAAGTGTAGCGCAGCGGAATTTCGGAATTAGCCCCTGTTGACAGAAGTGTAGCGGGGTTGAGAGATGGTTTAGCTATGGGGATTAAAAGTTTGTAGTGGTTCCTGATGGTTAAAAAATCTGGTTTCTTATAGGAGGTTTTGATAGTAGTAATTGACTGCTATCTATTATTTTGAGCTTTTTGCTAAGTTGTTTACTGTTTTTTCAGCGTCTGAATGTCTTTTATCCAATGGTTTTCCTTTGCTTGTATGAGCTGTTTTTTAGGTTTTTACATGTGCTTTGAGTTTATTGTTGATGGTTGGCGGAGGTGCATTTGCGGCGAAGTAAACGATGGTGATGAGTGTCCCCTTGTGGCAGCAGGGGCAGATGGTGATGTTGTAATCTTCTTGGAAATAGAGTGGGTCTCCATGTTTTTCTTTTTGAACACATGCTGAGTTGATACCCTGTTCTTGCTGGAAGGCTCTGAGTTCTTCTTTTTTTCTTCTGGAGAGGAAACCATAGTGTCGGATTTTGACAAACATTGGAGGTAGGACGTGTAAGCAAAAGCGACGCAGAAACTCGCCAGCGTCGAGAGTCATGATTTTGGTGACGGCCCCGTGTGCGTAGTCTTTGTAGGAGAAGGATACTTTTCCGTTGTCGGTGGATTTTATCCAGTGGTTAGAGATGGCTACCCGATGGGTGTACCTACCGAGGTATTCGACAACAGCTGCGGGGTTTTGGAAAGGCCTCTTGGCGTAGACAACCCAGTTTTTGGAATAGAGGGTTTTTCTGAGTTGTGGAGTGATTGGAAGTTCAGCCTGTTTGGCAAAGCGGAGGAATTCTTGAAGGAACTTTCCCCGGTATACTGTAGCCATGGCTTTGATAGGGAATAGGAAATCTCCGCTAGATGCACATGTTTTCCATCGTTTTTGTTTGGTAAAGCCACCTCCAGGGACAATCATGTGTACATGTGGATGGAGCGTTAAGTTCTGCCCCCAAGTATGGAGAATGGAAACAGCTCCCATCTGTGCTCCGAGGTGTTTGGGGTCATGTCCAAAGGTGAAGAGGGTTTCTTTGCTGGCTTGGAATAAGATGTGGTAGAGTTGCTTGGGGAAGCGTAGGCAGAAAGTGTTGAGTTCCTCGGGGATGGTGAATACCAGATGGAAGTATGTGCAGTCGAGTAAGTCTTTCATGCGGGCCGCTATCCACTTTTCCCGTTCTGCATGTTGACACTTGGGACAGTGACGGTTACGGCAGGAGTTGTAAGCGAGGATTTCGTGTTTGCAGTCAGGGTTGTCACAGCGCTGAACATGTCCTCCGAGAGCAGCGGTTCGGCAGATGGACAGGGCATGGAGGGTTCGCTGATGGTGTTTGAGCGGATCATGGGATGCGCTGAAGGAATCACCGTAGAGGCGTATGATTTCGGCGAGTTCGTGAGCGGGTTTCATGGATGTCCGTGATAGTGGTATAGGGAGTCGAGCGGACTGTGTGCTGATTTTGGGGTAACCTGTGCGATGTGCAGGTAGACGATGGTAGTTCGGATGTCGCTGTGGCCTAGGAGTCGTTGGATGGAATGGATGTCGAGACCGTCTTCGAGCAGGTGGGTTGCGAAGCTGTGCCGGAGTGTATGCATGGAGACATTTTTGGTGATGTCTGTTTTGCTAACGGCTTCATTGATGATGTATTGGATGCTGCGTTCTCCGAGTACCTGCCCGGGAGTTTGCCCTTCAAAGAGATAGGTTTGTGGCTTGACTTCGGTGATATATTTTTTGAATCTATCTACGAGCAGATCTGCAAGGATGACATAGCGGTCCTTTCTGCCTTTTGCTTGCCGGATATGTATCTGTTTGCGCTGGAGATCTACATCGGTGATTTTAAGATGGCGAAGTTCATTCATCCGAAGCCCGGCTGCATAAGCAAAGGCGAGGAGGAAGCGGTGTTTGAGGAGTCTTGGGGCAGCAAAGATGTCCTTGCATTCCTGTTTGGAGAGGACTGTTGGAAGTGTTTGGGTATGTTTGATGGAAGGCATCTGTAGTGCCTGGTCGTTGAGACCAAAGAGTCTGTACCAGTACCTCAAGCCAAAGACGGTCTGTTTGAAGAAGCTTATGGAGAGGTTATCATGGACGGTAAGGCGATAGAGGTATGAGTTGACCTGATCGATGGGTACTTCATGTGGTAGTTTACCGAAGTGAAGTGCCAAATGGGCGATGTTCCGTCCGTAATTGTTGGCCATGCTTTTGGAGCATTGGTCGAGAACCATTCGTTCTTCGAACCAGGAGAATGCCTGTTTGAATCCCGGTACGACGACCTTAGCTTTTTGTACGGTAGTCGTGTAATTTTCTTTTTTGAAAGTCATGATAAGTGAATCTGGGTATACTGATGTATACGAAAAATCAGCTATCTTAGGGAAGGATTCAGAGTGGCAGGGCTAGCGAAGCTTTTGTTCAACAGGCGTTTGGCTCAATGGCGGATGAAGTGGTTAATTGAACATTCTACCTCGCATCAACTTTTGTGGTGTATTGACAGTTTTGTGCTCCGAAATCCGCCACTGCGCCAAGCGCCAAACCGTTAGCATACATACAATGAACAAAAGCAACATTTATAGCATCCTTTCATTCTTTTTGCTATTAATGGCAATTATCCAAGCTCCTCTATTTTATTATTACACCTTTGGAATGTTAGCAATCATAATTATTGCTCCCTATGTTGTTGTTGGATTTGGATTGACAATTTGGCTTCTTGTTGTAATGGTAAAAAAATCAGATCAGATAAAAAGAACACCCAAAATTATCCTTGGATTAACATTTTTAATTGGAAGCTTGACTTTGGTTTTAGGTGAATCGCTGATAGAAAAATTAGACTGGAGTATAAGAAAAAAAGAAAGAGAAGAGATAATTGAATTAATAAAAGAGGGCAAGATCCAACCAAATGGAAAATATAATAATGGAATAGCAAAATTAAGCAACTGGAATTTCCCTCCGATTTCTAATGGCGGAAATGAAATCTTAATTTATCAGTCAAGTGAAGGGTTTTTCACAGTTAAATTTTTCATTAATAGAGGATTTTTAGACCATTATTCAGCATTTGTATATTCAGAAGATCAAGATGAAATCAAAGAAATAGAAGAAAGAATATCTTATTCAAATGGATTACACAAAAACAAAAAAATAGATAAGAACTGGTTTAGAGTATCTTATTGAAAAAGGAAGACGTATGCTAACATCACCTTGGAAGACAGCGGGCGGTTCCCATTAAATTGAAAGTTTAGTATCTTTAAGAAGTTAGGAGTAGGCTGAAAGGGAACGGCTCTGAATGCCCGCCGTCTCCAAGCTGAATCACGTTATCTGTAACTATATGAAAAACAGCAGATTAAAAATATCGATTGAAAAACCTTGTAATAAGATAAACTGGACAAGTATGTCTGATTTTGAAAGAGGGAAATTTTGTTCAATCTGCTCCAAAAATGTTACGGATTTTTCTAAAATGACAGATGAAGAAATCGTCAATTATCTAAATGGAAGTGAAGAATCTATTTGTGCCAGGCTAAATCAAAGCCAAATGAATAGGATTTTGAATATAAACAAAGCCAATAAAATAAACCATTGGAATAAAATTGCAGCAACTCTGGCTTTAATGACATTAACAACGGTAAGTTATTCAAATACTAATGAAGATAATTACTTTAAAACAGAATTGAATATTAGGGATTTGCCTCATAATAAAGGAAATTTTTATACTCAAATAAGTTCAAGTGACAGTATTCCTAATATCATAAAAGGGAAAGTTGTTGAAGAAGGTTGGGATTATCCAGTTAAAACATTTGTAATTGTTAAGGGAACAAAAATTAAATCCGAAACAGACTCTTTGGGAAATTTTCAAATAGTAATTCCAAAAAAATATAAGAAAGAAGAAATAACACTTATAGTCAAATCTACTGGATTAGAAAATGACACTGAGTTAAATTTAAAAATTTCAGACCTACCAAAAAATGACATAGTAATTACTAAAAACCCGATGGTTATTGGAGAAGTAATTAGGATTAAATGGTGGCAATTTTGGAAATAAAGCAAAGTAAAGCTACAGATAACATTTAGCCCACTAGAGAAAAGTCCTCGAAAAAAAGCCCTGATAGGAGAAAAAATCTATCAGGGCTTTTTGCTAGTGGCTGTTGACTGACATTCGCAGGGTGAAGGTCTTGCTAGGTGGAATAGTAGGCTGGTTGGTGGATTTTAGGAAGCGGTTGTTTCTGTTTTTCGATGACTTTGGGAGTTTTTGCTTTGCTTTGGGCATGACTTCCCCCACCCAACACCTGGGGATTTGAATTTTCGGCATGTCTTGGACCCAACCCTTGATTTCTTGGATCCAGAAATTGGATCAAGAAGGTGCGGGATTTGGTTTAAGAGGTTTTGGCTTTCTTCCTGATTTGTCCCTAGTATCAAAGATGGTTTCCATTCTTCCATGTTCGCAGCAGGGACATTTGTGGATATCCCTGCCGTATTTTTCAAACATTCTGATCTGGAATGGGATGATGACTTTGAGTTTGGCCGGTTGCATATTGAGTGACGACCGTATCAGTGCCAACCGTTCAGTTTTTCCCTTTAGTCTCAGGTATCCGAAGTGGCGGATTTTGACAAACCTTTTTGGCAATATATGCTGCTCAAACCGTCGAAGGAATTCCTGATGGGTAAGCCACATCTGTTTTGTTTTGGAACCGTCTGAATAGTCTTTGTATTTGAACTTGATGTGTGTTGCGTTGACCTCAAGGATTCGGTGTCTGGTGATGGCAATCTTGTGTGTGTAACGTCCAAGATATTCCACTACCCTGTCAGGCGAACCGAAAGGAGCTTTGGCATAGACGTTCCATTTTTTGAACCTTATGGCTTTCAGTAAGCTGTTTTTATTTCCAATCCAGCCAATTGAGCTGTCTTTTTCCAACCCTTCCATGAAGATTGCTTTGAATATATTTGCCATACTTTTCTGTGGAAAAAGGAATCGGTTGTTTTTGCGTTTGGCATCTACCCATCTCTGTCCGTCATATCCTCCGGCACTGACGATGCAGTGGACGTGAGGGTGAAAACTAAGATCCTGTCCCCATGTGTGCAGTACCATTGTGATCCCCGGTTCGGCACCAAGGTATTCAGGCATCTTTGCATGCTTGAGCAGGGTTTGGGAAGCTGCCAGAAACAAAAGGTCGAATAGCTTAGCTCTGTTCCCCATGAATACTGGATTGAGTTCATGTGGCAGGGTAAAGACAATGTGATAATAGGCGGTAGGTAGGAGTTCGTCCATTCTACTCTCAATCCAGGCATCCCTTTTCATGCTTCCACAGTTGGGGCAGTGCCTGTTGCCGCAGGAATGGTATCTATGGGCGATGTTTCCACAATGCAGCTCATTGCACCTGCTGAGGTGATACCCTTTTGCGGCGGTATGACAGGCAGTAAGATCGGCAAAGACCGCTCTGCTGTAAGGATTGAAGTTGGAGATGGATTGATGCCTGAACAGGGACTGAAAAGAAACATCAGTTTCCATGACCGAGCAGGTCAAGAGGAGAGACGAGTTTATCCCTGCGCTGTTTGGTCAGGTGGAGATAGATCATGGTAGTCTCTATCTTGGAATGTCCAAGTAGCTGCTTGATGGTATGGATGTCCGTACCGGCATCCAAGAGGTGTGTAGCAAAGGAATGCCTGATAGAATGTGCAGAAAAACCATACTGTTCAAAGCCCGCCTGATTCATGGCCATGCGGATGGCATGCTGTATGGAGCGGTCGTTCATAGCTTTGCCTGGAGTTTGTCCTTCAAAGAGAAAGACTTTCGGCTTGTGTACCCTGTAATATGCTTCGAGTAGAGGAAGAACGGCAGCAGGAAGGATTGTAAACCTGTCCCTACTACCTTTACCAGCCACAATTTTGAGCTGCATGTCTGTCCGAGAAATATGTTTCATTTCAAGAAACGAAGTTCGCTCAGCCTGATCCCTGTTCCATAGAACAGAGCAATGATGGCTTTATGCTTTATATTGGTAGTAGATTGGATTACATGACTGATCTGCTCTTGGGTGAGAATCTCAGGAAGCCTGAACTCCTTTCGGGGATAGAGGGCGTGAGGCACTACGTAGGGCGAAGGCAAAATGTGTTTAAAAAAGAAGCTACAGCTTTGGGCTGTCATTCTACATTTATCTCTACCCACCGCATGTTCTTTTTTGATGTAGTTGATGTAGGAGGCGATGTGATCTTGGGTGAGCTGCTCAGGATTGAGATGATTGAAATAGGCAAAAATAAAGCGCATTTCGGCCATATAGTTGCGGATGGTCATGGGGGAATATGCTTTTGCTTCTAGGAAAGAAGCGAGTTTTAGCAAATACCCCTGAGCGGAATCATTGAGGGCTACGGTGCCCAGCGTGTTTTTTTTGAGTTTTCATGATGAAAGATTTTGATATAACTAAAAATAAGTAGAATTTAGGTAAATCGCTCACCCGTAGGGTGTCAGTTCAACATCACCTTGGATACAGCGGGCGGTTCAGAGTAAATAGACAGTTCAGTATATTTAAGAAATTAGGAGTAGGCTGGAAGAGAACGGCTCCGAATGCCCGCCGTCTCCAAGCTGAATCACGTTGGCGAACATATGATGAAACCCATCTACATATTTTTGATTCTTATTATGGTTGCAAATCAATCAAAAGCGACCTCCCAAATTCGTGATGTCCTATTTTTTGGAATGGACACTTTAAATTTTTATGATTCTCCACTAGATAAGATTGAAGGAATAAGTGATAAAATCCTGAGGTTAAGGAAAGATGAATATGTAGTTTCTTCTGATTGTTGGAAAGGCTTTCGAGCAGAATGGAGAATAATTAACGGTGTTCTGTATTTATCCAACGTATTTGATTGCCATTCAGAAAAACAATTAAATCCATTGATAGAAGAAATATTAGGGATAAAATTTACCGATGGATTAATAAGAGCAGATTTTGTTGATGGAGATTATTGGGCAGGGAAAAACCAAGTTTATGAACAGTCATTTTATACTCCAATTTATAAACAGGAAATAAAATTTGCCATTAAAGAAGGAAGAGTTGTCAATTCAACAAAAACTGAGTCTTTTGAATGTGATTATTCAGATAAGGAAGATTTAAAGAATTTCATCTTAAAGAATTTTAATCCTAATGAAATAGAAGATTTGAAAGGGGAATCAATAAAAGTCTCAGTGAATGTTAAGTCAGATAAAACAGGAAGAATAAGGGAAGTGAAAATCGAAGACTCCACCCACTCCGAAACTAATGTGATTTTTAAAGAAGCAGTCATGAAATTGCCATGCCGTCCAGTTTATTTCAACAGAGGAGAGTTCTGGTATAATGAAGAATCAATTTACCTGTCCGTTAAAACGAGGGAATTAAATGAATACGTTCGCTAACATCACCTTGGAAGACAGCGGGCGGTTCAGAGTAAATAGAAAGTTTAGTATCTTTAAGAAGTTAGGAGTAGGCTGGAAGTGAACGGCTCCGAATGCCCGCCGTCTCCAAGCTGAATCCCGTTGGGCACTATAAAATGAAACGATGAAACATACATCACTCACCATAATTATACTATTCCTTTTTAATCTGGCGTGGAGTCAAGACAGTGACAAAATCATTAAAAGTTTCATTCAGATAGGTGAAGTTCATTACGAGTATATCGGTTACAATAAAAGTGAATTGTACCGAGCATTCGAAAAATTAAGAGATAATACCGATCTAGAATATTTAGTAGAACTAACTACCCATGAAAATCCTATCGTAAAATGCTATGCCTCTTGGGCACTGGCTGATCGAGATTATCCTCAACTAGATGAAGTTTTGAATTCATTTTTAGCCAAGGATGAAACTTTTACAATACATACAATGGACATAAAGGATTCTGAAAAGTTATCTGTGTCTTTTTATCATAGGTATTGGAATAGGCTGACCCAACAGGAAAAGGAAAAAGACGAAAAAATTCAAAGACTAGATAGCATTATTCTTTATTCACCGAACACTGATTGGCTTTTAACCTTGAGAGCACTAGAAAATAGAATTTATCCCCAAAAGTATCATCCAAGAATTGAAGAATTGGCTTTTAATGAACGCAATAAATCAGCAATATTTTATTTATCAAATTGGTACAAGGCAGAATATCATCAAGATTTGAAAACAGCTTTAATCGAGTATCTTAAAGATACAGAGTTTGAAAATGTAGGAGTGAGAGAATACTATCAGGTGATATTTGAGCTTTTAAATTTCAGGGATGAAAAAACAAAGGCTGTAGTAGTGAACAAGCTTCAAACAGACTTACATTGGAAAAATGATAGGCAAAGATTTATAAGTTTATTGCAAGACCATAGCATATATGAATCAGACCTTCAATGAAAAAAGGAATTACAGTGCCCAACATCACCTTGGAAGACAGCGGGCGGTTCCTAGTAAATTGAAAGTTTAGTATCTTTAAAAAGTTAGGAGTAGGCTGGAAGGGAACGGCTCCGAATTCCCGCCGTCCCCAAGCTAAATCCCGTTAGCAGAAATAAAAAAAAAATGAACCCAAGAATATATATTAATTTGATTATTATACTTATTGCTGGCTGTAGAAGCACCAATTCGTATGAAAATGAAGAGGTTCTTTCATTGTCAGAGACTCTACCAAATGTATTTGAATCATTCCACTACTCAAATTATTGTTTGTGGGTTGAACTTGAGCTTATTGATTATTTTGATACAATACCCTTTGTTGAAAATAATAATTCAGCAAAAATAGCCTTTGAAAAAATAATTGAAGATAAATGTAAAATAACACATTATGCTGAATTTGATGGTAGGCTTATTTCACTACCTGATGTAATAAAAAAAAATAGTTGGATGATTAATATAAATGATACACGAGATATGTTGTATTTTGATTTAACGAGTACGACTACCTATAATTCTTTGAATGATAAATTTATTGGGTGTAATAATTTAAATTTTAATCAAAAGTATAAGATTTCTCCTATTGGTTTTGACTCAGAAGAAGAGGAAAGCTTTAAGTTTAGACCAGAAATAAGCAGAGTCAGTTTTAATGATTCGTTAACAAAAGGCTTTTATTTTTTAACTGTTTGGAAAGATGGTGATTTTCAACAAACAGGTACTTCTACTTTAGTATTAATTGAAAAAGAAAGAAACAATTGGGTAGTGAAAGAAATCAAATACTTTAGAAAAAATTAAATTCTGCTAACATCATCTTGGAATACAGCGGGCGGTTCCGAGTAACTAGGAAAATCAGTATCTTTAAGAAGTTAGGAGTAGGCTGGAAGAGAACGTCTCCGAATGCCCGCCGTCTCCAAGCTGAATCCCGTTATATGCCACTTTAAAAAGACACCGTGAGAAAGACAATCTACATATTGACCTTGGTAATTCTATCCTCGTGTAATCTTTACGACAGGAAAGAAGAAGTTTTTATGACTGACCAAGATTATGTAGAAAATTACAGAGAGTTTTCACCAGACAGTTCTATGCTTTTAATAAATTATAGTTTAGACCTCGGAGCATTTGGATATGGACAATCAGGCACCGCAATTCTGAAACTTTCTGACACAACAAAAAACTTGCGTGACTTTTCTCTTCCAAACACTTTGACAAGATTAAAGTGGTTAGACAATCAAACTATCTCTGCACAATTTGACATTTTACCTTCTTTGCGGACAGGAGAAAAAATTACCCTAACTGACAAAGAAATTAATGGTGTAAAAATCAAAGTTTCAGCTTTGGACTATATTGACAAAAACGACCATTTAGAAATAGAACACCGAGAACTTGCACCAAATGGACAATTTGAACTCGTTGCATATCGCTACTTGAAAGACAGAAGTAACTTGAATTTCATTCACATTTCTATAATTCCAGTTGGCGGACAAATACCAAAATATGGAAATTATTTAATTGCCGATATGCAATCGGACTATGTTCTCAACGGAACTTGGACAGAAAAAAATGAACTTAAATTTTATTCAAACAGTCAATATTCTGGCTTAATCCAATACTATTTGGTTAACGACAGAGAAAAAATTAAGTATGAAATTGTTACAGACGACAAGGAATATGGAAGTAAATATAGGTGGACAAAGAAAAGCGGCATATAACATTTAGCCCACTAGAGAAAAGTCCTCGAAAAAAAGCCCTGATAGGAGAAAAAATCTATCAGGGCTTTTTGCTAGTGGCTGTTGACTGACATTCGCAGGGTGAAGGTCTTGCTAGGTGGAATAGTAGGCGGGTTGGTGGATTTTAGGAAGCGGTTGTTTCTGTTTTTCGATGACTTTGGGAGTTTTTGCTTTGCTTTGGGCATGACTTCCCCCACCCAACACCTGGGGATTTGAATTTTCGGCATGTCTTGGACCCAACCCTTGATTTCTTGGATCCAGAAATTGGATCAAGAAGGTGCGGGATTTGGTTTAAGAGGTTTTGGCTTTCTTCCTGATTTGTCCCTAGTATCAAAGATGGTCTCCATTCTTCCATGTTCGCAGCAGGGACATTTGTGGATATCCCTGCCGTATTTTTCAAACATTCTGATCTGGAATGGGATGATGACTTTGGGTTTGGCTGGTTGCATATTAAGTGACGACCGTATCAGTGCCAACCGTTCAGTTTTTTCCTGTAGTCTCAGGTATCCGAAGTGTCGGATTTTGACAAACCTTTTTTGGCAATATATGCTGCTCAAACCGTCGAAGGAATTCCTGATGGGTAAGCCACATCTGTTTTGTTTTGGAACCGTCTGAATAGTCTTTGTATTTGAACTTGATGTGTGTTGCGTTGACCTCAAGGATTCGGTGTCTGGTGATGGCAATCTTGTGTGTGTAACGTCCAAGATATTCCACTACCCTGTCAGGCGAACCGAAAGGAGCTTTGGCATAGACGTTCCATTTTTTGAACCTTATGGCTTTCAGTAAGCTGTTTTTATTTCCAATCCAGCCAATTGAGCTGTCTTTTTCCAACCCTTCCATGAAGATTGCTTTGAATATATTTGCCATACTTTTCTGTGGAAAAAGGAATCGGTTGTTTTTGCGTTTGGCATCTACCCATCTCTGTCCGTCATATCCTCCGGCACTGACGATGCAGTGGACGTGAGGGTGAAAACTAAGATCCTGTCCCCATGTGTGCAGTACCATTGTGATCCCCGGTTCGGCACCAAGGTATTCAGGCATCTTTGCATGCTTGAGCAGGGTTTGGGAAGCTGCCAGAAACAAAAGGTCGAATAGCTTAGCTCTGTTCCCCATGAATACTGGATTGAGTTCATGTGGCAGGGTAAAGACAATGTGATAATAGGCGGTAGGTAGGAGTTCGTCCATTCTACTCTCAATCCAGGCATCCCTTTTCATGCTTCCACAGTTGGGGCAGTGCCTGTTGCCGCAGGAATGGTATCTATGGGCGATGTTTCCACAATGCAGCTCATTGCACCCGCTGAGGTGATACCCTTTTGCGGCGGTATGACAGGCAGTAAGATCGGCAAAGACCGCTCTGCTGTAAGGATTGAAGTTGGAGATGGATTGATGCCTGAACAGGGACTGAAAAGAAACATCAGTTTCCATGACCGAGCAGGTCAAGAGGAGAGACGAGTTTATCCCTGCGCTGTTTGGTCAGGTGGAGATAGATCATGGTAGTCTCTATCTTGGAATGTCCAAGTAGCTGCTTGATGGTATGGATGTCCGTACCGGCATCCAAGAGGTGTGTAGCAAAGGAATGCCTGATAGAATGTGCAGAAAAACCATACTGTTCAAAGCCCGCCTGATTCATGGCCATGCGGATGGCATGCTGTATGGAGCGGTCGTTCATAGCTTTGCCTGGAGTTTGTCCTTCAAAGAGAAAGACTTTCGGCTTGTGTCCTGTAATATGCTTCGAGTAGAGGAAGAACGGCAGCAGGAAGGATTGTAAACCTGTCCCTACTACCTTTACCAGCCACAATTTTGAGCTGCATGTCTGTCCGAGAAATATGTTTCATTTCAAGAAACGAAGTTCGCTCAGCCTGATCCCTGTTCCATAGAACAGAGCAATGATGGCTTTATGCTTTATATTGGTAGTAGATTGGATTACATGACTGATCTGCTCTTGGGTGAGAATCTCAGGAAGCCTGAACTCCTTTCGGGGATAGAGAGCGTGAGGCACTACGTAGGGCGAAGGCAAAATGTGTTTAAAAAAGAAGCTACAGCTTTGGGCTGTCATTCTACATTTATCTCTACCCACCGCATGTTCTTTTTTGATGTAGTTGATGTAGGAGGCGATGTGATCTTGGGTGAGCTGCTCAGGATTGAGATGATTGAAATAGGCAAAAATAAAGCGCATTTCGGCCATATAGTTGCGGATGGTCATGGGGGAATATGCTTTTGCTTCTAGGAAAGAAGCGAGTTTTAGCAAATACCCCTGAGCGGAATCATTGAGGGCTACGGTGCCCAGCGTGTTTTTTTTGAGTTTTCATGATGAAAGATTTTGATATAACTAAAAATAAGTAGAATTTAGGTAAATCGCTCACCCGTAGGGTGTCAGTTCAACAGCACCTACACGCAAGTGGGGGTTTCGTGCTTCTATGAAAGTGAAGTAATAAATTCAAGTTCTGTACTTTTAATGGAGTTCAGTGCTAAAAATCCCCACCTGCGTGTAGCTGCAAAACGTCAGGCTGTGAAAAAACTTTCAGTTTTTTGAAAAAACCGCATTTCTGAGGAGTATAGGGGGTTCGTAGAGAGGTAATCTTGAACCTGAGTCAATTTTAAGTTTAATTCGTTAGTTTTATAGATTAAAGTTTTAAAGGCCAATAGGGCCTTGAATAGACCAAAAAGGCTTGATTTTAAGGCCAAAGAAACCCTTTTGTAGTCGGGTTTCCAGTTTTGGATTAGTTGTAAGAGCTCAGGTATTCCGAGGATGTTAATGGTTCGTTTGAGGTTGTAGACTGTCATGATGAGTGCAAACTCACCGTTTACTTTTTCCAATCCCCGGAGGTCAGTAAAATTAAATCCCCATTTTCTTTTGGCAGTTCCGTAGATGTGTTCGATTATCATCTGTCGCCTTTTGTACAGTTCTTTGTTTCCTTGGAGGTTTTTGAGGTTAGCTTCAACTGCTTCTGCATATTCACTTCTTTCTATCTCCCTACCTCCGTCTTTTCTTCCTGTACAGAGATGTTTGACCGGACATGTTTTACAATCTGGGGTTCTGTATTTTTTGAACAGGTGATGGTCTCTTTCTCTGGTTTTTTTGTGCCATGTTCCTGTGGATGTAAGTGTACTACCTTGCGGACAGGTGTAGGTATCGTTGTCTGGATTATAGGTGAATTTGGTAACGAGGTACTCTTCTGTTGTTCCAAATTTATTGGAGTTGACTATTTCACTGGGGGCTACAATGGTCTGAATTCCGTTGTTCTGGCAATCCTGTAATTCTCTTCCGTTGTGATATCCTTTGTCTGCGAGAACAGTGAAACCATCCGAATGGAGGTTTTCCTTGGCTTCGGAAGCGATGTCATGGAGGGCGTTTCTATCGTTTTTGTTAATGACATGTGTAGCTACGACGAGTTTGTGTTTGTCATCGACTGCTGCCTGCACGTTATATGAGACCTCAACGACCTGTCCTTGTACGAGCAGTGCCCTAGCATCGGGATCTGTGGTGCTTAGTTGGGTATCCCCGCTTTGTTTGAGCTGTTCCTGAAGGAGCTCATAATTGATTTTGTTGTTTTTGAAGTAGTCGATTTTTTGTTCGAGGAGCTGTATGCTTTGTTCGGATAGTTCGAGACTGTCAGCTTGGTCTAGTTGTTGGAGGTATTCTTCGAGTTTTTGTTCGATATAGTTGAGATGCCTGTCTATTTTATTTTGGCTGTAGTTGTTTTTCTTGCTGTTGGAAGCTCTGAATTTACTACCATCGACTGCAATGGTTTTTCCTCCTATGAGACCTGCTTCCTGCAGGAAAGTTGTGTAGAGTTTGAAGCAGTTTTTGAGAGCTTTGGGATTGATTTTACGGAAGTCTGCGATGGTATGGTAGTTGGGAGCAAGGCCATTGATGAGCCATCTGACTTCAATATTTCGAAGGCATTCTTTTTCAAGTCTTCTGCTGCTTCGGACGCCGTTAAAGTAGCCGTAAAAATAAAGCTTAAGAAGAATTTTAGGTTCAAAAGAAGGTCTTCCGTCGAGATAGGGATTATGTTTTTTGGTCTGTTCTTCATCGGTAGGTTTTGAATTAAACCCCAGGAGTTCCAGGTCAAGCATATCAATAAAGGCATCGATTATTCTGACGGGATTGTCATTGGGAATGGCATCTTCCAAACAGGAGAAGGTCAATTGAAACCGGTCTATTCCTAGGATGTGGTGCATGGAAATTTGTTAGTGGTCATCAAAACAAATACAACTAAATTTACTAATTTTAGAGGAAATGAAAAACCGTTGAACTAAGAAAAATGAGAGACTTTTTTCACGGTCTGACGTTAGGCTTTATTATAGAAAACACATTTATATGACTGATAGACCTGAATATGATGAAAATCTTTGGATTGAGTTAGAAGATTGTAAAGGAAAACATTTTCTAATAGGAAACCCTCATACTTTTAAAGGAAGAATTGATGCGTATTGTCCTATTAAAAATTCAACCTTTTGCATATCGTATCAGGAAATAAAAAAAATGTCAATTGAATCTAAATATTGGTTACTAGGATATTTAAGTGGCAACGAACCTGACCCGCCAGAAGAATATGATGGTGAAAGTGCTGTAGATTATTTTCAAAGTGTTCGATATAAAGAATGGGAATTAAAAATTCAAAAGTTTAAGAAAACAGGAGAGTTTGATGGATGATTTTAATACGATTTCTTGGATCTTTTTATCAATTCATTTGGGCAGTCAAAAATCTGCAATTAAAAAAAATGAAATTAGACTGATTGCAGATGGTATAAATCATTCTATCCCAACTGACAATGAAATTCAACATTCAATCATGTGGTTATTAGACAAAGGATTAATTCTGAAGGAAAAAGATGGATACATAAGCACGGAAGAAGGAAATTTATTAATTAACAAAGCTGAAATAAAGTCAAGTAAGACCATTTTAAGTATTTGGGAAAATCTATCTAGGGAGATTGAAAGGAAAAACAAAGCCTAACATCACCTTGGATACAGCGGGCGGTTCAGTGTGAATATGAAATTTAGTATCTTTAAGAAGTTAGGAGTAGGTTGGAAGCGAACGTCTCCGAATGCCCGCCGTCTCCAAGCTGAATCACGTCAGGCTGTGAAAAAACTTTCAGTTTTTTGAAAAAACCGCATTTCTGAGGAGTATAGGGGGTTCGTAGAGAGGTAATCTTGAACCTGAGTCAATTTTAAGTTTAATTCGTTAGTTTTATAGATTAAAGTTTTAAAGGCCAATAGGGCCTTGAATAGACCAAAAAGGCTTGATTTTAAGGCCAAAGAAACCCTTTTGTAGTCGGGTTTCCAGTTTTGGATTAGTTGTAAGAGCTCAGGTATTCCGAGGATGTTAATGGTTCGTTTGAGGTTGTAGACTGTCATGATGAGTGCAAACTCGCCGTTTACTTTTTCCAATCCCCGGAGGTCAGTAAAATTAAATCCCCATTTTCTTTTGGCAGTTCCGTAGATGTGTTCGATTATCATCTGCCTTCTTTTGTAGAGTTCTTTGTTTCCTTGGAGGTTTTTGAGGTTTGCTTCAACTGCTTCTGCATATTCACTTCTCTCAATCTCCCTCCCTCCATCTTTTCTTCCGGTACAGAGATGTTTGACCGGACATGTTTTACAATCTGGGGTTCTGTATTTTTTGAACAGGTGATGGTCTCTTTCTCTGGTTTTTTTGTGCCATGTTCCTGTGGATGTAAGTGTATTACCTTGCGGACAGGTGTAGGTATCGTTGTCTGGATTATAGGTGAATTTGGTAACGAGGTACTCTTCTGTTGTTCCAAATTTATTGGAGTTGACTATTTCACTGGGGGCTACAATGGTCTGGATTCCGTTGTTCTGGCAATCCTGTAATTCTCTTCCGTTGTGATATCCTTTGTCTGCGAGAACAGTGAAACCATCCGAATGGAGGTTTTCCTTGGCTTCGGAAGCGATGTCATGGAGGGCGTTTCTATCGTTTTTGTTAATGACATGTGTAGCTACGACGAGTTTGTGTTTGTCATCGACTGCTGCCTGCACGTTATATGAGACCTCAACGACCTGTCCTTGTACGAGCAGTGCCCTAGCATCGGGATCTGTGGTGCTTAGTTGGGTATCCCCGCTTTGTTTGAGCTGTTCCTGAAGGAGCTCATAATTGATTTTGTTGTTTTTGAAGTAGTCGATTTTTTTGTTCGAGGAGCTGTATGCTTTGTTCGGATAGTTCGAGACTGTCAGCTTGGTCTAGTTGTTGGAGGTATTCTTCGAGTTTTTGTTCGATATAGTTGAGATGCCTGTCTATTTTATTTTGGCTGTAGTTGTTTTTCTTGCTGTTGGAAGCTCTGAATTTACTACCATCGACTGCAATGGTTTTTCCTCCTATGAGACCTGCTTCCTGCAGGAAAGTTGTGTAGAGTTTGAAGCAGTTTTTGAGAGCTTTGGGATTGATTTTACGGAAGTCTGCGATGGTATGGTAGTTGGGAGCAAGGCCATTGATGAGCCATCTGACTTCAATATTTCGAAGGCATTCTTTTTCAAGTCTTCTGCTGCTTCGGACGCCGTTAAAGTAGCCGTAAAAATAAAGCTTAAGAAGAATTTTAGGTTCAAAAGAAGGTCTTCCGTCGAGATAGGGATTATGTTTTTTGGTCTGTTCTTCATCGGTAGGTTTTGAATTAAACCCCAGGAGTTCCAGGTCAAGCATATCAATAAAGGCATCGATTATTCTGACGGGATTGTCATTGGGAATGGCATCTTCCAAACAGGAGAAGGTCAATTGAAACCGGTCTATTCCTAGGATGTGGTGCATGGAAATTTGTTAGTGGTCATCAAAACAAATACAACTAAATTTACTAATTTTAGAGGAAATGAAAAACCGTTGAACTAAGAAAAATGAGAGACTTTTTTCACGGTCTGACGTTAGCTGCTATTTTATCAGACCCTACACATTGACAAATGACTAAACCTGAAATTATACGACAAGCAAAACATTACTTTGGTAAGGACAGACAACCTATCAAAGAATTAGTATTGTCCTATGAATTCAAAGGCAAAAATTACAAACAGTGGAAAAAGGAAATCTCAAATATTGTTTCTAATCCAAATGAAGTTAAATTCAATCTTTTTGAAGATGTAATTTTATGGATTAAAGACAATCAAGCAGACCAAATTGATTGGAATTGGATTGGAGATTTGAGTTGGACTATTGAAATTTTACTTAACCAAGGCATTGACAAAGGATTTGATTGGGATAAAAAGTTAGCTTTAAAATGTAGCGGGACAGCAAGAATTATGACTTTATTCGTTTCAGATGTTATCCCTTGTTATACATACGATTGTTATTATATGACTTATAGCAAAAAAGAAAACTACTATGAGTTTGGACCAATTCAAAAATTGACAAAAGAAGAAAAAAATGTATTAAATAAAATTAAGACTTATTTGGAAATAAAAGGTCTTGAATATGTAGATAAAACATTTACCGAAAAGAAATTCAAAGAGCTTTACTCTGACACAAATTCTGATGGAAATGCTACTTTATTTGATGTTTTATTTACTGACACTAATAACTACATAACAGAAATAAAAAGATTTTGCGACAAAGACATAGTTGAAAAAAATGGGCAGAAACTTCGGTGGACAGAATATTACAATAAAAACGGCACTTTGAAAGAACGCATTGAAAGTAGATGGACAACATCAGGCGATTATTTGAAAGTTGTATTAGATAATAAGGGACAAATTTCAGCGATTGAAGTAACTAGAAAAAAAATTGGACATAAGAAATACCAGAACTTTAAATTGGACATAAAACAAGAATTTGAAAAACAAAACAAGAAGAAAAACAGCAGCTAACATTTAGCCCACTAGAGAAAAGTCCTCGAAAAAAAGCCCTGATAGGAGAAAAAATCTATCAGGGCTTTTTGCTAGTGGCTGTTGACTGACATTCGCAGGGTGAAGGTCTTGCTAGGTGGAATAGTAGGCGGGTTGGTGGATTTTAGGAAGCGGTTGTTTCTGTTTTTCGATGACTTTGGGAGTTTTTGCTTTGCTTTGGGCATGACTTCCCCCACCCAACACCTGGGGATTTGAATTTTCGGCATGTCTTGGACCCAACCCTTGATTTCTTGGATCCAGAAATTGGATCAAGAAGGTGCGGGATTTGGTTTAAGAGGTTTTGGCTTTCTTCCTGATTTGTCCCTAGTATCAAAGATGGTCTCCATTCTTCCATGTTCGCAGCAGGGACATTTGTGGATATCCCTGCCGTATTTTTCAAACATTCTGATCTGGAATGGGATGATGACTTTGGGTTTGGCTGGTTGCATATTAAGTGACGACCGTATCAGTGCCAACCGTTCAGTTTTTTCCTGTAGTCTCAGGTATCCGAAGTGTCGGATTTTGACAAACCTTTTTGGCAATATATGCTGCTCAAACCGTCGAAGGAATTCCTGATGGGTAAGCCACATCTGTTTTGTTTTGGAACCGTCTGAATAGTCTTTGTATTTGAACTTGATGTGTGTTGCGTTGACCTCAAGGATTCGGTGTCTGGTGATGGCAATCTTGTGTGTGTAACGTCCAAGATATTCCACTACCCTGTCAGGCGAACCGAAAGGAGCTTTGGCATAGACGTTCCATTTTTTGAACCTTATGGCTTTCAGTAAGCTGTTTTTATTTCCAATCCAGCCAATTGAGCTGTCTTTTTCCAACCCTTCCATGAAGATTGCTTTGAATATATTTGCCATACTTTTCTGTGGAAAAAGGAATCGGTTGTTTTTGCGTTTGGCATCTACCTACCATCTCTGTCCGTCATATCCTCCGGCACTGACGATGCAGTGGACGTGAGGGTGAAAACTAAGATCCTGTCCCCATGTGTGCAGTACCATTGTGATCCCCGGTTCGGCACCAAGGTATTCAGGCATCTTTGCATGCTTGAGCAGGGTTTGGGAAGCTGCCAGAAACAAAAGGTCGAATAGCTTAGCTCTGTTCCCCATGAATACTGGATTGAGTTCATGTGGCAGGGTAAAGACAATGTGATAATAGGCGGTAGGTAGGAGTTCGTCCATTCTACTCTCAATCCAGGCATCCCTTTTCATGCTTCCACAGTTGGGGCAGTGCCTGTTGCCGCAGGAATGGTATCTATGGGCGATGTTTCCACAATGCAGCTCATTGCACCCGCTGAGGTGATACCCTTTTGCGGCGGTATGACAGGCAGTAAGATCGGCAAAGACCGCTCTGCTGTAAGGATTGAAGTTGGAGATGGATTGATGCCTGAACAGGGACTGAAAAGAAACATCAGTTTCCATGACCGAGCAGGTCAAGAGGAGAGACGAGTTTATCCCTGCGCTGTTTGGTCAGGTGGAGATAGATCATGGTAGTCTCTATCTTGGAATGTCCAAGTAGCTGCTTGATGGTATGGATGTCCGTACCGGCATCCAAGAGGTGTGTAGCAAAGGAATGCCTGATAGAATGTGCAGAAAAACCATACTGTTCAAAGCCCGCCTGATTCATGGCCATGCGGATGGCATGCTGTATGGAGCGGTCGTTCATAGCTTTGCCTGGAGTTTGTCCTTCAAAGAGAAAGACTTTCGGCTTGTGTACCCTGTAATATGCTTCGAGTAGAGGAAGAACGGCAGCAGGAAGGATTGTAAACCTGTCCCTACTACCTTTACCAGCCACAATTTTGAGCTGCATGTCTGTCCGAGAAATATGTTTCATTTCAAGAAACGAAGTTCGCTCAGCCTGATCCCTGTTCCATAGAACAGAGCAATGATGGCTTTATGCTTTATATTGGTAGTAGATTGGATTACATGACTGATCTGCTCTTGGGTGAGAATCTCAGGAAGCCTGAACTCCTTTCGGGGATAGAGAGCGTGAGGCACTACGTAGGGCGAAGGCAAAATGTGTTTAAAAAAGAAGCTACAGCTTTGGGCTGTCATTCTACATTTATCTCTACCCACCGCATGTTCTTTTTTGATGTAGTTGATGTAGGAGGCGATGTGATCTTGGGTGAGCTGCTCAGGATTGAGATGATTGAAATAGGCAAAAATAAAGCGCATTTCGGCCATATAGTTGCGGATGGTCATGGGGGAATATGCTTTTGCTTCTAGGAAAGAAGCGAGTTTTAGCAAATACCCCTGAGCGGAATCATTGAGGGCTACGGTGCCCAGCGTGTTTTTTTTGAGTTTTCATGATGAAAGATTTTGATATAACTAAAAATAAGTAGAATTTAGGTAAATCGCTCACCCGTAGGGTGTCAGTTCAACAGGCGTTTGGCAAAAAAGCGGCTTCAGTACTTAAATGAAGTTTTTTGCTTCGTATCAAGTTCAGTGCTGGAAGACAGTTTAGTGCTTCGAAATCCGCTTCTTCGCCAAGCGCCAAAACGTCAGGCTGTGAAAAAACTTTCAGTTTTTTGAAAAAACCGCATTTCTGAGGAGTATAGGGGGTTCGTAGAGAGGTAATCTTGAACCTGAGTCAATTTTAAGTTTAATTCGTTAGTTTTATAGATTAAAGTTTTAAAGGCCAATAGGGCCTTGAATAGACCAAAAAGGCTTGATTTTAAGGCCAAAGAAACCCTTTTGTAGTCGGGTTTCCAGTTTTGGATTAGTTGTAAGAGCTCAGGTATTCCGAGGATGTTAATGGTTCGTTTGAGGTTGTAGACTGTCATGATGAGTGCAAACTCACCGTTTACTTTTTCCAATCCCCGGAGGTCAGTAAAATTAAATCCCCATTTTCTTTTGGCAGTTCCGTAGATGTGTTCGATTATCATCTGTCGCCTTTTGTACAGTTCTTTGTTTCCTTGGAGGTTTTTGAGGTTAGCTTCAACTGCTTCTGCATATTCACTTCTTTCTATCTCCCTACCTCCGTCTTTTCTTCCTGTACAGAGATGTTTGACCGGACATGTTTTACAATCTGGGGTTCTGTATTTTTTGAACAGGTGATGGTCTCTTTCTCTGGTTTTTTTGTGCCATGTTCCTGTGGATGTAAGTGTACTACCTTGCGGACAGGTGTAGGTATCGTTGTCTGGATTATAGGTGAATTTGGTAACGAGGTACTCTTCTGTTGTTCCAAATTTATTGGAGTTGACTATTTCACTGGGGGCTACAATGGTCTGAATTCCGTTGTTCTGGCAATCCTGTAATTCTCTTCCGTTGTGATATCCTTTGTCTGCGAGAACAGTGAAACCATCCGAATGGAGGTTTTCCTTGGCTTCGGAAGCGATGTCATGGAGGGCGTTTCTATCGTTTTTGTTAATGACATGTGTAGCTACGACGAGTTTGTGTTTGTCATCGACTGCTGCCTGCACGTTATATGAGACCTCAACGACCTGTCCTTGTACGAGCAGTGCCCTAGCATCGGGATCTGTGGTGCTTAGTTGGGTATCCCCGCTTTGTTTGAGCTGTTCCTGAAGGAGCTCATAATTGATTTTGTTGTTTTTGAAGTAGTCGATTTTTTGTTCGAGGAGCTGTATGCTTTGTTCGGATAGTTCGAGACTGTCAGCTTGGTCTAGTTGTTGGAGGTATTCTTCGAGTTTTTGTTCGATATAGTTGAGATGCCTGTCTATTTTATTTTGGCTGTAGTTGTTTTTCTTGCTGTTGGAAGCTCTGAATTTACTACCATCGACTGCAATGGTTTTTCCTCCTATGAGACCTGCTTCCTGCAGGAAAGTTGTGTAGAGTTTGAAGCAGTTTTTGAGAGCTTTGGGATTGATTTTACGGAAGTCTGCGATGGTATGGTAGTTGGGAGCAAGGCCATTGATGAGCCATCTGACTTCAATATTTCGAAGGCATTCTTTTTCAAGTCTTCTGCTGCTTCGGACGCCGTTAAAGTAGCCGTAAAAATAAAGCTTAAGAAGAATTTTAGGTTCAAAAGAAGGTCTTCCGTCGAGATAGGGATTATGTTTTTTGGTCTGTTCTTCATCGGTAGGTTTTGAATTAAACCCCAGGAGTTCCAGGTCAAGCATATCAATAAAGGCATCGATTATTCTGACGGGATTGTCATTGGGAATGGCATCTTCCAAACAGGAGAAGGTCAATTGAAACCGGTCTATTCCTAGGATGTGGTGCATTGAAATTTGTTAGTGGTCATCAAAACAAATACAACTAAATTTACTAATTTTAGAGGAAATGAAAAACCGTTGAACTAAGAAAAATGAGAGACTTTTTTCACGGTCTGACGTTGGCATCAAGCTTAAAAATGAAACGAACAATTATCATATTACTATTTTTAACGAATGTTTCGTTTGCTCAGAAAAGTGAAAAGTTTCTGAATCACTTTATGCTGGGCAGTGAATTACTGACAGAAAATATTTTAGGTAAATACGTTCAATTTGATTTTTCAAATCTTTGGCTGAAGACAGAAAACAGCAATGTTTATGGAATAATAGGAGAAGATCATCAAAGATTAAGAATAAAGCTATTAACAATTAAAAAAATACCCGGAAAAGATATTGAATACTCAGTTGTTGGGAAGTCAAATGTAAATGAAACAATCTGTGATTTTCAAGGCACAATAAGTTTGGTCGAAATTTATGAAGTTAAGGAGCTCAATTATGGAGTTGACGATGAATTTGCAGAGGAGGGAATTATTTCACAAGGTGTATTAATTGCTGATTACAGTTTTAAAGAGAATAAAGAACAAACTCACAGTGGGGTTTTTAAAGGTAAACTTTATACTAAATGGTATTTGAATTCAAAGAATCAGATAGAATATGATAATATTGAATTCATTTCAGATGGATATTTTAATAATGCTTTTGTTGGAATTTGGGAAAGCTACTCAACAGATAAAAAGAAGATTTGTAATTGGGCTGACTACAGAGTGCCAAAAGCAAATAAAGACTTTGATATTGGAGTGGGTGAATTTAATGTATCTGAGAAATATTGGAAGAAAGGATGGATGGACATATCCTTAAATAATCAAATTCCTAACAAAGCAATTGTAAGAAAAGAAGATAAAGGTAAAGTGAAGGATTGGTGGGAATAAAGCCAGCTGCCAACATCACCTTGGAATACAGCGGGCGGTTCAGTGTGAATATGAAATTTAGTATCTTTAAGAAGTTAGGAGTAAGCTTGGAAGAGTACGGCTCCGAATGCCCGCCGTCTCCAAGCTGAATCCCGTTATGCACTATTCTAAAAAAGAAGAACCTAAGAATATAATGACGGAAATTTTGTAAATTCGTAAAAGGTTTAAAATCAAAACATATGTTTGCTACAATCGAAATTGATAGGAATAACCTGACGATAATGGGAGTGAAATTTTCTGATTTAAAGACATTAGAAAGCACGGCAAATGCTTTGGGAAGTAATATGTTTGAGGGTTTTAAACCTACGCCCAAAGGGGTTGAAATAATCAGGGATTATGTATCAGGAAAAATTTCATTAAGTGAATTAGTGAAGTTTGCGGAAGAAAGGGCTTATGTCTGATTCCTATAAGTACATAGATTTTGATTATACTTATGTAGACCCAAAAACAGGAATTTTAAAAAATATTCCGGGAATTACAGACCCAGATGTATTACTTTTTGTTGAAAGTGGAGCTGTGACAAAACGACTTCAGGAACTTTACAACAATCCCATTAAGATTAAAGGAATTGAAAACCTTTTGATATTCACAAGCATTTGTTTCAAGACATATATGTCTGGGCTGGCAAAAAGAGGGTTGTGGAAATAAGTAAAGATGGAAAATAATTTTTTCCCACCACCCATTTTGATAATGCCAGTAGCTACATTAATTCTTTAATAGCTGACTACAAGAAAATTCGAAAAAACAGAAGAAAAGAATTAGCAGAGAAGTTAGCCGAAATTTTAGATAATGTAAATTATTTTCATCCCTTTAGAGAAGGTAACGGACGTGCACAAAGAGAGTTTTTAAGGTTATTGGCCTTGGAAAAAGGGTTGATTCTGAACCTAAACCCTCCGGACAATAAAAGTGTGTTTGAAAGATATATGAAAGGAACAATAGAGAGTGATTTAGAAATATTGAAAGAATTGATTTTTGAACTTATTGCCTCAAAAAAATGAAAAAGAACAGTGCATAACATCACCTTGGAAGACAGGGGGCGGTTCAGAGTAACTATGAAAATCAGTATCTTTAAGAAGTTAGGAGTAGACTGGAAGAGAACGGCTCCGAATGCCTGCCTGGCGGACATAGCCGTCAGGTTAAGAGGTTAATTATATGTTCAAGAGCCAATTTTCCTTTCTTTTTTTCAAGATAAATTGCTTTTGGAGCATAATCGATCAATTTTTTAATCAAAAGTCGGAGCTGGTTTTGGTTTTTAACTGCTTTTATTAGAAAGTTTTGGATGTTTTGTATCAGTCTAAAGTATTTCCAAATACTGCATAGTATCTTATATTTACCATACATCTGCTCTTGTAAACAGTTGAATATCTTTAGATTAAGGATTACCCAAATTAGCTTTCCGTAAAGCTGACATTCAAACCTATGAATTTTTTTACTGTTAAACTCATTTATCGTAACCAAAGATTTCCAAGTCTTGAAAATGAGTTCTATTTGCCATCTCATAGCGTAAACTTTTCTTATTTCATTGGTTTTAGTACCTCAGACGGAACATTGGTAACCATAATATTGAGTCTGGCCTTGATTTTAAACTTTTCAGAAACATTATGTCCTGTTGACCTTGCTTGTTTGGTTGTTTTTTTTAGTCTTTTTTGATAGGTTTCTTCATTGGCAAGTGAAAGAACCAAACGCGCAGGAACACGCTCCTTTTTACCTAAGTATACAGAGACTTCAATATAGTCAAGATGATTTTTTTTGAGTTTGTGAAGGTGATTTTTTAAGTCTACAGGTTCCTCTGAATCCAAATCAAGATAGCAATTCACCAGTGTCACCAAACTGTTGATAAAATAGTCTCACTCAGAATTGACCATTGTCATAAAATTCATGGTAGAATATACCAGATATCTAAAAAAAGATCTTTTCACATATATCATGAGTAAATTCCGCTGAGTCTGACTGATCGTTCAATACCCCAGAGGTCAGTCTCAGATCCATACTTTGACCGCTAATGAAATCGTATTCATATTGGATACTTATCATTGATGATGATTGGCTAAGGGCTCCGCCATATCCCTTATATTTTTCCGAAAAAGGGTCAGGGAGAGAAAACTTGGTTGAATCCTTGATCCTGATTCTTTTAAAATGGGATGTAAGGAGTTCTCTATTGCCCTGATATCTAATCTTTTGAAACAAAAGTATGTCAAGACATCTTTTAAAAATGATACTGCTTGAGCTGTAAATCGATCGTGTAAGGATTGCTTTGTAATATTGATACCGAACTGCTCAAACAGAAAGGAGGCCATATCCAATAAGCTGAAAAATTTTCCCCGTTGATACGAAAACATCAAACTAAGCAGGAACCCGAAACCGTCAAGTTTAGACTTCCTGATACAGAAACGAGTTTCAGAGGCGATTGAGTTAATGGTTTTTGGATTAAAGAAACTATGAAATTTTTCCCTTAAAATCTGATCTTTTTCAAGTAAATTTCCTTGATTTTCTTCCCTTTACTGTAAAAATATTGTTATATTTATAGAAGAAAAAGGCGGATAACGACCAAGTTGAGCCGCCTTTTTCAAAATAACTAAAAACTTATACAAATATGAGCAAAAGGACGAAAGATCCCAAGGGGGATCTACGTTTTGTTTGTAAATCAGCTCAGACTTCTGATTTCAGGCCCATTAGCCTGACGGCTATGGCCTGGCGGAAGACAGGCCCGCCGTCTCCAAGCTGAATCCCGTTAGGGCATATGCAAAAAAGCAAGACCACCTTACCGCAATAGATTATATTTGGAAAAAAAATATTTACGAATGATTGAAACAAGTGATTTACGGCCGGAAGTAGTTTTGTATGATGAAATCAGTAACCTCATCGAGCAAGGGCATTACAAGGTACTTTCTCAAGTAAATAGTGCAATGACATTGCTTTTTTGGCAAGTAGGGAAGCGGGTTAATGATTTCATTTTAGAACATAGACGTGCCGAATATGGCAAAGAAATAGTCGTTACATTGTCACGACAATTAGAAAAGCGTTTTGGAAGCTAGAGCTGATTAAGCTTAATCATTACGTTGCTTATTTTATTGTTGATTTATTAAATGGGGAACCGTTAGAAAAACCTAAATGGTATAAAATCCTGTTCTTAAATATTGTCGTCATTGTAATTTTACTCACTTTGTCTTTTAAATTTCCTGTATTGATCATTGCCCTACTTTTTCTTTTTGCGATCAATATGTTCGTTCATTATTGGAATAAGAATAATACATTTCAGTTTCTGCGCTCTTTCCCTCAATTGAATATCCTAATTAACGTATCTAAAATATTGACGAAAAAAGAATGTTTCATCCACTGATTGAAGATTGTGTAAAAAATGATCTTACAATAGATGGAAAAAGCATTTTAATAACAGGTTCGAATATGTCAGGTAAGTCTACCTTTTTAAGAACATTGGCAATTAATTCCATACTAGCCCAAACGATTTATACTTGCTTTGCAGACAATTTTTCTACACCTCTTTTGAAACAATTTTCATCGATCAGAATAGACGATAATTTGCTTGATGGCAAAAGCTATTATTTTCAAGAGGTTAATATTATGTCCTCACTATTAAGCCAAGTAACATTACCCAACCAAAACTTGTTTTTGCTAGACGAGGTTTTCAAGGGGACAAATACTGTAGAGCGAATTGCTGCTGCCAAGTCAATTTTATCCTATTTAAATCGCAACGACAATATTGTAATTGTTTCTACCCATGATATTGAATTGGCAGAGATGCTTAAAAAAGAATACGATTTATATCATTTCACAGAAACAATTAACGAAAATAAACTTCACTTTGACCATACCTTAAAAGAAGGTCCATTAAAAACAAGTAATGCTATTAGGATACTAGAGCAATCAGGGTACCCCGAAGAAGTTATTGCAGAAGCCAAAAAATTAATTCTTAAGGTATTTTTTCGTATTGATTAAACTGATGGAAATAGAGACATCAACCTGTATATACATTTGGAGAAATTTAGTTATATTACCAATGACTGACGTTCATTCCTCCAACAAATCACTTGGGTATTTTGTAGATTAGGGAGTTGATTACTTAATTAATCAAGTGAGTACTATTGAATATATGAAATGTATATTTACATTGATTTTCAAATGATTACAAAAAAATAGGTAGTTCATTTCACCTTACAAATTGCTGTCATTTAGTATAACTAAAACTCTAATATTTTCTTATGAAACTATACATCAAATACATGGTTAGCTTGAGATGCAAAATGTTGGTAAGAGAGGAATTGAAAAATATAGGAATAGAAAAGGTTGCAATAGATTTGGGAGTTGTTGAATTTTTGGGAAAGATTAGCGAACAAAATAGAGAGAAGTTTGCGGCGGCTCTGCTAAAATCAGGTTTAGAATTAATGGATGATAAGAAATCCCAGCTGATTGAGCAAATCAAAAATCACATTATTGAAATGGTACATTACTCGGAAGAGACACCAAAATTGAATTTTTCCTCTGTGATCTCGGAAAAGTTAGGTATGGATTATAAATATTTATCTAGTCTTTTTTCTGAAGTAAAGGGACTAACTATAGAGCAATTTGTGATTCATCACAAAGTTGAAAGAATCAAAGAGTTATTGCTTTATGATGAGTTAAGCATCAAGGAAATCACTTGCCTGATGCACTACAGGAGTGTGGCCCATTTTTCCGCTCAATTCAAAAAATTAACTGGTCTGACGCCAAGTTATTTTAAACAGCTAAGGCAATACAGAAAACGGATAGAGTTGGAGAAAATTTAAATCATTTTTATCTCAAATATGCATGCTACTTGTTTAATCAGATAAATACGACACTTTTTGAAATAATTATATAACAGTTCTATGAAGTACTTGGGCGAACTTTGACCTCTCAGTAAAACGAATTACTGCTTATATAAAGAGAGCCATGAAAAATAATGTTGTTCAAAGGTTGCCCTTATTTCTAGTAATAGTATTGCTGCTTGCAAGCTGCTCACAATCATCAGAAAAAAGTGAACAAGAAAAGGAAAGGCTGAGGTTAGCCAAAATCAATGCTGAAGTTGCTTTACTTATCAAGGAAAGAGATTTTATTTTAGAGTTTGAAAACTTTAAAAATGAGACTCAACTCAAAGTAGAAAAGAATAATCAATTTATTTCTGAGTTAAAATCAAAAATAATAGAAGAAAAGAAATCGTCTAGCAGTGATTTTGCTGCTGAAATTAGACTTTTTGAAAATCGAAATAAGGATTTAAAAAAGCGAGTGGAGGCTTTTGATAATTCGAGGAGAAGTGATTGGCTGAAGTTTAAAGCGGAGGTGAATCAAGATTTTGAAGATTTGGGTAATGCAATCAGTGATTTTATTAAAACACCTGAAAACGAACGCTGATTATGAAGAAGATACTTTTAATACTCGGGGTATGTATGGGCTGTTTAGTATTGGAGTCCACCGCTCAAACTTCTGGTAATGACAACAGGGAACGGATTACAGCAGGATTGAAAGTGGGCCTGAATCGTTCTAACGTATGGGATGCGCAAGGTCAAGATTTCAGAGCAGATGCCAAAACTGGATTTGCCGGCGGTCTGTTTGTAGGGATTCCTCTAGGTAAATACTTCGGATTTCAACCAGAACTGTTGCTTTCTCGAAAAGGATTTAAAGGTAACGGTACACTCTTGGGGACAGGTTATTCTTTCTCCAGAACCTCAACTTTTATTGATATTCCGCTTCAACTGCAAGTGAAGCCTATTCGATTTGTAACCTTGTTAATAGGGCCCCAGTTTTCTCACTTATTCAAAGAGCATAACTCCTATACTTTTGGTTCCAATAGCACTGAACAAGAGGAAGCCTTTGAGAAAATAGAGGCAAGAAAAAATGTCCTAGGTTTTGTAGGCGGAGTAGATCTCAATATTAATCGCTTTGTGATCTCTGGAAGATTTGGATATGATTTACTCAACAATCACGGTGATGGGTCGACTACAGTGCCTAGATATAAAAATCAATGGCTTCAATTGACATTTGGATTAAAAATTTGATTTGGATTTCATATTGGTTGACGTAATCCAAAATTTTTTTATTGACCTGTAGTATTCAACTGCAGGTCATTATGCTATGATACCTAAATCCTATTATAGAGGACTTTTCATGGCAAAGGATTAGACGATTACTAGGATGGTGACTAGTAATCAGTTTTTTACCAGAGGTACCCAGTTTCTAACGTAAGTAAATAACTCAAAGTATGAATAATCAGATAGCAGTTTCCTTTAATACCTTGGTTCTTAGAGAAAGTGCTGTCAGTCTGGCCAAAATACACAAAGCATCCAAAGGTTCATCTAAACCAAGGTTAATAAAGCCAATTTTAGAAAAATCTAGGGAGGTGCTCACTGAAACGTACCGAACTCTTTCTACCATAGTAAAATCCGAAAAAGAGATTTCTCCTGCTTCCGAATGGCTTTTGGACAATTTTTATATTATTCAAGAGCAGATCGTCCAAATCGGTATAGACTTTCCCAAAAATTATCATCAAAATATCCCATTGCTATCTAAAGGAGAGCATGCAGGATTTCCAAGAGTGTATGATATTATTCTGAATTTGTTGACCCATACCGATAATGTATTGGATAAGGAAGTCTTGACGGAATATATCAAAAGCTATCAGGAGGAAGAACCACTTCAAATAGGAGAGATCTGGGCAATTCCAATCATGATTCGACTTTTTTTGATTCAAATGTTAGCTGAAAAGGCGGCAACTATTTTGGAGCAAAAGAAGCTTAAAATAGCCGTTGAAAAGTTTGTAGAGGCTATTCAACATGAGGATCTGGAAGAACCAGGAGTTTTTTCACAAGCAATAGCAGGCTGGTTTAAAGAGCAAGATAAAAAAGCGGGTTTATCCACGCTTATTGAGCTTTTTAATAATCTTCAAACGAAAGGGCTACTTTACGAGGAACAAAAGCGCTGGTTTAATTATCGTATCAATCACTATGAAATCACGCTAGAGGAGGCCATGCGGCAAGAAGCGCAAAAAGAATCAAGATTGGAAGTAAATGTTCAAAACGCAGTTCTGTCCTTGAGACAGATTTTGGAGGTAGATTGGTCTGATTTTGTGGAAGATTGCTCTTTAATCAATGATATTCTCAAGCATGATCCATCGGGAGACTATCAATTGATGGATTTTCAAACCAGGGACAATTATCGAAAAGTAATAGAAAAGGTCAGCAGGCGTTCAAGTTTTTCTGAAATACAGGTTGCACAAGTAGCTTTGAACTTAGCTCAAGAGCAGGAGACACTTGTCTCGAGCGATGGTGATGATTACATTTTTGGTAAAACTTGTATCAAAAGACATATTGGATTTTTTCTACTAGGTGAGGGTTACAAGGAACTCATTCAAAGGACTGACTATTCAGTCCCTCTCAGAGAGCGGAGTATTAGCGCATTTGAGAAACACTTTTCGCTATATTTGTTTTTAATTGCTTCTTTTTCCCTTGTATTTTTAAGTATTCTTTGGTTGGCCTCTGGCACTCTCAGCCATAGTCTTGGAATTGTAATTGCCGTGATTTTGGTAGCTAGTTTTCCGGCTTTTGACTTAGCTGTTTCTGTTGTCAATCGTTTTTTTGCCTTTTTTTTACCACCACGTTTGCTTCCGAAAATGAATGACAAAACGGATGTCAAGGATGCTGCAAGAACGATGGTTGTCATGCCCACCATGTTGGTGTCTGTCCAAGATGCTTTACGGCAAATTGAAAATTTAGAGGTACATTTTTTAGGAAACCCTGATCCTGGACTTCAGTTTGTACTACTTTCGGATTTTACAGATGCACAAGAAAAGGATACCAAAGGCGATGCCGAAATCTTAGAGGCTGCAACTGATGCGATCCATCAATTGAATGAAAAGTATGCCTCGCGATTTGGGGAACGCTTTTTTATGTTGCATCGGGAGCGACTTTGGAATCCATCCGAAAATGTTTGGATGGGTTGGGAGAGAAAACGGGGAAAACTGGAGGAATTTAATCAACTCCTGTACAATCCATCCTCTCCAACTTCTTATACGGTGGTGGTAGGTGATTTTTGGGCAACAACAGCCATTTGTCCAGTTCAATTTGTAATCACCTTGGATGCCGATACCAAATTACCCCCGGGCACGGCAAAAAAATTAATTAATACCATCGCGCATCCACTCAACAGAGCTTGGTATGACAAAGAAAAAGGCCGGATCACCAAAGGGTATACCATCATTCAGCCAAGGATTTCATTTTCTCCGGAGTCTGAAAAAAACACCCGATTTTCAAAAATTTTTTCTGGCAATGTAGGATTGGATCCCTACTCAGCAGCGGTTTCTGATATTTACCAAGATCTTACAGGAGAAGCAAGCTTTACCGGAAAAGGTATCTACGATGTCAAGGCGTTTCATGAGGTCATGATGCATCAGTTTCCCGAAAATAGAATTCTCTCACACGACCTGATTGAAAGTGCCTACGTACGAACAGGCCTTGCTACTGACATCGAACTATATGACGATTACCCCAGTACCTACAGTGCCTTTACTAAAAGAAATCATCGTTGGACAAGAGGTGACTGGCAAATAGCATCATGGTTATTTTCGCATGTTCCAAGTGAATCGGGTATTGTAAAAAATCCAATCAACTTATTATCGAAATGGAAGATTTTTGATAACCTTCGGAGGTCGCTCAACTTCTTTTTTCTGTTGATCTTTTTCCTTGCAGGTATCTTTTGGCTTCCAGGAGCCAATTGGATATGGGTAGTGGCTGCTTTTGGAATCATTGCATTTCCTACGTATATCACCTTATCCAGTGACTTGCTCAATAGGCCTGCACGGGTGCGATGGAAGCTACACATGGTTAAAGTTTGGGACAATTTACGCATGCACCGCATTCAGGCTATGTCTACCATTATTGTTGCGCCTCACCAGGCTTTTGTACAGTTGGATGCGATTATGCGAACCTTATACCGACTAACTTTTTCAAAAAAGCTACTTCTGGAATGGTCCACGGCTTCTCAAGTAGAGCATATGCGGAAGCAATCCTTGGTAGACTACATGCGGTGGATGATTTTACCCATGCTTTTAGGGGTCTTAATCGTACTTATGGCTTTGGTAATCAATCCCGCACACTTATGGGTAGTTATTCCCTTTTTTGTTTTGTGGTTTGGTTCCCCTTTTTATGCATGGTATATCAGTTTGCCATTACCAAAGCCACAGGTGGTGCTTTCGGATAATGATCGCTCCAAATTGCGATTGTATGCAAGACGTACATGGGCCTATTTTGAGCGCTTCGTAAATGAAAAGCATGGTTGGCTTCCTCCTGATAATTATCAGGAAAATCCACAGCTATCCGAAACAGCCAGAACATCCCCTACGAATATTGGACTGGCGCTCGTCTCTACGACTACGGCATATCATTTGGGCTATATGACCCTAGGGACATTTTTGCAAAGACAAGAAGATTCCATGCAGGCAATTGTACGGCTTGAAAAATACCGAGGTCATCTGTTTAATTGGTATGCTACGGGCTCGGGTCGGATTCTTCAACCTTCCTATATATCCACCGTAGATTCAGGAAATTTAGCGGCCAGTCTTATCACTGTGAAAGAGGCTGTCAAAGAGATCATGACCTCTCCAGGAATGTATAAAAACTTTCACAGGGGGTTAAGGGACACCTTGAGTTCTATTCATTCCATACTCTTGAATTTACACAACGTTCAAGGACTGAAGCCTCGTGCTTTTGAAAAGATTCAAGTGCTAGTCCATGATATGCTTGGTCAGTTGGATCAAGAAATTGAGGAGGGGACTTCCATTAGTTTGGAGTTTTTGGAGAAAATAAAAATAGATGCTGAAAAGCTTGCTGCCAATGATGTATTGTCGGCTGTCACGATGATAGATGATCTGATGGTTGAGCATATGCTTTTTTGGCTCAACAGACCCCTGATCCACATAAATGATGCTTTGGCTGAATTAGGAGTATTGAGCCAAGAAAAACAATTGTCTTTTCATGTGGATTCATGCGATGAATGGAGGAGGCAGTTGGGTGAAACTTTACCTGAAAGTGGTCCAAATGTTCTTATAAACCATTGGCAGGAGCAAGCGGAAGCAATTATTCTCATGGCAGAAGATTTGATTGACTCCATGGATTTTTCTTTTCTCTACCAAAAGGAAAGAGGCTTGTTTAGTATCGGGTATAATTTGGATATTGCCCAATTTGACAAAAGTACCTATGATTTATTGGCTAGTGAGGCACGCATTGCTTCCTATATTGCTATTGCCAAGGGAGATGTTCCAGTAGAGCACTGGTTTAGATTAAGCAGGAGACTTACCCGTATCCATGAAGATGAAATGTTACTTTCATGGGGAGGAACCATGTTTGAGTACTTAATGCCACTTCTCTTTTTCAAATCATTTGAGGATACTATGATGGATAGTACGTGCCGGAATGTCATCCGATGGCAAAAAAAATACGGACATAGCCGAGGATTTCCTTGGGGTTCTTCTGAAAGTGCCTACTATTTTCTCAATATTGACTTACATTATCAATACCGCACGTTTGGTGTGCCTGGGCTTGGATTAAAACGCGGGCTTGCAGATGAGTATGTAGTAGCTCCCTATGCTAGCATACTTTCCTTGATGGTTGAGATTTCCGATCCCATCAAAAACCTACAAGAAGTCGAAGCGGCTGGTGGCTTGGGAATGTTTGGGTTTTATGATGCCATTGACTATACCACATCGCATCTCACAGAAGGGACTGCTTATAAAGTCGTCAAAACTTACATGGTTCATCACCATGGTATGAGCTTGATCGCATTGGAAAATGTACTTAATGAAGCGTCTGTAAGAAAAAGCTTTCATGCAGATCCTCGAATCAAAAGTTGCGAGTTGTTGCTGCAAGAGCGCATTCCTAAAGGGACCCCGATCAAAGAACCGCACCCTATCGATGCCGAACTTGAACCAAGTACTAAATCTGCCGATCAGTATGTGGCAGAACATGCCGGAATTAACGAATTGGACCTCAGTCCTCCTCGCTTGCATACGTTATCGAATGGAAGCTTTTCTACAATGATCACCCATGCTGGAACCGGCTTTGCCAACATGCATGGAGTTACCTTAAATGGATGGAAAGCTGATGCGACAATTGATCCATTGGGCTTCTATTTTTATGTAAAAGATGTCCAAAGTGGCGATTTTTGGTCTGCTATGCATCAGCCAGTCAAACGTAAACCAGATCGCTACGATACATGGTTTCACAATGGGAAAGTGATGTGTTCCCGTGTGGATAATTGGATTGAAACTACCTCTGAGATTTGTGTTTCCCCAGATCATCCGATTGAGCTGAGAAAGCTTACATTCACCAACTATTCTGATCGGGAGCGCGTGCTCGAAATCACCAGTTATGCAGAAGTTATCCTCAATGGCTTGACCCATCATCATGCCCATCCAGCATTTTCGAAGTTGTTTGTAGAAACGGAATATTTGGAACAAAATCATACCATCCTAGCTAAAAGAAGACCCCGGAGTAAGGAAGAATCTCCCATGTATTTGATTCATACATTTGCTTGTAGCAATCAGATTCATGTGGTGAAGCCAGTTGGTTTTGAAACAGAAAGGTCTAATTTTATTGGAAGTGGTAGGTCTCTGAGTAATCCCATAGCCTTGACCGATGGGTATTTGCTGCAAAGAACCCAGGGGAATGTGTCGGATCCTATTGTCAGTTTGAGAAAGCAGATCATTCTTCAAGCGGGAGAAAAAGCGCATCTGAGTTTTGGGCTTGGTTTTGCCACTTCCCGAGAGGTAGCCTTGCAGATTGCGGCTATCTATGATAGTCAATTAGCAGTCAATCGGGCATTCGATCTAGCCTCAATTTATGGATTGGTAGAACTCAATCATATGGGCATCCGGACAAGTCAGGCTCACCTGTTCCAAAGATTATCCTCTTACCTGTTATTTGGTGTTCCAACTTTCAGGGCTGATGCACACACACTGCTGTCTAATCGCAAAAAACAAGCGGACCTTTGGGCGTATGGTATATCAGGTGATTTTCCTTTGATCATTTTCCGAATCAACGAGGCCAATCAGCTCAAACACATCAAACTTTTGCTTAAGGCACATTCTTTTTGGCGCAAGCGGGGAATTGAATCCGAACTACTCATCCTCAACGAACATGCACCCGGGTACATAGACGAAATCCAAGAGGCTATTCAGATAGCCATAGAGTCCTCCCTTGAGCGTGAAGTTTTCAACAAAAGAGGAGGAATATTTATTTACAAAACAGATAAAATTCAGCCAGAAACATTAACACTTTTATTAAGTGTGGCTCAAGTTGTATGGAACAAGCAGTTGCCAAATCTTGCAAAAGTGCTTCAACAAACTGAAACCCAATCTTGGTTATCAAACCATCTGGTAAGTAGCTACACCTCTCTTCGGGAATGGGAACCTTTGGACGAGAGGACCCTTGAAAAGTGGATAAAGGAGGTACAATTCTTTAATGGGTATGGTGGCTTTTCGATGGATGGTACAGCCTACCATATCCTGATATCAACAGATCCTCATACTGGGGTTCCACTTTTGCCTCCCGCTCCGTGGATCAATGTGATTGCTAATCCTACTTTTGGATTTACAGTTTCTGAGCGTGGTGCAGGCTATACATGGAGTGAAAATAGCCGAGAAAATAAGCTCACCTCCTGGTCCAATGACCCGGTAATGGACACCCATTCAGAGGCTTTTTATATTCGGGATGAGGAGCGGATGCACTACTGGTCACCATGTCCAGGACCTGTTGCAGCAGGCACGTATCAAGTAACTCATGGCTTCGGTTATACGGCTTTTTATGTGGAGGTCAATGGATTAAAGCAACATTTACGTCAATTTGTTCATGTAGACAAAGCATTGAAATGCTCCATTCTTACCTTAACCAATACTCAGTCCACCACTCAGAAACTCTCGGTATTCAGGTATCTTGATAGGGTATTAGGAGTGGATTCAGGTCTTTCTTCCCGTTTTGTCAATCAGGAAGTTGCTGAGGATGGGGCTACACTTTTTGCAAGCAACAATTACAATAATGAGTTTGCAGGGAGAACGGTTTTCTCAACGCTTATCAATCCTTTAGAAGGAGCTATCACTAGATTTACCACCGATAAAAATAAATTCATTGGTAGAAATCGTTCCTTAGGTAATCCCCTAGCTTTGGATGCTATGAGATGGCTCGATAACGACAATCTGCCTGGAGGAGACTCCTGTGCTGTCATGCAAACCTATTTCGAGCTTGGTCCAGGTAAAAATGTTACTCTTATTTTCTTGGAAGGGGAAGAGTGTGATCGAGTCGCAGCAGAAGCAATCATCCATGAGTTTTCCGAACTCAGTCAAGTGGAGGCAGCTCTTGAAGATGTTCATCGATTTTGGAAGGATGCATGTGGTAAGATAGTAATTTCCACACCTGATCAATCGTTGAATATTCTTGTCAATGGTTGGCTAGTATACCAAAATTTGTCTTGCCGGATGTGGGCGCGCACAGGCTTTTACCAATCGGGAGGAGCCTATGGATTCAGGGATCAACTGCAAGATTCCATGGCAGCACGCTATGTAGATCCTCTCATTTGTAAAAATCAGCTATTGCTGCATGCCAAGCAACAATTTCTGGAAGGGGATGTTCTCCACTGGTGGCACCCACCAACTGGGAGGGGAATTCGCTCTAAAATTACAGATGATAGGCTTTGGCTACCATATGTACTAGATTTTTATCTAAGCTCGACGGGGGATACTTCGGTTTTAACAGAAATTGTGAGCTATATCAATGCTCGATCACTGGAAACTAATGAGCACGAGGTGTATTTGCATCCCCATACCTTGGAACAAAAAGGTACCCTTTATGAACATTGTTGTAAGGCTATTGATATTTCATTAAAGTTTGGAGTCAATGGTCTGCCGCTTATTGGTGGAGGAGACTGGAATGATGGTATGAATCGAGTAGGAGAGGGTGGACAAGGAGAAAGCGTATGGTTAGGATTCTTCTTATACGATGTTCTTATCAAATTTGAAAAGATTTGCCGCAGCATGGAAGATGTTGCTAGAAGCGAAACCTATGCGCAGATTGCCGAAGAACTGAAATTCAAACTGAATACAAATGGATGGGATGGAGCTTGGTATTTGAGAGCATTTTATGATGATGGAAGTACTATTGGCTCCTCTTTAAACGATGAGTGTACAATAGATGCTATTTCCCAGGCTTGGTCGATCATTTCCGGAGTAGCTTCTCCAGAGCGTGGAGCAGAAAGTCTGAAGGCCTTGGAGCAACAGTTGGTTTCAGAAGAGAAAAAGATGATTCGACTATTGACACCACCTTTTGATAAAACCGATAAAGATCCAGGCTACATCAAAGGATATATCCCGGGTGTCCGGGAAAATGGTGGGCAATACACCCACGGAGCCCTTTGGGCGGTCAAAGCTTTTGCTGCCATGGGAATGGGAGAGAAGGCGGTTCGCTACCTCCACATGATCAATCCTATCAATCATTCACTTGACAAAGCTTCGGCCAATGTGTATAAAGTGGAGCCATATGTGATAGCTGCGGATGTTTACAGCGAAGATATTTTAAGTGGACAAGGGGGCTGGACTTGGTATACAGGCTCAGCTGGATGGATGTACCGGGTTGCATTGGAATCGGTACTTGGGATACAAATCAGAGGCAATTCATTGCTTTTGAATCCCGCTATCTCAGAAAATTGGGAAGGATATACAGTTGATATGCGCTTAGACGATGAAGAAACCCGCTATCATATACAGCTATTGAATCCTGAGAAATTACAAGGTGGGTTGCTTTCAGGAACAGTTGATGGAGAGGAAGTTCGATTTGATGCGGTACCTGCGGAAATTTTCATCTATCAAGATAAAAAACAGCATCACATTCGATTACAAATCATTCCATTTCCTATTGGTATTACTTGAAAAAACTTGCTCAGCTATATGGTAGTATGCAAAAGTTTCAAGTGTTCAATTAAAGGGTTTTGATTTAATTTAAAAATCAAAATGCTATTTTCAGAGTAAAAAGTCAATTAGGTGCTAGCTCATATTCGAGCAAAGTTAGGGTTGACTCCCTGCGAACTCAATTGAATTTAATTTCAGCCAGAGCTGAGTTTTATTTGTTAAATAAAGTGCTGATAATTAGGGTTATAATTAGATAAAATCATTACTTTTAGATAGTTTTCTGCTGATTGAAGAAAGCCACTATCAAGAGCAAAAAGTACTCATTTAATTTATACCCTATGAATCCACATGGAATAAAAATATGGAAGCTGGCTATTTGCTATCTTAGTAAAATAAGGTTCGAACCTTATTTTAGGTTACAGACAACTTATGCGCGGGGTTTGGTAGTTGTATTTTTTATTTTTTACAGCGGACAGCTTCTTGCACAGACATTTGACACCAATGCCTACTATCGATTGACTACTCTTTACCAAGGAGATGATATGGCTCTTACAGCTGATAATGAAAGTGTGTTTTTATCAAAAACTACTAGTCAAGATAATCAGCAGTGGAGAATCGAACAAGTAACAAATGGAGTTTATAGGATAATTTGTAAAATTAATAGGGAGACAAAGGCCCTTGAGGTGATGGAAGGTATTTCGGAAATCCATGATATTTATCTCAAGGAAAAAAACACTTTTGATAATCAATTGTGGGTAATTTCAAAAGAGAATGATTTCGAGGATTTTTACAGGATCTCGAGTGCTAAATTGACCGAAGATTTTTCCGTTGATGTAGTTTACTCTCAAGATATACCAACAGTGGGACTTACTTCTACGGGGGACTATTCAGGGCAACTTTGGATTTTTAAAAAGCTAACGTCATCAGTGGAAGCAGTACCCACGGATACAAGATTTTCTTTATCTGAGATAGGGGAACCTTTCAGCCAACATACAGTAACGACACTTTTTGACGGTGATAGTGAAAAAAGTGCTTTACCTACCTATGGTGTTCAGCCGCAAATTTTAGCATCTTTTCAAAATAGTCAACTCATGATAGTTTGGCAAAATCATGCGAGTGGTTATGGCGTAAAGCTCTCCTCCTACAGCCAACATATGGATGGATTTGCTAAAGATTGGAGTAAAACACTGCCAGGAAGCCTTGATAGATTATCAGGTTTCACAGCTGATGGCTCAAATTTTTATACGCTTACTACAAAAAACGAGGATATGTCGAATCAACAAGGATGGAATCGACGTCCCAATATCATGACTTTAACGAAGATCGATCCTGAAGGTAATCCCATTTGGAATCAAGATCTGAATCTATCGGATAACTATACTGGAGAAAATAATCCGGTCTATTCGCCAATGACGGCTGGTTCAGCAGATATTGCATATGGGAATGGAAAAATAGCAGTGATTTATTCCAGTAATTCGGATTATGATCAAACGATTAGTGGTCGTCATCAGTCTGGAACACGATTAAGTGTGAATAGTGACAACGGAATGCCGGCTGCAGTAGGACAGTCCTACAGCTGGAAGCACTCATTTGATCAGCGTGTCGTATTTGACGGGAAAAGTTTTGTTTGCATAGATCAACCAGATGCTGGATGGTATATTCCTGGCGCTGGTATTGAGTTGGTGAAGATAGATACTCAAACAGATGTGCACCATGGAGAGGCTTTGGGATGGTATGCGTATGCGCGGAATGGCGATGATAATTTTAGTTCGATCAATCTAGGTCAGTTGGCAATCGGTAAGGAAGGGTACGTAATGACATTTGTCGCTAACAAAAACATAAGTTCCTCACGTGAGAATGATTCTAGAAATGTAGGACTGATACATATAATTAATGATTTTGAAAAACTTCCTATCAATTCCCTTGCTGAAGATGGATGGCAGCCAAATTCAAGGCTTTTTGTAACCAAGGATTTGGTAGATACGAAAAAAGGCAATAGTCAAGCAACCGGCGATGAGCGTATTCGGACGACTACTCAGACAAGTGGGGAAGTTCAAAGTACAGGCATAGTTTGGTTGACCAACTTTAAGCTTTCCGAAGGGATTACCGCATCACGCCCTAAATTATTTGGCTTTGGGAACAATAATTTTTTGATTCTTTACGAAGAATGGGAAGTTAAAACTACCAATTGGGGTCATCAAACAAAATCATTAAATAGGACCAAAGGAATGATTGTGGATGAATATGGGAATGTGTTGTCAACTTTGAAAGAGTTTCCCAATATGCCCTTAAGATTTAGAGATCAGCTATTTGATTTTAATGGAAAGGCAGGATGGGTAAATTTTGAAAATGGAAGTTTTATTTTACATACCATTGACCAAGATTTAATTTACAAAAGTTATTTGCTCGAATTATAAAAAGAATCAGGTTTTTGGCAGTGATAATATGCTTGATGTATTTTAGTAGTAGAATTGAAGGCAGAAACATCAATTGACTACCATATTAAAAATCTAATAGAGTGGCTTTAAAAAAAACTGAAGTAGGGGATATGTTCTTCAGAAAAGCAAAACCCCAAGATTCTCTCAAAATTGCTGAATACATTATTCTTGCAATGGAAGACATCGTCTATCGCTTCATAGGAGAAGAGTCCTATGAAAAAGCAGTCAATTTTTTGCATAGGTTGATCCAAGAAAAGGGTAACCAATACTCTTATGAGAACTGCTGGGTAGTAGTTTCTGCAAATGAAATCGTAGCTGCTGCACTGGTATATGATGGGGCACAATTACAAGAGTTAAGGAAGCCAGTAGCTGCAACTATTGATGAGATGTTTCACAAGGATTTTGACCCTGAAGATGAAACACAGGAAGGTGAATATTATATTGATTGTGTAGGAGTCAATCCGAACCAACAAGGGAAAGGAATCGGTACAAAAGTCTTTCAGTTTTTAATCCATGAATACATACACCGAGGAGAACAAACACTCGGTTTACTAGTGGACAAAGAGAATCCAAAAGCTAAACAATTATATTTGAAATTGGGCTTTGAAGTTGTTGGTGAAAAAACACTGGTAGGTAAGCAGATGGAACATCTTCAATACCCCAAAAATCCACACTAATCGGTGTTTTTATGGATTTGTAAAAAAGAAGATTCAGATAAAATTCTTAATTTTATCCAAGGCAGTAATAGTCACTTGAAGAAGGACATTCTGCCTGTTTTGTCTAGTGGCTTTCTGTTTTTCGTTTTCTAATACTAAAATCAATTTTAATGAACCTTAAATTTGTTAACTGCTTGTTTTTTATGACGTTCTTGGCCAATCTAAATTTTGCCCAAGAACTTATTATTGCTCGAGTTGTTGATGCGGAAACAGCAAAACCCATTGATCAAGTAGTGGTTTTTATTGAAGGAGATACCGCAGCAACTAAGACAAACCATCTTGGGTATTTTCAATTAACTGTTGGCCCTGAAGATTATTTGATAATTGAAAAGGAGAGATACCAGACTAGTAAAATCAAAGTGCCGACTGAAAGTAAGTTTTTGATAAAGTTAGAAAAGGATAAATTTTCAAATACGATAATTGTTTCCAATGAGTACGAAAAAGGGGAAGCCTTTGATGGTTACAAAATCGGTGTTTGGGAATATTTTGACAAGCCCGAAGAGCTTTCCCTTGTAGTAGACTACGATAAGGGTCAGATTCTCTATTTTAAATCCGATTCATCAAGCTACCCAATAAAGTATGGAGATACTTTCGTAGAGATGAAGGTAGATCGGCCAGCCCGCTATATGGGTAGTATGCATGAAATGAACAGTATCATCCAAAGAAACTTAATCTTCCCCACTCAAGCCAGAAGGAAATCTACTGTTGGGACACTTCATATCTTATTTGAAGTTGATAGTACTGGGCAAGCACAGGATTTCAAAGTGTTCAATGACATCGGCGATGGATGTGGAGAAGCAGCCATCGACGCAATCAAACAAGTACCAAATTTATGGGTCCCCGCTATGGTTGATGGTAAAGCCTATTCCTCGAGATTCGCCATTCCTGTTACGTTCGCAATTCAACTAGATGGGAAGTCAGTAGGCAGGCCCAAAAAAACTAGTAAAGAAACTTTGCCCATTTCCAAAACTTTGACGGAAATTGAAGTTTTTGCTGTAGGCCTAATTCAAGAGAGAAGAGAGGTTACTTTCTAAATACTTCAAATTCAGTTAATTATATTTTGGAGACTTTCTCAAAGTTTTCAAAAAAGTATTAACAATTATTTCGAACATTGATGGGCTTCACCTTTTCTTGATTGAATGAAAAGCATAATTAAATAGATGATCCAATGAAACTGTATCAATTAATTAAATCAAATGATTGGTTAAGTGTAGAACTGATTCTACTTCAACTTTATCCTGATCAAGGAGACGCATTGGATGAGTATAGGGCTGTTTTTGAGAAACTTAGAATAGTTGAGCCTATTTTTGACGATAAAATGGAGCTGATGCTGATTGAATATGATAGCGATCCTATTGACGAAAATGATAAAAAGGAGACGTATGTGGATGTCTCAGGGCGATTAAAAAATCCTGACCCTCAATCTTACTCAAATAGTTATGCCCTCGAATTTACTGAGTGGAATAAATGGCTTGGGATGGATCTCGCAAAAGAAACAATAGAAAACTTCACGGAATTAGAAATCATTACGCATTGTCTGTTTGAAATGACATTCATCGATTATGAAGAAACTTCTATTCAAGAACAATTTCAATCACTTAAGAATATTGCAGATGAGTATAAAAGTTTAAGCGATGAGGAAAAGAGAGTAAAAACCATAACTCTTGAAAAATTGATGGAAAAGGATTTAGATATGAATAAGGATAGAAAAAATATTGCATCAGACTTTCTACGTTTGGCGGCCTTAGGTCAAGCAAGACTAGCCTTCGATCAATATGTTTCCGGAGACTTTAGGCACCATAATCCCTATTTCAAAGGGGATGCAGTATCTCTCATGCAAGCCATGGATGCAGATGCAAAAAAGTATCCAAGAAAAGTATTTGAAATACTAAGAATTTTGGAGGATGGAGACCTAATAGCTGTTCATTCCACTGTTCAGCAGAACCCAGATGCTGAGGTCTTTGTACTTGTCCATTTTTTGAGGTTTGATGGAGATAAAATTGTCGAAGTTTGGGATATAGCTCAGGAAGTCCCCGCTCAAATGGTCAATCAGTTTGGAATGGTTTAATTGATAATGTCTTGGTAATGAGTGGATTTTAAAATTATTTTATTCATAAATATCTAGAAATTCAGATAACCTTCTTACCTTTCATGCGTAAACATTCTTCGTGAAGTCATTCATCAAAATATCGCTCCTAGTATTTTATGTGTTTTTCAACGCAGGCTTGAGCTATTCCATGCATTTCTGTGGATCCGATTTCCAACGAATCAACATTTTTGCTGAATATAAAACCTGTTGTGAATCCAACACCCCAATGCCGGGTTGTTGTGAGGATGTTTCTAATTTAGAGCTACCCAATACGGATCAGCAGTTGTCAGAATCATTGAGTCTTCAGCCGCTTTTGATTGATTTTTATAGTTTTCAAGTTCCTTTTGAATTAGCTTTTATCCCTACTTTAGAAAAAGAGAAGACAGCATTTGCTGATTCTTCCCCACCCATATTTCACAATACTCCGATTTATATTTTTTGTCAGGTATTCCTGATTTAATTTTTCTCAAAGACGCTGTCAGGCCACAAAGACTCAAAGGCACAAAATGTTTTTAACATTTGAATTGATTCAATCCAAAAATGAAATAACTGCCGTATTGGTTAATTTTCAGTTGCCAAATCGAATGGTTTCAACCTCTTTTGGTTTTTGATTTCAGTTAGTCTTTACTAGCCTCATTTTAGACCTGGCAGGTTTTTAAAACCTGCTAGGTCTGGCCCACTATTCGCTTCAGCCCCAATATCCATTACTATCTAATATCCATAAATATCTGCTCAACAGATATCAAGCATCTAGTTAAAAAAGCTATGCTCAACAAAATCATTAAATTCTTCCTTGAAAATAAACTGGTGACAGTAATCCTTCTTTTCCTTGTCATAGGCTGGGGGATAGTGACGGCACCTTTCAACTGGAATACGGGTTTTTTGCCCAATGATCCGGTACCGGTAGATGCCATACCTGATATTGGAGAAAATCAGCAAATAGTCTTCACAGATTGGATGGGGCGCTCTCCTCAGGATGTGGAAGATCAGATTACCTATCCTTTGACGACTTCCTTGCTAGGGATGCCAGGGGTAAAGTCTATCAGGAGCACTTCCATGTTTGGATTTTCATCCATCTACATCATATTTCAGGATGATGTGGAGTTTTACTGGAGTAGATCACGGATTTTAGAAAAACTCAATTCCTTACCAGCTGGATTGCTTCCAGAAGGCGTTCAACCTAAACTCGGACCAGATGCTACTGGTCTTGGTCAGGTGTATTTTTATACCTTGGAAGGCAGGGATGAGCAAGGGAATCCTGTGGGGGGATGGGATTTGCATGAGTTACGAAGTGTTCAAGATTATTATGTTCGTTATGGATTGGCAGGTACAGAAGGCGTTGCAGAAGTAGCCAGTATTGGAGGCCATGTCAAGGAATACCAAGTTGACTTGGATCCTGTGGCTATGAAAGCCCACAATGTGTCCATGATGCAGGTGATGAATGCGATCAAGCAATCCAATTTGGATATTGGTGCCAATACCATGGAAATCAATCAGGTAGAATTCATCGTCCGTGGATTGGGCTATGTGAAATCCCTAGAAGATATCGAGCAAGCCGTAGTCAAGGTGAGCAATAATGTTCCCCTTCGAATCCGTGATATAGCCAAGGTGAATATAGGACCTGCCAGCCGAGCCGAACGTGCTATTTTGGATAAAGGAGGAGCTGAGGCAGTCGGCGGGGTAGTGGTTGCCCGCTATGGAGATAATCCACTGTTGGTCATCGATGCTATCAAAGCAAAGATTGATGAGATATCCCCTGGATTGCCAAGTAAGACTTTGGAAGATGGGACGGTTTCCAAGGTTACCATTGTCCCATTTTATGATCGCTCAGGCTTGATCAAGGAAACGTTGAGTACACTCAATGAAGCCATCAGTTTGCAGATCCTAATCACAATAATCGTCATCATGGTCATGGTGTACAACCTACGGGCTTCTCTCTTGATATCTGCCTTATTGCCTTTGGCTGTGTTGATGTGCTTCATCATGATGAAGTATGTCGGAATAGATGCCAATATTGTAGCACTATCGGGGATCGCCATCGCTATCGGTACCATGGTGGATTTGGGGATTATTTTGAACGAGAATATTCTTCGCCATTTGGAAGATTCGGATGGTAAAAAGACCAAGCTTCAACTAATCTATGAGGCTACGGCCGAGGTAAGTTCTGCGATTTTGACGGCAGTGATGACTACCATTGTTAGTTTTTTGCCTGTTTTCACCCTTCAGGCAGCCGAAGGTAAACTCTTTGGTCCCTTAGCTTATACCAAAACCTTTGCATTGATCGCTGCATTGATTTTCACATTAGTCTTTATGCCTGCCTTTGCGCATTGGATATTTGGAGCAAAGGTGAAATCTAAAAATTATAAAACCCTTTTGAACAGCTTGATGGCAGTGATCGGTGTGGTCCTGTTATTCTACTACCCATGGGCTGGATGGGTATTGTTGGCATTTGCCAGCAACCATCTGGTCCATCAGTTCTTCCCTAAACAAACTTTGGAAGGAAAATACAAAAATCAGTTGTCCATGCTGATTGCCGTAGCTGCTGTTTCAGTTCTATTGGCGATTGAATGGAGACCCTTGGGATTAACGCAATCAGTTTTTGTCAACTTCCTTTTTATTGGATTAGTGGTTGGCTTGGTTTTGGGTGTATTTGCGCTATTTATCCGTTATTATGCCCTGCTTTTACACTGGTGTTTGGCCAATGCCAAAGTCTTTTTGCTGATTCCAGTGACTGTAATTATTCTGGCACTGAATATCTGGTTGGGTTTTGGAAAAATCTTTGGATTTGTAGCGTCAGGATTGGATCAGGTAGGCGTCAATATCCGGACGACCTCCGTTTGGTCAGGTTTAACACATGCCTTCCCTGGGATGGGCAAGGAATTTATGCCAGCCTTGAATGAGGGGTCCTTCCTCTTGATGCCCACTTCCATGCCTCATTCTGGTGTGGAAGCGAATATGCAAATTGTCAAGCAATTGGACATGTTGGTCCAGGCGATTCCAGAAGTGGAAATGGTAGTAGGAAAAGCTGGAAGGGCAGAGAGTCCCTTGGATCCTGCTCCTATGTCTATGTACGAGAATATCATCAATTACAAGACGGAATATTTGCAAGACGAAAATGCTCGAAAACTCCGCTTTCAAGTCGATAAAGAAGGGAATTATCTGATTGATGTGAATGGAAAAAACTGGTGGTATGACCGTCAGGATGGAGCTATCTGGGATGAGGAGAAAACATACATGGAAGAATCCCAACGCAGGTCTGTTGTAAGGAACATCGCCAAATACCTGGTTTCTGATGAGCGAAGAGGGCAATACTTCCGTCAGTGGAGGGATGAGATCCGTACACCGGATGATATTTGGGATGAAATACAAGCGCGCACCTCCAATTTACCGGGAGTTACCTCTGCCCCCAAGCTCCAACCGATCGAAACCCGCTTAGTCATGTTGCAGACAGGTATGCGCGCACCCATGGGGATGAAGGTATATGGCCCTAATTTGGAAACCATCGAAGATTTCAGCTTGAAGCTAGAGTCCGTGCTCAAAGAAGTTCCATCCGTCAAAGCAGAGGCAGTATTTGCCGATCGTTCGCTGGGTAAGCCGTATTTAGAGATTGATTTGGACAGAACCCAGTTGGGAAGGTTTGGTTTGAATGTAGCCGATGTACAGGAATTTATAGAAGTGGCTATTGGAGGTATGACGCTAAGCACTACCGTGGAAGGAAGGGAGCGCTATGCTATCCGAGCTCGCTATGCACGGGAGTACCGGGATGATCCTGAAGCTTTGAAGAAGATTTTAGTGACTACACCAACAGGGGCGCAGATTCCATTGGGGCAATTAGCTGAGATCAATTATCGCCCCGGACCTATGATGATCCGTGGGGAGAATACCTTCTTGGTAGGCTATGTACTATTTGATAAGCGCGATGGCTTTGCGGAGGGATCAGTTGTAGATAATGCAAGAGATTATATTCTAGAAAAAATCAATTCTGGAGAGCTGGAAGTTCCAGCGGGGGTCTCATACACGTTTTCTGGTAGTTATGAAAATCAGGTCCGTGCAGAAAAGCGCTTAGCTATCGTGATTCCTCTATGTTTGGCAGTCATCTTCCTCATTCTTTACCTTCAATTCCGTTCTACAGCCATGGTGTTGATGATCTTCTCGGCCATAGCGATGGCATTTTCGGGAGGATTTATGATGTTGTGGCTCTATGGGCAGGATTGGTTCTTTGATTTCAGTTTCTTGGGAACCAACATGCGTGAGCTCTTTCAGATGCGTACGTTCAACTTGTCTGTGGCTGTATGGGTTGGGTTTATTGCCCTTTTTGGTATTGCTACTGATGATGGGGTTGTGATGGGAACATACCTGAAACAAAGCTTCGAAAAAATCAAACCAGAGAGTATTGACGAAGTTCGAAAAGCAGTATTGGAAGCAGGTCTCAAGCGTGTCAGACCTTGCTTAATGACTACAGCAACGACCTTATTGGCACTATTACCTGTCCTGACCAGTTCTGGCCGTGGTTCCGATATCATGATCCCCATGGCTATTCCAGCCTTTGGAGGCATGACGGTGGCCTTGATATCCTTGTTTATTGTGCCGGTGTTGTATGGGAAGTATAAGGAAATAAAGTTGAAATAAGCTGGCGCGAAATAAGGTTGAAATATGCCTCTACCTATGTTAGGCAGGTTCGGCGAAATAGGTTAGCGCGAAATAAAATTGAAATAAAAAATACTGGAAATTATGGAGGATAAGAAGAAATATATACCCTTGAAAGAATTGGAGATTTATCAATTATCTCGAAAGCTTTCGGTGATTGCATGGACGATTTATTCTAGATTGAACTTTCATGAAAAGAAATCTTGGGGAAATCAGATGTTGGAGTCAATCGACTCTGTTGGAGCTAATATAGCAGAAGGATACAGCAGATTTCATTATTTGGAAAAGGTTCAGTTCTACTTCTATTCAAGAGCTTCATTAGCTGAAGGAAAAGAACATTGGTTGGATTTAGGCCATGAAAGAGGTTTTGTAACCCTCGAAGAATGGGAAGAAATCTGCTCCATACATTATCCTCTTCAAGTTAAATTAAACAACACCATCTCCAAAACCTATGAAGCCAAGAAAGGAGGTAAAAATGAAAAGTAATAAATCCCAAAACTTGCATGGCCTAAAAAATAGCCTTGGGAGGAAATCAATCATCAATTTCTTTCTAAAAGGCGAACATTTACTAGTGAATTTTACTGTTGGAATAGGAAAGTTGATGTTGCGACCTATTTCACCTTTATTTCTACCTTATTTCAATTTATTTCAATTAAAACCTAATCTATCCTCCCTAAAGAAAACCATCTGTCTCCATATTATTTCAATTTTATTTCTACCTTATTTCAATTTATTTCAATTAAACGCTCAATCCCTCGAAAACTATCTCCTTTTGGCGTCGGAACAAAATTCTGCTCTTCAATCCTCTTTTAAACAATATCAAGCGGCATTAGAAAAAACGAATCAGGTGTCTTTGGAAAATCCTCAATTGAATATTGGGGTATTTACGAGACCGATGGAGTTGTTGATGGGGAATCAGCGTGGGGAAGTATCGTTGATGCAGATGTTCCCATGGTTTGGAATGCTGAAGACTCAAAAAGATGAAGCAACATTAATGGCGGAGGCGAAATATGAGGAGTTTAGGCAAGAGCGGAATGTTCTGTTGTATCAAGTGAAGGAGACCTACTTCCAATTGCAGCAATTAGAAAATACGATTGGGATTACCAGGGCTAATCTGGAGATATTAAAGTCTTTGGAGCAATTGGCCATCATTCGTTATCAGGGGGGAAATACTTCTGAGGCAGTATCCTCTGTATCAACTGCTGTCAGACGTCCTAACAGAGCTGGTCAAGCCAGTGGTACCAATGATGGCATGGGTATGGAAGGTGGTAGTGCCTCTGGCACTTCAGCTAGGAGACAGTCTTCAGGTTCATCATCGGCTATGTCTACTATGGGTTCGGGAGGAGGTTCGGGTAAACTCACAGATGTGCTTCGCTTACAAGTGCAGATCAAAGCTTTGGAATCGGATTTACAGCAATTGGAAGTGGACAAGAGACCTTTGCAAGTGCGCTTCAATCAGTTGGTAGGGAGAGAAAAAAATGAATCCGTTATCATCGAAAGTCAGCTTCAAAGTCAAAAAGCCTTAGGCTGGGAAGTAGAAATGTTGGAGCAAATCTTAGCATCGAATCCCATGTTGCTAATGCTTGAAAAGGAGGGCTTAGCTTATCAAAAACAAGGGGAGATGGCCAAATTGGAAGGTAAGCCTATGGTTGGTTTGGGATTAAACTATATGGTCTTTAGTCCAAGGGCTGAAATGGGTGTGCCCGGTGGCATGGGAGGAATGGATTATATGCCTGCTGGAATGGGTAGTAACATGGTGATGCCTATGGCGACAGTATCTTTACCGATTTATCGGAAAAAATATAAGGCGATGGAAACTGAATCCAAACTGTATTGGGAGGCCAATGAGCGTCAAAAGGAGGATTTGCAGAGAAATCTGGAAACAGAATTTGAAACGATTCTTGCCTCTATCAAAGATGCTGACCGCAAAGTCCGTCTCTTGGAAGAGCAAATCGAACTCACGGAGCAAACCTTGGAATTATCAGTTACCTCTTATGCCTCCGAAGGTAGTTCCTTCGAAGAAATCCTATCTATTCAGCGGGAGTTATTGGACTTCCGATTGAATCTTCTGAATACTAAAATTGAACGAGAAATTCAATTTGCTAGGGTGGAAACGTTGGTGGGTGTATGAAAATAGGTTATTCATTGATATTGGATATTGATGGATATTATTGGATAAATATCCCAATAACCAATGCTATTTTCTCGCAACGCTCGCCAGATTATTGTAGCGCTCGTGGCGAAACCCGTAACGACCTTTGCATGAACCCAAACAACGAATCGTCTTTCAACAAAACTTAAGTCTTATTTCTTGAATCTTGCCTCTTGTCTCTAAAAAATATGAAAAACAATAAAAATATACTCATCATCATCCTAGGCTGCTTGTTTTTCGGTGGTCTAGCGGGTTGGTTGATCCGTGGGACGGACGATCATCCAGATCACGAACACTTTCATGTAGCGGAAGATGGCACCATCTATACCTGTTCCATGCACCCCCAGATCCGGCAAGATGGTCCTGGCCAATGCCCGCTGTGTGGGATGGCTTTGACTCCTGTAGCCAGTGGGGCGGGAAACAATAATCCTTTTGTGCTGGAAATGACTCCAGAAGCAGTGGCACTTTCCAATGTGCAACTTATGCGTGTGAAATCTGGGCAAGGGACTGGCAAAATCACCTTGACTGGTAAAATCCAAACAAACGAACAGCGCGTCAAAAGCTTGACGGCCAACTTTGCGGGTAGGGTAGATCAGTTGTTTGTCAATTTTACCGGACAAGAGGTTAGAAGAGGGGAAAAGCTGGCAACTTTGTATTCCCCAGAGCTGGTCAATGCCCAAAAGGAATTGCTGGAAACAGCCAAAATCAAGGAGCGTCAGCCAGCGTTGTATCAAGCGGCCAAAGAGAAATTGAGACTTTGGAAAATCTCGGATGAGCAGATCAACAAAATAGAAAGTTCCGGTCAGGTCCAAACGCAGTTTGATGTGTATGCAGATGTGGCAGGAGTGGTGATGGTACGAAATGTTTCCGTAGGGGATTTTGTAAACAGAGGCTCGGTTATGTTTGAAATAGTAGACTTGAGTTCTGTTTGGGTCATGTTGGATGCCTATGAGTCCGATTTGGGAGCGATCAGAAAAGGAGATGAATTGAGTTTTCAAGTAGCTACTTATCCTGGAAAATCTTTTGCAGGTAAAGTGATTTATATTGATCCGGTCTTGAATCCAGAGACCCGCACTGTTGGGATTCGTGCAGAGGCTGCTAATAGAAATTTTGAATTGAAACCAGAGATGTTTGTTTCTGCTACCATTTCCGCAGCTCAGGCATCACAATCAGGATTGATGATTCCCAAGACAGCTATTCTTTGGACCGGACCTCGCTCGGTGGTTTATGTGCAGGTTGGTAATCGGGAAGCTCCTGCATTTGAGATGCGTGAGATCGAATTGGGACCGCGTGTAGGAGATGATTACTTGGTGTTTTCAGGAGTCGAAGAAGGGGAGCAAGTGGTCAGCAATGGGGTATTTGCCATCGATGCAGCGGCCCAGTTGAGTGGGAATTACAGCATGATGATGCGGCCAGAAGTGAAGACGTTGGAAGTGCCAGAAGCGTTTAAGGAACAGTTGACTGCGCTGACTCAGAGCTACTTGTCAATTAAAGATGGATTGGTAGCTAGTAATGTTCAGGCCACTCAGCAGGCAATCAACCCAACAAAAGCCAGTTTGGCAAAAGTGGAGGCATCCTTATTAGACGGCAAAGCGGGAGAAATCTGGGGTAAATTGTTAGGCCCTATTCGTAGCAGCTTGGATAAAATGGCCACAACTAGCAACGTGGAAGAACAGAGAAAGCAATTTGAAATTTTATCGGACAACTTGATTGATGCGGTGGAGTATTTCGGTATTGTGGAGAATACCATTTACCGTCAATACTGCCCGATGGCATTCAAAGATCAAGGAGCATATTGGTTGAGTGGGGAAAAAGAAATCCGGAATCCGTATTTTGGTGATATGATGTTGACCTGCGGGGAGGTTAAAGAAACGTATCAGCCTGGTAAGCGAGTAGCAGCAATAGGTGGTACATCTGAGGAGAAAGCCGTACCAGCATCTGCAACAACCCACGATCATTCTGCGCACACTGCGCATGATCACAGTGCCCATGCAGGGCCATCTGCTTCTAAGAGTCCACGAACAGCCGCCATGGCGAATATTGGTAAAAGTCATGTGCACGTGGATTATGCAGCTCCAAGTGTGAGGGGGAGAGAGATCTTTGGAGGATTGGTAGGCTATGGCGATGTGTGGGTAACCGGAGCCCACATGGCTACGAATATTTCCTTCAATCAGGATTTGGAAATTGGAGGGAAGCGTATTCCTGCTGGGAAATATGCCATTTTTACCATTCCTCGAGCAGATAAATGGACCTTAATTCTCAATAAAAATTTTAATCAACATTTGGCTGATGATTACGATGAAAAAGAGGATGTGGCCCGTTGGGAAATTACATCGGTGGTATTGAAAGAGTCGGTTGAAAAAATGACATTTGAAGTGATCTCCACCAAAGGAAATGAAGGGAAACTTCGCTTTGCATGGAGCGATCGTTCATTTGAAGTACCCTTAAAAAGTTTATAAACCAATGACCTTAACTCACCCACTCCATAGAACAATCTTTGGTAATCCTGCCAATGAAGGCAATTTGATGACCCTTGCTGATGCAGAAAATTTACTCCATGATTGGGTGAAAAACGAAAAATTGCTCTTTCACATGCAGCAGGTAGGGCATTTGATGAAGGCTTTTGCACTCGCCAAAGGCTTTGATTCATATACACAGCAGCTTTGGCATTTATCGGGGCTACTGCACGATGCGGACTGGGATCAGTGGCCGGATGATCATTGCAGAAAAATCATTGAAGAACTGGAGGCAAGAAATCAGGATCCACGCATGATCAAAGCTATAGCTTCTCATGGCCCTCGCTATTTCGGAGTAGATCCAGATTCTGAAATGGATAAAATGTTGTATGCCTTCGATGAGTTGTCGGGTTTTGTACATGCCTATTCCTTGATGCGTCCTCAAGGGTATGAAGGAATGGAAATCAAAGGTGTCAAAAAGCGATTGAAAGATAAAAGTTTTGCCGCTCAGGTCAGCAGAGAAGACATCGCCGATGCTTCTCAACGAGCAGGGATAGAAGTGGAGGAGTTGATTCAGCTTGTGATTGATCATCAATTGAGGGGCTAATCACTAAGCTTTATTAAGCATATTTATTCTGAATATGCTTTTTTATTAGCTGAATATCGGGTTTACTACTGGTAGTAGGAGCCTCTTTCAGTCTGTCTAGCAGTCTTTTTGAAGCTTCTTGATCTTTCGTTTTCATTAGTTTTGACATTAAGGACTTTTAAATTTTAAAAATCCAGATTATAAACAAAAAACAAAAAGCCCAACGAATTTTCATTGGGCTTTTGACTTTTTATAGGTACTGATTAGTTGATCACTTCAAGCTCTCTTCCAACTTCAATAAATGCAGCAATGGCTTGATCTAAATGCTCTTGGTCATGACCTGCGGAGATTTGAACACGGATTCTTGCCTGTCCTTTGGGTACTACTGGGTAGTAGAAGCCGATCACATAAATACCTTTTTCCAATAATTTCTCCGCCATCTGCTGAGAAAGTACGGCGTCGTACAACATGATTGGTACAATGGCATGCTCACCTGGCTTGATATCAAAACCAGCTTCGCTCATTTTTTCTCTGAAATATTGAGTATTGGATTCCAGTTTATCGCGAAGCTCAGTTGTCTCGGATAGTAAATCAAATACTGCAATGGAGGCACCTGTGATGGAAGGGGCTAAGGTATTGGAAAACAAATAAGGTCTAGAACGCTGACGTAATAAGTCGATGATTTCTTTTCGGCCAGAAGTAAATCCACCGGAAGCACCACCCAAGGCTTTACCTAGCGTTCCCGTGATAATGTCCATCTTTCCCATCACACCGCAATGCTCGTGAACACCTCTTCCCGTTTTACCCATAAAGCCTGTAGAATGACACTCGTCACTCATGACCAAAGCATTGTATTTTTCTGCTAAAGCAACGATTTTGTCCAATTGGGCGATGGTTCCATCCATGGAGAAAACCCCATCGGTGACGATGATTTTTTGCTGAGCTCCTTTGGCATCTGCATCTTGCAATTGCTTTTCCAAATCAGCCATATCATTATGCAAGTAACGAAATCTCATGGCTTTGCACAGACGTACCCCGTCAATGATAGATGCATGATTTAAGGCATCGGAGATGATAGCATCTTCAGGTCCGAAAAGTGGCTCAAATACTCCTCCATTTGCATCAAATGCTGCCGCATAAAGGATGGTGTCTTCGGTTCCTAGAAACTCAGAAATTTTATCTTCTAGTTGTTTGTGGATATCCTGTGTCCCACAAATAAAGCGTACAGAGGACATGCCAAATCCATGGGTGTCAATTGCATTTTTAGCCGCTTCCACTACTTTTGGATGGGAAGAAAGACCTAAGTAGTTGTTGGCGCAAAAGTTTAGCACCTTTTTACCACCTTCAATGGTGATTTCTGCGGATTGGGGAGAAGTGATGATACGTTCTCTTTTGTACAAGCCAGCAGCTTCAATGTCTTTTAACTCTTGTTCTAATTTGGGTTTGAGGGTATCGTACATAATATTTGGTAAGTAAAGGTTTTTGACTCCTATTTTCGAAAATAATGAAATTCATGTGCTTAAATCATTATTTTTGTTTCGAATATCAATCCCAAATATAATCAAAAAATTAGGGCTTTGTTTGCCCGAAGATCGTAAAGCATGGAAAGAATCTTAATCATCGGTGCTGCTGGACAGCTCGGTTCGGAATTGACATGGGCTCTCACAGAGCTTTATGGTGGTGACAATGTGATTGCCACCGATATTAATCCACAAGCCTTAACAAAGTTTGATTACTGCCAGTCCAGGGTGCTGGATGTCATGGATAAAGATGCGCTTAGGAATCTGGTGATAGATCAGAACATCAAACAAATCTATCATTTGGCGGCTGTACTTTCAGCTACAGGGGAGCAAAATCCACTTTTTGCCTGGAATTTGAATATGGATAGTTTGATTTTTGTATTGGAGTTGGCGAAGGAACTGAAATTGGATAAGATTTATTGGCCTTCTTCTATTGCTGTGTTTGGTCCCAACACACCCAAAATCAATACTCCTCAATATTGTGTGAAAGAGCCAAACACCGTTTATGGTATTTCGAAGCAAGCAGGGGAGCGCTGGTGCGAATATTACTTCCAGAAGTTTGGAGTGGACGTGAGAAGTTTGAGGTACCCGGGTTTGATTGGCTATAAGTCATTGCCAGGGGGAGGTACCACAGATTATGCAGTGGATATCTACCATAAGGCGATTGCTGGGGAACACTTCGTTTCATTTTTGAAAGAAGATTCTTACTTACCGATGATGTATATGCCCGATGCGATCAAAGCCACATTGGATTTGATGCATGCTCCCAAAGAGCAGGTATTAATCCGTTCCAGTTATAACTTAGCTGCGATGAGTTTTTCGCCCAAAGAAATCTTTGAAAGTATTCGCTTACAATATCCTGAGTTTTCAATTTCCTTTGAACCAGATTTCAGGCAGGTAATTGCCGATAGCTGGCCTGACAGTGTCGACGATACAAGGGCTAGAGAAGATTGGGGATGGAAGCCTCAGTATGGTTTGCAGGAGATGACGGATGATATTTTAAAGCATCTGCCTACATTTACCTTCTAGGATTTCTTGCTCGCAGAAAGCGCGGAAGACGCGGGAATAAATTGAAATAGAGGGGAAATAAGGTAGAAATAAATTGAAATAAAGTAAAATTAAGGTTGAAATAATTTTAGATCGAGGAATGAGTTTCTGCTACCGGAGTTAGCCCTGGCAGGTTTTAAAAACCTGCCAGGGCTTTTAGTTATTAGCTTCGCAAATTTTACGATTTTCCACAAAAAGAGAATTTTTGAATCAAACTAATGGGTGATTTTAAAACGATTTGTAATTTTCAAGTTCGGATTCCACCAAGACTTGGTACTAAGTACATCGTACTTGGTACATCGTACATCAACTCACCTCAAGCCTGCAATCTCCTCCGGTTCAAACCCTAACACAAGTTTGCCTTTGCCATTATCCACGATGGGGCGTTTGATCATGCTGCTATTTTTGCAAAGGATATCAATGGCTGAGGATTGGGATTCTAAAAGAGCTTTGTCAGCATCACTGAGTCTTCGGTAGGTGGTGCCTTTTTTATTGATTAGTGCTTCAAAACCAACGATTGCTGCAAAATTCTCTAGCAGGTTTTTGGTTGGAGCTTGTTTTTTATAATCAATGAACTGATATTTGATTCCTTCAGATTCCAAAAAATCGAAGGTTTTTTTCATGGTATTACAATTTTTTATTCCGTAAACTTTCATATTTAAGTTGTGATTGAGTGCTAATTTTAATCAAACTTAATGAATAGCGGGGTAGAAGGCTATTTTTTTTGGATGAATTACTGATTTGATTCAAAAAATTGATAAATTAAAAAACCCTAAGCACTTAAAATTGATATGCCAGCTGACGATAGAAAATTACCGTATTGTTTGAATTGCGGTGAGGAGTTCCATCAGGATGAAAACTTTTGCCCAGCTTGCGGGCAAGAAAATAAGGATTCTCGGATGCCGATATTTGTGTTTTTAGAAGATTTTTTTTCCACCTTTCTCAATTTCGATACTATTTTTATACGCACAGTACCGGCATTTATCACAAAGCCCGGTGCCTTGACCCTAGCGTTTAATGAGGGAAGAAGAAGGCATTTCATTCAGCCGATCAAGCTGTACTTATTGATGTCTTTGTTTTACTTTTTTGTTTTTGGATTACTGATACCAAAGGATGTATTAGATCAAGCAATGATGGGTTCTAGAGAGGGTTCACCGATTTCGATGAATGGACAATTTGCTGAAATACGTGAAAATCTTTCGGAAGCTGAAAGGGTTGAGTTTGATAGTCTGATCAACAAAGGTGCGTTAGAATCAGTGCAAACGATATGGCCACAATTGGCAGAATCCATCAATGAACAAAGAGTCGATTGGAAAGAATTGAAGTTTCTGGCAATTGATCCATTGGTTTCAGATGAAGAGTTTGAGGAAGTATTTATAAACTCAAGATTTCATCTTCAGCATAATCTTAGTATCAGCAAAATCCGTGCTTTTATAGCTAACTCCAGTTTTTTTATCAATGGGGTAGCTCGAAATCTTCCGGTAATGATGTTTTTCATACTTCCGTTTTTTGCTCTAATCCTACAGCTATTGTATGTGAGAGGAGGTTTTTATTTTGTAGAGCATCTGATCCATGGCTTACATCTTCATGCTTTTGCTTATTTTTTGTATGGTTTGGCAATTTCTTGGGGATTTGTTGTAGATCAATATTCGGAGCAAGTATTGGGTTGGTCTTTTATACTTGTTTCCATTTATGCCTATTTTTCCATGAAAAAAGTGTACGGGCAAGGCTGGTTTAAAACCTTAGTCAAGTTTTTGTTTTTAGGGTTATTTTATCTGTTATTTCTGCTTTTAGGATTGATTTTAGAAGTTTATATCACGCTTTTATTACTTTAAAAAAAAAGCTACAAAATTGATAGAGTTCAACTTTGTAGCTTTCAATAAGTTCAATAATGGCATTTTGGCCACTTTGATTAACTTTTTTATGCGATTAGCTCTTTCATTGTATCATGATGCGCATCGACGATTTTTTGAATCAATTCATCTGTCAATGCAGTAGATAGAAACAAAGATTCAAACTGTGAAGGGGCTAAATAAATACCCCTCTTCAACATTCCTTGGAAGTATTTTCCAAATAGTACAGTGTCCGAATGCTTCGCAGTAGCAAAATCAAAGACTTCATGAGTTGTAAAGAATAAACTATACATGCTGCCGAGATGGTTGACTGTATAACTTAATCCAAGCTCTTTTAAAGAGTCTTTAATCCCGTGGGTTAACTTCCTTCCGATTTCATTTAGTCTCGTGTAAACCTCTGGGTGTGCATCTAGATGTCTAAGCATGGCCAATCCTGCGGCCATTGCGATAGGATTACCAGACAATGTCCCAGCTTGGTACACAGGGCCTGCGGGAGACACGCAATCCATGATTTCCTTTTTACCGCCATAAGCACCAACAGGCATACCTCCACCGATGATTTTGCCTAAAGTAGTCATGTCTGGTGTTACACCAAACAATTCTTGCGCACCACCTTTTGCTAAACGAAATCCTGTCATCACCTCATCAAAAATCAGTACGATGCCTTCCTTGTTGCAAATGTCGCGTAATCCCTGGAGGTAGCCCTCTTTAGGAATAGCTAGCCCCATATTTCCTGGCACCGGTTCCAAAATGATTGCTGCTATCTCTCCTTTGTTTGCAGCTACGAGCGCTTCAATGGATGTGAGATCATTGTAGGGAGCTAATAGCGTATCTTTTGCAGTGCCTTTGGTGACGCCGGGTGAATCGGGATTCCCCATGGTGATCGCACCACTGCCAGCTGAAATTAGAAAGGAATCTCCATGTCCGTGATAATGACCTTCCATTTTGATGATCTTATCTTTGCCGGTGTAACCTCTTGCCACTCGAATAGCCGACATGGTCGCTTCGGTGCCTGAATTTACCATGCGTACCCGCTCTACGGAGGGTACCATAGAAATGATAAGTTCTGCTATTTCAATCTCACGAGCTGTTGGAGCGCCAAAAGAGGTGCCATTCTCCATGGCTTTAATGACTGCTTCTTTGATCAAGGGGTGATTATGTCCCAAAATCATAGGACCCCAACTATTGATCAGTTCGATGTATGCATTATCATCTTCATCGTAAATATAGGCTCCGGAGGCTTTTTGGATGAAGATAGGATCTCCACCAACTGCTCGAAATGCCCTAACAGGAGAATTTACACCTCCTGGAATAAAGTTTTTAGCCCTTTCGAAAAGGCTTTTACTTTTTGAAATCTGCATGTATATTCGATTATTTAAGTTCTAAAATACCGTTTTCCAGTCTGTAAACTGGAACAAATGTATTGCTTTGGGATTGGGTAAAGTTAAATCCTTGACTGATTTTGCCTTCTCTGAAACCACTCCTATTCAGTCCATCTCTCCAATCGCGCTTATGGGATTGCTCAAATGTGCTATATATAAAGTACATCAATTCATAACCCAAGCTTACGTTGAGAGAAGGATACATCATGTTTTTTCCAAGGAAGTCCTCTCGAAACCGCTCATAAGGTTGGGAATTGAGTTTGAGAAGGTTGTTTGCGACGAAGTGGAAGTTTTGATTCTCGAGCATTTCATAATTTGCAAAGTTGAAATACAACCACGAATCCATAACCAATACAGGTGTATGGATGTTTTTGGATTCCATAAATCCAACCGCGGAATTGGCTGTATTTGGGTCATCACTTAACAAAATCACTAAGTCAGCCCGTGTTGTGGAGTCAGTTCTAATACCCAACCCCTCAAAAAAAGAAACCACTTCTCTTCCAGTAATTTTTTGTGATCGAATAATCGAATAACCATCTTTTCGAAGGTCATTTTCTAATTCTTTTATCAACAATTCATCCCTTGATGCAGTAGAATAGCCTATAGCAATTTTTTTACCATAGATGTTATTTTTAGCAAATGCTGTAATTCCTTTAGAGAGCTGTTCAATTGATGGTCGAAATAAGTAAGCGTAGTCTAAGTCTTTGATTCGATCATCAACGTTGGAAAGAGGATTGATAAATGGAATATTATACCTCTCCGAAAACATAGCTACTATTTCCACTTCTTCTGGATAAATTGGGCCTACGATGATATCTGAATTGATAACAAAGGGATCTGCTAATATTTGTTGAAGTTTAGTTGTATTTCTTTCAGTATCATAGGTTTTGATCCGAAGTTGAACTCGTTGTTTTAGTAATTCCTCAGAAGCAAAATTCAACCCTTGGTACAATTCAAAAATGAAATTAGATGAGTTTAACTCTCTTACATCTCTGCTCCCGCTTTGGTTGAATGGAAGTATTACTGCTACATCTAAATAGTTTGTGTTTTTTGAAGTTGAGAAGCTACTAGTTTCAATTTCAACTTTTTCTTTTAATTGCGTTAGTATTGTTCGCTCTTCCGATGATAACCGTTGCTTGGATTGCAATTGTTGCAGATAAGCCAAGTTAAACCCTTGATTCGCTGAGGCCATAGTGGCATTTTCTTTAAGAAAATCCAGTTCTGTATCTTTTAAAAATTCAAAACTTGCATTTTCTGCTTCCTTAAAAAGGATGGGGTCTTTGATTCCAGTAATTGTCTTTAGAGCACTCGATTTTTGACCTTGTTTAAAATAAGTTAATGCCAAAAGGTATTGGGCCTCTTCTTTTTGATCGATTATACCACGATTGAGTAGGCTGCTCAGCAGTTCTTCTGCTAGGCTAAATTGACCACGCTGATAGGCTGCAAAGGCAACATGATAGGTTGCATAGGTAGAGAGATTCCCATATTCCTTTTCATCCAAAAAAGGACGTAGAGCATCCATTGCTTCTTCGTAATTCCCATAACTGATCAAGGTTTTGCCACGTTTGTAATTAGCCAGTTTGTCTTGAGCAAAGAGGCTAAGGCTGAGCGTTAGGGAAAAGAACAAGGCTAGTATTGCTTTCATTTGCATAGCTATCAGGAAAGGATCATTCAGTACTTTAAATTGAGCTTCGAATTTAGCCTATTTTGGACCAAAAGAAAAGAAAAAAGCCATCCTTCAAGGATGGCTTGAGCTTAATTAACAGGAAATTATTCCCATTCGATGGTTGCAGGTGGTTTAGAAGAGATATCGTAGACTACACGGTTCACACCTTTGACTCGATTGATGATTTCGTTAGAAATTTTTCCCAAAAACTCATAGGGTAAGTGAATCCAGTCAGCAGTCATGCCATCTACTGAGCCAACAGCTCGAAGTGCTACCACTTTTTCATAGGTTCTTTCATCGCCCATAACACCCACGGATTGAATAGGAAGGAGGATTGCTCCAGCTTGCCATACTTGGTCATATAAGCCATGTGTTTTTAACCCTTGTATAAAAATATGGTCTACTTCCTGAAGTGTTTTAACTTTCTCAGCTGTTATGTCTCCCAAGATGCGGATAGCCAATCCTGGACCTGGGAACGGATGTCTTCCGATGATTGTTTCCGGAATTTCAAGTGCTCTGCCCACTTCTCTTACTTCATCTTTGAAGAGTGTGTTGAGTGGTTCCACGACTGATAATTTCATAAAATCAGGCAAGCCGCCAACATTGTGATGGGATTTGATGGTGGCTGAAGGGCCTTTTACGGATACGGATTCAATGACATCTGGATAAATGGTGCCCTGCCCCAGCCATTTTACACCTTCAATCTTGTGTGCTTCATCGTCAAAGACCTCTATGAACACTCTACCAATGGCTTTTCTTTTGGCTTCTGGCTCAGTTATACCAGCTAATGCATCGTAAAAGCGTTGCTTGGAATCCACTCCAATGACGTTTAATCCGAGTGTTTTGTAAGAATCCAATACCTCTTGGTATTCATTTTTTCTTAACAATCCATTATCTACAAAGACACAGGTCAAATTATCTCCAATCGCTCGGTGAATCAAGGTAGCAGCTACTGAAGAATCTACCCCTCCCGATAAGCCCATGACTACTTTATCAAGGCCAATTTTGGCTTTAAGTTCGGCAACTGTAGTGTCAATAAAAGTATCTGAAGTCCAATCTTGCGAACAGCCGCAAATGCCTACGACAAAGTTTCTAAGTAGATTTTTACCTTCCAATGAATGGGTTACTTCTGGATGAAACTGGATACCGTATGTTTCTTCTCCTTGGATTTTAAAAGCTGCTACCCTAACTGATTCTGTACTGGCGATGACATCAAATCCTTGGGGCAATTCTTTGATGGTGTCACCATGTGACATCCAAACTTGGGAGCCATGGGTCATTTCTTTTAATAAATCATAATGAAGATCGAGGTGATCCAAATTAGCTCTGCCATACTCTCTAATTTCGGAAGGGAGTACTTCGCCGCCGTATTTTTGAGCTAATAATTGTGAGCCGTAGCATACACCAAGGATTGGTAATTTGCCACGAAGACTATCAAGATCAAGATCGGGTGAACCTTCGTCCCTGACCGAGCAAGGGCTTCCTGAAAGGATGATGCCTTTGATGTGATCAGTGATTTCGGGGATCTTATTATACGGATGAATTTCACAGTAAACATTGAGTTCCCTTACCCTGCGGGCAATCAATTGTGTGTATTGGGAACCGAAGTCAAGAATGAGGATTTGTTCTGCCATGTGCAAAGGTACATAGGCATTTAGGATATGGAAAAAGAATTAAGAAAAAATTCAAAATTATATTTTGCGTCTTATTCCTCTGTGAAGTTACTGTTTTCTCCTTCAAATAAGGTTTCAAGCTCTACTGCGTGTATTCCCTTCTCTTCCTGTAGATATTTAGCAAAAACAGCCTTGGAACCATGAGTGAGGTAAACAGTTTCAGCTTCAGTTGCTTGAATCGCCTGAATTAGCCCTTTCCAATCTGCATGGTCTGATAGTACAAACCCTGCATCTGCGGCTCTTCTTCTCCGAGTACCCCGTATACTCATCCACCCTGAACAAATCCCTGTCCGGTAGGGACCGAATTTTTTCATCCATGGAGTACCCATAGCACTAGGTGGGGCAAGAATCATGGCTTTTTTGAATCTGCTTTTGTTGATTTCAGCACTGACTTTCTCCACTTTTCTTAACGAAATACCATTGTTGATCAATGCTTCATTGGTGTTCCAAATTGCCCCATGAACAAAAATTTCCCCTATATCTGAGTTCAGGTGCTGAAGGATGCGTTGAGCTTTGCCTAAAGAATATGCGAAAAGCACAGAGTTTCTATCTTGAGCGGCATTTTGGGACCACCAACGATTGATTTTTTCAAAAGTAACAGATTGAGGCTCCCAGTCATACATGGGCATTCCGAATGTACACTCGGAAACAAATTCGTGGCATTTGACAGGCTCAAAAGGAGTGGAGAGTCCGTCATTTTCTATTTTATAGTCCCCTGAAACTACAACTGTCTTTCCTTGATACGTGATTTTTACTTGTGCGGAACCCGGAATGTGGCCGGCGGGAATTAGGGAGATTTCAACACCATTGATGAAAAGAGGTTCTTGGTAAGAAATGGTTTGCAATGAAATATCACTTCCCAATCGAAGTTTCATCACTTCGGCTGAATCTTGATGAGCCAAGTAGTGTTTCATTCCCCATCTGGAGTGATCGGAATGTGCATGCGTAATCACCGCATAGTCCACCGGACGCCAAGGGTCTATGAATATATCTGCGGGTGGGCAGTATAGACCTTTAGGAGTCAATTCTAGTAAACTCATAGAATTTCTTCAAGTGGCTTCCCTGGTTTAGGATAGCTTAACCTAGCCAATCTTTGGCCTATATGGTATTCATCTAGTCCTGTGTTGGTGACTGTTTCTAACTCATTTAAATCTAAGGACCCATCCTTTCGAAGTCCTTTTTCTTCTACAAAAACATCTTCAATGTCAGCAAGAAGTAATTCTGTACCGTTGATTTTCAGTGTGACTCGTTCTGCTAATTTACAGGCAACCTTCAAAGGGCTTAGTTTTACAAAGGGGGCAAAGAATCCATTTAAATATTCTTCTTCTAAGCCAGTCGCCTCAAACTCTGACCCTTCATAGCGGGCTGCAGTTTGATGTGCCTCTTTATAGAAAACAGGAGTGACGTGATTTAAAGTGAAATAACCTGTGTTGAGAATGTTTTCAAACGTATGTCTTTCTACTGTGTGAGGTCTAAATAAAATTCCCACAACGGGAGGGGTGGCTCCCACATGAAAAATTTGAGAAAATGGGGAAAGGTTAGTCACCCCATTTTCATTTTTTGTACCTATAAGGTTTAAGCTTTTATAGCCTGCCAATGAATTAACAAAGTCTCTTCTAAAAAAAGATTCCGCTTCTAAAAGCTGTTTCTTGGAAAGGTGAACCATCATATTTCAATCGCTTCTTCTACTGTATTGCAGTATCTGATATCTAATAGGTGGATGATGTTGTCAGGATTGTTCTTTAGGATTTGCTCTTTTGCGATTTGGACCATTTTCTCAAACCACTTTTCCTCTGGTAATATTTTTCTATGGGTATCGAGTCCTAATTCGAGCATTTTGTTTTTCCAATTAAGGAAGTACCATTCCATACTTGGTTGATGAAATGCTCTGAGTGCTCTTTTATCGAAAATAAACTTTTTGTAAGTGCCACTTTCTACAATTTTGGAAATTTTGTGAAAGGTCTCTTTAAAATCTTCAATTGGAATATAATCTGTTAACAATTCACAGATGATAATACCTTTTTCAGGATTGGCATAGACCTTTGAGTACCTTTCCTCAAATGCGATGGCAAATCCCTGATATTCTTTGGTATTGGCAGCAATATTCATGAGTCGGTTGATCTTGATTTAGTGAAATGTACGGTTTTTTAAAGATTTATTATTGGTAACTTCATCTTTGAAGGAACCTAAATTTTCTTCAAGCCTTATAGCATAATCCAACGTAGTCTTTATCAACTCTTGCTGAGATTGGATTTGTTCTTTTAAACGTACCAATTCCATATTCATCTCAGACAACTTAGACTTATACTCTTCCTCTAGACGCTCTTTCTCGAGCCTGGCCTTTTCCAGTTCTTCCTTGAAAATCAAATATGATTCAGGTGGAGTCTTCATAATCTTATACTTTTACTCGGTCGGGAAAGTTCCCTTTTCTACTACACATTTCTTGCCCAATTGTTTTCAAATACCTATTTCAATGAACTCATGCCTCCATCTACATTGAGCACTTGACCTGTCATCCATTCTGCTCCATCAGAAAGCAGGAAGAGTGTGGCATTTGCAATATCTTGAGGTTGACCATACCTCCCTAACGGATGTCTCTTATTGGATGCTTCTTTCTTATCATCCGTACCCAATAGCATCCCCGCAAGTGGAGTATCTGTAAGTGATGGCGCGACCACATTGACCCGGATTTTGTTGGCAGCCCATTCAGATGCGAGAGATTTAGCTAAGCCTTCAACAGCTCCTTTAGCAGCTGAGATAGAAGCATGAAAACCAAGCCCTGTTTTTACTGCAACAGTGCTATAAAGCACAACAGATGCCGATGGAGATTTTTTAAGTCCTTTTAAGCAGGCTTGAAGTACCTTGACAGCTCCCAATAGGTTGATATCGAAGTCTTTCTGAAAATCTGCTATACTAAATCTATGAAAAGGCTTGAGGTTGATAGTGCCTGGACAATAAACCAAACCGTCTATTTGCTCAGGCAAACCTTCGATACTTGAAAAGTCAGAAGTCACATCTAATTTTTCTCCTTCCGATCCGGAACGACTGTAAGAATAAACTTTTGCGCCTTGCAATTCGCACATTTCTTTCACTTGTTGACCAATTCCGGAGTTTCCACCGATGATCACAATCTGTTTGTTAGCCAAATTCATCATATATGTATAATTCGAATCGTGAATAAATTGTTTAAAAAAAACCGGGACTTTAGCCCCGGTTTAAGTTGGTTTAGTTAGGAAATGTTGTGCGTAATCGAGTGTACCCCTCATCCAACTCACCCGAAAACGCATAGATTTTAAAGACTTATATATTTCATAAACTCTGTACGAGCATTTTCATCACGTTCAAACTTGCCTGAATAAAAGGCTGTTACTGTTGAACTATTTACATCTTGAACTCCTCTAGAACTGACGCACATGTGATGTGCATCTATTACAACAGCGATATCATCTGTACCCAATAGTTCTTTAAGTTCGTTTCCAATTTGCATTGTTAACCTTTCTTGTACCTGCGGCCTCTTGGCATAGTATTGAACAATTCTATTAATTTTAGAAAGTCCAATGACTTGACCATTTGAGATATATGCTACATGTGCTTTGCCTGTGATAGGTACAAAGTGATGTTCGCAATTAGAGAAGAAGGTAATATCCTTCTCAACTAGCATTTCATTATACTTGTATTTGTTCTCAAACAATTTCACATCAGGCTTATTTTTGGGATTTAACCCACTGAAAATTTCCTGAATGTACATTTTTGCAACTCTACGCGGAGTTCCTTTCAGACTGTCATCTGTAAGGTCTAAACCTAATACATGCATGATTTCCCTGAAATGTTTTTCAATCAATTCCATTTTCAGCTCGTCATCAATTTCGAATGCATCAGCGCGCAGAGGTGTGTCTGCTGAAGTTCCGATGTGCTCATCGCCAATTTCGTCAATTAAGTGTTCAGAATTAGATATTTCCATCGTATTCAACATAGTTTCTTTCTGTTTCATAAAGTCGAATGGTTAGTTCGTAAATGTGATCAATTTTCTCCCTCAGAATATTCCAAATAACCACTGCAATATTCTCCGCAGATGGATTGAGATTCTTAAATTCATCGGTGTCAAGATTTAGGTTTTTGTGGTCAAATTTATTTAATACATGTTCTTTAATAAGGTCACTCAACACTTTCATGTCAAAAACATACCCTGTCTCCGGATCAACTGGGCCTACCAATTTTACGATCAAATCGTAGTTGTGACCATGGTAATATTTATTGTTACACTTACCGAAATAAGCCTCATTTTGCTCATCGGACCAATTGGGATTGTGTAATCTATGTGCGGCATTAAAATGCTCTTTTCTATAAACGGCTACTTTCATCAGGTTTAGAACAGCAGTTTTTTATTTTTTGTTTAATATTATTGAAAAATGTTTAAACAAATAAGTTAAATAACTGAAATTCAATAGGTTTAAATTGTGATTTATACGGGAGTTTCACTTAATTGACTTCATTAACAGTGATTTATGCAAATGCAGTTCCAAAAAAGTAAGAAATTGTAGATGGTGTATTTTAAATTATTGGATTTTTCAAAAGTATTTGGAACTTAGTGTCTTGTATTAACGGTTTTCCTTATAATACTACAACAAAAGTTTGACTCTACTGCTTCCTCATGCGGCTTCTTACCCTTAGTTTTATCTTGTTGATTGGCAGTTCATTTACACAGCCCTCTGAGCATAGCCATATAAATTTTCGATCATCTTTTACTAGTTCTTTTGAAGAGATATTATGGCAACAGCTACAGACAGGTCGTGAATATTTCATTCTTCCAGATAAAGAAGTATTAACTGTTGGTGCGAAAGGTTATTTTCATTTATTAGAAAATGGTCAATTAGAGGAAGGAAAGCCTTTAGCAGTAATTGATTTTTCTTTGCCATCCACCGAAAAGAGGTTGTGGATAATTGACATGGAAGAGGGAAAGTTGATCCATCATGGATATGTCGCACACGGAAGAAATTCCGGGGAATTGAAGGCCGAACGATTTTCCAATCAAAACTCATCTTATATGAGTAGTTTGGGCTTTTACCGAACGGCAGAGACTTATCAAGGAAAACATGGGTATTCTTTACGTTTGGATGGTTTGGAACAAGGGTTTAACGATCGTGCTCGGGAGCGTGCTATTGTTATACACGGGGCAGCATATGCAAGTGAGGACTTTATTCGTCAAACTGGAAGGTTAGGAAGAAGTTTAGGTTGCCCAGCTCTTCCACCGAGTGAAAGTGCTTTCTTAATTAATCACTTGAAAGAAGGGGCGTTATTGTTTATTTATGCAGAAGATGAGCACTATCTTTCTGGATCAAGTTTAGTGAATGTAGATGATGTTGGAATATAAAAAAGAAAAGCTTTTGGACGTATTAGATTTTTTTAACGAATTGATGTCTTTGCGACTGTTTGCTGTAGGAGAAAGTTCACTTACTATAGGACTTTTATTGACTGTGGTGATATCTATTGTTTTTTTGTTTGTAGTGGCCGAATGGATTCGAAGGCTTCTTGTTAATCGAATTTTAAAAAACTATGCATTGGAAATGGGTACCCGACAATCAGTGGGTACGATTGTAAAATATATTCTGATTGTAGCAGGATTATTTTCTATACTCCAAACCAACGGGATTGACTTAAGTGCGTTTGGTATTCTAGCAGGTGCTTTAGGTGTGGGTATTGGTTTTGGTCTTCAAAATATTACCAACAATTTTATTTCAGGATTGATTATTTTGTTTGAGCGTCCAATCAAAGTTGGTGATAGAATTGAGGTTGGGGATATTTCTGGAGACGTATCAACAATTTCAGCTCGGTCGACCACAATAATTACGAATGATAATATTTCAGTCATTATTCCAAATTCTCAGTTTATTGATTCACAGGTCATCAATTGGTCTCATAATGAGCGCAAAGTACGTTTTAATTTTCCTGTTGGAGTTTCTTATAAGGAAGATCCTTCTAAAGTTCGTGCGGTCTTATTAGAGGTTGCGGCAGCACATGCATCCGTATTGAAAAATCCAGCTCCTGACGTTTTATTTGAAGAATTTGCAGATAGCAGTTTAAATTTTAATCTCAGAGTATGGACTATCGATTATATTAATAAACCCAAAGTGCTCAAATCTGAATTGTACTATGAAATTTTCACCCGTTTTAAAGCAGAAAATATTGAAATTCCATTTCCTCAGAGAGATGTGCACATTTTTAATAATGATCAAAAATTGAATAATTAAAGTTTTTTGTATTTATTTATTTCCTTAAAGTATCTTCACGTGTTGAACAATGGAGGAATGAAAAGGCTGACTTTGCTTGTGGTTTTTATATTGATGGGAGAGAGTGCCTTTTCTCAAAGTTTTTACCGTTACAGGTTTGATGCACCTTGGTCTGTATCTGCTTCTGGGGGATTAACACAATATTTTGGTGAATTATATTCCCTATGGAGATACAATGAAGGGATACAACCCGAATGGAATGCTAATATTTCGGTTCGAAAAGTAGTTGGAACCTACACCAAGCTCCGATGGGAAGTAAGTCATGTGAGGATGTCCGGTCAAGATCCTCCTGCAGACCCGAGAAGTTTTCGAAGCCCGAGAGACCTACATTTCAGGGCACGTAATTGGGAAACTTCTTTAATCGGGGAAATTCATTTGAAACCGGTGAAAGTGTATAATATTACCCGAAATTTTATTAATTTCTATGCCTTTGGAGGCGTAGGGGTGTCTACCAACAATCCACAGGCTGAATTGAATGGACGTTGGGTTGATTTGAGGCCTTTACAATTGGAGAATAACCCTTACAATAAACACATCATTGTTTTTCCAACTGGTATTGGCATGAAATACAAGGCAAATGTATGGTCAGATTTTTTTATTGAACTAAATTACCGTTGGACTTTGACAGACTACTTAGATGATATTTCAGCATTCAATATCAGTGAGTTTTACATGGATTTGATTAGAGATTATGGATTTAATGGAAATGGTCCAAATCCTGATCGTTTGAGATTGGCTGTTCGAAATCCCGACTTCCTGAATTCTGTTACAGGAGAACCCGACGTACAAAAGATATTGGAAAATAGGGGTAGGATTCGAAGAGGATCGGGATTGAATGAGCGGTATGATGGGTATTTAACAGTTAATTTTGGTGTAGAATTGTATCTATCAAATGATATTTTTGATAACTGGATTTTCAGGAATAGAGTAAATGAAAAACGGTTTCGTTTTTGGTAGAGGAGATAAGGGTGATTTACTTGTAGGAAGGGGGAGCCACTTGAGACTTTCGGTGGACATGGATTTTGGAGATATGTAAAACTTTGTAGGCTTAGGCTTGGTTAACGTTTGAAACTAACTTGTTTTGATATGAAAAAGTATTTAGCGATTGTTGTTTTAATGATGTTTTCTTTCACATCATTTGCTCAGAAAAAAGTAAGCAGTTATCCACAAACCTATTGGTCTTCAGGAGGTGAGTGGATTTTTTCGGCTGGAACAGTAGCAGATGCAAATAATGTATTACGTTGGGCACCAGTAATAAACTTGCAGAACTTCCTGAATTTTGATACCAGTGATAATTTTGGATGGTTTACAGGATTTAATGTTCGAAATGTGGGTTTTATTTTCGATGAATCACCAACCGTTAGGAAAAAGGTCAGATCTTATAATGTAGGAATTCCTGTTGGGGTGAAATTTGGAAACTTAGATGGAAAGTTTTTCTTTGCAGGGTATGAATTGGAGCGTTCTGTGAATTATCGTGAGCGTACTTTTGTGGATGAACGCAGAGTTGATCGATTCAATGTGTGGTTCAGTGATCGGGTAAATCCATGGCAAAGTTCCCTGTTTTTTGGAATCAATTACCGCAGTGGCACTACTCTTAAATTCAAATACTATCCTTCAGAGTTTTTCAATAGAAACTTTACAGCTACTGACTCCAACACCGGAGCAACCATTCGTCCTTATGAGAACATTCAAGCGAACGTATTTTATGTATCCTTGAGTTTCGATGTGTTTAGCAAAGGGAAATTTGCATTCTTGGATTAGAAATCGGCTCGCGGAAATCGCGGAAGACACGGAATCAAATTGAAATAGGGTAGAAATAAATTGAAAAAAGAGTAAGGAAAATGATCTTGGATATTGAGATATTTGGGTTAAACCTTAGAAAAAAAATATATTGCATTGGTAAATCCAACCCCCGGCTGGGGGTTGGATTTTTTTATTTCTTTACTTCCCCTGCTACAATTACTGTTTTTACTTGTTCATTTGCTTGAATGGTGGGGAAATACATTAATTCTATCGTGGCGGGATTGAGTGTGTAAGTGCCTGTATACCTTGGTAGGATATTGACAGAGAAGGTATGATCCCCCTTGGGAAGTCGCTCACAGAAAATAGCCGTTTCCTGGAGGAAGTACTCTCGATGAGACTCCTGTCTATGAGCGATTCTTTTCTCTCCATAGGAGCAACTTCCTGGAATGGGAATATTGATCATGACGTAGGAGGCGTCTTCGTGCACTTTTATTTGGACATCAATAGTAACTTCTTTTCCTGCCTCTAAATGCAGTTGACTTCCGTCCGAAAAGGAAGAATGGATTTCAAATATTCCATCAGATTTCTCAGGGTTTTCTTCCCAAAATTGTTCTACATAAGAATAGTAAAGTGGTTCTTTTCCAGTTTTCACGAGAGATATAGCCTCATTGCTTTCCAAGGTGTATTCCATTGGGAAATTGATTACCGTTTGGTTTTCAATTCCTTCTAGACGAACCGATAGTTGTCCCTTGCTTTGCATTGCTAGGACATCGGGAAGAATTGTTTCGATGATTTGTGCACTTTCGTAAGTATTGGTCCAACCTTTGGTTCCGCGTTTTTCAAGTAGATAGTTTTGCATGCTGCGGAGCATTTCCTGCGCATCTGGTTGAAGTTTTTTCAAGATTTTGTAAGCCAACAGGGTGCTTTGAACATCGTTGGTCCAGATATCTGTATATGAGGTGGCATTACCAATATAGGTATTTCCTAAAATGGAGCTTTGCTGATACCGCATGACTGATTCCATACTGACGGGTAGACCTAACTGGGTTTTGAATTCCATCAAGCGGAGGTCTTCCATGAGTGATCCTTTCATGGAACTTTCTAAAGTACGTATGAGTGCTGGACTGTCAAATGCAGTCCCAAGGACTAGGAATGCTTGCCCTATCCGCAACTTGGAATCAAAATTATCTGCATATTCCAATTCCCAGATCAATTGTTGCTCCAATTTCGATTGATTGATGGATAGTGGAAATCCTTTTTCTTGGGCTTTAACCAATGCTTCTATGACATGCAGGGTAATCCATAGATTACCAGAAGAGTTTTTCCACCAACCCCAAAGGCCTTTTTCTCCCTGATTCTTCTCCAAAAGCCTGATGATGCGCGTGAGTTCCTTGGTTTCTTCAAATGGTTTATTATTGAAAGCGGCTAGTTCTTGCATGGCTAGCAACCCTTTTAATTTGGATGCTAATTGTTCATTGCATTCGTACTTGTAGGCATACAGGAATTGTGTTTCTTCCTCCAATACCGAGCGTATATCTGATCGAAGGAAAAGGGTTCCGCTTGTAAGGTTTGGATCTTTTTGGATCTGAAGGACGGTGTCCCCGTTCAAAACAGCAAAATGTCCTTGTGTACGCAACATGCCTTTTGGGAATATTGGGATACTTCTCAATTCCCCGTCTTTATAGCCATCTGATTCCCGCAGCAACTGATAGCTAATGGATAAGGAGTCTTTTGCGACCACTTGAACACTGTCTATGAGGATTTGGCTTAGATATCCTTTCGTATTGCTCGCAAGTTTTCCATTGACCTGGAAAGAACGGTGAATAAAAGTTGAATCCGAAATGTAATTGATGCTTTTACCCAAAACCAAGGCGGTGTCATTGCTAACCAAAAATCTTGGAATGCTCAATTGAGCAGCAAGGGGCAAGATAGCTTTGATTTGACCATTGGTTTGACCTGTTTGCTTTCGGTCGTTCATGGCTAGATAGATGGTTTGCCAACTTGTCAAGTCATCTGGGAAGGTGGTTTTGAAGGATACTTTGCCTTCCTTGTCCGTGCGCAAGGTAGGTTGCCAAAATGCGGCATCTGAGAAGTTTTGTCGGAGGGTATTTTTAGTCTTCAACGCTTCCCCCCATTCGCTATCCTGCATGCTACCTTTCATTGTCCGAATAAGGAGTGCTCCATGGGTTGCTGATTCCCCATATTTTTTGATTGCTTCTTCTTTAGTCAAAAGTTCCATGGAAATAATTTCTGCTGAATTGATAGAGGTGATGTCACCGAGGAAAACTGTCCCATCCAGTATGATTAAAGGAAGTTCGTTTGCTTTACTACTTGCTAATCCACGGATGAAGATTTGCCTGCTGCTTTCCGAACCGTTAGCTATACCCATCACCTGTCCTTGCAGAGCGTCTGAATAGGACATACTTTCGGAAAAATTTAAGGTACTGATGACGCTACTGCCAAAGATCATCGACTCTTTATTTGATGCCGCGTAACCCGTCACGACAACTTCATAGAGTGGGCTGTAATCAGCCTCGAGGTAAAATGAATCTTGGTTGATTTGATCAATAGTAACCTCTTTTTGGAAGTATCCGATAAAAGCAAAAACGAGTGTGTTTTTATCGAAAGGGACTGCTAGGGAGAAGAATCCATTCCGATCCGTTGTAGTTCCAAAATTGGTCCCTTTGATCATGACCATAGCACCTGGCAAGGGCTCTGAATCTTGCTTATCCAAGACATAACCGGATACCAGTTGTCCCGGGCCATCGTATTGGAATTTATGAAAATAACTCTTATTCAGTTCTGAAATCAATTTTGTTTCCTCTGAGATACTGATGGTTTTAGCAAAAACATAGTGTTCGAGTGCTTGAGCGACTTCACTGCTGAATACATCCTTTTTTTCCTTTGTAGCAGCTGATAGCTGAAAGTAATTCCAACCATTTTCCTTGATTTCAACCGAATCTACATGATGGTAGTGCATACCTGGGAAGAAGAGGGTAAGCTCGTAGATTCCTTGACTTAGATTAGTCATACGTCTTTGATTGCCAGAATACACCCAAAGGTCTAAAGGGTTTTCTTTGTTTCTCAAAACAATGCTGATAGGGTTGTTAGGCTTTTGTCCATCATTTTGGATAAGATCTAGCCAAAGTTTCCCCGTGTTTCTGCGCGAGTATTGAGGGTAGCGGAAGACAAGGGATTCCCGTCTTTTATCTTCTAAATGCTTTTCCCAAGTTTCGACGAGTTTCTTTTCAGTCCATGCAAAATCCTCTAGGGGTAGATAGCGAGCCTGGGTATATAAATTTTTGGGATATGCCGATGTTTGCATTTCACGCATTTTCACTACCGTGGGAAAAAATTCATATTCCATGCGAGGTTCATGTCTCAGTTTATGGGTATATCCATTGACTACCTGATAGCTAAAGTCTCCATAGATTGGGCCTGTAAAGAGTCGATTACCAAACTGAGTGCCGGGCATACCTAGGAAATAAATTTGATTGCCTTTTTTGAGATAAGCCATTCGCTCGGTTGGAATATTCCGAAGAGGAAACACATACGGATAAAGTGAGGCTTTTTCTTCTTCAGTTAAAACAGGCTTTTGCAATTCTTTTGTGAACTTTCCTTGGTACTTTGCTACGTCAATCGAAAAAATAGTCTTCATCCCTTCTTCAAAGATCAAATCATCGAAAGTAATCAAGTAGTGAGGGGTTCTGATTTTCACCTGATGCTTGCCGGGATTGATTGGAAAAGCGTAGGGATTTTGAATGGAATTCCATGCGAAATACACAGGAACATTATCTATGTAAATAATGGATGGAGCCTCAGGTTTTCCATCGATGAAGAGGAAGGGAGCAGCCTGCGTTAGCCCTTCAGGAGCTTGGGTTAGGAAACGGTACATTTCCTGTTCAGGATACATAAATTTGTAAAACTCGATTGAATCAATTTCAGCCAATAGCTTCCAAGTTCGGTAATCCAGTGGCTGCGTGTTTCTAAGTTCGGAAGTTTTATTTGCGGAGAAGCTATTGATAAATAGCTTCCCGGGTCGAGGTTTTTCTACATTTGGCACTTTTGGAGGAGTAAAGCCAAATTTCTTGGTCAGGGCAAAAGCAGTAATATCAACATCTTTCAATGGCCTTTTTTTACTATCCGTCACTTGGATTTGGATAGCAGCTTCCTGTCCAGGTGTAATGATGAGGGGTTCTTCCACCAAAATGTTTAATTGTTTCTTCTTGAAGGAAATTTGATAGGTTTCTTGCTTCATTTCTCCCGCCCATAAGTAATTGATATTGAGGTAGTAATTTTGTTTAGAGTGGGTTTTATAATCCAAAGCGAGAGACTTGCTATAGCTGGATGTTACTGGTGTGTTTTTTTTGAATAAATGGTAGGAAAAAGGTAGGTTTCTTGGATTGCGAACCTGAATACTGAGGTTTTTGGAGTTACGTTCAGCAAACATTTCCAGTAATGGATTAGCTCCATTCCAATCAAACGCCTGAAATTGTTGGGCTGATTGGACTTTAAACCCAACGTACTGTGTATGGATAGGATGGGAAAAGGGTAAGCGATCTTGCATCAATAGCTGCTCATTCCCAAAAGCATCCATTCCAATTAGTTGAGCAAAATTGTCTGATGATGAGTTGAGTGGGTTTCTCTTTACAATCAAAGAATCCTGCGTAAAATCCAACAAGAAGGGATCGCTGTCATGTTTGTAGGAAACTTGGATATTTTTCTTGGCAGATTCATTATCCGCAGTCAATAAGCGCACATCAATGGTATAGTTGAAGTCTGCTGGGGGAAATTCATCGGCCTGAATGAGAACCTCTGTGATTTTATCTGGAATAAGTTCTTTTGAAAAACGCGCAAGTGTATCAGGAATAAATGCGATGGGCTGATGGAAGGATGTGGCTTGATCTGTCACCAATAAAATCTCTATGCGCGCGTCTTTTAAAAACAAGCCGTTTTCATCCTTAGCACTTACCTGAAGTTTCAAAGCTTCGTTTTGCTGATGTGTAGGTTGATCGGTTCGGACGTCTAGATGGATCTTATTCAGTTCATAGGCTTCATAGTAGAATTCTTCGAATAGCAGTGGTTGCTTATTTTTATTTCGAAGAACTAGCCGATAGGATTTATCTAACTTCAATCCCAAAGAGTCATGGAGGTAAAATCGGTGTTCGAATGCTCCCTTTCGGTAGCTTTTAAGTTGGCCAAGGAAGGTCGGCTGATCTGCTCCAAGAAGGTAAGTATCTACTTCAGTCTGTGTCGGTTTACCTTTGGCGTTGGTTATAAATGCCTTAAAAAATACGCTATCCTGTGGCATGTATTTCGGTTTGTTGAAGACGAGATAGCCTTTGGTGGAGGGGAGATTATACCTTCTCCAGTTGCAGTGGGAAGGATTGAAGAGGCATGCTGTGCGATGGTAGGCCCTTTCGAAAAAGTGAGCGGTTTGGTAAATACTACCTGTGGTAGAGTGCCACTTGATGGATTTATAAGCGTCTACTGGTAGGCTAAGTACAAAATAGATAGGCTTCCAGACATACTGTACAGGGCTTTGATACAAGATGTTTTTGCTCGTTCTTCGAATCCAAGGATTGTCTTGTTGCTTGGAAAGCTCAAAAAAGGAGGTAGATTCCTTGTGTTTTACGATGAGTAATCCCTCTTGATTCGACTTACGGTCTTGATAAGATTGGGTTGCTGCATCAAACCTGAGTTTTTTGTTACCCAAACGTACCTGTGCATCAGTAATAAGTTGCCCATCGGTGTCCAACAGTTGCAAAAGGAGATCTTGCTCATTATTGAGGATGAAAAGTTGGATATTTTGGATGGAAAGTAAGGTATTGACCTGTTGGTTTTGTGCTGCGAATGTTTTTAGGTAATGTCCTCTGGGAAGGGATTTTTCTAAGCTCGTGTCGGTGGGAAAAGAGTCTACTAAAGTGTGGAAGTAGTTTTTGTTGATGTTAGTAGGTTTTTCTCGGTAGATTTTTTCTGCTTCCTGATCGGTAAGTTGATAGATGTAGGTGAAATAGCTGCTTTGTCGGCTTTGAAGGAGATCTTGTGCATGTGCAGGGATAGTTAGTAATCCGAGAATACCAGCTAGGCATCCCCAAAGGAAGGCTAAAAAAAGAAGATATCTGAAGGAGTAAAGTTGCTTCATTTTAAAAATGATATTGGAGACGGTGTTTAGTTGAATTTAATCCCTTAGTTAAGTAAAAATCAGTAAAAAACAAAATTTTATTCGATTTGCAGGAAAAGGTAAAAGGCATGGAAAGGAATTGAAATAATGTTGGGTGTAGCTATTGGATAGTCTAGTAAAGTGTGATTAAATGAGGTAGAGCGTATTGAACTATGGCTGAAATAGTTAGAATAATGGTGAAAAAGGGGAGAGGCTTAGGCACTAAAACCACTAACTACTTTATCTGCATTTACTAAAAATCCGTAGATTTACGAAAATTTCGTAGGTTCATTAAGATAATAGTAATATATTTGAAACTATGGAAGTATTGACAGCAAACGAAGAACAATTGATGCAGGTATTTTGGAGGTTGGGAAAAGGTTTGGTGAGGGATGTGTTGAATGAATTGCCAGAACCACAACCACCCTATACTACCTTGGCATCCAATATCAAGCAGTTGGAAAAAAAGGGGTATTTAGCACATCGAACTTATGGTAATATCCATGAGTATTACCCATTAGTTTCGCAGGAAGATTACCGGAAGAAGAGTTTCAATAAGTTGGTAAATAACTATTTTGAGGGCTCTGTACAAAATGTGTTATCCTTTATGGTGAAGGAAAAGGGGATTTCTGACAAGGAATTGGAAGCATTGAAGAAATTGATTGATGACTATGATAATCCCGCACAGCAATGAATCAATTAGCCAATTACCTTTGGGAAGCGAGTGTGGCACTCTTTATTCTGTATGGGTTTTATCACCTATTCTTAGCTAAATTGACCTTTTTTACTTGGAATCGGGCCTATCTGTTGACTGGATTGGTTTTTGTAATCAGTTTGCCCTTGATGCAGTTTAGCATTGGGCCTGCACAGGGATTGATGCCTGACTTATTTGAATATACCTTACCTACCATACAGGTAGGTGTAGAATCAGTTCAACCGAATTCTCTAAGTTTTGCTCAGATACTTTTGCTGGTGTATGTGATGGGTGTTTGTTGGAAATTGGGTGTCTTGGGTGTGGGTTTGAAGCAGCTTATTCATCATATACAGCGAGGGACACACATGAAGCAAGATGGGCTGACTTTAGTAGTTCATCCTGATTTTCAGCCTGCTTCTTTTTTCTCCTATATTTTTCTGCCTCATTCTGACACTGAAGATGTTGCTATGCAACCCATTATCCACCATGAGACGGTGCATGCCCGCAAACGGCATACGCTGGACTTGCTTTTCTTTCAGTTAGTGCAAGCGTTTTTATGGTTTCATCCGGTCTGTCGCTATTATGAAGCGAGTATCCGGGAAGTTCACGAATACGAAGCAGACCAAGTTGTCACCACTAATTTCTCCAAATCCGCCTATGCCCGCCTGCTTTTAAATCTGTTGATCAGGGAAAGCCATGGCAGTTTAGTGAATAATTTTAACCATTTTCAAACCAAAAAACGAATCCAAATGATGATGAAATCCGAACAATCCCATGCTTTACAAAAGTCTGTATTTTTGTTAGCAATTCCTTTGATGGCAGCCATACTGCTGGTATTTGCCTGTGATAGTAAGAAAGAAGAAACGACTGAAATAATAGAAGTTGTCGATGTCCCTATTGCAGAAGCTGATACTCCTGATGTCTTTGATATGGTCGAAGAAGCCCCGGAGTTTGCAGGTGGGATGGAAGCTCTCAATGCCTTCCTCGCAGCAAATCTCAAGTACCCTCAGCAAGCGAAAGAAATGGGGATAGAAGGGACAGTATATGTCATGTTTGAGATACATCCCGATGGGAAAGTCAAAAACGAAGAGCTCTTGCGCGGGATCGGTGGAGGCTGTGATGAGGAAGCTTTAAGAGTAGTAAAAATGCTTCCAGACTGGATTCCTGGCAAACAAGGAGGTGAAGAAGTTGCCGTCCGCATGCGACTTCCGGTCAAATTTAAGTTAAGTTGATAGGTTGGCAAAGCAGCATACGTGTGCTGCTTTGTTTGTTGAATTAGGGTATAGGTTGGACAAGATCACCAACTCTTATGGTTTATGTATGTCCCAAACCTAGCTGTTTCATGCAAGGTTTGGGATGTTTTTGTTGTAGAGCTTACTTTTTACTTTTTTGAGTGATTCTAAAAATTAAATTTTTCCGGAAACTATCATTAACTTTTGCTAGCTATTTTCGTTCATTTAGCTAATCTCAACACTATTTTCTATGTCTAAACTATACTCCGCGATTTTGATTTTCCTCTTCTTGGTATCTTTTTCTTTGCAGGCCCAAGAAAATCTTGTCCAACGACTGGAACGACACGTACAAATTTTAGCAGCTGACTCTTTGGAAGGAAGGGGCCTTGGAACAATAGGTCATGCTAAGGCAGTGGCCTACCTCGAACAGCAAATGGAGGAAATAGGATTACAGCCTTTTCAAAACGGATCATTTATACATGAGTTTCCCTACAAAGTGCAGCTGGTACAGGTCAATGGAAAAAATATCGTAGGAATGATTCCCGGTTCGGACCCGGAGCTCTCCAAAGAAATTATTGTTGTGGGTGCGCATTACGATCATCTAGGTTTTGAGATACTACCATCAGGTACACAACGGAATTTTCCTGGAGCCGATGATAATGCTTCTGGCGTAGCTGGTATGTTGGAAATAGCCCGATTGGTCCTTACAGGAAATGAGAGACCCAAGCGAACACTCGTGTTTATAGCTTTTGATGCAGAAGAGTCGGGATTGATCGGTGCGGATCGTTTTGTGAAAGCTGATAAGCCTTTTGATAACTCAGCTATTAAAGCTATGTTTAGTTTAGATATGATCGGAATGCTAGGCAAGGCAAAGGGTCTAGAGTTAAAAGGATGGGAAACACTTGCGGATGCGAAGGACCTCATGGCTAGAGCTCAAGCAAGAGAAGAAATCACCATCAAAAAAATGGATGCAAGCATTGAAATGCGAACAGATACCTGGCCTTTTGGAAAGATAGGTATTCCTGCAATTCATGTGTTTACAGGGTTGATTTCTCCTTACCACAAACCGGAAGATACTCCAGATTTGTTGGACTATGAAGGAATGGCCAAGGTAACCCGATTTGTGACTGCACTGACATTGGAGATGGCTAATGCAGCCAATCTTTCAGCGATTCCTTCTTTTGCTCCTGAAAAAGTTATGGGTGGTAAAGCCCTTCAATTTGGTGCAAAGATAGGGTTGGGAAATTCGCATAACAGGCATGTTCAGGAGTCATTTCGTGCGAATGGTGTGTTTGCTTGGGAAGCTGGACTGTATGGCAGCTGGAATATGACCAATAATCTTCAATTGGTTGTAAGCTCGTTGATTGATTCCAATGGAAGCACAACTCCTTATTTTGAAGAAGATAAATTGAGAAGGTATTCTGTAACCATACCAGCTTTAATCCGTCTGACAACAGGTCCATCTGAAGATGGTGTTGGAAAGGCTTTCGTAGGAGCTGGGGCTTATTTTCGTCATCACTTAAGTCAAGGATTACCTGAATTTGCCGGTATTGATATTGTTGGGCCAGCTTGGGAGTTTCCGGATCAGGAATGGGGACTGAATCTACAATTTGGTTTTCAAGTAAGTAAATTTACCATGACTTTTGATTGGAGAAATGCATTGACGCAGCCTTTCAGTCTCGAATCCAGACCGGATTTAGAAGTATATAATCGTAATTTTAGAGTGGGGTTAGCCTATGCCTTCGGGAAATGAGCAGTTGGCAGTTAGCAGTGAACAGTTGGACAGTGAACATTGTGAATTAGGAATGAATAATTAGGAATGGATTGTTGGAACTCTCGTCTTTGGGTTTCAACCCAGTGATAAATTGACTGTTATTATCTGAAATTCAGATGCTTTGAAGATGGATTTGCCAATCAATTGCCGTGGTTTTTAAACCCCGCCACTGCCAGTGTGAATTAGGAATGAGGAATGAATAATTAGGAATGGATTGTTGGAACTTTCGTTTGTGGGTTTTAACCAAGTGATAAATTGACTGTTGTTATCTGAAATTCAGATGCTTTGAAGATGGATTTGCCAATCAATTGCTGTGGCTTTCAAGCCCTGGCATTGGAGGAGATATTAGCTGTGAAAAGTGAGTAAAAAACTTGTCTCGTCCTGAAAATACTTGACACTTTTTTAAAGAATAATTCTCTTATCTACACGCCACAAATATTTCGCCGTAGGCATATTTCAATTTTATTTCGCGCTAGCATATTTCCTTTCACCCCTCTCTTGATTCTTGTGTCATTTGTCTCTCGCTTCTAGATTCTTCACCCTTCATTCTTCACCTTCCGCCTTCATTCTTTTATTCCATTTCATTCCTCAAATCCAGGTTTGATATTTTCCCAAAAGCGATCTAAGGCCATGATTCTTGGCTTTAAAAAAGAGATAATTGCTGGCCAGTGCTCTTTGTTGAGTACGTTTAGACCAGCTTGGTAACATTGGATATAGGAATAAGTTTGACCGAAGTCATCGCTTGCATGCAACTCCCAATCCCAAACTTCCTGGGTTTCTGCTTCTAAGAGTTTTCGGAATTGTTGGAATTGTTGAAAAAAGAGGGCTTGCAATTCTTCGTCTTTGTGGGTGATTTCTATGCCTATGGAAGCAAAGTCACGCTCGGCCTTCATGCGAAAGTAGATATCTTTGACACCTGTTTTATAATTCTGCCAATTCATCTTGCTATGCCCAAAAGCAGAAGGAACGGGCTTCATATACTGCCCAAATGTAGTCCAAAATTCTTTTCGTATTTTGGCGAGCTCAGCTTTGGAGTACATGCGCGCTTAGTAACTTTTGGGAATGTCCGTAGGTGTGACGATGATAAAGTCTGCACTTAGCATCATGCGCTCATCTATACTTGATAAATCAGCTTGTTCTACAGTATTAATAGTTAAAATAGGTAAGCTGGGAAACTCTTGTCGTATATACCATACAATGCCTTCGTAGAAGTTGCTATGATAGGAGCCATTCACATGTAGAATTTGATGTCCCTTCGCTAGGAATGCTTGCATAGAATATGCCATAGTTGCATCTTTGATAGCTTGCGCATCGATCATAAAATCCAAGTTCATAGAGCTGCCATGCATCATTTCCCGCATAGCAGCATAAGCTGGAAGATTACGATCAACGGTCACTGGCAGGGGAGCGATGTATTGCTTAGCTTCCGAGCTGAGTTTTTCCAATCCTTCTAATCCCTCTTTGCTAACCAATGAAGCGTATTTTCTTGGAATATTTGAAGCTATAAATGGGATCTGGTGAGTTTTAGCAAATAGCATTAACGGCTTGTAATCAGTTGCATAGTTATTCCAAAGCTTAGCCTCTGTTTCGAAGGATTTATCAGTCATCCAGCCTGCCATCCACTCATCGATATTTAACTGATCATCCCGTTCGAAAAATTCCCCTGCTAGCATGAGTTTCTCATTGCTTGGTTGTAAACTTTTTAAGAGTTGCAGCTGCAGCCAATGAGCTACGGTGTTGTTGTGTAATTCTCCAAAAAAGATAAGCTGTGCTCCTTTTGCTTCTTCCACAATAGCTTCAAAACTTACTTCTCTACCAGATTTATCAAATACTCTATAAGAAGTAGTTTGAGCATGAGAGCTCCATGATAAAATTATCAAAAGGATGATTCCAAATATGTGTTTAGTCATAGTCTTCGGGATAATTTACGGTAACAGAGGAGTAGGCTACTAATCCCCCGACAGCCGGCTGCTGTTTTTTTATAGTTACTGCAATGCGTTGGCTTTCAGGGTACATTTGTAATGTTTCTTCTATAATTAAGTGCGCTAGATGTTCTAAAAGCTTTACTGGCGTTTGCATATGTTTGGAGGTAATGGCGTATAGTTCTCCATAATCCACTGTTCCTTCCAGGGCGTCTTCTTCCATTGCTTTTCTGAAGGAATAAGTCAATTCAATATCCACCAGAAATTGATTTCCCAAGACTTTCTCTTCTGGATAGACACCATGGTAGGCATAAAATGAAGCCCCTTCTAATCGAACTGTACCCATTAGTCAAATTGATCGAAAAATGAGCCTCCTTTTTTCTTGGGATCTTCAGTTGAAGCTTCCTCTTCTTGTTTTGGAGTTTCCTCTATTGGGGGATTTTCCAATTTTTCTTCGACTTCTTGATGCAGAGTCTTTGGGGTTTCAACCGTAATTGTAGCTTCTGTAGTCTCTTGGCTTTCAGTTTTAACTTCTTCTGTTTCCTTGGTTATCTCGGGACTAGTGGTGTCTACATTTAGGTTGACTTCAATAGCTACTTCCTCCTCGGAGTTTAGGACTTCAGGTTCAAGGGGGACTTCTTCGTCAGGTAAGATGATGGCCGTCTTTGGTTTGGCGAAATTTTGAACCATTTCCTCATAAATAGATAAGTTCACTTTTTTAAAGGTTTCATTGGATACCGTTATGTCATCTTGGATATCTTCGGTCAACTTTTGGAGATTTCGGAGGATTAAATCCCGCTGTGCTATTAAATGCTCATAATTTCGGATCATACCTGTTACATCCGCTTTAATGCCTTCAAGTATTTCTTTGGATTTCATTTCTGCTAAAGCCAATATTTTATCAGCTTTTCTCTGTGCATCTTTAAGCATACCTTCAGAGTTTTCTTTAGCTGCACTCATAATCTCATCTGCAGCGGTTGAGGCTTCTTCAATGATACTCGCACCTGTATCCTCTGCAGTTTTCAGCGTACGAAAAAGCGATTCTTCAACCTGTTTGAGCTTATTGGCTTCTGCTTGAGCTTTGGATAATTCTACTTCTAGCTTAGCCTTTTCCTCTAGAAGCATCTCCCAATCTTTGGAGAGAGAAGTTAAAAAGTTGGTAACTTCGTCTTTATCGTATCCTCTAAAATTTTTTTCAAAGGTTTTTTCTCTGATTTCGGTTGCGGTTATTTTCATGTTTTTAAAGTTCTACTTGCCAAATTGAAATACTACGATCATCGCTGATAGAGATGATGGATTGATTGTAGGTACTCCAAAGTACCTTGTTAATGGATGTTCCGTGCCCTGCGTATCTTGCTTTATCTATCACCTTCAGGAGTCGGTGGTTTTCTGCTTCCCAAACTTTGATTGACTTGTCCATGCTACAGGTGACATAGTATTTGCCATCTTCCCTGAAAGAGATATAGTTGATTGCAAACATGTGCGCGACGATGGATTCTTGTAAATAATATCGTTCTGTATCCCATATATTCATGTAAGCATCTCTTCCGCCCGATACTAAAATTGGTTTATTAGGTGCATATGCCAAGCCAAAAACGGAATTGTTATGTGCATCCAAGCTATGGATTGGGCTGTGGTCGGAAAGGTTGATGATTTTAATGCTATGATCACTTAGACCCGCTGCAAGTTGTTTCCGTGTGGGGTCTATAGCGAGCACTCGAACACTCTTTTTGCTGATCTTGATATGCTTTTTGACAGCTCTTTGTTCGATATCTATGACATGAATAATACCGTCTCCACTACCTATGTAAAGTTCGTTACCGATAGCTTTGATATCAAAAATGGATTGATCTGTGATTTTAAGTGACCACAGTTCTTTACTGTTTTCTAAATCGATGGCGTGGATACCTTCAAAATTATGTCCTACAAATAATAGGTTTCGTTCCTTATCTACTTCTAAAGCATAAACTGAATGCCCTACTTTTGCCATCAGCTTGCCATCTTTGGGGTTATCTAAATCCCATTCTACAACCATGCCGTCTCCTGAACCCGTATAAAAGAACCTAGGATCAGGCCCTTCTGTCAATGCATAGATGCAATCATTGTGGCCTGTAAGGCTATGAAGTTTATTAACTTGAATTTTTAACATAAATTGCAGCGATATATAAATAATCCCGCGAGGGCCTATGCAAACAAAAATAGAAAAAATAAGTCCTTTATCAGCCTATGCTGTGAAGAATATTGAAGAGATATCGGATAATGGGATGGATTTTTTAAGTTTTAGGGAGAAACTTTCAATGGCAAACATTTCCCGTGACTCTAAGCGAATAGAATGGAAGAGTGCCCGAATGGCTGTCAAGCAGGCTTTGGATGGGATTTCTTTACCATACCCGGGGTTTTTTAAGGATGAGTTTGGGAAATCTCATCCGATGGATGGATATGGATATGTTTCCCTTACACATACCCAAAATCTAGCAGCTGCCATTTTTCATAGAGATATGCCTGTAGGGATTGACCTAGATTACATTCGTCCAAAAATTGTTCGTTTGGCACCTAAATTCCTGTGTACAGAAGAAATGGATTATTTGGAAAAAGATGAATTGCTGCATACCATTGCTTGGTCTGCGAAGGAATCTATTTTTAAATGTCAGGGGAAAAGAGGGGTGAGTTTGAAAGACAATATTGTATTGGAGGCTTTTTCTAGTGAGTCGTCAGTTATTCGAGGGAAAATTGTAGGAACGGAATTCTCGGACCATCATTACACTGTGAAAGTCATTCATGAAGGAGAATTTGTGTTGACGTATACAATCTGGTAGAATTTTTGATAGTATTATGCTAAACTCAAAGCCATGAAACGATATCTTACCATTTGTACTCTTGTTTTGCTTGCAACAGGCACTTTGATGGCACAGCGAGTTGAAAACTTCACCCTTCAAAATGCAGTAGATGGGCAGGAAATAAGTTTGGAAGATTTCAATCAACAAACAGCAGTGGTATTGGTTTTCACGGGGTTGAATTGCCCCTTTAGTCGATTGTATGAAGACAGGCTAATCGCTCTGCATCAGGAATTTGATTCTAAAGGGATATCCTTTGCTTTGATCAATCCATTGGCAGCAATGGATGATGAAGAGTCGCAAGCGAAGATACAGCAACGGGTGAAAACCAAAGAAATGAAGTTCCCTTTTTTGATGGATATCAGTCAGGAAGTAGCCCGATCATTTGAAATTACAAAATTACCTGAGGTGGTTGTAATTACTTTTTCCCCTACTGGAGCATCTATAGCTTATAGGGGTGCAATTGACAATAACCCGCAGATAGCAGCCAATGCAAGTATCAAATATTTGGAAAATGCTCTTCAAGCAATCTTAAGTCGGCGTAGTCCAAGCCCTATGTCCAGTAGACCGGTTGGGTGTAACTTGCGTTATGTTGGTTCTTGATCAGCTTTCTAAGATAGCTATCAATTCCTTAATTTCTTGGGTTTTGTCTACTTCACCAAATTTCTCAAAAGTCAGGTAAAGGTTTCTCAGGAATCTTTTGACGATGACGGTATTGGTACAGGGCTCATAGAAATCATCTTGTGGGGCAATATTTAAATGCTCCAGGTAATTGCTGATGTCTTTTTTGGTGAATACGACTCCTTTATTAAATGCGTTGATGTAGAAGCGTACATCCTCAGTTTTGTAGGTCAAGATAAACAAATTCGGTAAATTGACTCCATAAATAGGAATTCCTAGCTTTTGTGCCACCAATAAATAAATGGAACAGAGGGAAATTGGATTTCCTTTTTTGCTTTCCAATACATTGGAAAGCATGCTATTAGCGGGAGAATGAAAGTTTTTGGTGTTTGCTGAGAATTTAAAATGGTTGAAAAGAATGGAATTGATGATTTTGACCTGTTCGTAAGGTTGTAAATCATTTTTAAATGCAGTCCACACTTCAAAGTAAATCTGATTCATCTCCGCCTGAAGTTTTTTGAATTCCAAGTCGGGGTATTGGTAGGTATTGATCAACCATAAACCGGTCAATAGATCCTGTTCCTTATTGTTTTTCCAATTGAGTAAGCGATTTTTTAATTGGGTGAATTGAAGCGTGTGTACCAACTCCTCAATTTCCCGTTGTAATTCCGGGTTGAAGCAATCTTCCCATTTTTTTTCTAAAAAAGGGATCACCTCTTGACCTAATGCCACGAGGCGATCTTTCACATGTGTCTTTACTTCCCAGTCAGAGTCATCTAAAAGGGAAACAAGGGCATGCAGTTCTTTATCCGTAAGTTTATCCATGAATTGGTAGATTCTTGTATAAGATACGTAAAAGTTGTAAAATGAATTCCATTAGGAACCAGAAAATCAAGTTTGAATTACTCCCACATTGAATCGCTCGGTAATTGGAGCATGGTTAGCTGCTTCAATACCCATACTAATTACTTTTCTTGTCTCCAATGGATCAATCACTCCATCAACCCATAATCGGGAGGCAGCATAGTAAGGGCTCAACTCTTCATTATATTTGTCAGTAATTTCCTGCAATAATTTTTGCTCTGCCTCAGGCGTAATTTCTTGACCTGATTTTTTCAGAGAAGCAACTTTAATTTGTAGGAGTGTTTTGGCAGCGGAAGCTCCGCTCATTACGGCCATTTGTGCTGTAGGCCAACTGTATATCAAGCGTGGATCATAGGCTTTTCCACACATGGCATAATTTCCCGCACCATAAGAGTTGCCTACGATGATGGTGAATTTCGGAACTACCGAATTAGCCATGGCATTGACCATTTTTGCACCGTCTTTGATAATTCCACCATGTTCAGCTTTGCTTCCAACCATAAAGCCTGATACATCTTGCACAAAAACCAATGGAATCCGGCGCTGATTGCAATTCATAATGAAGCGGGCGGCTTTGTCAGCAGAATCGGAATAAATTACCCCACCCATTTGCATTTCACCCTTTTTATTTTTGACGATCTTCCGTTGATTGGCAACGATTCCTACGGCCCACCCATCAATTCTCGCAGTAGCACAAATCAAGGTTTTCCCATAGTCTTTTTTGTATTCATCCAATTCAGAATTATCCACTAATCGCTTGAGGATGTCTAGCATATCGTATGGCTTGACACGGTCAGCAGGGAATACACCATATAATTCTTTTTCGTCCAAAGCAGGCTTTTGAGACTCTTTACGATCAAATCCTGCTTTTTCAAAGTGACCTATTTTATTGAAAATGTTTTTGATAGCATCTAAGCACTCCTGATCGCTGTCATACTTGTTGTCAGTAACTCCTGAAATTTCGCAGTGCGTAGTGGCACCTCCTAAGGTTTCATTATCAACTACTTCACCGATTGCTGCACGTACTAGGTAAGAGCCCGCTAAGAATATGGAGCCTGTCTTGTCGACAATCATGGCTTCGTCAGACATGATTGGTAAGTAGGCACCACCGGCTACGCAGCTGCCCATAATTGCTGCTACCTGAATAATGCCTAAAGCAGACATTTTAGCATTGTTTCTAAATTGTCTACCAAAATGTTCTTTATCCGGGAAAATTTCATTTTGCATGGGGAGATAAACACCCGCACTATCTACTAAGTAGATGATTGGTAGCCTATTTTCCAAAGCGATTTCTTGAGCTCTCAGGTTTTTTTTCGCTGTCATAGGAAACCATGCTCCCGCTTTCACTGTGGCATCATTAGCCACTACTATGCACAGTCGGTCTTGGACGTATCCAATGATGCTGACAACTCCAGCCGAAGGACAGCCGCCTTCTTCTTCGTACATCCCATCGGCAGCAAAGGCCCCCACCTCCAAAAATTCCTTTCCTTCGTCCAATAAGTATTGAATACGCTCTCTCGCGGTTAACTTTCCTTTTTCATGCTCTTTAGCTATGCGGGATTTACCTCCGCCAAGACTGACTACTTCTGACTTGTGTTGTAGTTTAAAAAGTAATTGCTTGATCTGATCTTCATTTTGGTTAAATGCGATATCCATAAAGTCATTTGGGTTTAGTTTTCGGACTGCTAATAAACTGATAAACCACTAAATCGACAAATAGAATTTGAATATCGGTAGGGGCAATAAAAAAGAGGCTCATTTGAGCCCCTTTTCACTTATTACAATAGAATTGTTTTACTTCTACCTGCAGCATCTCTCAATGATATCGCTAAACCTGATGGATCTACATTTCTTAAATGGTAAATTCTACTGAATCCCTCTGGATGATCTACAAATTCACTGTGAACATTTCTTCCAAATGCATCTGTGATTCTGATAGACACTCTCGGCTCTTCTAAGCCAATTACTTTTAATCTTACTGAGTTATCATCCAATATTTTACCAAAGGCAACTAATGGGTTTGGTGCGGGAAGTGGAGCTTTATTGACAATGGTATGGATTAATTTTTCTTCTGGATTATCCGCTCTTCTGATTTTTATCTGATATTCACCTTCCGGCAATTGAGAAAGATTGAAAGGTAACTTCAAATCTTTATCTGCTTTCACACGCTTTTGGTACAAGTATCGTCCGTTTTCATCAAGAATACTGATTCTTACCTTACCTGCTCCTTCCCTCAAGGCTACTTTCACACGCTGATCTTTGGCAGTTACATTTGTTAATGCACGCAACTCATCTTCTGACGAATGCACCATTCCGGTGCTCAAGATTGCGCAAATGGCTGTGGCGAGTAATGCTTTCATAATTTTGGTTATTTAAGTTGGTTTATTGGTATGTGATACGATGTCAGCTATTTTAGGTTTAAAATTGAATAATTTTTATACTTGATTAAACTATGAAAGTTTTTTATGGATAAAATGTATTTAATTTATGGATTGAGTTAAGCTATTGTGGGAGGGCTCTATTCACCCTTATTCCTGTGTTACTTTTCTCTAAGACGAAATAAAATTCTGATTTTGGGTCATTACTCATTTCTTGTGATTTTAATTGTTACAATTGAGTAGATAGGGCAAATTTTCTTTTAAAATCCCTGATTAAATGAAAAGGAGGTGGAATTGGGGTCTTGACGGCAGCGCCGTCCGTTCTCTTCTCCACTCTTTTCCCAAAAATGATCCGAGTCACCGAGCTGGGTTGGCGAGCTTGTCAAAGCATGCCGATGTGCCAAATTCATGGCCTACTTTTTTTCTAAAAAGATATTGCCGAACCCCCAAATATTCTTCTGTATTTTAAAGGGATAGGGTTTCAATTATTGGATTTGTATCGTTGGGTAACTTTTCTTGTGATAATTTTAAAAAAATATTCGAAAATAAATTTGTTTTTAAAAATCAGTCGCATACATTTGAAACATGTTAATCGCAGCACTTACTTATTTTACTTTCTTTTACTTTTATTTTCGTCTGGAAGGTCGAATCGGAGCTGCTTATTGCTTGGTAAAAAAATAAAAAGATATAACCACAAAAAAAGCCCGATTCGAAAGAGTCGGGCTTTTTTTATTAAAACCAATTCATCATGAGTAACCACTTACAAATCAAAGACTGGGGTTTAGGCTTAAGCGGCCATACCATCATTGCAGGCCCTTGTAGCGCCGAGACACCCGAACAAATTGAAAAAGTTTGTTTGGAAATGAAAAATCAGAATATGGTGCCAGATATATTTCGTGCTGGAATCTGGAAGCCACGTACAAGACCTGGGATGTTTGAAGGTATTGGAGAAGAGGGCTTGACATGGATGGAAATCGTAAGAAATATCCTAAATATTCCCATCACCACTGAAGTTGGAAATGCTGCCCACGTAGAAATGGCATTAAAACATAAGGTAGATGTGTTGTGGGTAGGGGCAAGAACAACCGTAAACCCGTTTGCTGTACAAGAAATCGCAGATGCTTTGAGAGGAGTGGATATCCCTGTGATGGTGAAAAATCCTATGAATCCTGATTTACAGTTGTGGTTAGGAGCGTTGGAGCGTTTTTCTACGGTGGGAATACACAAGCTTGCTGCTATTCACCGCGGATTTTCTGACTCCTATGATAAACGCTTCCGAAACAAACCTAATTGGTCTATGCCTATTCACTTAAAAAGAGAATGGCCAGGTATGCAAGTAATCAATGACCCATCCCATATCGTGGGTAACAGAGAAGGTATTTTGGAGACAGCACAGCGGGCAATCAATTTCGGTCTCGATGGATTGATGATTGAGACTCACCACGATCCCGATAATGCTTGGTCGGACGCCAAACAGCAAGTGACTCCTGCCAGATTGAAGGAAATCCTCTCACAGATTGATTTCATTGACAATACAGTTGAAATCAATCCTGATGAGCATTTGAATGATTTGAGAAATGCCGTGGATCATTTAGATGATCAATTGCTAGACATCCTACAGGAGCGTTTCTCTATGATTGATCAAATTGGAGCCTATAAGCGTGAAAGACATTTGACCGTATTTCAGTCAGATAGATGGAAATTTGTAATGGAATCCCGAACTAAGAAAGGGGTAGCCAAAAACCTAAGTGAAAAATTCATGAAAGAATTGCTTTACTGCATACACGAGGAGTCAGTCAAAAGACAAGAAAAACAAATTAGGGAGGCTGAACCAGTCAAAAAAGCTTAATTTCGTCCATTCAATACTTACAATAGTTTCTCAACCATTTTCAAGAATAGCAGCTTCTTCGGTTGCTATCTTGAAATTGGTTGGTGTAAATTAGTATAACCTAACCTTTCTTGACTTGAAATCTGTTCACTTTTCTCAGAACCCTGCACAGGACTTGCAGCATTTAATTTCACAAATGGGTTACTCCGGTATTGGGGTGATAACCGACACTAATACGGTAAAGTATTGCTACCCATTGATCCAAGAAGCTTTGCCAGAAAGTCATGCATTGATGACATTTCAGGCAGGTGAAGCCCACAAGAATCTTCAAACCTGTACACAAATTTGGCAATGGATGACCGATCAAGGCTTTGACAGGAAAGCATTGGTCATCAATGTTGGAGGTGGAGTGGTTGGCGATATGGGTGGGTTTTGTGCTGCCACATATAAGCGTGGCATTCGGTTTATTAACGTGCCCACCACCTTACTTTCCCAAGTAGATGCCAGTGTTGGAGGTAAGCTAGGCATTGATTTTCAGGGGTTCAAAAATCATATTGGGGTTTTTACCGAGCCAGAAACAGTACTAGTAGCAGACCTTTTTCTTCAAACACTTCCTAAAGAAGAATTACGATCTGGCTATGCAGAAGTTCTCAAGCATGGGTTAATAGCAAATGTTAACTATTTTCGTTCCCTTCGGAAAAGTAATTGGGAGGAACAGGACTGGAGAACTATCATTGAAAAGTCAATTGCGATCAAACGGGACGTAGTAGACAAAGACCCTAAAGAATCAGGTCTTCGGAAGATTCTCAATTTTGGTCACACGATCGGTCATGCGTTGGAATCCTTTTACTTGGATGGGCCAAAACATTTGTTACATGGAGAAGCCATTGCTGCTGGAATGATAGCAGAAGCATTTCTCTCCCATCAAAAGGCAGGATTGGCCTTAAGTGACATGAATGAAATCATACCGTCACTTTTGGAAGTCTACGGGAAGATTTCCATTGACTCAGATGATGTCGATCAAATAGTTGCTTTATGCAAACAGGATAAGAAAAATGTTGGCAGCAGCGTACGCTTTTCTTTGTTAAGAAAAATTGGTCAGTGTGATTATGATATTGCAGTCAGTGAAGAAGAAATTAAAAGTGCCATTGCTTCTTACAGCAGTAGTTTAGTTTAAGTATTATGAATTCAGAACATACCACTCATTCGACGGTCCTCTTACCACAGATCAGCGAATTTTCATACACAGAAATCCCCTTACCTTCCTCCAAAAGCGAAAGTAATCGAGCACTGATCATCGATGCACTGACCAAAGGTGAAAATCAGTTGAGTAATTTGGCAGAGGCGCGTGATACGCAGACAATGATTCGATTACTGAAGGAAAATCCTCCTGTGTTGGATGTCTTGGACGCAGGTACGACCATGCGTTTTTTGACAGCTTTTGTTGCTGCCAACAACCAATATAAAGTGCTGACGGGAACTGCACGCATGTGCCAAAGACCGATTGGTATTTTGGTAGATGCCTTAAGGACGATCGGCGCTGAGATCCATTATATGAATGAGGAAGGGTTTCCACCCTTGGCAGTTCATGGCATGAAAAGTCAACTATCCAATAAAGTTTCGATCAGAGGAGATGTGAGTAGTCAATATATATCAGCGCTTTTGATGATTGCCCCGACTTTGCCTGAAGGATTGGAATTGACCTTGGAGGGAAAAGTAGGTTCCAGGACTTACATAGAAATGACCCTTCAGTTGATGAAGCAGTTTGGTATACAGTATTCTTGGAAAGAAAATGTCATTTTCGTAGCTCCACAGGCGTACAGGCCTACAGCTTTTGCAGTAGAATCGGATTGGTCGGGTGCTAGCTATTGGTTTAGCTTACTAGCATGTGCGGATAGTGGTTCGCTGTTTTTGAAAGGCTTAAAATCAGAAAGCCTACAGGGAGACTCTGCCATCGTTGAGATAATGGATTGTCTTGGTGTCAAAAGTAAATTTACAGATTCAGGACTGATGTTGACCAAGCAACCGGTTAAAGGTTTCCCATCCTACGACTTTACGCATTGCCCTGATCTTGCTCAGACTGTAGCTGTCACATGTGCCATCATTGGCCAAAAATCTGTGTTTACGGGTTTGGAAAGTTTGCGAATCAAAGAGACTGACAGAATTTTCGCATTGCAGCAGGAGCTCGCGAAGTTCCATGCTTCGTTAGTGGAGGAAAAAAATGGAGCATTTACGTTGATTCCATCAGTAGATATGCCTGTGGAAGTTACGATTGCTACTTATGATGATCACCGCATGGCTATGGCTTTTATGCCTTTGATGACCAAAACCCGTGTAACAATTGAAGATCCGAAGGTTGTTAATAAATCATATCCAAGTTTTTGGAGACATGTATCACTCATAAATTCAATTTTCTGACTTTTATGAAAATAGCAATTCAAGGGATTCAGGGTTCATTCCATCATCAAGTTGCCTTACAAGTGTTTGGAGACCAAGTCACTATCCATGAATTTAAAACCTTTGAGGAGGTGGCAAAAGCACTAGCTAACGACGTGGTGGATTACAGTGTGATGGCTATAGAAAATTCCATTGCTGGGGCAATTTTACCTAATTATGAATTGCTAGATAGATATGAACTTTTTATCAAAGAAGAATATTACTTGCCGATTGCTCACCAACTTTTGGTGTTGCCAGGTCAGCAAATCGCCAATTTGGTAGAAGTTCGTTCGCATCCGATGGCTTTGTTACAGTGCAAGCAGTTTTTTCAGCAATATCCTCAAATCCAATTGATTGATGATATTGATACTGCAACAGTAGCCAGAAGGATAGCACGAGAAGAGTTAACAGGAGTGGGAGCGATTGCGAGTAAGGTGGCTGCTGAGATTTATGGTTTAGACATTCTGGCAGCGGATATCCAAACTGTAAAAAATAACTTTACCCGCTTTATTATATTAGAGAAAAAAGTACCAACTTGGAACTCAGAGGTTACCAAAGCCTCCATGAAAATCACCATTTCCAATCAAAAAGGAAGTTTAGCTCGTTTGCTCAGTCGATTTGCGGAGGCAGGTTTGGATTTGAGCAAGATACAGTCAGTGCCGGTCATTGATCAGCCTTGGAATTACTCCTTTTTTATTGATACGGTTTTTGCGCGACAGGAGTATTTTGAACAGGCAATGGCACAAGTTCAGTCTGAAATGGAAGCCTTTTTGTTGGTTGGGCTGTATTCAAATCAACGGGTATGAAGGGGTTTGCAGAGCGATTGAAACATACGGAAGAGTACTATTTTTCCAAAAAATTGAAAGAAGTACAAGGCTTGATTGCTGCTGGAAAGCCAATCATTCACATGGGGATTGGTAGTCCCGATGGTATGCCTGATGCCAGTGTTATTCAAGCAATCACGCAAAGTGTTGAAAATCCCGCCAATCATGGCTATCAGGCCTATCAAGGTATTCCAGCACTGAGAAAAGCAATGGCTGATTTTTACCAAAGTCAATATGGAGTTACAAAAGATCACACGAGCGAAGTCCTCCCCTTAATGGGTTCCAAAGAAGGGATCATGCATGCAAGTTTGGCTTTTTTGAATCCTGGAGATCAGGTGCTAATCCCTAACCCTGGATATCCAACCTACAGTTCGGTGGCAAGGCTGCTTCAGGCAGAGCCCATATCTTATGCTTTGAAAGCAAGCTATAATTATTGGCCGGATTTTGATGCGCTCGAAGCGCTTGATTTGAGTAAGGTCAAAATCATGTTTGCCAACTACCCGCATATGCCATCAGGCGCCAAAGCAGATGTGCAGTTATTTGAAAAACTGCTTGCCTTCTGCCAAAAGCATCAATTAGTCTTGATCCATGATAATCCGTATAGCCACGTTTTGGAAGAGCAACCCAAAAGCATATTTCAGGTGGACGGAGCCAAAGAAGTAGCCCTTGAACTTACCTCTTTGAGTAAATCAAGCAATATGGCCGGTTGGAGAGTGGGCATGTTGGTAGGAAGAGCCGATTGGGTTCAGGTAATCGCCACGGTCAAATCCAATATGGATTCAGGGATGTTGAAAGGAATCCAAGAAGGTGCTGTGCAGGCATTGGTACTGGGAAATGACTGGTATCAAGAATTAAATAAGCAATACGGAGCTCGCAAAAAGCTAATTTTTCAGTTGCTCGACAAATTGGGCTGGGGATATAGCATTGATACAGCTGGGCTTTTTGTTTGGGCTCAAGTACCACATGGAGTTTCAGCAACAGAAGCTTGTGATCAACTCCTGTACGAAAAAAATATTTTCACTACCCCAGGAACAGTCTTTGGCTCGGAAGGGGAAGGTTATGTGCGCTTTTCCTTATGTGTCACTGAAGAAAAAATTCAAGAAGCAATCAATCGATTATAGATAACCAATACAAGCATGAAAAAAGTACACATTATAGGTTTGGGTTTATTAGGAGGTTCTTTCGCCTTAGGATTACGTAAGTCCAAACCGGAAATTTCCATCACCGGATTTGACATCGATGTTCAAAATCAAAAAGATGCCCTCACGTTAGGAATCATTGATAAAGTTCATGAAAAGGCAGATGCAGATACTGATCTAGTCATTTTAGCCACGCCAGCGAATACGCTTGCTGAGATATTAGTTCAAACCTTGGATGGAGTTGGTCCGGAGACGCTTGTGGTTGATTTTGGATCTACCAAAGAAGCTTTATGTAAAGCCGTGGCAAATCACCCCAAGCGAGCACAGTTTTTAGCAGGACACCCGATAGCAGGTACGGAGTACAGTGGTCCTAAAGCTGCTTTTGATAGCTTATTGGACAGAAAAGTCTTTATCATTTGTGAAATGGAGAAGACTGATATCCACTTGAAAGCGAAAGCGTATGATGCCTTGGAGGCTTTGAATATGAAAATCCGCTTTATGGATCCAGAGGAGCATGATAGACAATTGGCATTTGTTTCTCACTTGTCCCATATTTCCTCTTTTATGTTGGGGAAAACGGTGTTAGACAAAATGGAGGATGATCGCAATATTTTTGATATGGCAGGATCAGGTTTTGCCTCTACGGTACGATTGGCTAAAAGTTCCCCCGCTATGTGGGCTCCCATCGTTTTAGAAAATAAAGGGAATGTACTAGAAGCTTTAGGAAAATACATCGACTGTTTACAAGGATTCAAACAAAAAATTGAATCAGAGGATTTTGATGGATTGTATCAGGAGATGCAGGAAATCAATCAGATACGAGATGTATTGGACTTGGGAGGAAAGAGTTGATTTCTTAAGACTTGTTAAAAATTCTTGGTAATTTGCTGCATGGACCACTTTTTGAATTTGGTCTTTCAGTTAAACCAACAAGACTATGAGAAAGCTTCTTTTGACCATCGCCGGGATGTTCCTATTATTGGGAGCAATGGCACAGCAAGTTCCTTTAATTGAGGTTGAGGGAAAAAGTGAAATCAGTATTCAGCCGGATGAAGTATTGATCTACTTGAATATGTCCCAAAAAGGGAGGACTTCCGCCGAAGCTACCAATGAATTGAACAAGCGCATGCGTACCTTGGAGCAGGCTTTGAAAAAGACAGGTGTGCAGACCTACGAACTATTTGTCGAAAATTACACTGTCAATTTGGATAGAATTTATAAGGATGGCACCTATCAGGATATTGGGTTCATTGCTTCTCAAATGGCCCGCGTGCGCGTTTCTGATACCCAAAAAGACCTTGCCAAAGTAATTGAGGCCTTGCACACTTCGGTAGAGTCTGGCTTCAACTTGCAGTTTCAGGTTTCTGAAAAAGCCATGAAAGCATCTCAGGAAAAATTGTTACAAATGGCCTTAGAAGATGCTCGTACCAAAGCAGAAATCATCGCTAAGACCATGGGGATAGCGGAGATTAAGGTGTTCAAAGTACAATATTCCACTCAAGATAAAGGTTTTTCACCTGTAATGCGCTCCATGAAAACTATGGCGATGGATGCATCCATCGCTTATGAGGAACCCGTATTGCAAACAGAGGCCAAGAAAATCACTGATTCGGTGTTGGTTTCTTTTGCTTTTATGAACTAATCACTCGTTGGTGTGAATTCTGTATTGGAATAGATATTCACACCAACTATCTGCATTCTTCGCCTTTAGTAATTTTTTGACTTGCTTTTGCGGCACGCTTCATTAACTTCATCACCAAATCTCGTATTGATGAAGACACGTTTTCCTGTTTTGTGCGATGGGACACCCACGCTAAATTTTCATAATAACTGAGATAAGTTCTTGCTGTTCCTCGGTTGGTTTAAGCGGTATAGTTGTATAAGTTTTTGAATCTGGAAGGAAAACTTTTATCTGATACATGTTTTTTGTCAGCTCTATTGCTCTTGTTGCAGAAAAACCCGCTTTAGATATTTTTAACATTCTTTCTAGCTCCTTGAAAACTGCATAAGACACAAAACAGATACAGATGTGTGTTTCTATTCTTCTTGGTATACGGTGATAAATAGGTCTTATTCTGATATCAGTTTTACTTATTCGGAAAGCTTTCTCGATATGCCACAGGTTTCCATATGCTGCAATGACTTCAACTGGCTTCATAGACGTGTTTGTCAGATAGCCCTTCAAACCGTCCCATCTAGCATCCATTTCATATTTAGTGTAATCGATAGCTACTTTTATTTCTGATTCCAACTTGAGGTATTTGTTATACCCTCTGTTATTGATGCTATTTTTATCTAGTTTCCCGTTTTTAACCTTTTTTTCAAGCTTTTTAAGGCCCTTTTCCCGATTATGAGAATCCTTCTTCCTCCGTTTTTCTGAAAAGCTCACAATAAGCCTATAACCATCCTTTTTCACTTCCCTTGGTTTGTCTTCGGTAACCTCCAGTTGTTGGATTTTATTTTTGATTTCAGCACTTTCATTCTTGATTTTACCTCCTAGGACAAACTTGTACCCATTGCTGATGAGTGCATCGATATTGGTCGATGACAGTAAACCTGCATCAGCAATCACAATAGGTTTGTCAATAGAAAACTTCTTTTCAATATTCTTCAATACAGGAATAAGTGTATGCCCTTCATAAGTGCTTCCTTCAAAAATATCATACCCCAAGGGGTAGCCATCAGGTCCTACTAGCAACCCTAATTTGATCTGGGGATGCTGATGCTTGCCGTCTTTTGAATAGCCTATTTTCCGTAAATCATCTTCATCTGGCACCTCGAAGTATAACGTAGTCATATCGTAAAAAATAAGGCCGATATTCCCCCCCTAAAATATCCTTGAAGTGTTTAAATGTCAACGCTTCAATCCTATCTTTATAATTTCTATGGATCTTATCCATATACCGATAGATGGAATAAACGCTGATTTCCTTGTTCTTGAACCTGGCAAGATAATCGATGGTTTTCAGCTTGGATCCAGGATAAACAAGCCTAGACATGATCAGGTCTCTGAAAAGCTCATCTAATCCGATAGTGTGATACCCTATTGACTCATAAACCTTTCCAAGAATATTATCAGGACCAATAAGCTCTATTTCGCTATTACTTACATTGGAAAGCACAGATTTTAGGTTGGTATCCCTATCATTGGAAAACAGGGAAGCCTGACCCTTCATTTTCTCAATTTCAAGTAAGGCCTGCCTTTCAAGGAGAACAAGCTCTGATTCATCAAAAGAACTGCCTAATGACTTGACAACTTTATTGATTCTGCCTACTTTTTGGATAATCTGTACACTAAAGCTACCGCTAGAATTCCTTTTACGTCTCACAAACATAAACTAAAAATAATCCGAGACACCCAAAAACACAAAATCAATCGAAATAATCCATTAAATTTCAATGACTTAATTTTGAACTAAAGTGTGCCCGCACAAAACAGGTGAAAACTATGGCGATGGATGCATCCATCGCTTATGAGGAACCCGTATTGCAAACAGAGGCCAAGAAAATCACTGATTCGGTGTTGGTTTCTTTTGCTTTTATGAACTAATCACTCGTTGGTGTGAATTCTGTATTGGAATAGATATTCACACCAACTATCTGCATTCTTCGCCTTTAGTAATTTTTTGACTTGCTTTTGCGGCACGCTTCATTAACTTCATCACCAAATCTCGTATTGATGAAGACACGTTTTTACCTCATTGCTTTATCCATGTTGTTATCTTGTAATGTTCTTGCGCAACAAACATCAACATTAGATATCCATCAACTTACAGATAAATACTTTCTTCCTGGCGTTGGGATATTGAATGAATTGCTGTCCATTCCCAACGATTCTCATTACCCTGAGCAATTATGGCCTAATTTGGAATGGTGTGAGCAAAATTTTCAAGCCCGTCAATGGGGGGTGGAACGATTAGAGACAGATGGGTTTCCATTATTACTAGCTTCCAAGAACCATCCCACAGCTACTAAGACAGTGTTGTTTTATTTTCATATGGATGGACAAGCGGTATTTCCTGAGCAGTGGGATCAGCCATCCCCGTTTACGCCTACCTTGAAAAAAAGGAGTCCCAATGGTAGCTGGGAGACGATACCCATGAATACTTTGGAGAATGATTATGATCCGGAATGGAGGGTCTTTGCCCGCTCTGCCTCGGATGATAAAGGTCCTTTGGCGATGTTTTTGACGGCTTGGGATGCTATTTCAGAAGTTGGTTTTAGCCCCGATTATTCCATCAAAGTAGTATTGGATTTTGAAGAAGAGATTGGATCACCTCATTTAGCTTCTGCTGTAGTTCGACATGCCACCAAATTGAGAGCAGATATGATGTTGATTATGGATGGACCTCGACATGTAAGCAATGAACCCACGCTCAGTTTCGGAGCTCGGGGAATCTCTGAAATCACCTTGACTATGTACGGGCCAAGGGCAGATCAGCACAGTGGTCATTATGGTAATTATGCACCAAATCCCGCTTTTCGATTGGCGCAATTGCTCAGCAGTATGAAAGATGAACAAGGAAGGGTGATTATACCCGGTTTTTATGATGGGATTGTTTTGACGGATGCTGAAAAGAAAATTTTACGTCAAGTGCCTGATATAGATGAAGAGATTATGCGAAAAATCGGTATTGCTGAATTCGATAAAGTAGGAGAGACCTACCAGGAATCCATCCAATATCCAAGTTTAAATATCCGTGGGTTCTCTTCCGGCTCTGTGGGTATGGAGGCAAGAACTATTGTGCCGGCAGAGGCTATTGCAGAGATCGATGTTCGATTGGTTCCAGAATCCGATCCTGAGCGGCTATTTGAACTTATTCGCCAATACATCCAAGACCAAGGATACCATATATTGGATAAAGATCCTACCGAGGAAGAGCGGATCACTTATCCGAAGTTGATTAAATGGGAGGGTACCATTTCATACAAAGCCTTCCGAACTCCATTTGACTCCGAGCCAGGGATTTGGTTGAACCAAGCCATGGTTAAAGCTTTTGGCAAAGAACCTATCCGCAAACGTATCAGTGGAGGTTCACTCCCGATAGCGCCATTTGTAGATGCATTGGATAATATACCTGCGGTTACCGTAGTGACAGTCAACGCCGACAATAATCAGCATGGGCCCAATGAGAACTTACGTTTGGGCAATTTTAAGGAGGGGATATTAACAGCAATAGCAATCCTCAGCAGTTCGCTAATCGATTAATCTTAGAAACTCCAGCCTGCTATTTTTTTCAGTAATATTCTGATTTAGGCTGGCTGGAGTTTATCATTGCTTTTAAGTAGTAAGTTTTTTTAAGTCATTACAGTCCCAATAAATTCGATTTTTATACGGTGAATACCCACTAGCACGGATAAGAATATGCCAGTTACAAGGGATTGGAAAAGGGTGGTTTATAGAGCAATTTTGAAAAAAAGCCCCAACCATCATGAAAACAATCCTAGGAATCATTTTCAGCTTATGGCTATGTTCTTCCCATATTATCCAAGCTCAAAATATGCATGCGTGGAATACTAATTATCAATCTATTGGTGTTCGTTTTAATCAGGACAAAAGCCAATTCATTGTATTTACTCATGATAGGATTACCAAATGGAACATGGAATCCGGTGAATTATTGGCTAGCTACAGCACCTACATGGCTGATATGGATCGATATCCTCATCGGAATGCAAAATTGATAGATGCAGATGATAAGCTTCTAGAACTGGTTTTTTCTGATGGAGATGGTTCTATTCATCGGTTTTCATTGGTGCAGCAAGGCTATGTGAATTTCCCCAAATTCAATCATGGATTACGAATATTTCACGGGTACACTGATGGTAATAAAATGGTATATACGACCACAGGTGACTATAATGTGTCTATCTACGATCAAGATACTGGAAAAGATAAAATCATCCTTGAGAAATATTTCGGATTTATACAGGTCCCGGTTTTTCATACAGGTGTATTAATCAAGGATGATGGAGAGTTTTACTTCGTCAATGGAGCAACCTACAAAAAGAAGAAGCTAGGCGTGAAAAACACCTATAGCTACATTCATAACATGCCAGATAATTGGATGGAAGCGTATTCAGGTGGCAGAGATACACGCGAAACAGTACAATTTGTTAATTTGGAAACGGGCAAAAAGGAATCCTATAAAGGGGAAGAAGCAAGGAAATTATATTACCCTAAATCAGTTCCTCAACCTAAAACTAACTTTATAAGAGCGATTGTCCGGTCTGATGAGAAGCATTATTATGAGTTTTATAGTGGGGGAAAGTATGAGGATGGAAAAATCACTTATTTTAAATATGGTATCCGTAAAGTAGCACAAGTAACGGGGGAAGTCATTCGGGAGATAGATATCTCGAGTAATCAGGCTGATTTTTTGACGGTCTTGGATAGAGTCAAACAACAGGAACAACTAGCATTTCAAGAGTTTAAAATCAATTTTAACCAACTTCCACTTCCCTATACATTTGATTACAATTCAGCGGCAGGAAGGGAAATTCAACAAATTCCATTTGTTAAGTTTGGTTCTCATCCATCAGTTGGAGCCAAGGAATTTGCCATTGGTAAAATCTTAGATTGTCATGATGGAGGTATCATCGTATTGACAATGGGATTTACTCAAGGAGCAGCCAATCAGACCTCGCATTTTTATATCCGACAGTACGATAAATTCGGGATGTTGATAGATTCCAAAGATTTGGGAAAAACGATCAAAAAAGGTGGAGGCTTTGAACAGATTACCCGATTTACCATAGAACCTATGAATCGTGGCTATTCGGTAGTAGCACGCTGGGGAATTGGCAAGGGAGTTCAGCAGAAAAATTATGCAGGAGGCTGTAACGATTAGACGAATGAAAGTATGAAAATGATAAAGATTATATTGCTTCTTTCTTTAGCAGTGCTTACGCAAGTGGCATTTGCTCAGAGTCTCCATTTATGGAAGACAGCTATTGAACAGCCACAAGTTCGAATCAGTCAAGACGGTTCAAAAGCGGTGGTATTTACCTTTGATAGGATTTCTACGTGGGATTTATCTACAGGAACCTTGATCAAGGAGTTTTCAACCTATATTGATTCTGAGAATCGCTGGCCTACCACAGATGCAAAATTGATTGATGCAGATGCGTCTTTGAATGAACTTATTTTTGTTGACAATGATAAGTATTATCGTTTTTTGATGTTTATGAATGCATATTCAGCTTTTCCCGAAAGTTCAGTTAAAATTCAAAAGTACCATGGGTATGTTCATGGAAATGATTTGGTGGTTCAGTTTTTTGAAAACGTGAAATTGATTGATCTAAATTATTTTGTTGCGATCCAAGAGCAAGGAAATCTTGACCCTACTAAAATTTTCAGTTCAAAAAAATACATATCGCAAGTTGAGGTTTCGTTGGATAAACGTGCGATCGTATTTCGAGATGTTGATTCCTACCAATGGTATGATCTTTCTGCCAAAAAAATAGCATCTCTTCCAATCAAAGGATCCAAGTTTGAATTTGAATCACTTCCAGACGGCTGGGTGGGGGCTTATGGGGCATCAAGATTTGATTTGGGTTTTTATAATTACGATTCAAAGACTAAAGAGTTTTACAAAAAAACAGCGGGCTATGGCATTTTTCAGCCTAAAGCAGCAAATCTGAAAGATGTTAACTCCTTGGATGTGGTTAGAGCTACTGACGAACATGTGTATGAATTAGTACCCATTAATCAATTGACAGAAGGGAAAGTGAATTATATAGCTTATGGATTAAAAGTCAGTGATAGAAATGAAGGTCAAGAGGTCTTGCGAATCAATTTTTCTCAACCCTCAGAAGAGTTTCAAGCTTTTCGAGATGGGATGAAGGAGAGAATGGCAGAGGATTTTAGGGAATATAAAATTAATTTCAATCAATTACCTGCCAATTTTAAGTTTGATTATAATCAAGCGAAAGGTCGAGAAATAACAAATCTGCGTTTTTTGCAGGAAGGAAGGCAGCCGATGTTAGGAGATCAAGAGTTTGCAATCGGCAAACTGGGAGAATGCTCGAATGGGGGAGTGATTGTATTAGCCATGGGGTTCACCACCAAAGGAGGAACCCAAACTTCTAATTTTGCTGTCTTCCAATACGATGCTCAAGGTAATTTGATTGATTCAAGAGACCTTGGAAAAACGATCCGTTCTTCTACTGGAGTTGTTCAGGTGACCAATTTTGACATTTCAGGTTCACAAGAAATGTATAAAATACATGTCAAAACCGAAGGATTAGGAAAGGCGCCAACGGTAAGAAACTATGCTATGGGCTGTGGTAACTTGTAAGGGGTTGATATGAAAAAAAATAGTTATTGGCATTTTATCGGATTGGTTGTTATGCTTTTTAGCATGGAATCCCTAAGTGCACAGCAGGATTTTAATGCTTATCTAACGAAGTATTCTCAGGCTTTTGAAAGGAAAGATGCTCTTGCCATGGCGAAGGTCTGCGATGAGATGATTCAAGTTTCCCCTGATTCGCATTGGGGATACGTGTTGATGTCTTATTCACAGCTGATGTTGAAGGACAAGGAAAAAGCCTTGAAATATTGGTTGAATGGGGTCAACTTATCTCCCTTGGATTATCATGCATTGGCTGTTGGGGTATGTAATTTTGCAGTGCAAGGGCAGTTGGAGGAAGCGAAACGCTACATGCATTACGCCTATCAGGTGAATGGCAATCCGGATGCTCCGAGGCTACTTGAAGAAGATCTAACCTTATTAAATAAGTATTTGGCTTTACCCTTGAGTGAATTGGTTTCTGAAAGCCGCAGAATTGCCCCTATTTATAGGAATAATGCTTTCTTTTTTCAAGAGATGGGTGAATGTTTCAATCTTTGGGCACAAGGAAAGGCATGCAGCAAAACACAAGTATTGATACAGCGAATGAAATCATGGCCTGTACCAATTCCTTACTTCTCAAATACACTGCAATTTTTTGAAGCCCAAGGGAGACTCGAAGTTGGAGATTACCAAAATGGGATTCCCCTGATGAAATCATTCATTCAGCAATCGGGTCAAGATATTCATTTGAGTCATTTTCGTGCATCGGGTTTCTATTATTTGTCTGTTGCTGATTTGAGTGCATTCAACTATGGGGAATCTCTGGTCAATGCTGAACTTGGACTACGAGCGCATGATCAAGTCCCGCTTGTTTTTCCCAATACCTATTCTTTGTACTTACAGGATAAGAAAGTACTTGCACTTGATTTATTAGAAAGACCTGGAGAAAAAGCCAGAGATGCAATGAGTTTATTGACTGCAGCTGAGATTCTTAATAATAAAATGTTTCAAGTAAAGGCGTATAATTATTTGGTATCCAGTTTATTGATGACTACCAATCCTGAGGAATACAGACTCATGAGTCAATTTTTCCAAAAAGCAAATACACTTGCCAAGGGAGACCCAGCCTTAGAGGATATTATTGGAGGAAACTATGCCTCTTTTTTATACCGGGAAAAGAAACCAACTGAGGCCAAACAATTATTAATTTCTTTAGCAGAGAAAAGACTTCGTTCAGGTCAAATCTCGGACGCACAGTTGTTGTATAATAATGCTGGTTTTTTAGCTAATTATGAAAGTCAATATGTAGAGTCCGTAGACTTATTCAAAAGGGCTATCGCTATCACTGAAAGCTATAGAAGTAGACTTTCTCCTTCTCAACAATTGACCATGATGGATGCGCAAAGTTCAGCTTATGGAGGATTGATTTTAAGTTATGAGCGTTTGAAGGATTCGGAAGGTTTATTTTTGGCTCAAGAGCAAAACCGAAGTCGTTTTTTGAGAGAGCGTTTGAATCCGGCGGTGAAACCTATGACCCTAAAACAAGCACAAGCCTTGCTAAAACCCGAAGAAGCACTCATTTATTACTCTACGGGGAATAGGCCTGGTGGTATCATTATTCATGTGGTTACTAAGGAGCAGGCAAGTATTCATCAGCATTACCCTATTGATGCTTGGCTAACGCTCAAGAAAAAGTATATCAACCGATTTTCAGGGAGACCCGATGCGCTGAACGGGGTAAAAGCAGGTCCTTTAGAAGATGTAGTAAACGGAAGCTTGATCCGGTATGCATCCAAAGAGCAGGCATTTACCTCTCAGCATTTTGAGGAGGCATTTGAAATCACCCGGGAATTACTTAAATCCTATGACCAGGATTTGATTCCTGTTAGAAATGATTTTTTGTCGTTTTGGCATGATTACCTAATCCAGCCCATTATTTCAAGGCTTCAAGGAAAAATATCGTTGATTATCAGTGCTGAGGAACATTTGAATTTGTTGCCTTTTGAATCATTTATGGACCGATCAGGATCCTATTTAATTGAAAATTTTGAGATAGCTTACATACCTTCGATGACAGTCTTACAGGAAGTTCGAAAAAGAACTTACAGCGATGATCGCAAACCTGTGATTGCTATGGGTGGAGCAACGTATCAAGGGAAGTCACCTCAAGTAGGAACTGTTGAGAGAGGGTTGTTGGGTTTTTTGCAAGTGCAATCGGATGTCCAGAAAAAATTAAATCAAGGGAGCAATATATCCATGGAATTAGCCAAACTGGGCTTTGGCTTACAAGCCGATTATTTGGCTGGTACACTCAAAGAGGTGCAGATGATTCAGGCCATGATACCAGAAGCCAAGGTGTTAATTGACCGAGACATGCGTGAATCGGTAGTTAAAGAACTTGATAGAAGTGGTGAATTAGCGAATTATCGTTTTGTTCATATTGCTACCCACGGGTTTGCTTACGAGGCGATACCGGAACTTGCTGGCTTGATGATGACTTCTCCGCCAGAAGGGGATGGGACTGAGGATACTTTTTTGATAGCCCCAGAAATAGCAAAAATGAACTTACAGGCTGATTTGGCGATTTTGAGCGCCTGCGATACAGGCACAGGGAAATATTATCGTGGGGAAGGCATCAATGGTTTAAATTCAGCATTAATGATCGCTGGAGCTAATGGCACTTTATTATCTCTGTGGCCAGTCAGTGATCAAGGAACAATGGTGCTAATGACACTTTTATATGACTTGGTGTTCAATCAAGATATTCCTGCGGATAAAGCCTTAAATGCTGTTAAAAGACATATGATTTCAGGGGTAATGGGGGCGTTTTACCAAGATCCTGTGATTTGGGCGCCTTTTGTGTATGCAGGCAAATAATATACTGATTGGATAGTTGGTAGTTAATTCTGCTGTTTATTAAGATAAGACTATTAAGTTGTTTTTTTTGAGCATACTTCAGATATTTTATTTCTTGATTTTTCAAAATTGAAATAAAAAATAAACCACCTATAAAGTAGACGGCTAAAAATTAAATTTGTACATTTAATTTGAGTTTGAAATTAGTTAGTGATTCCCAAACAAAATTCTATGAAACAAATTTACAAATCCAGCATGGCCATTCTCCTGCTGTTGTTTACAACAGGTTGGAGTATGGCGCAGTACACCGTTTCGGGTACTGTACGAGATGATCGGTCCGGGGAGCCCTTAATAGGCGCTACTATCTTGGTCCGAAATACCACCCAAGGATCAGTTACTGACTTGGATGGCAGGTTTACTATTGGCATCAGTGGCAACGCTAATGCTGTTTTGGTGGTATCCTCTTTAGGGTATGTGAGTCAATCAATCCCTGTCACATCAACCACTGGTTCCATTACTGTTTCTTTGAGGCAGGATGCTACCAATTTGGAGGAAGTGATTGTGACAGGTTTGGCGTCTTCTGTCAAACGAAGTAACTTGGCCAATGCAGTTTCATCCGTATCATCCAAGGAATTGACTGGAACGACAACGATTCAAACCACAGATGGTGCCTTGTATGGTAAAATTGCTGGAGCTACCATTCGATCCAATTCCGGCGCTCCAGGAGGCGGTGTATCTATCCAATTGAGAGGTATATCTACCTTGACAGGAGGATCCCAGCCTTTGATTATCGTGGATGGTGTGTATATCAACAACTCTTTCCAGCGTACAGGTAGAGCATCAGTTTCAGGTGCTGGTGGATCCAATCAGGATGATGGTGCTAACCGTCTAGCAGATTTAAATCCAAATGATATTGAGACAATTGAGGTGTTGAAAGGCCCATCGGCTGCTGCCATTTATGGTACGCGCGCCAATGCGGGAGTAATTATTATCACGACTAAGCGTGGGTCCGAAGGAAAAACTAAGGTGTCGTTTTCACAAGATATAGGATCTGCTACTCCTCTTCGTTTACTAGGTGTGGATGATTGGTCTGAGGATAAGATAAATTTCTTTTTCCCTGAAAATAGAAGGCCGATTGAATTGGAACGGTTTAGAAATGCTGTGGCTACCAATACATTTGTGGATTACGAGGATTATTTCTACAACAATCCTGCAAGGTTACTGAATTCCCGTTTGACAGTAACAGGAGGAAAAGAAAATACTAAATTCTTCGTATCTGCAAATATTGCTGATGAGGAGGGAACGGTTAGAAATACGGGATTTCAACGGTATTCCGTCCGTGCTAATATAGATCATAAGATTTCAGATGTATTTAGAATTAGTGTATCTTCAAATTATATTCGAAGTAATTCTGATAGAGGTTTTACGGGTAACCAAAACAACACAGGAGCATCTATAGGCTATAACATTGCTTACGTGCCTAATTATTATGATTTGAGAAGGAATGCAGATGGGACTTATCCTATCAATCCTTATTTCGCGGAAAACCCTGTCGCTGTAACAGATCATGGAATTAATAATTCTATGGTCAATAGGTTTTTACAATCGTTTAAATTAGATGCAAATGTCTTCAAGACAGCTAACAGCTATATGACATTTGAGTTAAGTGGTGGCTTGGATTTCCTACAAAATACTACTTTAGTGTATTTACCTGAATTTTTACAGTTCCAAAGAGCCCAACCTATCCCCGGAGATGTCTTATGGGGCAAGCAAGAAAGCTTTAATACAAATCTTCAGGCAAGTTTGGTTTACAACTGGAATTTAGGAAGAGTGAATATGAACTCTCAGGCAGGTTTGGTACGCTTAGATCTTGAAAATAACAACTTATTCAATAGAGGAAGGGGATTAGCTCCAGGTCAATTGAATATTCAGCAAGCGACTGTACAACAAGTAGAAAGCCAGTTTTTCTCCACAATACAAGAGGCCGGTATTTTCTTGCAGCAAGAAGCCAATTTTGAGGATAAAATCATCGGTACAGTAGGTATCCGTTGGGATAAGTCAACCTTAAATGGGGACCCTAATAAATTCTTTGCTTTCCCAAGAGCATCGGTAGCAGTCAACTTGGCTAACTTCGATTTTTGGACCAATAAATCTACTGTTTCTGCATTGAAGCCAAGAATTGCTTATGGGGAAACAGCAGGTCCGGTTAATTTTGGAACAACATTCACTCCACTAGGAGGTTCGAATATTGGCGGTTTACTAGGCTCTGTAGTATCAACACAGGTAGGTAATAGACAAATCATCCCTGAAACAGCAACGGAATTGGAATTTGGTTTGGATGCAGGTTTCTTCAATAACCGAATCGGTTTGGAGGCCACTTATTATATCAAAAGAACTCAAAATAATCTTCAAAACCTTTCCTTATCTCCTTCAACCGGTGTGACTACTACACCAAGTAATGAGGCCGAGCTAGAAAACCGAGGACTTGAATTATCTTTGTTTGGTACGGTGATACAAAAACCTAATTTTAGTTGGGATACCAGGGTAATGTATTGGCATAACAGATTGACCTTAACAAGGCTAGGAATTCCTACCTACTTTGCAGGCGGTTTTGGTACGGCATTAGGTACATTTCTTTATGCAGAAGGCTTTTCTCCAACGACTATCATCGGTACTCCTGCCGACCCAAGCATTACCGGTGGGTTTACGATTTGGGGCGATGCTCAGCCACGTTACAACATGTCTATGGTGAATAACTTTACCATTGCGAAAAACTTTGAGCTCTCGTTCTTGATGGAGTATAGACATAGAGGTGATAATGTTAACTTGAGTACTTTCTTAACTGATGCTGGCGGTACTACCAAAGGTTGGTTTGATGATGATAACGGAGATGGGATTCCAAATGGTAGACAGCGACCACCTGCACCATTCAACAATGCAGGACGTTGGGTACAGGATGCTACATTCTTAAAAATCAGAGAAATTGGTCTGTATTACAATGTGCCCAAAGCATCTATCAATCAATTCTTTGGAAATAGTGTAGAAAATATCAGACTAGGTACTTCGGTGAATAACGCATTCTTGTTTACCAATTACTTTGGTTATGACCCTGAAACATCCACCTTCGGTGCTCAAGCGGTTGGGAATAATGTGGACATCACTCCATATCCAACTCCAAGAAGAATCTTCTTCCACGTGACCGTAGACTTCTAAAAACTAACGCCAAGAACAATGAAAAAGTTAAATAAATATATAGGGTTAGCAGCGGTGGTAGCAAGTACATTGTTTGCTTGTAATCCCTTGCAGTTGGATGAAATAATTGATCCAAACAACCCCTCCGTAGAGTCGGTTAGTAACAACGCTTCCAATGAGCAGATACAATTCTTATTGACTGGTTTAGAAGCCCGACATAGAGGATATGTGACCAACGTTTCTCAAGCTTGGAATACCTTCGGTAGAGAGATATGGTACTTGAACGGTTCTGACCCTCGTTTCCAAACGGATTGGTTGGGACAGGCAGGTAGAGTTCCTGATCGCTCATACTTTGGCTTCGGGGCCACTGGTGGAGGCTCTTGGGCTGCACCTTTTCAAGCAATCAAGCAAGCCGATGTCTTAATAAATGCAGCTAATAATGCAGCTACGCTCAATGAAACATCTAAAAGAGCCGTAGCTGGATTTGCTAAAACGATTAAAGGATACCAATTTATGATTCCTGCTAATTTTGTTTATCAAAATGGAATCCGAATTGATATTGCTGATCCTCTGAATCCAGGACCTTTTGTCAGTTACGATGAAGCCTTGAACCACATCAGAACAATTTTAGATGAAGCTGACCAGGATTTGGTTGCAGCTGGCGGTGGTAATTTCCCCTTACGATTGACCGCTGGATTTAACGGTTTCAATACGAATGCTGGTATCAGGCAAATAAATAGGGCAATCACTGCACGATTGAATGCCTATAGAAAAGACTGGAATGGGGTATTGACTGCCTTGGAAGCTTCCTTCATGAATTTGAATGGAAATTTGAATGCCGGGCCGGCTCATCCTTACGGTGCTCCACCTGATATTTTCAATCCACTGTTTTATGTTCCAAATGCTATTTTGAATACGATGGTAGTGGTACACCCATCAGTAATCAGAGACGCAACCCCAGGTGACTTGAGAGTTACTAATAAATTCTTCGAAAGAACCAACCCGCCAATTACTGTTTCTACAGACTTTGGTACCTTGGAAGGTAGATTTCAAGACAGAAGATGGCCTTTAAATACCTCTTCTATTCCATTTATACGTAACGAAGAATTGATTCTCTTAAAAGCAGAAGCACATGCTAATTTGGGACAAACTGCTCAAGCAATAGAAGCTATTAACATCATCAGGAATGCTGCAAATATAGGGGCTTATACTGGGGCTACTACCCAAGCAGCCTTGATTGATGAGATCTTGTATCAAAGAAGATACTCTCTTTGGGCTGAACCATGGGGACATCGTTGGATCGATGCCAGAAGGTATGATAAACTCAATGAAATCGATACTTCCTTTGATGGTGGTACTGTATTCACCCAATTCCCTCATCCACAATCAGAGTTAAACTGGGATGCTTACGTCAATAGATAACATGACACACTAATAGAAATAAAAAAGGAGCGATTCAGCTCCTTTTTTATTTTGATTACCCATTGAATCAGTTTTTTATTTCAACTTTATTTTACCCTCTTAAATGCTCATTAAAAAACCCTACAGTCCTTCCCCAAGCCAACTCAGCGGCTTCTTTGTCATAACGGGGAGTGGAGTGGTTGTGGAATCCATGATTGACAGCAGGGTAGAAGTGTACCTCATATGGCTTTGCATGTTTTTTAAGTTCCACCTCATAAGCAGCCCAGCCTTCATTGACGCGTGTATCCAAATCTGCATAATGTAATTGAATCGGTGCTTGGATGTTAGGGACCTCTTCTAAAATCGCTTGCCCACCATAGTAAGGAACCGCTGCTTTCAAATCAGATACTCTACAGGCCATCATATTGGAAATCCAACCTCCAAAGCAAAAGCCTACCACACCTACATTACCTGTACAGTTTTCCTGATTTTTCAAAAACTCATAGCCAGCAATAAAATCTTCCAGCATTTCAAATCTATCTCTCTTGGCCTGCATGCTGCGACCCTCGTCGTCTGTTCCCGGATATCCCCCAAAAGGAGTAAGCATATCAGGTGCAAAAGCAATAAATCCATCCAAAGCGGCTTGCTTGGCCGTATCTTCAATGTACGGATTCAGTCCTCGGTTTTCATGGACAACCAATACTCCTGGTGCAGTTCCCTGAAGATTAGCGGGAATACAGAGTAGGCCCTTTATCTTGCCGCCACCCTTAGGAGAGTCATATTCAACATAATAACTATCCACTCGAGTATCATCAGCTCCGAATCTTAAAGTGCCTGCATAATTGGGCATCAAGTACGAGAGGATAGCCGAAACCGTCAATCCTCCAACTGCATATTTGGAAAGTTTGTCTACAAATTGCCTTCTATTGATTTGCCCATGTACATAGTAATCGTACATGTCAAAAATCTCCTGTGATAATTTTTCTTTTTGTATCTCTTTCATGTGGTTAGTAGTTGAAAATAAAAAACCGAATCCATACCAAGATAAAGATTCGGTTAAACTCTTTATAGAGTTTTTAACTCAATGGGGAATAGAATGGTTTATCGGTTAGAACTGAGACTAGGATACGGCATGTTTAAACCCGGCAAGAGACCCGGCAGGTTTTCAAAACCTGCCGGGTCTGGCTTTTGCTAACTTTTCCTCCTATTCAATCTTAGTTAGTAATCGAAATATTACCAGAGGATATTGAGCCCTTTACTTCATATGCGGAACCATTATTGATGATCATATTCTTGCCGCCTCGAGATCCCCCAATGGTGATATTTCCGGAACTTGCACGCATATTGAAGTTATAGTCTTGAAGGTTGGAATAAGTTTGAATCGTAAAATTTCCTGAAGTTCCAGAAATCCGGGTATTTGGGCTTAAACCAACTTTTGATGCTTTTAAGTTTCCCGAAGTAAGGTATACATCACCTAAATTTGTAACACCCTCTACTTGAGCATTGCCAGACGTCAACCGGAGATTGACACGTCCATCCACGTCTTTGATGGAAATTCCTCCACTCGAAGAAGCGTATTCCACATCCCCCATAACATCGAGGATTTTGGCATTCCCAGAACTTACTTTTCCGGATATATTACCATCGATTTTTTCTAACGTAATGCTTCCAGAACTTGCTGTTGCTAATAGATCTCCTTGAATCATTTTTGCTTTGATGGAGCCAGAACTCACCGAGAGTCTTGTTACTTCAGAATTGATATTTTCTACTTTGATACTTCCAGACCCTCCACTCATTTCTACAATCATCTCACGGGGACCAGTAATCCGTATATACCCTTTTGTACGGTTATTTCCCCAATTGCCTTGATCTACTTTATGAGAGATTTTAAGTACGTTTCCTACGCTTACAAAAACGATGTCCTGATTATAGTTATTGGACTCCAGGAAAGCGTTTACCTGCACTTCTGCAAACTCACCTCCTGTATATTCTACCTCCAATGCTCCACCAGAAACTTCTACTTTTTCGATATTGGAGAATTGTTTTTGGATATCTACCAATACTTTTATCTGCGCAAAGCTTGGAGAAAGTGAGCCTAGAAATACTAAACCCACTAGGAGTATTTTGATTGTTCTATTCATGATTGTGCTGTTTTATAAAATGATACCAAAACTGATTGTATTGACCTGAGGTCCTTTAGTTGATTGAAAATGTTCGTTGAGGTCATAGTTGATAAACATATCAACTTTTCCTACGCCAACTTCGCCTCGAACCCCGTAACGAAAGTCATTGGCAAACATATTTGCGCGTTGGAATTCCTTATTCCTTCGGTTGTCTTCATCCTGATAAACAAATTTACCTCGTCCTCCTAAGCGAACTCCCGCATAGGGTCCGATACCGATTCGGAAATTCTCATTTTTACTATGGAAATAATTCATGAGTGTTAAGTTGGCATAAGAAGCAGAAATCTTTGATTTGGTACCTCCGCCTGCTTGGAATTCTTCAAATACAATTCCATTCGGTCCTCTCAAGGCTTGGAGATTTCGGTCCTCAAATTTAAAATTGTACCAATTGACTCCAAGCAAAGGTTTGATGGAGAAATGATTACCGATTTTTCTTCGAACCCCATAATTGATTCCAAAAGCCCAACTTCCCCAAGGCTTGACCTGAGGAGCAGATCCACCTGGTATCCACTGATTGATACCCAAATCGAAATTGAGTGAGGTCTCTGTTTTTTTTACTTTTATTTTTACAGGTTCGTCATCACTGAAAGTATTTAAAAAAGACATGGTTCCATCATCGTATTTTTTATACTCCCACTCACTCCCAAATAGTCTGTAATTTTTTTCTTTAAGAACGGTTTTCGATTCTGTTGTTGTGGAATCTTGGGCGGAGACAGTTCCCACCCAAGAAAATACACTCAATAGCAGTAGTAAATAGTTGGTTATAGTAATCTTCATAGTGTTGTTTGATTAAAATACAATACCGAATGTGATTGGATGTAATTCAGGACCTGCTCCTTCTTGGAATAAGGTATTGAGGTCATAGGTTGAGAAGAATTTTACACGTCCTACTCCTACTTCTCCTCGAACGCCATATCTGAAGTTGTTAAGATAGATTCCAGTTGGTAGGTGTTCTTTTCTGCGGCCACCACCATCTAAAGGACGGTACACATACTTGCTTCGTCCTCCCAATCGGTAACCGGCATACGGTCCTACAGCTACTTTGATACCTTTATCTCCTTTATCATTCATTCTGCCAAAATCAAGGCGGAATAAACTTTGTGCAGTCAAATAGGAAGCGGAAATCTTGCTTTTGAACCCTGCTACATCGGTGCGTTGGATAAAGTCGATTTCTCCATCCCCTCTCAATGCCTGAAAGTCGCGATTTTCAAACTTGAAATTGTACCACTGTACGCCTAATCCTAAATCCCAGTAAAAGCCCTTGCTGATTCGTTGGGAGGCCATCCAGTTTAGACCAATGTTCCAACTGCCCCAGCCGCGGGTAGCGTAAGGAGAAGAGGAGGTAGGGAAGCTCCCCTCTGAATTCAAGTAACTGTTGATTCCTAAATCCAAGTTGAAGTAGGTGCGAAATGGAGGGTCTGATTTTTTACGGGTACCTGTCTCAACTTTTACTTTGGTGTCAGGGCCACGTTCGTCAACACTGATGCGAATACCGCCCACATTTACTTCGGTTTCCAATCCATTCTCTGACACGCGGACCACTTCCTTCGTACCTTTCTTATTTTGAATTTCCACGACTACCAACTCACCTGTTTTTTCATCGACTGCTAAGTCTAACTCGGAGATGATTTGGTTGACATTCATTTTTTTGAGGCGTTCAAAGTCTTCCTTGTTGTCAACGATAACCATGATTTTACCAGACTTTCCAAATTCCACAATGATGGTGTCTTGGGGTGCTCTAAACTCATCATAAATGCTTGTGAGTTTCTCAGGCGTATTTCCAAAGGCCATTTTTACTAAGGCCATTAAGCAAATCACTAAGATGTATTTTTTCATGTGTTGATGATTTTCAATTTGTGTTGGTTTCTTTTCTTCTAGGGGTATTGAGGGCAAATAGGTTGGATTTGGCATCCTGCAGGTCTGCAAATCCGCGGCTGATAAAGCCCCCGATTTTATCTACTTTGTTTTCTAATTCATCGATTATGTTATCCTTAGATGCCTCAGCTTTTATGCCGGAAGAACGGATGATTACTGTATAAGATGGCTCCTCTTCGATCGTAGGTGTGATTTTTGGATCTACCAAAGCAATGGTTTGATCCACTGTTAGCTCAGGGAGCACTAATTCCGGAAGACCGATGATTAATTCTTCTTCTACTTCCAGCAGTGCGATGGTTTCAGGGATACTTTCAATTACAGGAGCTGTCTCTTTCATCACTTGAGGTTTGGATGCTTTGCTTGTTTCAGCAGACCTAATTTCCGTAGTTGATTCTGAGGAGGTTGGAGTAATTTCAGAAGTAGCTTCAGTTGAGCTGAGGGAAGTTTCATCCACATTGCTCAGCTCTTCCAATTGTTGCGAAACCAAATTTTCTTCCACAAAGGTACCATCCATAGATCCTTGTCTCAGCAGGAGATAACCCAGTCCCATGAGCAGCACCAAAGAAGCAGCTACGTACCATCCGATAAATACCTTTTTCTCGGGCTTTCCCAATCCATCTTCAATCCGTTCCCAAGCGAGTTGGGAGGGGCTTTCGGTGTGGTTTTCAAGTTTTTGCTTGAAATATGAGTCGAATTGATGTTGTTCCTTAGCCATTGATGCTCCTTTCCTTCTGTTGTTGATCTGCAATTTTTTCTTTCAATACTCCTCTTGCTCTGTTTAATTGGGATTTGGAGGTTGATTCCGTGATTCCCAAGAGGCTTGCAATTTCCTGATGGGAATATCCTTCAATTGCATAGAGGTTGAATACCGTTCGATAGCCCACAGGTAATTCAGCTATCAGTGCCAGTAAATCTTCTGCTTCCAAGTGGTTGATTTCATAGCTGCTGCTGTCTTGCTGCCAATTTTCATCGATCAGCACCTCCATGTTGAGATGTTTGTTAGATCGAAGTTTCAACAATGCCTGTGTCACCATGATTTTTTTCATCCAGCCTTCAAAGCTTCCTTTGTTTTCAAACTGATGTAGTCTTTCGAAAATTTTCATAAATCCTTCTACCAAGACATCTTCAGCTACAAAGCGATCTTTGGTGTAGCGAAGACATATGGCAAAGAATCTCGAAGAATAGCGCTCATACAGGGCTCGTTGGGCCTTTTTGTCGCCATTTTGGCAACCTTCCAAGAGTTCGTCTTCTGTATGGTAGCTTTTTCGAAAAAACATATTGGTTTGGGTTCAAATAGGTAGATACAGAAGTTGGAAAGAAGGTTGCATGGGAATGTTAAAAATTCTGAAATTTTTTTTCAAGATAGTTTAAAATGCTTTTAATCAGAATGATAGAAGGGTGTTTTGTGGAACTTAATTTTTTTACAGCCAGATACTATCAACTTGCTTGGAAAGATACGGGCAAATATGGAAGGTTTTTGGTTGGGATTCGTGAATATTGATTTTAAACAGTATATTTAGTCGATTTTAATTAGTTGAATGATGAGGCATCGGTTGATTGTATATAGTGTGATCGTGGTTTTGCTAGGGATTGTTATAACAGCTTGTAAGGAGTTTGAAAACAATAACTTCACCACGTTTTTGGGTGCGATTGTAGATGCGGATGGAAGGCCCATCGCAGGAGTGGAATTATTTTTTGTAGAAAATCCTGATTGGTGGAATAGAGAAGGGGAAATGACATTTGATCGAATAATCTACGAACAGCGAACGAATGCGCTTGGGGAATTTAGATTTATTGTTCCAAGAAGGAATTTTGATGCTTTTTACGGAATTAAAGCATCAGAACCTGAATTACTTCTGTTTGAGCAATTTGACCAAGAGTTTACCCAATCTATTTACCCTGTAAGCGATGGCCAGAGAGGTGCAGATGGAGTGGTCAATGTAGGATTAATCCAATTACTGAGACCATGAAGCGGTTTTTACTTTCTTTAAGTGTATTTATTTGCTTGATAGGTCAAGTTTTACTTGCCCAGACTACAGGAATTAACCAAAAGAAACCTGCTGTCTTGTTTGGGTTTGCTTTGGAGGGGACTTACAGAAATTTTATAAGTGGAAGCTATTTGGCCGATACGTATCAAATCAACCCCGGTTATCAACTTAAAATGACATTTGGTTTTGAAGGCTATCCAGGAATTGGCCTATTTGCAGGTGCTCAGGGAGCCAAGATTTTGGATAATCAGTTTCTTGGGGGATTCTTTGAACGTACACGCTTTCGGGATTCGGGGATATTTATTTTTTATGATATTCCTATTGTTGAAAAATTTCAAGTTCGAACAGATATAGGGTATGGGGCACTAGTGGTGGTGCATGGAGAAAGTCCTCAACGCTTTCTGCTCGATTATCAGCATTTTTATGGGAATATTGGAGTCAAATACCAACTGCTTAAAGAGCCTCAAATTCATCGAGTCTATCTCACTGGAGCGATTGGTTCAGGAATTTTTCGGGGAAATCAGCTTGTTATCAACGCATTTGACAGGCCTTATTTGGAGCGAGCAACTGATGTACGTGGTAGTATTGGGATTTTATTAGAGTTGTATTAAGTGAAGTAGATTAAAACCTCTATGCTTTTACATTCCTTATATGGTTCCTTTTTATTTAACCATTCAAGAAAAATAAAGTCATAGAAGAGGATGACAAAAATTATATGTTTCTATAATCCTTACCAGTGGGATGGGAAAAGACCTCCTCAGTAAGGCTTTGCAGTTTTATTGGTAGCAGTTTTGTTTTTTATTATTTATCCAAAAAAAGAAAAAGTATAAGAAAGCTATACTTGAGGTAATTTCCATCCATTGTGATACTCAGCCTTGACTAGTTTATTGGCTTCGGTATTGGTGAATAAGGATTTTTCCTGATCCCAGTAAATTTTCTGACCTGTCTTAAAGGCAATGTTGCCCATGTGCGCATTGATAGCTGCGACACTTCCAGTCTCTACTCCACAATTTAAGAGAGAAGCATCATCGCTTTTGATCGCTTGTAAAAAGTTTTCCATGTGTTTTTCCAAGGCATTGCCTTCGGGTCTCACTTTTTGAATAGCTTCTGTTCGAGCTACTCCATTATCTTTTTCAGAAATAACCTCCCAGCCCCCTCTGTTGACAACCAATGTGGCGTTGTTACCGATAAATGCAATGCCTTCTCCATAGCCATAGTTGCCACCGTCAATACCTGTGGCATGTTCCCATAAAAGATTGAAACCATCGTATTCATAGACAGCTTGCAAGGTATCGGGAGTTTCGGAAGCATCATCTGGGTAGGCGAGTTTACCACCGGAAGCCATCACTGACTTAGGAGCGGATGCACCCATTGCGAATAGGGCAATATCTAGTTCATGAACACCCCAGTCGGTCATCAATCCACCTGCATAATCCCAAAACCAACGGAAATTGAAATGAAAGCGATTTTCATTGAAAGCACGCTTGGGGGCAGGGCCTAGCCACATATTGTAGTCGACTCCTGCAGGTATAGCGCTGTCATTTTTGATCGGAACAGGCTTCATCCAGCCCTGATAGGCCCAGCATTTGACGAGTCGGATATTTCCCAATTGACCGGACTTTACAAAATCAATAGCTTGACTGTATTGAGAGCCACTGCGTTGCCATTGCCCAACTTGTACCATTTTCCCATATTTCTCAGTGGCCTTTACCATGAGTTGACACTCTTCAATGGAATTGGCAAGAGGTTTTTCTACATAAGCATGCTTGCCTGCTTCCAAGCTATCGATGAGGTTTAGACAGTGCCAATGGTCTGGCGTGCCAATGACGACCACATCAATATCCTTATTTTCCAGCATTTTGCGATAATCCTTATACAGGGTAGGTTTCTTGCCTCTTGCTTTTACTACGTCTCCTGAGCGTTGATCCAATACTTGCTGATCAATATCAGCCAAGGCAATGCAGTTAACCGCTGGGTTTTTCAACAAGGCACTCATATTGGACCAGCCCATACCTTTACAGCCAATGACTCCCACATTCAATTGGTCACTGGCGGGAATGCGGCCATAGCTTCTGAAAAATTCATCTGCTGTTACTAGGGTAGGCATACTCAGGCCTGCGGTGGCAAGTAGGCTTTTTTGCAAAAATTTTCTTCTGGTGTTCATAGGTTTGAAGGTTAGGTTTATTGAATTTCTGAATTCACTATTTTTTCTAGGGAAAATCGTGAAGTGTTGAATATACACTTTTTATCAGGAGAAAAAAAGAGAGGTTTGATTACTGAACTTAAACTAATACGAGGATGCTTTTTTAACTTATTGTAGGACCATAATCATATCCCGTATAGTATGTATTTTATCTTCTCCTTTGAGGGTATATTTTATCAAGAGTGAGTAACTTCCTGTTATAGCATCTTTACCATTAACGGTACCATCCCAAAAGCATAAAGAGGGTGCTCGGTTTGTAGGGGAGGAGTCTAGGCAAGAGTAGATGAGTTCGCCCCAGCGATTGAAGACTTGGATAGAAATACTTCCGATAAGATTGTCAGGATACAGGATTAAACCTTGGTTTTCTGCGCCGAGTTTGATAGCATTTGAATAAATTAAGGTTGGTTCACAAGTGATTTCAACATCAAACTCCACAGAAAAAGCACAACCGGTCATGTCTGCCGCCAGCAATGTATATCGGCCTGCCTCCGTAGGTCTGACTTGTGCATCCTCGCTGATAACTTTATCCTCAAAAAACCAAACATGGTCTTTGAATTGATTCGAAATGGAAATAGTCTGACTGCCTTGTTTGGTAGGGCAAATGGTATACAGTGCAGCCATGTTAGGAGGGGATTGTTGAGTTCTAGCCACTATAAATTCTCTTCTTCCAACGATACACCCACTTGGATTGGTCTTGGTTACTAAATAGGTACCTGGTTCAGTTAGTTCTATAGTCCTCTGTTCATCAAATGCTGTCATAGGAACCCAACCATCAGTTGATTGGCTTGACCATTGGATTTGGTCGCCAAGTGTCGTTTCTGTAATTTCAACAGTAGTGAAGTAATCATTTTGGCAAAAAGATCCAATGATTAAGTCGATAGTATCCACGGCTGGAATCGTGACTTGCATTGATTTTTCAACACTACATTTGACTCCCTCAGGATCCTTGCCAATGACTCTGTACTTTCCGGATAATGTCAACAGGTATCCTCCAGAACTTTCTTGGGGAATTATGCTACCCGTAGGGTCAAAAACATCATAGATCAGGCTTTCTTCTGATAAGGGTAAAAGTGTATAAGCAGTACATGCATAAACATCATCTTCCACTAACTCAAATCTCGCCGTTGCAGGGCCTTCAATGGTATAAATGTCGGTACTGATTATTTCCAATCCATAAAAGGTGCTGAATCCGATTTGATAATTTCCTGGTTTAATCTCGACTCTTAGTTCATCGGTAGGGTCGAAATAGCTTTTATATACAGACTTTCCATCCTCAAAGAGTTCGATATGCCCGGTGACATTAATTTCACTGAATTTGATAATTAATGTGCCGGTGTTATTCTGATTAGGGATACATTTTGCGAATATAGTCGTCACTTGATAATCCTTAAAATAGTCAGGTAAACGGTAAATAACTGTATAGTTATAGGAAAATACATTTCCTAAGAAACTCATTCCATTAGCAGATGCAGAAGCTTGCACGGAAGTAGTATGTGCATCATACAATGAAATGGGGTATGTAAAGGTAAAACTGCGGGATTCGCCGGGTAAAAGTTCTGGAATTGTCCATTCGTTTCCAGTGAGATCTTCTGGAACTCGGATGTTTGTTAACGGAATTCCTCCAGTATTGCTTACAGTTATAGTAAAGGTGATGATTTGTCCCTCGTATGTATATAGTTTGATATCAGGTTCTATTTCTATGGAGATACTCGGAACTAAATTACAATCATACACCCTTGTTTCGGCCTTTACCCGATCACTTTCACATTCCCCATCTTTGAATTGACTGACCCAGATATGATAGAGTCCTGGTTTTGTAGGGTCGATACTTGGAATGCTTCCTAGCGGAGAAGAAAGTGGAGAATCGTCTAAGTAGTAGTTGAGCTCATAGCCGTCATGCTGAGTTATTTGAAAACCGGCTTCGCTAGTACCCAAACAGATCATTCTGTTTTCTACATGTGGTGCAGGAGACTTAGCTATTACCTCTATTTTCAAAGGAACTCTTGGGCCAGTACATTCACTATCCAAGCCTTGGGCAGCCCAAATGGTAGTCAGTCCTACCATGTAGGTGTTTACTAGGTAATTTTTCAACGGTGTTCCACCTATTTCCTGCGTGTAAAAATAAATTTGACTATGGGGATTACTTGGTTTAATAAGATTGATCAAATCAATAGGAACATCACCTAGACAGAAAACAGGTAAATCTGTGGTGTTTATACCAGAAAAATCATTGAATTCCGGACAATTGGCAGCAACAAACTCCGCACGATTGATAATTGGGATTTTGAGCGGTGTATTGATCTCTTCTCCTTCACATAATCCTTCTTTGATTTCATAAACGAAGGGTAAATTAGTGAATTCATTTCCTGAATTTTTGCCTATCCCGGAGACAAAGCCTTCCATCGTTACATTGCTTTCACAGCTTGCTAAAGTCAAAATCGAACAATCTTCGGTCACTTTCACCGTGTAAACTAGGGTGGCGATGATATCATTACTAGATTCTGGTAATGGAATCTCACCAATTTCCCAAATAATAGTTCCGTTTACCCCCATACTAGGATCAAAGATAACGCTCCCATAATTGCTAGGGATAGTGGTAGCAGAAACGAAGGTAGTTGTGTAGGGTAGAGGTATGGTGATTTTGCCGTCCTTAACTTCCTCTGTACCTAAGTTTCGGATTTCAGCAGTGTAAGTAATTTCGTCTCCTGGTGCTACAGCTGGGTCTGTAGAGACAGTAGTGCCATTGATCTGACTTACTTGATTGAGAACTTGTATCTCTGGAATATAACTTAAAACAGAAAACGCCAGATTGTAAATGGTATATAAATCTTGCCTCGTACCAAAGCGGAATCGCGTGCTGGTTTGGTTATTGGTGAGGATACTGTTGTCAGGATTTTCTATGTCCCATTGGACGATATCCACGCCAACGTTATTAATTAAATTCGGATATCTTGGAGTAGGGACAAGTTGGTTTAATGAATTTTTTACAGGCGTATAGATAGTGGAATTGAAAAAGTTGTCAGGGGTGTTTTTAGGATGACTTAACCTGACCCAATCACCTTTTTGATCGATAATTTCAAAGAAATCCCCTCCTGTTGGTCTATCGCCTTCTCCTGCCATCAAGCCAAGTTTTAGAGCTACCGGACCCGAGTTTACTGTTCCAAATCCACTGATTTCTAGTTCTAGGGTATTTTCTTGCCCATTCTTAGCCTCAACAAAGGAATACCCATCAAATATGGTGATGTCTCTCCAGCTCATCTTGGAGTTTTGATAAATCACAATAATACCCCAGCTGCCAAAGAATCCCGTTTGGTCGGAGTAACTTTCGTGTAAAGCTATATCAGCTACTGTATATTCCCCAAGTCCTTGTTGCTTCACATAATCAGTGATATCAGCGTACCCTACAAAAATTTCAGCATACGCTTCCTGAGGAAAAAGGAGAGCATTCCCATCAGCTATGATTTCGGTGTAATTGCTGGAATTAGGTCCTTTTAATTTAACTTTTCTTTTGTCCAAGCTATTCGTAAATGGTAAAAAAAAGGTATGACTTCCATTGAAAACTATGTGGACCAGGGTGTTTTCTGAATTAGTAGATGCACTTTCATATTTTTCCTCAATAGAGAGTTTACCAAATGAAAACGTCAACTCATCACGTATCATGTGGATTGAGTCAAATGTTGCAGTGATGACACCGTCCTCAGTTGCTAACTCTAAGTTTTCAACGTCATTGTAATTATTTCCATCGATGGAGTATTTGACGGAGCTTCCGTTTTCAAAAAGAAAAGCAATTATAAAATTACCGAGTGAATCCAATACAGAAAATGATATTGTATTTACTTCTCCGGTTTCATCCACAAACTTGAGTATACTTAATCCTAAATATTCATTTTGGTCATCATCTAATCCACTAAGGATAACCTCTTCATTAATAAAGGTTTTTGTTTCTCCTGGGATAGTATTTTTGGTGATATCAAAATTAACACCTGATCCAAGAATAGTTCTTCCAGACCAATAAAGGCCCGCATAACGGATTTCCGAACAGTTGGGGTCAGCATCATTTTCTTCTGAAAAAACTAAGGTAGCTGAGGAGGAATTAAATGTACTTGGATCATTGTCTATATCTATGTAGATGGCCTGATCTAGTGAATTGTGGGAAGAGTCAGTATAGTTTAACATCCTCAGATTGGAATTACCGATCATGGTAAAGTCCCCCTTAATTCTGTAAATATTTCCTTCGGGTGCAGATTGACCTACTCTATGTCTAAATGGTATTGGACTATCATTTTGTGCCTGAGAACCTATGCTAAAATTGAAAGTAATCAGCATAAGTAAGAGTAACTTTCTAACGCTTGAGTTACTTAAAAAGTAATTTGATAGCACAGCCATAAGAGATGATAATTGTGTGATTTGAAGACCATGCTTTTTCCTTTGAAACTCAATTACTAATCATTTTACCAAATGCTAGAAGTTAAAAACTATGTATCGTTGACGGGTATGTTAAAGTCAATGATTAGATTATCTATAAATGGAAAATGTTTTGAAAAATAAGAAATAGTTTCAATAAAACTAGATGTTTCATTAAAAAAAATAAATCATTTTATAAATACCAAGTATTTTCAAAAAGTTTGGTTGGAGCTGCTTTAGAAATGGCTACAAGGAAGGAAAAATTTAAATCCAAAAGTAGTCTTCTGACCGAAGCCATTAACTACTTTTGGAGTGTTGAATAATTAAATATTGTAGTCAAATATATTTGTCAGTTATCATACTCTGATGTGTTTTACAAATACTTATCCACCGTTTCTCTGATTTTTCCAGATGGTCTATCTGCTGAGGGATCAATTACCTTACCTTCTTTGTCCAATAATAAGAATCTTGGAATAGCATTGACCATAAAGTGTTGGGCAATGTCAGATTTCCAGGCATTTTCTGCAAACCACTGCAAGCCTTCCATATTCTTAGCGTTGACCATTTTTTCCCATGGTTCTTTGCTATTGTCTATGGATACTGTCAGAAAAGAGATTGGCTTGTCTGTGTATTCCTCTTTCATTTTATCCCAATGCGGGTGTTCTGCGATGCATGGTCCGCACCAAGTGGCCCATATATCGATGTAAACAAGGTTTCCTTTGAGGTCACTTAGCTTGACAGGTTCACCTTCGATGTTGACAAAATTGAAGTCAGGAACTTCCTTTCCGGGCATAATCGGTTCCCATTTTTGCTTGATTTCATCGAGTTTGGCTAGGAGTTTGGGACTTTGATTTTCTACTTCAAACTTTTCAAGGGAAGACTTTACATGCACGGGCCCTCTATATTCAAGATTGGATTTGATGAAATCAAAAAGCAGTTGGTCTTTAATAGCTTGATTTTTGAGTAAATTATCCATGGCTATAAATCTAGCTTTCTCATAACCTTCCTCGCTGCCTTTCAGGGTGGAGTCTTGCTTCATTAATTGGCTGACTTCTTCACTGATTCTGCTGTCAATGAGAGATTTATAGACTCCCGATTTGAGTAAATCTTCGCGTGAGAGGTCAAGCTGACGGAGTTTTTCTTTCACTTCATCCATAGGGAAGTCAACAGAATCACGTGGAATTTTCTTGATGTAGGCGTGGTACATGGGATATTGGTTGTCCATGTACAGCGGTTGATAGCTAATAAATGCCTCCTCTAGTTTGATAAATTCTTTGTTTACAGTTTCTTCCGTTTTTAAAACATCCAATGTTGATGAGAGCTTGCTAAAAAATTCATCCTTTTTGGTAAAATACGCTTCCTTGTTCAGTGCCATAAGCTCAATAGGATTATTTATACCGCTCTCTTTGGAGTATTTGTCCTTTTCGAAAAGGTAGGTGTTTTCTGCTGCAAGGTCTCCATGAAGTTTGAATGTGTCATCCAATGATTCCAAGCTTGCCTCCACAAAAATGCTATCCCCAGGACTTAGAAAAAGGGAGAAGGCTTCCACTCCTGTGCTGATGTAATAATATTCGGATTCCTCTGCTTCAAATGTAATTCTGAAATTGCCATCCTCTGATATCGTCGTTTTGGCAATTTCTTGTTCCAAATAGACCGTAATTTCTTTGTCATTGCTGTTTGAAAGTGTACCTGCAATGATGATCGTAGGGTTGAATTTTTCGGGCTGATTGCAACTTAACATCACAAGTGTAGCCAAAAGAATTATTATAGATGATTGTCTCATGGTGAAGGTTTTAAGAAATAGAGCCTTAAAATTTAGTAAATTTTGATGAAAGCACAAAAATTAAGGCCTTAATTAGTTCCAGGAATAATATGTATAATTCCACTCTGCCTTCATCTGCTAAGGTAAAAAGTTCTTGTGCGTCTTTAAAAAAATCTTCTCGCTTTTGAAGAAGGTCTAGCACAATGATGGTGTCTACAAAAAGCCTTTCCATTTAGGAGTATTTCTTTTCTAAATAGTCATAATACTCCTCTTTATCTTTGTTTTCATCCGAGTTCTGAATCACTCCAGTTAGACTTTCAACCAGATGACTAATCTTTCTATCTTTTTCTTGTCTTTGAGTTAAGCTATGTAAATAGTTTTCGATTAGACTTGAAAGGCTTACTTTTTGATTTTTGGCATAAAAAGAGTTTGTTGGTGTTCGGGAACACAAGTTAACAGTTGGTTTATTTGATTTAATTTGCTGAAATTTTGAGTTTTATCGAAAGAAAACTCTCATTAAAACCCAAGATTTCTTCTACTCAAGTCTCTTGCGGCATGATGAACAGTTAGAATATCGATTCTATTTATATCAATTATTTTTTAAATAATTAGGTAACTCCCCTCTGTTAGCATTCTAATATTTTCATCATTTAAAAAGGCTAATTTATTCGAACCATTTTTCTATTTTTTTATCTAATTCTCTTTCAGTTATAATCTTATTTTCATCAGAGTCCTTTAAGCCTTTTTCGACTTTTTGAATAAATATCAATTGTTCCACGAGTTCATCTAATGAAAACTCTTCAGGAAGATTTTCCAATTGTTTCTTTACTTGTGACTTTGTTAACATGGGTATAGTTTTTAGGTAATTTAGTCATTTTTTAATATTCCAACAAATCCTCATCGACCATCTCCGGTAGCGTTACTTTCAATCCAGGAGTCCTCTCCATTTCCCGTTTGATTGCAAACAAAGCCTCCTCATTTCTGGCCCAGGCCCTGCGGGAAATGCCGTTATTGACGTCATAGAACAACATGGATTGGAGTCTGCGGCCAGCCTCTTTGCTACCATCGAGAAGCATACCAAAACCTCCATTCATTACTTCACCCCAGCCTACACCGCCTCCATTGTGGATGGAAACCCATGTTGCACCACGAAAACTGTCACCGATTACGTTGTGAATAGCCATGTCTGCGGTAAATTTACTGCCATCGTAGATATTGCTCGTTTCTCGGAAAGGGGAGTCTGTGCCACTGACATCATGATGATCTCTTCCCAAAACAATGGGAGCAGAGAGTTCTCCTGACTTTACGGCTTTGTTGAAGGCTTTTGCGATTTTGATCCGACCTTCTGCATCGGCGTAGAGGATACGTGCCTGTGAACCTACTACCAGCTTATTTTTACCAGCTTCTTCTATCCATTGAATATTGTCCTGCATCTGTTGTTGGATTTCGATAGGGGCTGAAGCTTTAATCTCCCTCATGACTTGCAGTGCTATCTGATCGGTTTTCTCTAGGTCTTCCGCTTTGCCAGAAGTACATACCCAACGGAATGGTCCAAAACCATAATCAAAACACATGGGTCCCAAAATATCCTGCACATAGGAAGGATAGCGGAAATCAATACCATTTTCGGCCATTACCTCAGCCCCGGCACGGGATGCTTCTAATAGAAACGCATTGCCGTAGTCGAAAAAGTAAGTTCCTTTGGCCACATGTTTGTTGACTGCTGCAGCGTGTCGACGTAGGGATTTCTGAACTTTGATTTTGAATAATTCAGGGTTGGAGGCCATCAGTTCATTGGACTTCTCGAAACTCAAACCCACAGGATAATATCCACCCGCCCATGGATTGTGAAGGGAGGTCTGATCCGAACCGAGTTCTACGGTGATATTTTCCTCGTCAAACTTCTCCCATACATCCACTATATTGCCCAGATAGGCAATGGATACCACTTCTTTGTTTACTTGGGCCTTTCTTACTCTTGCAACCAATCCATCCAAATCATCAATCAATTCATCTACCCAGCCTTGCTCATGCCTTTTAAGAGCGGCTTTGGGGTTAACTTCTGCACAAACGGTGATACAGCCTGCAATAGTTCCTGCTTTGGGTTGGGCGCCTGACATGCCTCCCAAACCTGCGGTCAGGAAAACCTTTCCTTTAGGGTTGATGGCTGCGCCTAGTTTTTTTCTAAAAGCATTCATCACCGTTATGGTCGTGCCGTGCACAATCCCTTGGGGGCCAATGTACATATACGAACCGGCGGTCATCTGTCCATACTGGGTGACGCCGAGGGCATTGTATTTCTCCCAATCATCCGGCTTGGAATAGTTCGGGATCATCATGCCGTTAGTCACCACAACCCTTGGCGCATCCTTGGATGAAGGGAAAAGGCCCATGGGATGACCGGAGTACATGTGGAGGGTTTGCTCGTCTGTCATCTCTGACAAGTATTGCATGGTGAGCAGGTACTGGGCCCAGTTTTGGAATACGGCCCCGTTTCCTCCGTAGGTAATCAGTTCTTGTGGATGTTGGGCCACAGCTGGGTCCAGGTTGTTTTGGATCATGAGCATAATGGCAGCTGCCTGCTGGCTTTTGGCAGGATATTCCGAAATCGGCCTCGCATACATCTCATAGTCCGGTATAAACCGGTACATGTAGATCCTTCCATATTCCTGTAACTCTTCAAAAAACTCCTTTGCCAATTCCGCATGCCAAGCCTTCGGAAAATATCTCAGGGCATTCCTCACCGCCAACTTTTTTTCCTCCACACTCAAGATATCCTTACGCTTGGGCGCATGTGAAAAATCAGGGTTGGGATCTTTTTTAGAGGGTAGGGTAGAGGGGATGCCTTGGGTTATTTGGTCTTGGAAGATCATGGCTTTTTACAGGATTATTTTGAAGTGTAGTTTTGGGGTTCTTATTAACTGATATTGGTAGATATTCTTAGATATCAGCTACGCGATATTGGATATTGACTTTGTGATATCGGTGGTTGTTAGGCTAGATATTGATGGTTATTGGATTATTACTAATGCCTAAATCGAATTATGAGTTAGAATTTGAGATAATTATTTGCACTTGTCTCATTAAATTAGGTAGATGAAAAGTTACCACTGACCAGATCATTTCATCTGAAATGCCGTCATAAGCATGAATTATCACGTTTCTTAAACCAATAATTGACCGAGATTCAGGAATGATATTGTAAAAAGTATCGTCTTTCCTCACTATTCTATTGATCGCTTCTCCGATTATTTCTAAGTTTCTCTCAATAGCCTTTTTCAGGAGTATATTTTGTCTGTAATCAATGGCAGACTCAATTTTATGCTGATTAAGAAAATCCTCAATTTCTAGCCCAGCAAATTGAACGTCGTATAACCATTTCAATATTTTTTCATCCATAAAGAAGTTCTTTGGATTTTTCTATGGATTGGATTAAAAAAGGGTTTTTCAAGGTTTGCTTTTCAATTAAGTCAACCTTTCTTCCAGTCATCATTTCTAAAGCGGTTTTGAGTTCTAGGTAGTTGAGAAAATAATTGTTGAGGTCAAAATTTTTAAATTTCACCAAAAAATCAATATCCGATTCATCTGTCATTTTACCGGTTACAGCAGAACCAAAAACATAGAGCTCCTCCACTTTATATTTTTCACAAAGCAACTCAATCGCTGATTTAGACAAATTCACTTTTTTCATAGGCTTAATTTAAGAAATTATTTCAATTCTTTTCAACTTATCTTATTAAGCTTGGTCAGCTTTCTACTGCACTGTTATTTCCATCATATTTCAACTTTATTTCCACCATATTTCATTTTATTTCAACTCCATTTTTAAACACTTTGAACGGCTTCAACCTTCCCTGCATATACGTAATTTCCCGATAATCGGCAGTGGGGAAAAGAACGATATCGGCCAACATGCCCGGATTCAATTGTCCGCGGTCGTGGAGGTTCAGGGCGGCTGCGGCTCTCGTGGTGATGCCGGCTAAGACTTCCGCATTGCTGAGTTTCTCGTAAGTACCCAATACAGCAGCTTGCATGAGCAAATCACCCATTGGGGCCGAACCTGGATTCCAATCAGAGGCGATAGCTAGGGAAGCACCTGCATCGAGTAGTTTTCGTGCAGGAGTGTAGGCTACACCCAAACCCATCGACGCTCCCGGTAAGGCTACTGCTATGGTATCAGATTGGGCTAGCAGTTTGATTTCTTTGTCTGAACTCGCTTCTAGGTGGTCGGCGGAGATGGCACCGAAGTTGACAGCTACCTGCGAACCGGAAGCATGGAACTGGTCCGCATGAACTGTGATGTCGAAGCCCATTTCTTTGGCTTTGTGGAAGTAGGATTGTATATCTTCTGATGTGAAAGCCGTATCCTCAATAAAAGCATCGATGCGATTGGCTAAGCCTTCTCCTTGGAGGATGGGGAAAAGTTCTTCAGCAATAGCTTTCAGATAATCACGCTGGGTTCCTTGGAAGTCTTTAGGGGGAATATGGGCTGCCAAGCAAGTTGGAATAAGGTCTGCATAGGTGCTGTCATTGGCTTCTTGGATGGCTCGGAGCATTTTGAGTTCTTCGGCTACAGAGAGTCCATAACCACTTTTGACTTCAATGGTGGTGATACCGTCTTTGAGGTGCCTGTTGGCTCGCTGAACAGTCAAGTGAACCAACTTTTCCTGTTTGGCTTTTCGGGTTTGGGTGACCGTGTCCCAGATACCTCCGCCTGCTTTGGCGATTTCCAGATAGGATTTACCAGCATTGCGCATGGCATAGTCTTGTGCACGGCTACCGCCGAAACAAATATGCGTATGGCAATCAATCAGGCCAGGCAATGCGACAAAGTCCCCTTTTAAACTGACCATTTCAGCCCCTATTGACTGTGCTTCGGGATATAGATCCCAGTAATTGCTGATCTGATGGATGCGGTCATTTTTGATCAGGATGCCTGCTTCGCTGATGATTTCAAGCTGTTCATCTTTAAGCGCTCCTTTCAAGGGAAGTCCTGTCATGGTGATGGCTTGGCAAATGGGGCCGATAAAGGTATGTTTGATGGTTTGCATAGTACTTGAGTTAACCTTTGAGGTTTTCAAAACCTCGAAGGTTTGAACATTGATTTTTTTAAACTTTTAAGATCTCTGAACCTCGAAGATTCTTTTGGTTTCCCGCAGTCTTGCCTGTCGGTATATAGGGTCCAAAAGGCGCAGTTTTTAATCACCTTGATTCCTTCTGGATTTCTCGCAACGAGCGCCACGGTAGTGCGCAACGACCGCGGAGCGCTAGTCCACGAATTACACTAATTTTCACAAATTTTTTCTAAATAAACATAGTTAAGGTGCTCTTTGCTCTTGACTCTAATATCTCGTCTCTCGCATCTCAACAAAAGTACCCAAATCCCTTCATAATTTTCCATACCAATTTATTCAATAAGTAATAACCTGGAGTAATTTTTAAAAATCAGTGATAGCATGTAAATGATTATGTGTATAGAATTTTGTATTTTTGTGTATAAATAATATTGCTATGAGAACAAATATTGAAATTGACCAGAAACTAATTGATGAAATTCTTGAAAAAACGGACATCAAAACAAAAAAGGAGGCGGTTGATTTGGCGCTTAGAGAGTTTCTAAGATTGCTTAAAATGAAAGAGCTTTCTGAAATGGCGGGTAAGATTGATTGGACTGGTGATTTAGGAGCCATGAGAACTGATTGAAATGGTTGGGGTGTTGATAGATACGAGTGTGTGGATTTCTTTTTTTGATGGGAAGGACCCCAAACTTACTTTTACCGTGCAGGAATTGTTGAATAAAGATCAAGTTTTGATCTGTCCACCCATTTACCAAGAGATTTTGCAAGGGATGAAGTATCCTACCGATTTTTTATGGATGAAAGACAAATTGAGTGCATTGCAGCAAATCTATGCCAATCCATTTGAGGCTGCAGAAGGTGCTGCACAAATATATTCTGTCTTAAGAACCATGGGATATACCATTCGGAAAAGTTATGATTGTTTGATTGCTTGGTATGCTATTTCTCAAAAAGTTCCTCTTTTTCATTTGGACCGAGATTTCATACCGATTTCTGAATTTTTTGATTTGGAATTTTACAATATTCGATAATTGGAATGGATGTCGGTATATTTAAAAAAAATATAGTTTAGCCGAATTGCACGCTAATTTTTTTTCAAAAACTATAAAAAAAGTTTATTCTTTTGGAAAACCAATGTATAATTACTAATTATTTGGTTTTTCGGGGGGTAAACTAATTTTTAAAAGATTATTCTGAAATTGACTATTGAAATAGTACAAAAATATTTAAAGTACTGAATTCCATTTTGTTGTGAATTTGGAAGTAGGTGTTCTTTTTAATAAGTTCACATATGTTACATCTTTAACCACAAACAAAATTAGGAGTTTAAAACAAACCACTAGCGCTGTTGCAAAAGTTGCGGCAGCAGTTACCTTAGGCGTCACTTTAGGTTTATCTCCTATGATGTCATTTGGCGAAGAGGCAGCTGAAGCTGCATTAATGGGAATCAGCTATTGTCAGCACAACATTGATGGGAATTCGGGTATTGGTACATTTTGTCAGATAACTAGATGTGCTATTTTGACAGGAAGTGGTTCAAATATTGGGCCATGTGGTTCTGATGAATCCTTACCTGGGAGTTAATTAAATTTCACATCCACTTCGGTAGAATCGTTTCTACCGAAGTGGCTTATTTTCAATCGTTATGACTCAGTTAAAATATTTCTTAGTTTTATTCGGAGCGTTGATGCTTTCATCATTAAACACTATATCAGCACAGGAGATTTTGAAAATTTCCAAAAAAGACTTTCCTGAAAAGCTGACAATAAAAAGTCAGAAAATCCTTACGGATGATTTCAATCATCATCATAGAATCCATGTTTTCGACACCTTAATTCTTACCCAAGTAAATAGCGGGAAACATCATTACCATGTTTTTCATAAGGAAAAGTTAACCTATTTAGGGCCAATAGGAGTCAGAGGTGATGGCCCTGATCAATGGGAAATACCTGCTACTACGGCAGGGCAATTTGAAAAGAAGAGTAATGGTATTAAATTATGGTATTTTGATTATTTAAGAGGTTCATTCAATCAAATGAACCTAACTAAAACGCTTCAACAAAATTCTGCTTATCCAATTACTGAGCGAAAGCTGCGGGTCAATGCGAAAGTATTTCCTTATTCTAAAGGGTTTATGGGTAGTAATAATCGATTATATGTTAATTGTTTTATTTATGAACAAGATAGGAGTAGGATTAAATATTACGATTTGGAAACAAAGAAAATAGTTAAGTCTCCATTGTTTCCCAAGGTTAAAAATCTTAATCTATTGCCAGTTGAAACTATTCATAGTCTGTACGGGGGGCCATTTGAAAAACATCCGACTAAAAATCAATTTATTCAAGCTGGTTTTATTATCAACAGGATAGATGTGTTTGATGAGAATCTCAAACTTTTACTTTCCATTGTTGATGGAGATAATTGGAAAGATGATTATTTTGATGCGAAAAACATTGATCCTGCCTCTAGTTGGATTGATCCAATACTTGATGGATATAACGGTTTGGCTCTTGGAGAAAAGGTGATTTTTGCTTTGGAAGCTAAAAAAAATGTTGGAACGGATAAGTTTAAGGAAAATGAAAGCTTTATACGAGTATTTGATTGGCAAGGGAAACCTTTGGCTTATTTAGAGATAGCGCATGATTTGAGCACCATTGCTTTTGATGAAGGAAAGGGAATGTTGTATGCAACAGATTACAGTCATGAATTAGTGTTGAGGTTTGATCTTTCTAATGAGCTAAAAAGATGGGTAAAGTAATACAGTGGGTAGTTTTTATACTGATTGTAATTGTATCTGTTAATAAGTTGATTCGAAATGGGAAATCATATAAAACCTTTCGAGGGTGTAAATCGATTCGCTGATTTTTGCTTAATAAAAAGAACATAATAAGTAATAGTTATAAGCAAAAATGAAAGGGGTTTTTTACGTCCTTTGTTTAGAATTCGAAACTTTCTTCCTCCTCATACATAGGGGTTTTTGAGCTTATAAGGATTTTATAATTAAATTTAGGTGTGGATTAGGAATTGTTGTTATTTTTTTTTTTTGAGGGATTAATTAAATGTTTCACTTTTGTAATTCTGGTAATTTAAGATCTTTATGAAAGATTTCTTTAAGGTAATGGGCTTGCTCCTTTTCGTCTACTGTTGTAATCCAAAAAGCAGGTATACTGAATATTTAATGGTGCATGAAAATGGTAAAATTGAAGAAATAGATGTGAGCTTGAAGGGGGAAATTTCCTCCTTGATTTCTATTAAAGAGTTGTTTGAAGATATCTCTTATATAAGCCTCAAAACACCGGATTCATTACAATTAACTTATGCTGCAAAGATTATTGAATTTCAGGATAAACTTATTGTTTTAGATGGCAAAAAAAAGATACTGCTTGCTTTTGAATTAGATGGAAATTTCATTGGTCAAGTAGGAAATAAAGGAGAGGGGCCGGAGGAGTACCAGAGTATAACCGACTTTGATTTTGATATGTACAGGAATGAGATTGTAGCATTTTCTCGAGCCGACATGTCAATTTTTTGGTTTGATAAAGACCTTAAGTTTATAGAGAAAAAAAGAATAAATTCTTGGGGCAATCTTTTGGCAATTTTGGAATCTGGTAATATCGCTATCTATTCGTATATGGATAATAATAACGATCCTTATAATATAAGGATTTATGATAGAGCTGGAATATTGGTTAGTAAAGCAATGCCATATCCTCAAGAAAATGGGGGGTTCACAGTACCGGATTATTCTGGATTTATTAGAAATAATTATTACACATATCCATACTCTTCAAGGGTTTATAAAATTGATGAAGAAAATTTAAATGAATACCCACTGTTCGAATTTAAATTTCCTAACATGAGAGATGAAAAAAAGAAATTTGATCATTCAGAATTTTTTCTAAAGCCTTTTTCAGATGAGATCTTAGGGAAATTTGAATTTGGAAAATCTAACAAGGAAGCAATATTTAAATACAGTTTTAAAAGTGGCGCTAACAATGGGTTTACAACTGGTATTTTATTATCAAGCGGTGAAGCTTTCGGTCACCAACAATTAAAGCATGGGGCAGTCGGAAAAGATGATATATTTGTCAAGCTTTTTTTTGTTAGTCCCTATAATCTTCCAAACTACAGCACTGTATCTGGGTATTATTACGTGGCGAGGGATATTGAATCTGTTGCCTTCTTTTATGATGAAATTAAAAATGAGTTAAAGGAATTAGTCAAATCAGATCCACACCTATATGATTTACTGATCGGTTTAGAAGACATTGAAAGTCCATTCATTATGAGATTTAAGCTTATTGATAGATATGAAAAGTGAAAAAAGTTTTCTTTCTATACTTTTCCTTTTTCCGTTGCTTTTTAGTTGTCTTTCGGAGTCAAAAGAAAATCATTCCAATACAATTTTTCTTGATTTTGACAAAAGCTCTCCAGGGAAGGCCTCTGAGATTTTTTCTGAGGCTCATTATATATTTTTAGAAGAAGACCTATCGCTTCCGCTTGTTCGACCTTACAAAATTGGATATTATGGCCCATTGAAAAATGGGTCTATTTTATCTGTATCTCATGGACTTGGAGATCCGCATTGGTTTATTTTTGATGGGGATTTGAATGTTGAAAAACAATTTAGATTACGGGATATTGAGAATGACTTGGATAGTTGGAATTTGAACCTCCCAATTGCTTGGTCTATGGAGGATTTTGTAATAATGAAAATCAATTCCAACGAATTTTATAACCGTATAGTGAAAGTCAAAGAATCTGGAAAATCAATCGAAGGGAATTTGGAGGAATTTTGGATTAAACACCAAGAGGAATTGTTGGACGATAGGCTAGTTTTGGTGTTTTTGAAAGTAAGATAGTATTAGAAAAATTGAACTTTTAATGAATTCAAATAAGAAACCTTTGAGGTCTAGAAGCCCTCAAAGGTCTTTAGAACATATAAAATTCATTTGACCTAAAATCTATCAAAATCCTCTGACCATTGCGTCTCCAAAGCCAACCCTTCCTTGTCAGCTAGTTCTCTTGCCAAGGTAAGTAATTCTCCGCTCTGAATGATAGAGATAGCAGTTTCCATGTCTTCATACATGAGTTGATCTTCGGTGACATGCTTGATTTTTGTTCGCACATGTTCATAAAGAGCTGTCATGATCTTTCCTGATTTCAAGGGGGCATGAAAGTCCACTGCTTGTGCTGCACAGAAGAGTTCTACCCCAAGGATTTTCTCTACGTTTTCAATCACCTGCAAGGCTTTTCTGGCTCCTATACTTCCCATACTCACATGGTCTTCCTGACCCAGGGAGGTAGGAATACTGTCGGCGGATGAAGGGAAGCAAAGGCCTTTATTTTCACTCGCTAAAGCAGCGGTGGTATATTGGGGGATCATAAAGCCTGAGTTCAGGCCGGTTTCTTTGAGAAGCAATTTGGGTACTCCAGGCGTGTCACCTTCCAAGGAAAGGTAAATCCTACGGTCGGAGATATTGCCGATTTCAGATGCGGCCAAACAAGCATAATCCAAAGGCATGGCAATGGGTTGACCGTGGAAGTTGCCCCCGCTGATGGTATGGGTTTCATCAAAGACTACCGGGTTGTCGGTTACAGAGTTGATTTCGGTTTCCAGCATGTGCTTCAAATGCAGCCATGCATTGCGGGAGGCTCCATGGACTTGAGGCATGCAACGCAAGGAATATGGATCCTGCACCCGGGCACATGTCGCATGGGAATGCACAATCTCAGATTCATGTAAGAGGTTGAGGATGCTCTGGGCTACATGTTGATTGCCTGCATACGGTCGAAGTTGATGGAGTTCGGTAGAAAATGGCTTGATAGAGCCCAATAGCCCTTCCAGCATCATGGCTCCTGTAATGTCTGCATGGGCGAGGATATTGTAAAACCGTTCCAACACTTTCACACCAAAAGCGGCGATAAATTGTGTACCATTGATCAGGGCCAAGCCCTCTTTGGGTCCAAGGTGGATAGGGGACAGCTGATGCTCTTGGAGGACTTCGGCTGCCGAGCGTATTTTTCCACCTACATGCACCTTTCCCAATCCGATCAGCGGTAAAAATAAGTGGGAGAGGGGAGCAAGGTCACCCGATGCGCCTACCGAACCTTGTTTGGGCACTACAGGAATGATATTATTTTCAATATGCCAAAGTATCCTATCCAAAGTTTGTTCTTGTATCCCAGAGAAGCCCTTGGCTAGGGCATGAAGCTTCAGGATCAGCATCAGTTTGGAAATCTCCACAGGAATAGGTTCGCCTACACCTACTGCATGGCTTTTGAGCAGGTTTTCCTGGAGTTTACGGGTCTGATCGGGAGAGATCAGCGTAGTGCACAATGGCCCAAAGCCTGTATTGATGCCATAGACCGGCTGGCCATTGGCTACGATTTTTTCGACCGCAGTAGCACTGGCTTTTACTTTTTCCCGTGTTTCAGGGCTGAGGATGCCTTTTATATCCCCATTGGCGATGCCGAGGGCGATGGAGGCGGTGAGGTGTTGTTGAGCGTATAGGAAGGTGTTCATAGGTTTCTTGTTGGTTTATTGCCACAAAGGCACAAAGGCACTAAGATTTTTATTTTGGTTTTCCACAATGGCACAAAGGCACTAAGATATGTACTTTGGTTTGCTGCAAACCTGCATGAATGCAGACAGAGGCGCAAAGGCACTACGAATTAAATATGTCTAGAAAATACCAATACCTAGAAATAATTCTTTGAGCCTTCGTGACTTCGTAGCATTGAAATTCAAAAATAGTCAGTTATAAACATAATTATAAATACCAATTTCATGCATTAATAATAACTATTGGTTATTTAAAAAATAAACGTTTAAATTCACAGTAATACTTGGGTCTATTAATTTGCTGTCGTATTTTGGTTTCGATGATTTAAACTTTTACGAAATGGAATTTAATGCGCTCAGTATTGAAGAAGAAAGGATAGGAAAGTGTATTGTAAATGCTTCCTATATCATCCATAAAAGTATTGGGCCCGGACTTTTAGAAAAAATCTATGAAGTTTGTTTGGCGCATGAACTGAGGAAAGCAGGTTTGAATGTGAAAAGACAAGTTACTATTCCTATTCAGTATGATGGAATACAATTTGATGACGGTCTGAGGTTAGATTTATTGGTCGAAGATAAAGTTGTTATTGAGATAAAATCAGTAGAACAAGTAAATCCTGTTTGGGAAGCTCAGATTATCAGTCATTTGAAATTGACAGGTTTATCCCTTGGTTATTTGATAAACTTTAATGTACCATTGATAAAGAAAGGAATAAGGAGGTTTCGTAATTAAAAGGATTGCCACTAAGGCTCAAACCTGCCTGTCGGCCATAGCCGTCAGGCTAATGGGCCTGAAATCAGAAGTCTGAGCTGATTTACAAACAAAACGTAGATCCCCCTTGGGATCTTTCGTCCTTTTGCTCATATTTGTATAAGTTTTTAGTTATTTTGAAAAAGGCGGCTCAACTTGGTCGTTATCCGCCTTTTTCTTCTATAAATATAACAATATTTTTACAGTAAAGGGAAGAAAATCAAGGAAATTTACTTGAAAAAGATCAGATTTTAAGGGAAAAATTTCATAGTTTCTTTAATCCAAAAACCATTAACTCAATCGCCTCTGAAACTCGTTTCTGTATCAGGAAGTCTAAACTTGACGGTTTCGGGTTCCTGCTTAGTTTGATGTTTTCGTATCAACGGGGAAAATTTTTCAGCTTATTGGATATGGCCTCCTTTCTGTTTGAGCAGTTCGGTATCAATATTACAAAGCAATCCTTACACGATCGATTTACAGCTCAAGCAGTATCATTTTTAAAAAGATGTCTTGACATACTTTTGTTTCAAAAGATTAGATATCAGGGCAATAGAGAACTCCTTACATCCCATTTTAAAAGAATCAGGATCAAGGATTCAACCAAGTTTTCTCTCCCTGACCCTTTTTCGGAAAAATATAAGGGATATGGCGGAGCCCTTAGCCAATCATCATCAATGATAAGTATCCAATATGAATACGATTTCATTAGCGGTCAAAGTATGGATCTGAGACTGACCTCTGGGGTATTGAACGATCAGTCAGACTCAGCGGAATTTACTCATGATATATGTGAAAAAGATCTTTTTTTAAGAGATCTGGGATATTCTACCCTGAAGTTTATGACAAAGGTCCATTCTGCGGGAGCCTATTTTATCAACCGTTTGGGGCCACAGGTGAATTGCTATCTTGATTTGGATTCAGAGGAACCTGTAGACTTAAAAAATCACCTTCACAAACTCAAAAAAAATCATCTTGACTATATTGAAGTCTCTGTATACTTAGGTAAAAAGGAGCGTGTTCCTGCGCGTTTGGTTCTTTCACTTGCCAATGAAGAAACCTATCAAAAAAGACTAAAAAAAACAACCAAACAAGCAAGGTCAACAGGACATAATGTTTCTGAAAAGTTTAAAATCAAGGCCAGACTCAATATTATGGTTACCAATGTTCCGTCTGAGGTACTAAAAACCAATGAAATAAGAAAAGTTTACGCTATGAGATGGCAAATAGAACTCATTTTCAAGACTTGGAAATCTTTGGTTACGATAAATGAGTTTAACAGTAAAAAAATTCATAGGTTTGAATGTCAGCTTTACGGAAAGCTAATTTGGGTAATCCTTAATCTAAAGATATTCAACTGTTTACAAGAGCAGATGTATGGTAAATATAAGATACTATGCAGTATTTGGAAATACTTTAGACTGATACAAAACATCCAAAACTTTCTAATAAAAGCAGTTAAAAACCAAAACCAGCTCCGACTTTTGATTAAAAAATTGATCGATTATGCTCCAAAAGCAATTTATCTTGAAAAAAAGAAAGGAAAATTGGCTCTTGAACATATAATTAACCTCTTAACCTGACGGCTATGGCCTGTCGGCAGACAGGGGCACGAAGAAAATTGAAAAAAGGTTAAACCAAACATCATAAATACCAACCTAAGAATTGAAATGGTGGCAATACCTAGTCCTATCTTTTCCATAAGCCAGATGCCTAAGAGGACATGTGGCCTCTAAAAATAATCTTATTGTTTTTGTGCCTCCGTGGCCACTCAAATCTTTCTTATTACCTCAGTGCCTTTGTGGCCCATATTACCTTTCTTAGTGCCTTTGTGGCTTTGTAGCTAATTTCACCTTTCTTAGTAACTTAGTGTCTTCGTGCCTTTGTGGCATCAAAAACTTTGGATCTTGAATATAGAACTCCGACACCTCGAATATTTCCGTGCCGTTGCCGAAGAACTCAACTTTGGCCGTGCAGCGGAGCGATTATTTATATCCCAACCGGGTCTCAGCCGTCAGATCAAGCAGATGGAGGAGATCCTTGAAATACAGTTGTTTGAGCGGACGAAGCGGAAGGTAGTACTTACCCCTGCGGGTCATTTCCTCAAAGCTGAGGTAGACTACATCTTCAATCACCTACAACTCACCAAAACCCAACTCAAGGAAATAGCTTCGGGTAACATCGGAGAATTGAGGGTTGGATTTCTAGGCTCTGCGGCCCATACAGTAATTCCCGAACTTTTGGTCAAAATTTCCCAAACCTTTCCCGGTATCAAAACCTCCCTGGAGGAACTCAGCAATGCCATACAAATCGAAATGTTGGAAAAAGATAAATTAGACTTGGGATTTGTACGATTGGCGCGGGTTCCGGAATCCTTGGAGATGAAGATGGTCCATCAGGATACCTTTTCGGTAGTTTTGCCGTTGGGGCATCCTTTGACAGAGGAAGGTTTAAAGCATGTAGGGCAATTGAAGGAAGAGAACTTTATCCTGTTTTCCCAAGACTATTCTTCCATTTATTACGACAAGATCATGTCCATCTGTGAGGATAAGGGTTTTTCTCCACGCATCACCCATAAGTCTGTTCATGCCCTGACCATATTCAAACTGGTGGAGGCTGGATTGGGTGTGGCTATTGTGCCCACATCGTTGAAACAGGGATATGATTTAAAGGTGATGTTTATCGAACTGGATAAGATCAAGCAAAAAACGGAGTTGTATGCGGTGTGGAAGAAGGGGAATAGGAATGCAGCTTTGGGTAAGGTGTTGGGGTTGATATAAATTAATGGTGATATTAATAGATATTAGGGTTGCGATATGGATGGATATTATTTGAAATATGCTCTGCGAAATATAATAGAAATAGAGTAGAGTGATAAAATATTCATGTTCTTATGAAAGTTATAACATGTTATTACTTTTTTTGTAAATTTGGGTATGGAAACCAAAATTCGAAAAATAGGCAATAGTAGTGGGGTTATTTTGCCTAAAGCATTGATTGACAAATATGAGCTTGCCGAGGTGGTAATTGAAGATCATGGAGATGGTATCATGATCAGACCTGCTACTAAATCCATATTTCAATTGAAAATGGAAGAAGCCCGAAAAAACAAAATGACAATCTACACAACCATGGAAAAAGAGGCCTCTGATCCTGAGACTAGATCATATTATGAGCAAGAAGTTGAGGATTGGGGTGATATTGATACTGAAATCATTGACTGATGAAAAATGGAGAAGTGTGGCTGGTGAATTTTGGACCGCAAGTCGGTCAAGAAATAAAAAAAACTAGACCGGCAATCATCGTAAATGCTGATTCCCTTGGGCTATTGCCTTTGAAGATTGTTGTTCCGTTGACGGATGGGACTAAGGAACCAAAAAGTTGGATGGTTTTCCTAAAGCCTAATCATCTCAATGGATTATCAAAAACCTCTTTTGCTGATTGTTTTCAAGTAAAGAGTTTGTCTGAGAGAAGATTTGTGAAGAAAATTGGAATACTTACAGAACTTGAATTAGCTGAAGTCAAGGTTTGTTTGGCGAAAGTGTTGGGGTTGATTTAGATTATTGGGATATTTCCTTTTATGCTAAACCTAGTCAAGGTGCAAAAAATAATATCAAAACTTTCTATTATACGATATGCTATCGTATTTTGTAAAAACTTAATTTTATGAAAGTTACAGCAATAATTTCTCAAGAATTGATTGAAGAAGCCATGGAGCTTTCCAAGGCTGATACGATTACGGAGGCTTTGAAGGTGGCCTTGATTTCTTACATCCGTTCTCAAAAAGTCAAGCAAATAGGAGCTTCCATTGTGTGTGAGCCCTTAGAGTTTAGATACTCTGCTCAGGAATTAAGAGATTTGAATCGCCGATGAGAGGTGTTGTTTTTAAATGAGTTGAAGCTTTGGACCTTGGATAAAAAGCTAAGGCGTGTGGTGGGGTATGAGCGATTGTTCCAAGTGGGATAAGATCTTTCGCTACTTACGATAGTATGGACACTGTATTTTCGGTCCACTAATGACACGAATGTCACGAAAGATTTTTTATCGTTCATCATTATCAGGTTGTCCACAGATTTCGCAGATTAGCACAGATTTTTATCTTTTTTCTTTCATTTCCAATTCCTCATTCCAACTGCTTTCCAAAAAGAGCGAGTGCCCGTCTGACCTTCATCATTCGAAATTCAGCGTTCATCATTCGACATTAGTTGGCTGTCCACTAATGACACGAATTTCACGAAAGATTTTTTTATCGTTCATCATTATCAGGCTGTCCACAGATTTCGCAGATTAGCACAGATTTTTTTCTTTAGTATTTCATTTCTAATTCCTCATTCCAACTGCTTTCCAAAAAGAGCGAGTGCCCGTCTGACCTTCATCATTCGAAATTCAGCGTTCATCATTCGAAATTCAGCGTTCATCATTCGACATTAGTTGGCTGTCCACTAATGACACGAATTTCACGAAAGATTTTTTTATCGTTCATCATTATCAGGCTGTCCACAGATTTCGCAGATTAGCACAGATTTTTATCTTTTTTCTTTCATTTCCAATTCCTCATTCCAACTGCTTTCCAAAAAGAGCGAGTGCCCGTCTGACCTTCATCATTCGAAATTCAGCGTTCATCATTCGACATTAGTTGGCTGTCCACTAATGACACGAATGTCACGAAAGATTTTTTTCCTTCTTCATCCTTTAAACCTTCTATCTCCACCTTTTCGGCAAAATTCATTATTTTTGCTATCCACAGATTTAGTAGATTAGTACAGATTTTTTTCTTTTTTTCTCCAATGCTATTGCGTCTTTTTAGATGGATAAATCCCAATCCTTATAGTTTTAAATATCTATTACTTTGATTGGGTGTTTTTGCTGACGTTCCATGGTAGTGGGTTAAAGCCCACTTATATAAATCCAGGAAATACTCTTATTTTCCTGAGTTAAAACCCGGTGGCAATTGATGGAGTTTATTGGTTGATTCTTAACCCATCTCCTTGGGTACAAATTTTTCAATGAAAATTTTTCTGTGTTTTCCGTGAGTTCTGCGAGCTTTCATTTCTCATTTTTTATTCTACATTCCCAACTGCCCACTGTTCACTGCTAACTGTTCACTTCTCCCCACAATGTCGTCCAAATGTCGGGTGAAATCCTCCTATTTTTCGGGTTATATTTGTAAGAAAGCAACCAACTTGCCATGGTCAAACAAGCTATACACAACATGCAACAACCACAGCTAGGGCTCAAGATCCAAGAATGGAGAAAAGCCAAAGGAATGACTCAGGAAGAGTTGGTAGAAAAATGTAATATCAATGTGCGTACGATCCAACGGATAGAAGCAGGGGAGGTGACTCCAAGATCCTATACGGTCAAGGCCATACTGGAAGCATTGGGGGTTGAAAAAGAACTGCCCACGCCTACTATTCTTTCTAATGAACAACTTATTTTTCCTAAAAAGTCTAAGCGTACCTTTCTGGCAGCAGCTATTGCAGGATGTATTTACTTCATGATTTCAATGCTTGAAATCTATTGGGATGGCGTATTGTTTTTTGATTCCGCACTGAAAATTCCGGAGTATTATATTCCTGTTAAGATATTGATCCTCATAAGCTTTTCCCTGTATTTAGTTGGCTGGAGTAAGTTGGGTGAAGCTTTAGATTCCAAACTCATTCAATGGGGGGCTTTTATTCTGATTGCAGTCAATCTTATAATAATTGTATCGGATATAACTTTTGCAGGAAGTATGGATACGGATTATAAATTATATGGATTCGTTAAGTTAGTTGGTTTTGGTATTTCATTCATCCCTTTTTCAATTGGGCTCATCTTCCAAAATGGGTATATGGGTAATCTGTTTTTAGTGACCGGTATTGTGGGTATGCTAGCAGCGATTTTGTTGATGACGGTTTTATTTGTGATGGTAGGATTGGCGATTTTGAGTGTCTTTGATATCTTACTTATCTACATCCTGTTTTCATGGGCTTTTCAAAAAGAGAGGGTTCCCGTCTGACCTTCATCATTCGAAATTGAGCGTTTATCATTCGATATTAGTTGGCTGTCCACTGATTTCGCAGATTAGCACAGAATTTTTATTTTGTCTTTAATTACTAATTTCTTATTCTCATTCGACATTTCCTTTTTTCCAATTTGTCACTACCCAACTGCTCACAGTTCACTGCCTTAATTCCTCATTCTTCATTTCCCCAACTGCTCACTGTTCACTGCCTTCATTCCAAATTCCCTCCCTCTCCATAACAGATTCATTTTTTTACTGTACCTTTGTTTTATCCTAAACAAATCATTTCACTGCCAAACAAAACAAAATGATGACCGAGGTCAAAATATTCTCAGGGACCAATAGTAAAGTTTTAGCCGAACAAATTGCCAAGCATTATGGTAAAAAATTAGGAGATTTGACTATTTCAAAATTTAGTGATGGAGAGCTTTCTCCAAGTTTCAATGAGTCTGTAAGGGGATGTACTGTGTTTTTGGTACAAGCGACTAATCCCTCAGCTGATAATTTGATGGAGCTTTGTCTGATGATCGATGCAGCCAAGCGTGCCAGTGCGTATAAGGTATGTGCTGTCATTCCTTATTATGGGTATGCAAGACAGGATAGAAAAGATCGTCCGAGAGTTTCTATTGCTGCCAAATTGATTGCCAATATGTTAACCTCAGCAGGTGCAGACAGAATTATGACCTGCGACTTACATGCTGGACAGATTCAGGGATTTTTTGACATTCCTTTGGATCATTTAAATGGTTCGGCGATTTTTGTTCCGTATTTGGAGCGAATTAAGACCGAAAATCTCATTTTTGCTGCTCCTGATGTGGGAGGTGTTGCTCGGGCTAGAGCTTATGCCAAGCATTTTGAAGTGGAAATGGTTGTCTGTGATAAGCACAGAAAAAGAGCCAATGAGGTGGCCTCCATGCAAGTGATTGGGGATGTGGAAGGAAGAGATGTGGTGTTAGTAGATGACTTGGTTGATACAGCGGGAACCCTCTGTAAAGCAGCTCAAATTATCATGGATAAAGGAGCACTATCTGTTCGCGCGATTGCGACTCATGGGGTTCTTTCTGGAAATGCTTATCATAATCTTGAAAATTCCGTTCTTACGGAACTAGTGATTACTGATACTATCCCTGTCAAACAGACTTCTCCAAAAATCAGAGTGTTGAGTGTGGCTGATCTTTTTGCTAAAGCTATTCACGCGGTAACAGGCAATACATCAATCAGTTCTTTGTTTATCTAAAATTAATTCCCTTACCATTATAAAAAAAGCCCCGATTTCATATAAATCGGGGCTTTTTAGTCTACTTAAGGTTTATTTATAAAGTTTCATAACCAGGGTTTTGAACCAATACCCCTTGAGAAACCAATAACTCATCTCTTGGAATTGGCCATACTCTTCTAAAGTCTGGCATACCCAAAACTGTACCGATTCTGTTGTATCGAACAAGGTCAAAGAACCTATGTCCTTCATAATTTAATTCTACTCTTCTTTCTTGCAATATAGCATCCACAAAAGCGTCAGTTGTTCCAAAACCCGTCAAAGCTTGCAGTCCAGCACGTTCGCGAATCGTATTTAAATCTGCTAAACCTGCATTTGGATCACTGTTGGTAAAAACAGCAGCTTCCGCTCTAATAAAGTATATCTCTGCCAAACGGAATACCTTGGTATTGTTCCCATTGTTGTTGTCAGGATATTTAGCCGAACGGAAGGAATTTCTGCTGAACGAAAATAAATCAGCACGAGTATCTCCATCTTCAAAAGCATCCAATAATGAAGGATCTACATTGTATTCATCTCTTCTGATGATATAGGTGTTGAAACTACTTTGATCCTGATCGTTGAATTCGAGATCAAAGATGGATTCAGCTGTGGGAGTTAAGGCAACATAAATATCCCTCACATTAGTTAAAAGCTGCGAAGGACCTTCTGTAATCACCCTATCGGCATCATCAAATGCTTGTGTATAGTTTCCACGGTACAGTTGAACTCGTGCCCGTAAACTCAAAGCTGCCCAGAAATTCATCCGACCTTTATCGTTAACACCTGGCAACAAGTCTACTGCCGAATTTATATCCGACATAATCTGTGTATAGACTTGTGCAACTGAGTTTCTTGCTAGATTAGGAATTCTATTAAAATCGTTGTTCTCAATAGGCTCGATCAACAAAGGAACACCGAATGTAGAGCTCTCATTGAAGAATTCACCATAAATTCTCAATAGATCGAAATATGCAAGTGCACGGATGGCATGTGCTTCTCCCAGAACTCGATTTCGAGCTGCTTGAGAAAAGGTAGCATCTTCCAATGCTGGAACCCCTGTAATCAAGAGGTTGGTGATGTTAATTACCCGGTAGATGTTTGGCCAAGCCTGTGTAATCCACAGATTGGTAAATGGTACTGCTCGTTGATCTATCTCCAACTGTGAATCAAAGAAACCTTGATAGCGTGCGTTATCAGCAATCAAGTCATTGTTAAGGACATATTCCAAGCCATAATAATTGATATTTTGCATTCTGGAATAAGCACCTAGGAGTATCGCATTGGCAGAAGTACCATCTACCAAAGCAGCATTTGCATCCAAGGCAGTCAATGGATCTGGTTCCAAAATATCACAAGATTGGATCGTGAAGACTGCCAGTATTATAAATAGTAATTTTTTCATGTTCGCTAGCATTAAAGTCCAATGTTAAAACCAAGTGATACACTTCTCGTTTGTGGGAAAGTACCAAAATCAGAGCCTGCCAAACGAGGATCTCTCGCATTTTGGCTTACTTCTGGATCCAGACCTGTGTATCGTGTCCATGTCAACAAGTTTTGAGCTTGTACAAACACTCTCAAACTCCTTACGCCGATTCGCTCTACTCGCTGGGGAGTAAAGTTGTATCCCAAATTGATCATTCGTAAACGTAAGAATGAACCGTCTTCCAACCATCTGCTGGAATATTCTCTCCAGTTGACATTGGTTAGAGAAGCTCTAGGGATATCCGTTACATCACCAGGTTCCATCCAGCGGTTATCAGCCAATTGGTGATTATTTCCATCTGGAAGAGGGAATCCTAGTCCTAGTCTACTCCAACCTAAGTTTTCATAGGTTGCTCTGGAATGGTTAAAGATTTTATTTCCCACAATAAAATTGAACAATATATTTAAATCAAATCCTTTGTAGCGGAAGTTGTTGTCCCATCCACCAAAGAAGTCCGGTTGGGAATTCCCAACAATTCTACGGTCTGCGGAATTGATTTCTCCATCACCGTTTAAGTCAACCCATCGCATATTACCTGTTTCAGGATCTACTCCCTCTTGGTCAATCAGGAAAAATGTTCCGATAGGATGGCCTACAGCCAAAATGTGAGAATCACTCAATACCTGTTCATCAATTACTAGTTCAAGAACCTTATTTCTGATCCATGAAATGTTGAATGCAGAACTCCAAGTAAATGGACCGGAAGCTAAAATTGCTCCCCGGATACCTAATTCAAGTCCTCTGTTTTCTACTTTGCCGATATTGTCAATCACACTGGAGAAGCCTGAAATTCCTGGGATAGGTCTGTTAAGCAAAAGGTCTGTGGTGGTCTTGACGAAGTAATCCCCTGTGAAAGTGATGCGGTCATTAAGTACCCCAAAGTCAATACCTACATTCCACTGCTCAGTGCTTTCCCAGGTAAGGTTAGCATTGCTCAATTGTGCAGGAGTGAGGGTAGGTGCTAGTCTATAGGCAGAAACGCCAAATAAACCTCTAGACGCAAAATTTCCAATACCATCTTGGTTACCTACTACTCCATATGAAGCTCTGAATTTTAAATCAGATACAGCAGTATTGCGTAAAAATTCTTCTTCGCTTAATCTGTAGGCAACGGAACCTGACGGGAAAATACCAAAACGGAAATTATCACCAAATCGGGAAGAACCATCCGCACGTACAGTGAAGGTTGCTAGGAACTTGTCTGCATAGTTGTAATTACCTCGGAAAAAGTAGGATGCCAACCCCCAATCTGTACCAGAAGTTGATGCAGAAGTTACTCTACCTGCTACTGATAGTTTTGTAAACTGATCACTTGGAAAGTTTTGTGCAGAAATAGAGGAGAAAGTCCTGGAAGATGCTTGATAGGACGTACCTAGCAAAGCACTGATATTATGACGATTGTCAGCTCCAAAGCTTTTGGTGTAATTCAAGTAATTTTCAGCAATCCAAGTAAAGTCTTGGGTCGAACCAAACGTCCCAAATCCATTGAAATTACCATTAACTGATTCCCGGGAAATGATAGGTGTGTAAGATTCGTCTTCCAAATAAGTGTAATCAATACCTAAGGTGGATCGTAAGGTCAAGCCAGGAGCTAGGGTTGCTTCAGCATAGGAATTGGCTAAGCCTCTTACTGTTCGGGTGAATCTATGGTAGTTTTCCGCAATCAAAACAGGATTATCCAACATCCACCATCCAAAATAATCAAATGGATCAGCATAAGAACCATCAGCTTCCCGCACAGGCATCAATGGGTCACCAGCTAATGAGTTGATAACAACCCCATACAATGAATTGTCATTGATGGTACGGTCTTGTACGGTTCGGCTAAGGTTCATACTAGTACCTACTTTCAACCATTTTTTGGCTTGGGTGTCTACGTTTAATCGGGCAGAAACCCGCTCAAAACCAGTACCGATCTGAACCCCATCTTGGTTGAAATATGCTAGGGAAGTATAGTATTGTGTTTTTTCATTTCCTCCAGAGATAGCTACGTCATAACTTTGAATAGGGGCATCTCTGAAAATCTCTCTAAACCAACGGGTATTTTGCAAATCAGGATCATCAGGTGAAAATCCCCATACATCTGTGATGTTATCATACGGTAATTCTATTCCTGCTCGGATATCTTGGCGTATAGCATCATTCATTAGGCTCAAGAACTCACTGGAGCTATGCATGTCAATTTCGTTGGTGATTCGCTGAAAACCATAAAACCCATTGATATCAATTTTTGCATCTCCGGATTTTCCACGCTTGGTCGTAATCAAAACTACCCCATTAGCACCTCTAGAACCGTAAATGGCAGCAGCAGAGGCATCCTTTAAGATTTCAATGGATTCAATATCTGCTGGGTTAATATCCGCGAGGGAGTTGGTGGCCTGACCTCCAGAGAATAAACCCGAAAGGTCCTCTGATATCATCGGAATTCCATCAATAACATACAAAGGCTGACTACTAGCAGAAAGGGAGGTGTTTCCTCGAATTTGCATGGTAATTCCTGCACCAGGTGTTCCAGATGGAGACTGCACAAATACACCTGCTGCTCTTCCCTGAAGTGCGTTGTCCACACTAGCTACAGGCATACGGTTGATGTCTTCTCCTTTTACGGAACCAACCGAACCCGTCAAATCTCTGCGGGACTGAGTACCATAACCCACTACCACGACTTCATTCATGGTTTTGGCATCAATCATCAGGAGAACATCGACCATAGTTTGATTTCCAACAAGGATTTCTTGGGAATCATAGCCTACAAAAGAAAAAACCAAGGTTTGTCCTTGGGCCACTTGAATGGAATAATTTCCATCAAGATCTGTCACGGTACCAGAGGTGGTGCCTTTAACCAAGACATTCACACCCGGAAGGGGCAGATTGTCTTCGGAGGAGGTTACCACACCCCGTACATTTGTTGTTTGAGACAAGGCAATGCTAATAGAGGCTATCAACACTACACATGTTACTAGTAAACGTTTCATCATAGAAAATGATTAAGTGGTAAGATTTATTTAAAATTCTTGTGTAAATATTTCTTCAAAATACACAATTTATAGCCAATAAATCAAATTTAAGCTAGTTTAAAATGAACTAATATATAAAATGCTTGTAGTTTGTAAAATATTATTTCGTTGTTTTAAAGAATGGCAAAATTATTACCCGTGAATAAAATAGATCGTAAGCAGTTTACTTGTTGGCTTTGGTGAAAATTAAAAATGAATACACCTGTTTGGTTGGATTGTATTTAGGTATATTTTTTTGGATTGAAATTAGAAATTAAATGAAAAAAGCCTTTCCGTTTTCAGAAAAGGCTTTTCGATTTATAATTGTTTTTATCGTGTTTACACAGAAAAACTTTCTCCACATCCACAGGTTCTCGATGCATTGGGGTTTACAAATTGAAAACCCTTTCCATTTAATCCATCAGAGAATTCCAGAATAGTGCCAGCTAAATACAAAAGGCTTTTTCTATCGACAAGAATTTTAATTCCTTTGTCTTCAAAAACTTGATCTGAGTCTACAACGGTTGCATCAAAATTCAGATCATACTTCAATCCTGAACAACCACCACCTTTGACAGACACTCGTATATTGTCATTTTCTTCTCGGCCTTCTTCTTTTTTCAATTGAAGGATTCTTTCTTTGGCCTTATCGGAAACTGTAATCATTTTTTTACTAGGTTTAGCATGTGAATTTAGAAACATTTTCGATTCAGAAAAAATTCATTGTTAAAGATACAAAATTTTAAAATGAGAAAAATTGAACACTTAGGAATCGCGGTTTCCAACTTGGAAGCATCTAATAATCTTTTCAAAAAACTCTTAGGAGAAACCCATTACAAGGAAGAAACAGTGGAAGGTGAAGGGGTAAGTACTTCTTTTTTTATGATTGGGGAGACAAAAATTGAATTATTGGAGGCGACTCGTGATACCAGTCCTATTGCTAAGTTTATCGACAAAAAAGGAGAGGGTATCCATCACATCGCGTTTGATGTCGAAGATATTCATGCAGAAGTGGCTCGTTTGAAGGATGAAGGTTTCGAAATTTTAAATGAAACTCCAAAAGAAGGTGCAGATAATAAATTAGTGGTATTTTTGCACCCGAAAAGTACCAATGGTGTATTGGTGGAATTATGTCAGGAAAAGAAAGCCTAATGGAAAATCAGAAAAGAACCGAAATCAGTGAATTGGGAGAGTTTGGATTAATTGAGCGTTTGAGTCAGCAATTGACCCCTCGTCATGCATCTACACTTAAGGGAATTGGAGATGATGCGGCAGTTATTGATCTAGGAGATGGAATGGTGCAAGTGGTTACTACGGATTTATTGGTGGAAGGAGTGCATTTTGACTTATCCTACACACCTTTGCAACACTTGGGTTTTAAAGCCATCGCCGTCAACATTTCAGACGTGGCAGCGATGAATGCAATACCTAAGCAAGTAACGGTAAGTATTGCACTTTCTAACCGCTTTTCGGTGGAAGCAGTGGAGGCATTGTATGAAGGAATTCGTATGGCTGCGGATCACTACGCAGTTGACGTTATAGGTGGAGATACTACAGCATCTCGTTCAGGATTGGTGATTTCTGTAACAGCCATGGGCATTGCCAAAAAAGAAGAGGTTAGCTATCGTTCAGGTGCGCAATTAAATGATATTATCTGTGCTACAGGGGACTTGGGCGGAGCTTTGATTGGCTTACAGATTCTAGAAAGAGAAAAGCAAGTATATCTTGCTGATCCGAATATGAAGCCCGATTTAGAGAAATATGCGTATGTTACTGGTAGACAGCTTCGCCCTCAAGCACGGATGGATATAATTTATGAATTGCGGGAGATGGGAGTTGTTCCTAGCAGTATGCTGGATGTTTCCGATGGATTAGCTTCTGAGCTATTCCATATATGTCGGCATTCCAACTGTGGAGTGACTATTTATGAAGATAAACTCCCGATAGATAAACAAACCTTTGATACCGCAGTAGAACTTGGATTGGATCCGATTACTTGTGTTTTGAATGGGGGAGAGGATTACGAATTGCTGTTTACCATTGATCAAAAAGACTTTAAAACACTTGAAAAACACCCCGACATTCATTTCATCGGTCATATCTCACCGCCTTCTGAGGGGAAATCCTTGGTTACCAAAAGTGGAACAGTTGTCAACCTGAAAGCCCAAGGTTGGAAGCATTTTTAGAGACTAGGAGCGAGATTCGATAGATTAAAATTTAGAGGCATAAGATAAGAATCAAAAAATTTCAGGAAGGAAAAAAAACATCGAGAAGTTAGAAACCAAGAAACTTTTCCAAAGTTCTGAACTTTGGAAAAGTTAGTTTGACATACGAATGTTCACTACTCATTCTTAAGCATTGTTTACTATCTCTTGCTCATTGTCCACTCCTCTTACAGTTTTTGATCTCCGAATAGGGCAAGTAGTTCGCTTTTTTTCTCTTGCGAGATTGAAAGTAGTTCACCAGTACTCATGACCACACCACCGCCATCTTCTTTAGTTATTTTTTTGATATGGTCCAGATTGATGATATGACTCCTATGGATCCGCATAAAGCTTCCAAGCTCCAAGAGTTTTTCATACTCTAAGAGACGTTTAGAAACAATTACTTTTTCGTTATCGCTGAGGAAAAAATGTGTATAAGAACCATCTGCTTTGAGGTAAATAATATCATCTAATTTTAAAAAAAGGAGTCCTTCACCTGTTTGAAGTGTGATTTTTTGAGGTTTATGATGCTTTAAGTTTTCTTGTAATACCTGTAAGGCTTCCTGCTGAGGACTACTAATTTTTGATAATGCCCGTTCCAATGCATTTTTTTGAATAGGTTTAAGCAAGTAGTCAACTGCCGAGAGTTCAAATGCTTTCAGTGCAAACTCTTCGTAAGCAGTTACAAAAATAATTTTGGACTTTAGTTGTTGAACATTAAAAAAATCTAATATTTCCAAGCCCGAATAGCCAGGCATTTCAATGTCCAAAAAGATAATATCTGGTTTTTGCTGATGTATGAGCTTGATCGCATCTGGGAGATTTTTAGCCTCTCCTTTGATATGTATTTTTGGGAAGTAAGTTTCCAACATGCCACGAAGGGACAATCGTGCTATTGGTTCATCATCAACTAGTATGGCTGTATTCATAGGTGAATGGTAATCTGAGGGTGACTCTGGTGCCGATTCCTGCTCCCTGTTCATTGATCAGGTCTTCTATGGAACAAGTAATCGGATCAGCTAAACTTTGGTTGAGTAAGTTAACTCTGGTTTCAATTGCTTTGGTAGCAAATGCTTGGTGACTATTTCGCTTACTGTTAATTTCTGTCGAGGTTTTTCTTCCTACGCCATTATCTTCTATGGTAATTTTTACATGCTTTTCATCTTCATCCATTCCAAAGGTAAGGCTTAACTTTCTTTCTCCTATTTGGTGTAGAAGCCCATGTTTGATCGCATTTTCTACAAACGGCTGAACAATCAAAGAAGGAATTTGAATACTGTTTTTATCTAAATGGTGATCGATCTCCAAAATATATTGAAAATCTTCTTCAAATCTTCTTTTTTCGATAGAAATATATAAATCAATCAGCTGAATCTCTTCTTCTAAACGCACAAATTGTTTATCAGATTGCTGTAATACTTTGCGCATTAGGTTAGAAAATTCCCCTAAGTACTCAGCAGCATCCGCTTTTTTATTTGCAAAAATTAAGCCTTGTACAGCATTGATCACATTAAATAAAAAGTGAGGATTCATCTGACTGCGCAAGGCTGTTAGTTGAGATTGCAATAATTTGGATTTGATGGTTTCTTTTTCTTGGAGCCTTTTACTATAATTTACTACATAAGCCACAGATCCTAGAATTATGAGGAAGACTACAAGAACCATAAACCACCATGTTTTCCAAAAAGGGGTTTCAACTACAAAATTAACAAGAATAGAAGTTGATATATTTCCCCCAATCACTGCGCGTACTTCCAACTGATAATTACCTGGATTTAATCCTGCAAAGAAAATAGATTGTTGGCCTCTTCCGATTGTTTGCCAGTTATCTTGATTGGAATTGATTCTAAACTGTAGATTGTATGCTCCCATACTTTTAAAGTGAAGTACATCAAATTGAAGTTCTAGGTTTTCTATATCATATGGGAGTTTTTCGTCCAGTGAAATGATTCCATTCGTAGAATTCACTTGTTGTAAATAAATTAATGGTTCAGGGAATTGAATTGACTCCTTTATGTTCGTCCAAAGCAATCCCTCCGAGGTAGCCAACCATAATTTATCTTCTGAGAGAAGTAGATCATTGATATTGATTCCCTTAAACATAAAGGATATGGGTAGTAACTGCATGTTTTTAGAAGGTATATGGTATTTATACAGTTGATTTCCGCCAATAAAGTAGATGTTTTCATCTTTATAAATGACTTTTTTGACAGGAGATGCAGCTTCTTCAAAAATAACTGAGACTGCTTCCTCAATGGTTTCTCCTCTTAAGGCAATAAGTCCTTTTTGTTGAGTTCCAATCCAAATTGTTCCATTAGCATCCTCTGTCATACTATTCACAATTAAGGGGGAGGAGTCTGAAATTGAAATGGCTGACATAGTCCCATCTTTAGAAAAAGCAAACAACCCTTCTGATGAACCAATATAATACCGTTGGTATTTTTTTGAGAAATAGGCTGATTTCGCTCTTTTATCGACTAAATCATAGTAGGGAATAGCAGTTGTGGAAAAGATTGTTAATGGTAGTGAGTTGTTAAAACTTACGCTGGGAATGCTAGTGAGATCATTAGCGATGAGACCTGAACTTACTGAGGTAGCGATCAGAAAATTCCCAGCATCATCGGGCATCATTTTTTTTGAAAAGTAGATTTCTTTACTTTTTTTACCCAATGGATAATCAAAATAGCCTTGGGTATAGAACACTTTGCCTTTAAGCTCATCAAAATAAATAAACTCGACCTCATTTTGAAGTTCAGAGCTATAAGTTTGTATGATTCTTCCTTCACTTGTTACTCTGAAAATATTTCCTTTGTTATTTCCAGCTAGAATTTTCTGGTCATTGGTTAAAGCAAGAGATAAAATATTGTTACGTGTAGTTTCTCTAAAATTGATCAATTCTGTAGTGTATAAGGGAGCATTGGCAATAAAAAATAGGCCATCATCCAAAGTGCTTATCCAGAGGTTTCCCTCCCTATCTACAATGACATCGGAGACTCGTTTACCTTCAAGAATGGAGTGAGTGATGGTGTTTTTTTCAACATCAATACCAAATAATCCTTTGTTGGTACAGATATACAAAGCATCATTTATTTCTCTGAAAAAGTAGAGATAGGTACCTTCAGGTAATCTAGATTTATCAATCATTTTTCCAGAAGTCATTTGAAAAATTTCGCCCTCAAAAGACCTATTTAGGCCATATGGATTTCCTTTGAAAAAAGTGAATTCTAAAACTTTAGATCCTTTTGGACTGCTAAAACTTGAGCTCCCATTACTGTCAAATATAGTCTTGAAATTATTGAAGAAAACATCCTTATTATATTTCTGCAGGGAAAAAAAAGTATTTTCTGGTCCTTGGCTTTTTAAAATAAAACGAGGGTTGAACGTATTCAAATCTATACTAATCAGGGTATTGTCCAAAGCAGCAAACAAAGAGTCTGATTGAATGGTGAATTTTTTCAGACCTCCTAATGGCTTGATTAGATCTTGTATTTCAGGAATCAGGCGTAGGGCTCCGTTTTCTTCCTTAAAAATTTGATTGGCGAAATTTTTTACCCAAATAACCCCTGATTCGTCATGAAATAAATTATCAAAGTTATTATCCCATGACTCCGGTGTAGGTAGTTTTGAAAAGCTTTGTCCATTGTATTTGTAAACACCGATATCTGTACCTAAATAAAGGTAGCCTTTAGGGTCTTGATGGATATCATAAATGGTTTGCGTAGGCAGACCTTCCAAAAAGCTTAAAGGTCGAATAAAACGCTCCTGCGCCAACAATGAAGAGTGCTTGGAAGATGTTATTGTTAAAAGCACTAAGAGCAGTAGTGTGCAGACTGCTCTCAGATTTAGCGCGTGTAGTTGTAGTATCAATGGCGATGAATATAAATTGATTGCCAAGATAATGAGAAATCAATCTTCTGGAAAAGGTATAAATACAAAAGATGTGAATTGACCATCAATCACAAACAAACAGCAAAACTCATCCGGATTTTTATAATTACTCTTGAACTCCTCAAATAGCTCCTCGGCAATTAGCTTGCGTTGTATAAATTCATCTGCATAGGTAATGTAATAATTCCAATCTAGATCTTTTTCTTTTTTCCCTAAGAATAATTGACCTATTGGCTGCTCTTCCTTGGAAATAGGAAAAATGGGAAATTCTGAAAATTTTCGGCTTCTGACTTGGTAAGAAGCTTCTTTTAAAAGGTCTGAAACTTTTACAAAGTCCTTGGTGATGGTTCCCAAATACTTACCACTTAATTCTGGATCATTGAAATCTGATATCATGATTTTAAAGTTAAGCGTACAACATTTTCAACATGATAGGTTTGTGGAAACATGTCCACGGGCTGTATTTTATCCACTGTGTACTTTTCCGTCAATAATGCTACGTCACGTGCCTGAGTGGCAGGATTGCAGGAAACATACACAATTTTTGGAGCCTCCAATTTCAGCAACATGTTGACCACATCCTCATGCATACCCGCTCTTGGAGGGTCCGTAATGATAACATCTGGTTTGGCATGTTTGGCGATGAAATCATCCGTCAACATATCCTTCATATCCCCTGCATAAAACAAGGTGTTATCTAGGCCGTTGACTTGTGCATTTAACTTTGCATCGACTATCGCTGCTTCCACATATTCAATTCCGATCACTTGCTTTGCTTGCTTAGCCACGAAATTAGCAATAGTACCTGTGCCAGTATATAAGTCGTAGACAATTTCATCTCCATTTAGCTCTGCAAAGTCCCGAGTTACCTTGTACAATTCATACGCTTGGGCAGAGTTGGTTTGATAAAATGATTTAGGGCCGATTCTAAATTTTAAGCCTTCCATTTCTTCCTCAATGAAATCTTTGCCTGAAAAGGTAATGACATCTAAGTCATGAAAAGTTTCATTTTTCTTCAAATTGACGATGTAAAGCAACGAAGTGATGGAAGGAAATTTTTCTTGTAGGAAATTCATAACCAGTTGAATTGGCCCAGCTTCATTTGCCCCAAATTGAACAATCACCATGGTTTCACCTGTGCTGCTGCTACGGATGATCAGGTTGCGCAGTAGTCCTTCTTGCTTACGGATGTCATAGAAAGAAAGCTGATGGGTACGTGCAAAATCCCTTAACTGATTTCTAACCTCATTTGAGATTCCACCTTGCAAGTAACAGTGTTCGATATCAATGATCTTGTCAAACATCTTAGGAATGTGAAAGCCTAAGGCATTTCGCTCAAAATCTTCCCCTGAGTTGATTTCTTCTCGCGTCAACCATCGATTATTTGAAAACGTAAAATCAAGCTTATTTCTGTAATATTGAGTGTGTGCAGAACCAATAATTGGTTTTACTTCCGGAATTTCTATTTTTCCAATTCGAGTAAATTGGTCTACTACTTGTTGTCTCTTATATGTTTGTTGTAAGTCATAATTGATATGTTGCCACTTACAACCACCACAGGTTCCAAAATGGCTGCAAAAAGCATTTACCCGATCTTTGGAATATTCGTGAAAATGAATGGCTTCACCTTCCAAGAATGAGCTTTTTCCTCTCGTGACACGTATATCCACCACATCCCCAGGAGCTACATTTTGAACAAAAACAACCTTTCCTTCATGGTGTCCCACACATTTTCCTTCCGCTGCGATTCGTTCGATCAATAGATTGGTAACAATCTTATTTTTCATTTTTCTAGACATGGCCGCAAAATTAATCAAAAAATCTGCGCTAACCTTATCCTTTCAGGGTTGGTTAAAAGATTTAGTGGCTTAGACACAGTAGTTTTTTTATCTTTGAATCTTAATCACATCATATGCAGTGGAATAATCGAGTAGTCTTAGTGACCGGTGCTACTTCAGGGATAGGGGAAGCCTGCGCCACTAGGTTTGGTCTAGCAGGTGCAAACGTAGTCATAACAGGCCGTTCACAAGAAAAATTAGATGCGACTCTTAGTAAATTGAAAGGGAAGGGCATACAGGTAGCGGCAGTCTTAGCAGATGCCGGCAGCAAAACCGATAATCAACGAATGGTGCAGGAAGCCATGCAAGCATTTGGAAGAATCGATGTGTTGATTGCCAATGCGGGTATTTCTATGCGGGCTTTATTTGAGGAAATGGACTTAGAGGTTTTTGAAAAAGTCATGGATACGAATTTTTGGGGGACAGTGTATGCTACCAAATACTGCTTACCGGAAATTCTGAAGAACAAGGGAAGTATCATAGGAATTTCTTCTATCAATGGCTACCGAGGAACACCTGCCCGAACAGCATATACTGCTAGTAAGTATGCAATGAATGGGTTTTTTGAATCTCTGCGTACCGAAGTAATGAAAAAAGGAGTCCATGTATTAGTTGCTTGTCCTGGATTTACAGCGTCCAATATCCGTAATAACGCCTTGACAGCGGACGGGTCTGTGCAAGGGGAGTCTCCACGAGATGAAGGCAGTATGATGACTTCTGAGGAAGTAGCGGATGCGATATTCAAGGCCACTATCCGCAAAAAAAGAGACTTGGTTTTAACGGGAGAAGGAAAATTAGCTGTATTTTTAAACAAATGGATTCCTGGAATCATGGATGGAATCGTGTATAATAAAATGGCTAAGGAGAAAGATTCTCCCTTTCAATAGCAGGTATGCTACAAGAGATTTTTCAGGTATATGCGGATCGTTTGTTGGACCTTTCCAGCCGAAACAGATTGATTTATCAATCCCAACTGCTGGAGAATCAACAGGTAGATGTTCATGCCTTAGATTTTTTAGATGGGGAATCATCCTTTGCTATCGTATCCCAATTGTTGGGAAAACGAAAGAAAGTGGCACTTGTCAAACAGTTGGATACCCGAAATCAGACTGGTAATCAGCAGTCATTGAAATTAAAACGCTTGGCTCAAGCAGCTGCTTTTACCGAAAAAGAAAGCGGAGAAAAAAGCTTATACCTCGCTTGGCCCTATGTAGAAGGCAAATTGCTGAACGGTCAGTTGGTAAGGGCTCCTTTGTTATTGCTTCCGGTAGAATTGAATTCTGAAAACAAACGCTGGGTCTTGAATGTGACAGGGGATGCTGAACTAATGCTCAACACTTCCTTTTTTTTAGCTTATCAGCAAGCTTCTGGATTAGTGTTGAATTTAGACTGGATCAAGCAGCTTGAGCTCCCGGAATCCTACACTGACCTTCAAGAATTTATCAATCAACTGTATGCAGTCCTGAAAGATAGAGTAGAGATAAACTTCACGAATACTATTTACGAACAAAATATACATTCCTTTCCTACTTCGGGGAAGTTCTTAGATCAGGAACGTTTACAATTGGGTAAACTGAGTATCAAGCCCTATGCGGTATTGTCACAGTTTCAAACCAAAACAAGTGCCATGCTCGCAGACTATCAGCAGTTGATGCAGGAGCAGCAAGAGGGGACTTTGGATGATTTTTTTTCCAATCGATTTTTTCCTCCAAAGCATGCAACGGCGCCTCGGGAAGAGAATCTATATACCATATTCCCATTAGATGGATCTCAGGAAAAGGTCATTCAAGCAGTGAGGCAGGGGAGAAGTTGTGTGGTAGAAGGACCTCCGGGATCTGGGAAATCTCAATTGATCAGTAATCTCGCCATGGATTTTATGGCAAGGGGAAAGCGTGTCTTGATAGTCTCCCAAAAGCGCACTGCCTTGGATGTAGTAGCACAGCGCCTGGCAGCAAAAGGATTTGGAGAATTTCTAGCTTTGGTCCACGATTACCGAACAGATCGAAAACAACTCTTTCAACAACTCCTTCAACAGGTCGAAAAACTCGAGGAGTTCAAAAAACAAAACAGTAGTTTAGATGCGATTCAACTCGAGCGGAATTATGCACAGATTTGCAGAAAAATCGATGTCTTGAATGAGTTTTTTGAGTCCTACAAAAAGGCACTTTTTAATACCGAAGAGTGTGGGCTTCCTATTAAGGAACTCTATCTATCATCTTCTTTGAATCGCCCCTATATTCCACTGACCAATCATTTCCGAAAGATTGAATATGCCAGATTAGATGGGTTTCAACGGGACTTTAAGCAGTATTGGTACTTTTCTCAAAAGTTTGCGAAGACGGATTCTTTTTGGTTGCATCGGGTGGATTTTTCTAGTTTTTCTGTATTAGTGCAGCAGCGCATGCAAGAGGCTTTGAAGGAAATACGTCAGACAAAACTTGATTTTCAAGATTTATTTAGCTATTCCCCTATTTTTCGGATTACCCATTTATTTGGATTGGTCCACCAAAAAGAGGCCATGCAACTAGTGAGTAAGTATTTGAATCATGAGGGAATAGATTCATTCTTGCATGCTTTCAAGGATGTCAATTCTGATGAAATTGATTTCCCATGGTTGGAGCAAAAATTCGATATTGTCAAAGGCTTATTCAGTGATGAAGGTATAGAATGGGCAGTGACAGACGAAGAATTACCGGAATTGATGCACTTAGCATTAGATTTTGCCAATACCACCCAAGCCTGGTGGACCTCACATAAACTACCTTGGAATCAAAAGAAGTACAAAAAAATTGTAATGCTGATGGAGGTAAATCAGCTTCCTGTCAATGAGCAAGGTGTGGCAACACTGATCAAAAGACTTGAAAACCGACTCAACCTCAATCATCAGTTTACCTTACTGTCCGGCAAAGCATGGTTGCTGCTTCCTGACAAGCCCTTTGATTTTGCCGAATTCAACCACTTTGCAAGTTTGACTGTCCAAGCTTTGAAAGGCAAGATACAGTTGGAGCAAATGGGGGAATTAGGTCTCTTCATCCAATCACTGGCCGGTAAGGAAAAAACTTTGCCTTCGGTTATTCAATCCCTTATGCGGGAATTTGATTCCTTGGAGCATAAACTCCAATCTTGGAAACATTACTTCAGCACTGTTCAAATCAATCATTTAATGGATTACCCCATCGGGGAAGGATTGCTTCAAGTGGCGGAGGAATTGCCCTTGATTTTTGATGAACTGATCAGTTTTGATAAGTTGCTGCATACGTTGGATTCTGATGAGATCCAATTGATGGAGTTGATGCAGGATACTTACGGAGAGCAATCCTTGGAAGACTTGCAAGAAGCCTTTTTGAATGGGTGGAAACTGGCATGGATAGAGCACATTGAGCAAAAGTATCCTGTATTGCAAACTTCGGCTACTCCCCAAATGCATCATAAACAAGAGGAATTGATGGAAGCTGTTGTGGCAAAATGGACTTTAGCATCTTCCATTGCACAGGTCCGATTAAAAGAACAGATCTATCAAGGACTTGAGTTTAATCGATTGGGCAATCTGTTGACCTACCGGGATTTGAAACATCAGGTCAGCAAGCAAAAAAGGATCTGGCCCATCAAGCAAGTAATCGATAGTTTTGAGTCAGAGATTTTTCGCTTGGTCCCTTGTTGGTTGGCCTCTCCAGAGACAGTTTCTGCGATTTTCCCTTGTCATGATTATTTTGATTTGGTGATTTTTGATGAGGCCTCTCAGTGTTTTGCTGAAAAAGGTATTCCCGCTATGCTTCGCGGTAAACAGGTTGTAGTAGCGGGAGACAGTCAGCAGCTAAGGCCTACTGATTTGTACCAAGCACGGTTGACGGTAGAAGAGGAGGAAATAGCCTTGGAAGTGGAGTCCTTATTGGATTTGGTAAGCCTGTACTTTGAGAAATACTGGCTTCAGGGACACTATCGAAGTGAACATTTACCGCTGATACACTTTTCCAATCAGCATTTTTACGACAATAAGTTGGAAATGCTTCCAACCCTTGCATCGGTCAATTATCCATCGCAGGTTATTTATCACCACCATGTAGATGGAGTGTGGCAAAAACAAACCAATCATGCAGAGGCTGAGAAGGTCGTAAATTTACTTCAGGAAATTCAACAAAAAGAAGGTGATTCTGGAAGCATCGGAATTATCGTATTCAATGTGTATCAACTAGAATTAGTGGAAGAATTGCTCTTCAAAGCAGAAAGGGTTTCCTTAGCTCAGGTGGTGGTCAAAACCATTGAACATGTGCAAGGAGATGAGTATGACTATGTGATTTTAGCCTTGGGCTATGCCCGAAATCCACAAGGAAAATTGATTGCTAATTTTGGTCTGCTTTCCAAGCAAGGAGGAAGGCAACGCCTAAATGTTGCCATTAGTCGCGCTAGAAAACAAATGCATTTGGTAAGTAGCATTCGAAGCACAGATTTCTCTAAAAAACAACTGGAAAATCAAGGGATAGCACTCTTGAAAAGGTACATACAATTTATTGAGGAACAAAATGATGGATTACCCATTGATCGGAAAAGGCCGAAGGTCAGAGGGTTTAATTCATTCTGGCAGTTGCATTACCACTTGCAGCTTAGGTCAGGTTATCATCGTTTTGATGATTCTTCCTGGCTAGACCTTGTCGAAAAGCATGATTCAACGGTTATTCAGGCTTTGTTGACGGATGATGAACGCTTGTATGGAAGCGGATCTAGCAAAGAGCCTTTTGTATACCATCCCTTGGCTTTGCGTTCCAAGGGATGGCCTTATTCTTTTCATTACACTAGAGATTTTTGGATGAATAAAGCTAAGGAAGGGGAGGGGTAACCACTTTTAAACCAATAGCCTCTATTCCATTCAATGATTCCATACGCATGTATTGAATTAACTCAACAGAAGTAATTCCTGTAGTTACTTGTAAAGGTAAGGTGTCGTATTTGGTGAACGTATCTCCAAAACCTTTACCAAGAGGTTTCCCAGAAATTCTTTCAAATAAAGGGATATTAACCAACGTATTTTCAAGCACTTGTGCTGTGCTGTCTTTTAATATATACCTGACATACAGATTTCGAAAATCGTATGCATCCGTATATTTGACCGCAATCAACATTTCTCCATTTTGGGTGGTTGGATTTAGCTCAAACCTGACAGTATCCAGTTCTTCCCATTGAAGGGTTGGCATGCCTTGATAGGCTTCAAACAGCCGTTCACTTCCGCAGGAACTTAATCCTAGGATCAAGATGTAGGCTAATGCAAATTTGAGAGTTATTTTATTCGCCACCATTTTGATCTCCTTTTTTTCTTGGTGGAAATCTTCGTTTACTCTGGTTTTTTTGAGGTTGACCATCAGCAGCCTTCGGTTTAGATGGTTGATTGGAAGTAGCCTGATTTGGGGCTGCGGCTGAGCCTGGCTTTTGATCATCCCTAGTTCCTCTATTCCTAGGGTTTCTTCTTGGTTTTCCTTGTCTTGGTTCTCTAGTTCCTGTATTTTCTCTTTTTGGCTGATTCTCCCTTTCTTGATTACCTGTCGCTGTTGGTTTTCTGGTTTCTTGAGACTGAGGAGCTGGATTTGAAGTTTCTCTTCCTTCGGGGCCTTTCTTTTTACGTTTTTTCTTGCGTTTAGGAGCAGTGCTGAATTTCTTATCTAAGCGTTCCAATTCCATGGTAGACTTTTGGATTTGTTCTTCCAATTCCTTCGCATGGTCAGTCTGTAAATTGAAGGGAGTTTCTCCATTGGCATTCATCTCTTGGATTTCGCGTACGCGGTCACAGGCAATGGAATGCCAATTATTATCATCATTGTAGCTAAACCACATCAGTTTCCGGAAAATATCTGTCTTCTGGAGTTTAGCAATCCCAGCTTCTGTTTTCAGAGGTTTCTCTACCGAAGGGATATCTTCCAATGCGGACATATAGGTGTCCAATTCATAGTTAAGACAGCACTTCAATCTTCCACATTGGCCGGATAACTTGGTAGGGTTGAGGGAAAGATTCTGATAACGTGCAGCTGCTGTGCTCACACTTTTGAAATCGTGAATCCAGGTAGAGCAGCATAATTCCCTGCCGCAAATTCCAATACCCCCTAATCTGCCTGCTTCCTGACGTAAACTGATCTGACGCATTTCTACCCTGACCTTAAATTCCGAGGCCAAAAGCTTGATCAGTTCCCTGAAATCTACGCGATCGTCTGCTGAATAATAAAAGGTTGCCTTCGTATTGTCTGCCTGAAACTCCACATCAGAAAGCTTCATTTTCAGTCCCAATTCATCAATAATTTGCTTGGTGCGGTATAGGGTTGGGATTTCTCTGTTTTTAGTATCTTCCCATTTGTCCAAGTCTTTTTGGGAGGCTATTCTATAAATCTTTGTGATGTTATCATCATCCCTGATTTTCCTTTTTTGCATCTGAAGTCGGACAAGTTCACCTTGTAAGGAAACCCACCCTATATGGTATCCACTCGATACATCTACAACTACTGCATCACCTGTGGTCAAATGTAAGAGGTTGACATTGCGGTAATATTCTTTTCTACCACCTTTAAATTTAACCTCTACAATATCAAATTTATCTACAGTTGGTATTCCCATATGGGAAAGCCAATCAAAAGAATTCATTTTATTACAATCGCTCGTACCGCAACTACCGTTATTTTGGCACCCTCCCGCACTGGAGGTTCCGGTTGAGCAGCTACTACATCCTGCCATACTCGTTTTATACTAAGGGAGTCAATACTCCTCGTGAAATTGGTTATAAATAACTTTTTAAATCTTGTCCAATATCTTTTCTGTGATACTGATCCTTCCAGTCAATACCATTGACCGATTGATAGGCTCGTTCTAATGCTTGGTCTAAGGTATTACCTAATCCCGTTACTGCCAAAACTCTTCCGCCATTGGTTAGAATTTCTCCTTCCTTACCTTCACTTGTTCCCGAATGAAATACGATGGATTGTTCCAAGCTTTTCACTTCATTTAATCCGGATATCTCCAGTCCTTTATCGTAAGAACCTGGGTAGCCTCCTGCGACCATCACTACAGTTGCGGCAGTCTCAGTGGATATTTCCAACTGATATTCATCCAAATGCAAGGTGCCCATTGAAAATAAAAGATCTACAAAGTCACTTTTTATTCGGGGAAGGACTGCTTCTGTTTCCGGATCACCCATGCGAACATTATATTCGATCACGTATGGATCACCATTCATGTTCATCAAGCCGATAAATAAAAATCCTGTGTAAGGGATATTTTCCTGCTCAAGTCCTTTAATGGTAGGGATCACTACACGTTCTTCAACTTTTTTGAGAAAGCTTTGGTCTGCAAACGGAACGGGGCTGATTGCTCCCATTCCCCCCGTATTTAATCCAGTATCCTGTTCCCCAATACGCTTATAATCTTTTGCTTCGGGTAGAATCCGATAACTTGTAGCATCTGTAGCCACAAATACTGAAAGTTCAATACCCTGCAAAAACTGCTCGATTACGACCTTTGAAGAGGCGTCTCCAAACTTTGCATCTAGAAGCATTTCTTTCAAGGATGCAATGGCTTCCTCATGAGATTGACAGATCAATACACCTTTTCCTGCTGCAAGTCCATCCGCCTTTAAGACGATAGGAACACTTTGGGATTGAAGGTAAGTAATTCCTTCTTCCAGTGTTTGCTTTGTGAAAGTCTGTGAAGCAGCAGTTGGAATTCCATGTCTTTGCATAAATTTCTTGGAGAAATCTTTGGACCCCTCCAATTGAGCACCTTTTTGACTAGGCCCTATGACTGGAATGTGACCTACACTTGTGTGATTTTTAAAAAAATCCACAATGCCCTTCACCAAAGGTTCCTCAGGTCCAACCACTACCATATCAATACTTTTTTCTTGGCAGAATACAGCAATTCCTTCAAAGTCAGTAACTGAAATGGGTACATTTTCTGCGATGGAGGCTGTTCCAGCATTTCCGGGAGCTACATATAAGTGGCCACATCTTGGGCTGCTTGCAATTTTCCAAGCGAAGGCATGTTCTCTTCCTCCGCTACCTAAAAGCAATATATTCATGAATAAACTTCGGTTTAGTTGGCGTGGTCAGAAATAAATTTGATTCTGTAAACTCTGATTTCTTCCTCATCAATTTCCTCTTCCTCTAATTCTTCTAGTGCCACGCGTATATTGTCAGATTCGGCTGTCATGAAATATTCCTGAAGAATATCTTCTTTTTCTTCATCCATGATATGCTCGATGTAATAATTGATATTCAATTTGGTGCCACTGTAGATAATTTGCTCAATTTCTTGCAATAGCTCCGTCATTGAGATATTCAAATTGGAAGCAATCTCATCAAGATCAATTTTTCTATCCACTTGTTGAATGATAGAAATTTTTACTTTGGATCTGCTTCCAGAAGTTTTGACTACCACATCAGATGCTGTGATGATGTCATTTTCTTCTACATAATTTTCAATCAATTTAAGAAATGATACTCCAAATTTAGCGACTTTCCCCATTCCCACACCATTGATCTGTGCAAGTTCTTCTTTAGTGGTTGGGTATACAGTAGCCATTTCTTCCAAGGAAGGATCCTGGAAAATAACATAAGGAGGAAGTCCTTTTGCTTTAGCGACCTTTTTCCGTTCGGCCTTGAGCAATTCAAAAAGATTTTCATCGTAAGATTTTCCTGCGGTAGGCACATCTTCAAGAGATTCACTGTTGTTGATCTCGTCCTCGTAGTTATGATCTTTACTCAAGGTGACATCATACGGGGAATCCAAGTATTGACGCCCTTTTTCAGTGATTTTAATCAATCCGTAATTTTCAATATCCTTTTCTAGAAAGTTGAAATACATCGCCTGACGGACTACAGATTTCCATAAGCGCTCGTCCTCCTCTTTTCCTTTTCCAAAAACAGCTAATTGATCATGACCATAACTGACCATATAATCATTATGCTCTCCTCGAATGATATCGACTATGTGCTTGAGATTAAATCTACCATTGATGTCTTTTACAGCCTGCACCGCTGTTAATAAATAGTCAATTCCTTCAAATTTTTCTTTGCTCTTTTTACAGTTGTCACAAAAACCGCAGTCTTCTTCTACGATTTCCCCGAAATAATGTAATAGGACTCTTCTGCGGCAAACGGAGCTTTCTGCATAGGCAGCCATTTCATCGAGTAAAATTTTAGCATTTTCCCGTTCGGTGACTGGTTTGTCTTTATTAAATTTTTCAAGCTTGACGATGTCCTCATATTTGTAAAACATGAGGCAATGCCCCTCTAAACCATCTCTTCCAGCTCTACCAGTCTCCTGATAATATCCCTCAAGTGATTTTGGGACATCGTAGTGAATGACATAACGCACATCGGGTTTGTCAATACCCATACCAAAAGCGATGGTGGCAACAATTACATCCAATTCTTCATTGAGGAAATCATCTTGATTTTTGATCCGTACACTTTGATCTAGCCCTGCGTGATATGGAGCAGCATTGATGCCGTTAACCTTGAGTAATTCTGCTATTTCCTCAACTTTTTTTCTACTGAGACAATAGATGATTCCTGATTTTCCTTTATGGGTTTTGATATACTTGATGATCTGCTTCTTCGTCTCATTTTTGAGCTTGGGACGAATTTCATAATACAGATTGGTTCTGTTAAAAGAGGATTTAAAAAGATCAGCTTCTTCCATATGAAGGTTTCGCTGAATGTCTTGTTGCACTTTTGGGGTTGCTGTAGCCGTAAGTGCGATGATCGGGAGGTTAGCTCCTACTTGGGCAATGATGGATTTTATTTTTCTGTACTCTGGCCTAAAATCATGGCCCCATTCAGAAATACAGTGTGCTTCATCAATGGCAACAAAACTAATATTGGCTTCTTTTAGAAATTCAATATTTTCCTCTTTGGTAAGTGATTCAGGAGCTACATATAGCAGTTTTGTTTTACCCGAAATTACTTCTTTTTTGACCTTATTGGTCTCAGATTTATTGAGCGTAGAATTTAAAAAGTGAGCACTGATACCAAAGGCTGTCAGCTGATCCACTTGATTTTTCATCAAGGCAATTAAGGGAGATATAACAATAGCAGTTCCTTCCTTAGATACAGCGGGCAATTGGTAACACAGGGATTTTCCAGCTCCTGTAGGCATGATGACAAAAGTATTATGATTCTTCAGGATGTTATCTACAATTCCTTCTTGGTTTCCCCGAAACTGGCTGAAACCAAATATTTTTTTTAAATTATCTTTTACGATTTGATCCACAGTTATTTGAGAAGTTTAAATTCATGTTTAGGGCAAATGGGTAAATCCTAGGTGAAGTAAAATGGATAATTAACAATTGGATCTCCATTGCAAATATGAAGTTAAGAAAAAAATCTCAGATAGAGATGATATTTAGTAACAAAGAAAAATGAATATTTATTTACCTTTAATGGCTGATTTATCCCATTGAAGCGATATTTTACCAAATAAGGGACCGTTTATCAATTATTAAGTTAAAATTTAAGGAGTTCTGAAGATTCTTCGTAAATTTTAAAAAAATCCATCCTCAATAATCTGAATAAAAGTAAATGCTTGAAAAGCCTTATATTGTAATTATGGCAGGGGGGATAGGGTCAAGATTCTGGCCCTACAGCCGTCACAGACGACCCAAACAATTTTTAGATCTTCTGGGAACGGGAAGAACACTTCTGCAGATGACCTATGATAGGTTTATAAGCATTTCTCAACCTGATCATTTTTTTATAGTTGCCAACCAGCAACATTACGAACTTGTGAAGGAACAGTTACCGGATATTCCAGAATCCAATATATTGACAGAACCTTTGAGAAGGAATACAGCGACCTGCGTGGCTTATGCTTCGTATCGAATTGGCGCTCATCATCCGGAGGCAAAAATCATTGTGACACCATCTGATCATTTGATTTTGCATCAAGATAAATTCTTGGCAAAGATTCAGTTGGCTCTCCAAGCATCTGAGAATGAACATCGTCTTCTTACCATCGGAATTCGTCCTAATCGCCCCGAGACAGGATATGGGTACATCCAATATCATTTGGAAGCAAATTCTAAAGTGAAAAAAGTCAAGACTTTTACTGAAAAACCGAATGAAAAACTGGCGCAAACTTTTTTTGAAAGTGGTGATTTTGTTTGGAATTCGGGGATATTTGTATGGCAAGCTAAGAGCATCATCCATGCTTTTGAAACATACATGCCTGACGTAGCAGAGGTATTTGAGGAAGGACGGGAGTTTTACAAACGGGAAGAAGAAATCGCATTTACTAAAAAAGCATATACCCTAGTCAAAAATATTTCCATCGATCATGGGATTTTGGAAAAATCCGATCAAGTGTATACCGTATTAGGGGATTTTGGATGGTCTGATTTGGGTTCGTGGATGAGTTTGTATGAAAATCACCAACTGGATGCATCAGACAACTTGGTGGAGGCAAACGCACTATTGTATGATACTAAAAAGTCCTTTATCAAAGTAAGCCCGGAAAAATTGGTAGTTATACAAGGCTTAGAAAATTATTTGGTAACAGAATCTGACAATGTGTTGTTGATATGTCAGTTGGATCAAGAAAAAAAATTCCGAGAATTTATGAAAGATGCCAAAAACAAAGGAGAAGATTATGTCTGAGTTTGAAGAGGAAGAAATTACCATAACAAAAGCTCAAAAGTTGGTTGATGAATGGATTCGGACGGTTGGTGTTCGTTATTTCAACGAATTGACCAATACCGCGATTTTGATGGAGGAAGTAGGTGAGTTGGCACGGATCATGGCTCGTAAATATGGTGAGCAATCGTTTAAAGAATCGGATAAGGATAAAGACATGGCCGATGAGATGGCAGACGTACTATGGGTATTGATATGCTTAGCCAATCAGACGGGCGTAGACCTGACAGATGCATTGAAGAAAAATTTTGAAAAAAAGAACATCCGCGATAAGGATAGGCATCTCCAAAACAAAAAGTTAAGGTAGATCGTATTGGATAAGTATGCTTTATTGAAATTCTAAGAATGATGAAATACAAAATTCGCCTCAATTATTTACTAACATTTTTGTTGTTTGGCTTCTTCTCTTGTGAAACCAATAGTGATGAACCTCCTCGCTTTTTTTATGGTAATTACAATCTTCAGGCGATTACCATGAATCAAGAGCTAGACTTGAACAACGATGGGGTGAGTTCTACTAATTTTCTGGAGGAAGTGGAAGGAGTTTCGTTGGTAATAAATACACGGATGACATTGGTAGAGGAAGAAATTGATGAACTGTTTTTCCCCCTTTTTACTTCCAATATTCTTACGACGACTAACAACATCCCTATCATCCGGTTTGGAGCAGAGAATATCCGTTTGCTGGTTGAGTTTGATGAGGTTTCGGATACATTTGAAATAGTCAATGAGTCCGGTCAGTCTACAAATGCCAGTGAAAACATCCTTGGAATTACTCTTATTGACCAATTGACAGTGGAGATTGAAGTGGAGAAACCAGTATATAATTACGCAGTCAATGATTGGGTGGAGGTGTTGACTACCTACCGATTTGTAAGAGGAGGCTTCATGCCATGAAAAAGCAACATCTGCCCACCAAGATGTGCCCCGTCTGCAATCGACCGTTTACTTGGCGTAAGAAATGGGAGAAAAATTGGGAACATGTGAAATATTGTTCGAAGAAATGTGCGGGTAGTAGAAAGGTGTAGAGAGAGTTTAGAGACAAGAGAAATAAAAAATAGATAGAGATTATAGAACAAAAGAATCTTGGGCCGAATCGGTTTTAGATCTTAGAGGGAAATCGTTTAAAATTCCATACAGATGAGCTACGGTATTTTTTAGCTTGGATTAAGTTAGTTGTTTTTTTATTCACAAGGGGCAAAAAAAGTATTGCTTCATAAAAATCCTTAAGATCCTTAAGTCGTCGTTGAAAAATCTTATCGTCATATCCTGAAGTTTTTTAAGTGTAAAAAATGTGCTTCAACATATGAAAACGAATTACAATTCTTTACTCATTTTTTTCCTAAATTTAGACATGATTAAGTATTCTTACTGTCTGATTATCTTATTATTTATCTCTTGTAAGGAAAGTGAAAATCCAAGGGATAGAAACTTGTATTTTCCTCCCTTGGCTGGGTCAATTTGGGAAACTCAATCCCCTTCTTCCCTAGACTGGAATGAAAATGAATTAGAAGCATTATACAAGCTCTTGGAAACGGGAAATACCCGTGGATTTATTGTTTTGAAAGATGGGAAAATAGCGATTGAGAAGTACTTTGGTCCACAGTTGCTTGGTAATCAGCCATTTGGCCAAAGCTCAGTTTGGTACTGGGCCTCAGCGGGGAAAACGCTGACGGCGACACTTGCAGGCATTGCTCAACAAGAAGGTCTCTTGAATATCCATGCTCCCACTTCTACGTATCTTGGGAATGGCTGGACTTCGACCTCTCCGAGTCAGGAAAATGCCATCACTGTTTGGCATCAACTCACCATGACTACCGGCCTGGATGATGGTGTAAGTAATAGGGATAATACGAATCCAGAAAGTCTGAAATACTTTGCTGCCCCAGGAACAAGGTGGGCTTATCACAATGCACCGTATACCTTGTTGGAATGCGTGATTAGCAATGCGACAAATAGATCTTTTTCTGATTATTTTGACACTAAAATCGCCTCAAAAATCGGTATGGTTGGCTCTTGGCAAACGATCGATTTCAACAATGTCTATTTTAGTAATACAAGAAGTATGGCTAGATTTGGATTATTGATCCTAGCCAAAGGGAAATGGGGGAATCAAGAAGTCTTGAACGATCATGCATTCTTTGAACAAATGGTGAATACCAGCCAAACATTAAATCCCGCTTATGGCTATTTGTGGTGGCTCAATGGAAAAACTCCCTTTATGATTCCTAGCATACAATTACAGTTCAATGGAATTTTAATTCCTGATGCTCCTCATGACATGATAATTGCCGCAGGAAGAGATGGACAATTTGTCTGTCTCGTTCCATCCCAAAATCTTGTTTTAATCAGAACAGGGCTTGATTCTAACAATGCGTTGGTTTCTTTTACATACCTTAACCAAATCTGGACTGCGCTCAATAGGGTAATTAAGTAGGAATCTAATTCAGAAGTTGTCCACTGATGACACTACTTACACGGAAGGGGAGGTTGAGAGATTGGAATAGTTCCATTCAACCGTTTCCTTGGGTTGAAACCCAAGGCTAGCATGTCTGATGTGCCTATGGCACTTTTGACCCTAGACGTATAGTTGTACAATTAATAAAACCCATCACTACCAGTGGATTAAAACCTACTGGTAGTGATAGAACCTCATTTTTTTACTGCTCACCTCTAACTGTTCACTACTCACTATTCACTGCTCACTGTTCACTGATCAGAACTCAAAATCACAGAAAATCTCATCTGTACCGATTGGGGCGCCATCTGGTATGGATAGTTCCGCTGGGATGCTGAGTTTTTCGGGCAACTCTAGGTAATTGAGGATTTTGTCGGCTAAATATTGGTCAATAACCTGTCTTGGCGTTTGTGTGCTTAGTTGGCGATTTCTAAACATGGTTCTATAGATGTTTTCAGAACCAAGATTATTATTTCTGACCAAATTTTTTAGCTGATTTCTCACAGTTGCCCTTACAGATACGGTAGCCTGAGGATGGTTAGCAAGTGCAATGAGGTGGTCAATCAATTTATTTTCTGTCATTACTTTAATTTCTCCTCGGTAGTCTTCGCTAAAGGAGTTGTCAAAGACTTGTTCCATCGTCTTCCCCAATACAGACGCAAAAGATGGAAGACTATTATCCATCATAGCCTGTTGATGCAGACGGTTAGCCCTGCCCACTTCAAACAAAAAGCTGAAAACCATGTCTACGATGTTTTCCGCTGGTGCCAAAGGGTCAAAATTCAATCCATTTCTAGAAGGGAAGGTTTCACGGTTACGTCCGTAGCCCATGGGTCTAGGAGGAATTCTATCCAAAATATGCGTAGGTACCATAAGGTTTTCTGGGGTAATGGTCAACAGCAAACTGGAAAGTGCTCGATTCTGCATGGTGGCATCCAATCGAGATTGGATACGCTGATTATCACCTTTGATTTTGTAAGTGTAATCCAATCCGCCAAGGAGCTTGGAAGTGGCTTCCACCTGATAGCGATGCATCAGAAATAAAGGTACCATTACCTCTTCCATCAAAGCTTCCGGTTGACCTTCTTCGATAGCATTGAGACCGAAGGTTTCTAATTGTTTGTTACGGATACGGAGTAAGCGAACCAATTCATTGCTGGCAGACTCCCCATTATCCCATAAGTGAGCGGTAGGATGGGAGCCACTTGGATGGCGAGAATCTGTATCTGAGATGAAGGTATGCCCCGCGGCATAGGTATCTTCTAGTAATTTTTTCAGATGTGCTTGTTCTGTCTGTCCGGAGGGAACTGTTTCATAGCCGTATCGGATAGCCCATTTGTCCCAGTCTCCAATTTTATCATCATAAGCATTGGAAAGGTCTATACTGCCATCTTCTTTTTGTTGAATCATGGGATAAGGATAATCCATCACAGAAGCACGGTTAGTAGGAGAGGAGGCGTAAGCATGGGCCAAACCGATGGTGTGTCCAATTTCGTGGGCGGATAATTGTCTCAATCGTGCCAATGCCATTTCTAACATGGCAGGGTTTTTTGGTTGCCCATCTTCAAAGGGTTGCAGCAAGCCTTGAGCAATCAAGTAATCTTGACGTACCCGAAGAGAACCCAAAGTCACATGCCCTTTGATGATTTCACCTGTACGGGGGTCTCTGACAGATGAACCATAAGACCAACCACGAGTAGAACGATGTACCCACTGAATGACATTGTAGCGCACATCCATGGGATCCATACCTTCGGGGGCTAATTCTACTCTGTAAGCATTTTTAAATCCAGCAGCTTCAAAAGCTTCCGCCCACCAATTACCACCTTCCAATAAGGCCGTACGAACAGGCTCAGGAGTACCTCTATCTAGGTAATAGACAATTGGTTTGATGGGTTCTGATACTGCGGCGGTGGGGTCTTTCTTTTCTAATCGGTGACGGCTAATGAATTTTTTATTCATCATATCCCCTATAGGAGAAGTGAAATCCATGTAACTGATATGGAAATATCCTGACCGAGGGTCAAATTCTCTGGGTTGATATCCATCATCAGGTAATTCTATAAATGAGTGTCTTTGTCTTACAGTGACTGCTTCTGGAGAAGGGGTGACAGATCTGATGTAGCCTCCAGTGGGAGTTCCAGTTACTGTGATTATGGCTTCTACCTCGGTGTTTTTCGGGAAGTTTTTGGTCATATCCGAGTAAATAGCGCTACGGCTATTATCCAATCGATACGTTCCTTGTCTTGCACTTCCCAATTTTTCAGCTACTTGATGGGCATCTTGCAAGTAAAAGGAGGTAGCGTCCACCAGAATTTTCCCATTGCTTTCTTGAGTAATGTCAAATCCCCATAGCACCGACTCTGCAAAAGCATCTTTGACTGATTTTACTTCGGCTGGATTCTCGCTATAAGCTCTGAAATCGTAATTTTTATGAAATAGTAGGATTTTATTACCAGCTTTCCGGAATTCAACGATTCGGGTTCTGCCTAATTGACCCCGGTCCAAGCCTATGTCATTGGATCCAACTCCGGCTGGCATGGAGTTGACGTATAAAAACTCATCATCGAGGCGGTCGATTTCTAAATAGATCTTTCCCTTGGACTCGTCAAGGTAAAAGTTGATGTAGCCTTCCTTCTTTTCAAGTTTGCTTAGGTCGATGGATTGGGCTTGGCTATCCATACCCAAAAGGCAAGACAAAGAAAGTAAAAGTGCGTAGATTTTTCGCATAATGATTGGTGGTTGAATTGATTTCACAAATTATCGATTCTTTTGCAGATGTCCTGACCAATGATGGAATTTATCGCAAGAATTGATAGCGCACTTGGAAGACAACTTCCGTTTGTTGGTTACCTTGAATCTGCTGTAAGCCTGAACCAATAAGTTCTCGATCAGTAAATATGGTCCGAGCAAAACGGGCCCAGCAGGTAATCCTGTCCCCCAACTTGTATTGTCCAAGCAAATAGTAGCGCAAGCCTTGTCCGTTTAATGCAGGAATAGAAAAAAGCCAGAGTACATTCCGCTCAAATAAAAACTGCCGGTTATCAAAATCATCCGTATCGAATAAAGCAAATCGACTGCTGATTCTCCAGCGCTGATAGTCTACATTGAGGTCCTGAGAGATAGCAAAGCCACGTGTTGTTCGCTGATTGAAGTGAAAGCTGCTGCCCATCACACGGCTTTTCATACTGAAATGTCTATTGATCCCCATGTCCAAATTGACCACATAATTGTAGCGGGTTCCTTGGTCTAACAAGTAAAAATTAGAAGTATTATCCACAGCTCTAAGGTTGCGCGCTTTAGACTCCTCTCTCAACTGAGCAAAGAGCAGGATTTTGCGAGAAGGCTTGTATTGTACTCGTCCAAGCCATTCGTGACCGGATGAAGGGGCATAGACCCGAAACCTCAACCAAGGAAATTTAAAATAATCGTAATAAAAAGACATGGACCATCGGTTGTTTGCTTTATAATTCAGTCCCATGTAAAGTCCTGTTTCATTGATGGGACGGCTGCTTTCAGAAAATGCATTTCCGTAAAAACTATGGAAATTCCTATCAAATTTTCTCCAGACCATGGAAAAAGCCAGTTGGGGATGTAAGGAACTCATCAGCCCGAGCACTGTTCCAGAACCCCCACTTTTGGAAATGGCTGTTTCTCCAAAGAGGTAATGATTTTGAAAATTATAGCCTAGATAGGCACTGTGGAGGTGGTTTTCCTGCCCTCGAAACTCAAATTGATTATACCGTTGCCAATTCCGTTCGAAAGGCTGAGAAAAGCTAGTAAAAAGAGTGTTGATACCCCCTTGAAATTTTCGGTCTAGGCTTTGGTAATGAATGTTTGCTCCAACATTAGATTCTGTAGCTTGTCTGCGGGCGCTGATTTCGGTAGCTGTGCGATGCAGTCCGGAAGTCTGCAAAGAGCTGATAAATGTTCTTTCTTGCTCAAGAGTATCGGGCAAAATAGTTAACCTTCCATCACGGGGGAGATGGGAAGCCAAGAAGGTGAAATCTACCAATCCTTTACGGTAGGTGATGGCAGCTCCACGAAAAAATCCAAACTCCAAGGCAGCTGTGTAGGGTCGGATCCCAATGGTACTCCGCCGGACAGTGGTGATGGTTTCAGCGCCTTTTCCTGGAGAAAATCCTGCACCGAAGACCAAGCCTTGTCCTACTTGTAGTTGGTAATCTCCAATAGTAATAGCCTTGAATTTACCTCGATTGTAAAGGGTGAGGTGATAAGAGACAAAATTGAACCCATACCGTTGACTGCTGCGATCCCAGATGAATTGCTCACCAGCATCTTTGTCAATGGTAAATCCCATAGAAAAGTCCTTGGCTTGTTGGATGCGGAATCTTCCATACAGGCTATTGGGGTCTCCTAAGTAGCGGGAAGTAAGCCTTCCATTGGAGAGCGTGTCTGGAGGTGTGAATCCTCTCCGTGTTTCCAAAACCCTCGCTACTCTGAAGATAAAATAAGCATCTCGACTTTCCCGTACTCGTTGCCAAAATGGCACCTGTTTTTGATTTTCATCGCCTACTTGCACAAAAGGTAATAAGCGTTCGATGAGTAGTAAGTCGAACCCTTCGACAGCTTGAAGCTCGTATATGCTGATAAACTTTCCGAATTTTTCCCGATGAGCAATCAAGGCTCGTACTTGATGTGGCAGCAAGATGAAAATGGATTTTAAGTCCTCTTCGGAGGCTTTGTTGAGGTCCAAGGGATTGAGGAGGAGTTGCAGGACGTTTTCGTACAAATCCTCATAGTCTTGATCTTCCTTTTGTTGCGCAAAGAGTTCTTCTACAAAATTTTCCAAGTTGATTTCACCTCTGCGGTAAGTTTGAGTAAATGCAGGAAGCTGTATCAAGAGCAACGTTAGTGTCAACCAAAACTTTTTCATTCTTTGGAAAGTTGGTAGTTCATGGAAAAATGATGGGTACTACCCAAGCGTGGATGCTGGGTCATGGCATAGTCAAAAGCTAAGCGTTTGCCGGTGCAGCCGATTCCGAAGAAAAGTTGCTGGGGTTGATTGTTCATACCCACTCTTCCCCATAGTTTCTGATAGAAATTGTATTCAATGCCTACTTTCAAGATCGCAGGGTGGAGGATGTCTTTTTCAACTTCCACATTGGTCATGACTTTTTCAGATGGTCGAAAAGAAATACCAGATTTAACTATTGTTGGAATGCGGTCCCATGATTTTCCCCCATAATTGGAACGGGTCAAGTTGAAAATATGCGCGGCAAAGAATAAATGAGGTGTTAACTCTGCAATGCCTCCAAAGTCAATCAGCCAAGAGCCTCCTGTGCCAAATCCCTCCATGGCTGTTTGCAGATAGCTGACTTTCATTCCTAAATTTGTAATTCCAAGTTGGTTGGCGATTGCAGCACCTACCAAATGTTGGTTAAAAAGCGCTCCTCCAAACCTAGAAGTTGCCAATCCATAGGTGAATTTTTCCTTTGCTTGAATAAATCCCGCAGACAGTGTGGTCAGTTCACTTAAGTTTAATCGATGGTCATATCCAAAAAATACTTGTGAGTGTTGGATTCCTGAGAGTCCTGCTGGATTATTGAAGATCGCATAGGCATCAGTAAGGCTTGTGCTGGAATTTCCCATCCCCATACTTCGTCCCCCTCGAGGGACAACCTCCATTCCTACTTGCGCTAGAGCCAAATAAATTTGGGAAAAGTAGAAAGCCAATCCAAGAAAGATGCATTTTCGTATCATTTTTTCTGAAGCTAATCTGCATGAAATTAGCACTTAGAAAAAAAAAGAACGAAGATTAAACGTTTCAATAAACGTTTAAATTGATAGTGTTAGAATGGAGCTCTCACATTGATGAACAACGCACCTTCCTGCATACTGTTGATGGAGTATTCAAATCGAATGGTCATATCGTGAAGGGTAACCATATCCACACCCAAACCATAGCCAAATAAATAGCGATTGGTCAATCGAAGATTTTCTGGAAGTCTATTTCGATCTTGTACGAATCCATGGTCAAAATTTCCACTTAGATAAAACTTGAATGGGAGGGAGGTGAATTGTTCAATAGGCATCAGTCCTGTCAGGTCAAAATTCAAATCCAGGAATTTGTACCGAAGAGAATTTTTCTGAACTAAGGTAGTTTGCCCTTCGATGACGTTCAACTCATAGCCGCGAATGAAGTAGGGGTTGTATCCCAAGCCTCGGACAAGGGTATACGGCTGACGGTTACCCAAAAAAGCATTGAAGGAGAGCCCAGAGGCTATATGAAATCTGTTGGAAAGCCGTTGGTATTTGCTTGCAAATAAGGTGAACTCAAAGTCTTGAACATCATCTAAACCCGTAAGACCGTAGCGCATCAATCCTACATTGAGCAATTGTCCTTGGGTGGGATAAGCCACGTTATCTCTGTTATCATGCCTGAATGTATAGCCAAGAGCTAAAAAACCTAAATTTGTTTTTCCGTGTAAAAAGAAGTTGGGGTTTTGCTCTAATACATCCTCATTTATCCGTGTATTAGTATAGCCAAAGGTGACAAAATGAAAGTTATAAAAGCTTCCCCTGTAGGTGTATCTTAAAAAAGCAGAAGCATTTCGTCTGAGAATATCCTCATTTTCATTGGTGAAGAATATTTGCCTGTTGTTTTCCGATTTAACAGCTAGGTTCCGTTGTGTGAAAAAAAGATATTGGAAGGCAAGTCCATGTTTTTGGTTTTTATCTATGTAGGGCTTGTCGTAGAAAAATTCAAATTCACGGATAAATCCCAACTGACCACCTACTCTTAGTTTTTCATTGCGGCCTCCCACATTATAATGGGCCAGTTTGGCTCCAAAATTTATCCTTGATAGATCTCTGTTTTGATTGGTCCACCATTCTGCCAGATTTCGATCAGCTATATTCAATTTGATTTGAGGGATGATATACCAGCGCTCTGTTACGGATACCAACAATTCTATTTGCTCTGTGCCAGTCATCAATGGCGTAATCTCCACGGAATTGAACAGCATCAGGTTGTAAATCTTTTTCTGGTCGGCTACAATTTGTAACAGCAACTCTTCCCAGTCGTATTCTATCCCGGGCCGAATGGTGAGTTCGCGAAGAATGATATTTTTCCTTGTTTTTTCATTGCCAATCACGAAAATAGTGTTGATTGTTACTTTTTTCGGGGTATCCGCAAGTAGTGAAGGTAAACTGTCTGTAGTTTGGGCGTAGAGATAACTTGTTTTTCCCATCGCGAGAAAAAGACAAGTTATGCCATACAAAATATACAGTTTCCAAACTTTCATCAAACACTAATCTTCGGGGAACTATTCATGCTTTCTCGTCATTTTCAATTAAATTACATCAGTGAAAACTCTCATTAGAAAAATAGCGATCCTCCCTGTATTGTTTTATCAATACCTTATTTCACCTTTATTTCCACCAAGTTGCCGTTATACGCCTTCCTGTTCTCAATATACGAAAGAGGCCATCCTAAAGTATGGCCCCTTCAAAGGTGGTTGGTTAGGAATAAAGCGAATTCTCAGCTGTAACCCTTGGGGTGGTCATGGTCATGATCCTGTGCCTTGATTTTCTGGTTTTAAACCTTTTTTAAGTGCTAAACCTATTAGTACAAGTCCTCCAATGACAAGAGGAATGCTCAAGGTCTGTCCCATATTAAAGGCGAGCCCTTCTTCAAATTCAACCTGATTTTCTTTCCAAAACTCCCAAATGAAGCGCATTCCAAAGACGGAAATTAAGAACAATCCTAAGAATAGTCCATCTGGAAGTCTCGATTTATATTTTTGCCATACGAGAAAGAGGCCTATAAAGATGAGTAAATATGATATAGACTCATAGATTTGAGTAGGGTATCTCGAAATCCCAAAGGTTTTAACGGTAACCAGGTAATGATCTCCTTTGTCCATCAAATCATAATTCAAAGCGGTCTCTGGACTTTCTGCTAGATATTTCTGTGAACTTCTATAACGAGTCAAAACAAATTTCACATCTGTTTCAATTGCTGTGCGAAGGTCTGCTTCTTGGTAGGCTCCTTTTTCAATCTTAATATCAAAGTTCACTGGTACAATTCCATTCCCCGCAAGCTCGTTGCTTCTGTCAGATGGTTTATAAGCATCCACTTCTGCTACAGGCATTCGCATAAGCTGTAGGTATTCCTCAGCATCTCGTGCAAAAACAAATCCTGAATCTGTACCGGTTTCTTTTCCTCCAATTTCAGAGTTCATTAAATTACCTACACGAATCAATGCGCCTGTAAGAGCTACCACAATGACTATGCGGTCTACTACCCAAAGATAGGATTGACCAGGCACTTTTTTGGAATACATATACAACGCTATCAAGATGGCAATGGCCGCTCCATGACTAGCTAGTCCACCTTCCCACACCTTTAAAATATCCAATGGATTGCTTAAGTATTTCTCGGGTTCATAAAATAGTACGTGACCTAATCTCGCTCCAATGATTGTGGATAGTACCATGTAAATGGTCAATTTATCCACTAAAGTGTCGTCTTGACCCTCTTTTCGGTAAATGTAAATCATGATTTGTTGAGATATAATAAATCCCAAGGCAAACAATAAACTATACCAACGAAGCCTATCAAAGCTGTCAAAAACAGCAGGGTTTGGACTCCATACGATATAGTTGATAAGTGATTGTATCATACTGCTAGTCTATGTTTGAGTACGCAACTCAGTTAAATTTTATCCAATTCTTGTAATTCTTCCTCATAACCGTTTGAAAGGATAGGGAATCTATACCAGGTTTTTGGGTCTACATTAAATTCATCCAAATGAAAGGAAGGAGCTAAACGCTCCCGTTTCCATTGATTTCGGGACCACAATCTAAAGAACTTTTTAATATAATCTTTCAGTTGTTCGTCTGAATAGTCTAATTCTTCCTGTAAGATGAGGTATATATCCATGGGTGATCTACGATCTCGGATAGCAAGTCTCTCTATTTCGACAATCAGAGAATATGGCATCAGATCGGCCTCATCTGTTTGATGATTTTCTGTTGGACGGAGTTCTGCTGTTGGCTGTAGGCTATTGACTTTTTTCAACCCTCCATAATTCAACTGTTTCTCGGCCCATTGCAGCCACTGCAATACGAAATGCTTGTCTACTGCAGCAATAGGCGAAATACTACCGCTGGTATCCCCATCCATAGTAGCATAGCCTACATCTCCTTCGCTTCTGTTGGATGTACTTAGCAAAAGAGCCTGATTGATATTGGCAAGCATCCAAATGATCGGAGATCGCGCTCGGGCTTGAATATTTTGTAGTGTCAGGTCATCCTGTTCCCAAGTCAACTTTCTTCCAATAGCATGTTCAATTTTAGAGGTGTAAGAGTGTACTTCTTCGGTAATTTCCCAGTTGTAGAAAACAGCCCCAATATCTTCCGCAAGCAATTTGGCACTATCAAAGGTATCTGTGGAGGAGTTGTTGGAGGCTTGATAGGCTACTGTAAATATTTTACCTACAAACTCTTTTATAACATTATCAGAAGTTGGTGTAAATTCAATGCCTATTTTTTTTATAAACTTATCCAAGCCAAGCTCTTCTATTCCTCTTCTGACCATTTCGGCTACTAATATGGCAATCGTAGATGAATCAGCCCCACCACTTAAACTTAGAACAAAGCCTTTACTTTTACTTTTTCTCAAGTAGTCAAACAAAGCCAAAGAAGAAGCCTGTACAAATTCTTCGTGCTTATCAAAGTGATAATTTACCTCTGGGCGCTTGGTCAAGTCTTTCTGGTAGTCAAAAGTGCAAACTTGAAAATCCAAGAAGGAAAGGAGCTTATTGCGCAGGAGTATTCTTTCCTGATCAGCTACCAAGATTTCTCCATCAAAAATCATTCTTCCAGCTTCATTGCCCAACAGGTTGACATAAAAATAAGTTGCACCCATCAAAGCGGACGATTTTTTCATCAATTCTTCCCGCTGCAAACTTTTTCCCATAGCAAAATGACTAGCAGAGGGATTGAAAATGATGTCTATATGGCGATCTTTCAGTCGAAATCCAGGTCTTTCGTTTCCTCTCCAGGCATCTTCACAGATTTCAAATCCATACCGAAAGCCATTTTTTTCAAAAATAATATCTCCCATAGGGATTGGAGTTCCAAAAAAGTCAAAGGATACAATTTTATAAGCCTCCCATGGACTAAACCAACGGAATTCATAATGTACCCCATCGATGGCCATAAACTGCTTGGCTACTAAGCCAATCAGTTGACCATTTTCGATAACAGCCATGCAATTGTACACGTTCGACTGAATACGTATGGGTAGACCAACAGCTACCGTAATGCCTTCACAGTGGGAGATTAATTCTTGTAGTTGTTTCACTGCTTTTTGAGGAAACCAGTAGCTGAGATATAAATCCTCGGCTCCATAAGCAGTAATGGCTAATTCAGGTAAGCAGAGCAGTTCAACGCCCTGATTTTTTGCTTCATGAATAGAAGCAATGATGTTTTCAAGATTTCCTATCCAATCAAGTGGTGTTTGATTGACAGTAGCGCAGGCAATTTTCACAGTTGACATGTTGTGTTTCAAAGTTATCAAACACGATAATCAAAGATACTGTTCTAAATTTGAATAGCGAGTTTCTCACAAGCATTTTTGGAAGCTTCTTGTTCAGCTTTTTTCTTAGTATTTCCTTTTCCGAAAGCTAGTGATTCATTTTCAATCCAAATCTCGACCAAAAATTCTTTAAAGCGCTGATTACCGGTCATGGATACCATTTTAAATTCCACATCTTTACTTTCTTTTTGGGCCCACTCAATGATTTTGCTTTTGAAGTTAGTTGTAGTATTGATGATTTCATCTACGTCATAATGAATCACTATACGCTTCAGGATAAATTTTTTACAGAATTTATATCCTCGATCTAAGTAGATCGCTCCTATAAGTGCTTCGAGTGAGTCACCAAAAATAGATTTATGGGTCCCTAAATTCCTACCTTCATAGGATTCGGATATCAGTTTGGCTAATCCGATTTTTATAGCAATGTGGTTTAATGCCTCTCTATTAACCATTCTTGAACGCGTTTCCGTTAGAAATCCTTCATCACGATAGGGGAATTTAAGGAATAAAAACTCAGCTATGACAGCTCCAAGGATTGCATCTCCCAGATATTCAAGTCGCTCATTGGATATTTTTAGTCCGTTTATATACTCATCAGATACAGATGCATGCTTAATAGCAAGTTTGTATAATGCCAAATTAAAAGGCTTGCTACCAGCCATGTGTTTAATGGAAGCAGCAAGCCTTTTATCTTTTTTGGTATAGAATATTCCTCGTAAGCGGAGTAAGCGGGAAAGTTTCAAGTTACTCTTCTATTTTTTTGAAGATGACAGAACAGTTGTGTCCACCAAATCCAAAAGTATTACTCAAAGCAGCTCTAACGGTTCGTTTTTGAGCTGTATTAAACGTCAAATTGAGTTTACTATCTATATTTTCATCATCTGTGAAGTGATTGATAGTAGGTGGTACTAAATCGTTTTTGACAGAAAGGATAGAAGCAATAGCCTCGACAGCTCCCGCTGCTCCCAACAAATGTCCTGTCATAGATTTTGTACTGCTAATATTGAGTTTGTAGGCGTGCTCACCAAATACTTTTTGGATGGCTTTTACTTCTGCTACATCACCAAGTGGTGTAGAAGTACCATGCACGTTTACATAATCAATTTCATCTGGATTCATGCCAGCATCTTCAATGGCAAGTTTCATAACATTACTTGCACCATCACCATCCGGGTGAGGAGCTGTAATGTGATAAGCATCGGCAGTCATGGCACCACCGACCATTTCAGCATAAATTTTTGCTCCTCTTGCTACAGCATGCTCATATTCCTCCAAAATAATGCATCCCGCACCTTCACCAAGGACAAATCCATCTCTGTCTTTATCAAATGGTCTTGAAGCTGTTTCGGGAGAATCATTTCTCTGAGACAGCGCTTTCATAGCATTGAAACCTCCAATGCATGAAGTGGTCACAACTGCTTCAGAACCTCCTGTAATGAACACATCCGCTTTATTCCATCGGATGTAATTGAAGGCATCCAAAATAGCGTTTGTAGAAGAAGCACAAGCAGAGACTGTGACAAAATTTGGTCCTTTAAAACCGTATTTTATAGAAATATGTCCAGCACATATATCCACAATCATCTTAGGGATGAAAAACGGATTGTATCGTGGAGTACCATCACCATTGTTGAAATTGGTAATTTCCTCTTCTAGGGTTTTGAGACCTCCAATCCCAGATCCAAGAATTACTCCTGCCCGATTGAGATCAATTTTTTCTGGATCAATGCCCGAATCTTTGATGGCCTGCTCTGCAGCAATAAGTGCATACTGGGAAAACTGGTCTAATTTTCTAGCTTCTTTTTTATCCAAATATTGCTCTACATCCAAGTTTTTCACTTCGCAGGCAAACTGGGTTTTAAAAAGGGAAGCATCGAATTTAGTAATCGGTCCAGCGCCACTCACACCCGTCGACAGACCGTTCCAGAATTCCTCTACGGTATTGCCTATGGGTGTTAATGCACCAAGACCGGTTACTACAACTCTTCTTAAATTCATAAATGAATTTTATAGTGTTTTTATTTTACGTTAGCTTCAAGATAGCTGACAGCCTGTCCTACAGTCCCGATTTGCTCAGCTTGATCATCTGGAATAGAAATATTGAATTCCTTTTCAAATTCCATGATTAACTCAACAGTATCCAAGGAGTCCGCCCCAAGGTCATTAGTGAAGCTAGCCTCAGGAGTAACTTCAGATTCTTCTACGCCCAATTTATCTACGATAATGGCTTTTACTTTTTGTGCAATTTCAGACATTTTTTGATCAGTTTAAATTAAAACACTTCGCAAAGAAATATATTTAAAACCTTATTGCCAAAAAAATGGCAATATGAAATTTAGGAAAATAAAGAGAAAGGGGATCTTTAATGTTTATTTTTACATTTGTAAGTAGATACAAGCGGGTTTTATGAAAAAGAATAAACTTATTTTTGATTATCAATTTGACTTTGAAATCTTAGGATTTGTGGCGCCCGTGAAGGATTATAAGTTAGCATGGGCCATCAATAAGCTCTTGGATTTGCGATTGAAAAAAGTCGATGATTACTACCTAGAGTTAATCAACCAACCGGACTTGATGGTGCCTCAATTTATTCAAATCAAAGAACATGGATTTGTCCAATTACTAAAAAACAAATCGAATACTTTTGGACCATCTCCAGCCTATTTGATCCCAGAGTTAAAAGTGATGGACTATTTTATGCTCGTTCAGGATTTTACAGAGGATATAAATATAAATACGTATATTGAGCGCCTTTCTACCGTTGATTTTATTCAAAATGTTGTTAAGATTGATGTGACAAAATTAAAATCGAAAGAGAATCTTCTAACCTATTAAAATAATATTACACATGAGTATTGCATTATTTAACAAAACCAAAATACTTGCAACCGTAGGCCCTGCCTCCAACAATGAAGAAATGTTGAGAAGTCTAGCATCAGCAGGTGCGAATGTCTTCCGTTTAAATTTTTCCCATGGTGATCATGAAGGTCATTCAAAAGTTATCCAACTTATTCGCAAAATCAATGAAGAAAATGGATCCAATCTTGGTATTCTTCAAGATTTGCAAGGACCTAAAATCAGAGTTGGTGAAATGGAAAATGGGGGAGTACAAATTAGCCCAGGACAGAAAATCACAATTACCAACGAACCTGTTGTAGGAAATGCAGAGTTGGTAAGCACAGTTTATAAAAACCTACCCAATGATGTGAAAGGTGGAGATCGGATTTTGATTGATGATGGAAACATTGAATTGGCTGTGAATAATACAGATGGTAAAAATGTACGGTGTGTGGTCATTCATGGAGGTGTTCTAAAATCCCGAAAAGGTATCAATTTACCAAATACACGTGTTTCTGCTCCATCCCTTACAGAAAAAGATCTTATAGATTTGGAGTTTGGGTTAGCGAATGATGTAGATTGGATTGCACTCTCGTTTGTAAGGTCTGCAGATGATATTTTGGACCTTAGAGAAAGAATTTTGAGCGCAGGAAAAGATTGCAGAATTGTAGCCAAAATAGAAAAACCAGAAGCTTTGGAGAATATTGATGCCATTATCAAAGCTACGGATGCAATTATGGTAGCTCGTGGTGATTTGGGAGTAGAAGTTCCAATGGAAAAAGTACCTCTTTGGCAAAAGAAAATCGTTCAAAAATGTAAATTAGCCAGTAAGCCGGTCATCATTGCAACCCAGATGCTGGAAAGCATGATTAATCATCCAAGACCGACCCGCGCAGAAACCAATGATGTGGCCACAGCTGTACTGGATGGAGCCGATGCAGTAATGTTATCTGCTGAAACAGCTTCAGGTCAATTCCCGGTGGCTTCGGTAAAGGCAATGACAAGTATTATATCCTATATTGAAAGTAACGAGGATGTATTTCATCATTTGTACAAGATACCAGAAGAAGATCCTAAATTTTTGAGTAAAAACCTTACTTTGATGGCTGCCCGACTATCACGAAATGTAAAGGCCAAAGTATTGGTTGGAATTACAGCTTCAGGGATGACTGCTTTTCGTTTGTCTTCTTTTAGGCCTTTAGCAAATTTGATCGTATTTACAAACAACAAAAACCTCTTAACTCAACTGAGTTTGGCTTGGGGAGTAAGGGCTTATTATTATACGAGTAATGTTTCTACAGATGCGACCTTTATGGACATTCAAAATAAGTTGAAAGCTGATAATTATGTCAAAAACGGTGATATTATCATCAATACTGCCAGTATGCCATTGAAAGCAAAGGGCCCTACTAATATGCTTAAGATTCACATCGTAGAGTAAAAAAGAATTTTGTTATTTCATAAAGAGGCCTCCATACAAGTGGAGGTCTTTTTTTTTACAATTCAGCTTTTTAAATGCACAGTTCAGCTAGTTTATACGACAGTTCAGAGAATTTCATGTATCTACATTGGATTTTATCGGTTAAAGAACATGAAACTAAACAATTTAACTATGCAAAATTTATCAAAGTATTTACTTGTATTCGCATTTTTGTTTGCGATTGTAGCATGTAACGATGATGAAGACATGAGACCTGAACCAGAGGCAGCTAATTTAGTAGATGCAGCCAATCAGGCGGGTTTGACAACTTTACTTGCTGCGGTACAAGCAGTGCCAGGTTTAGCTCCTGCATTATTGGAAGCTAATGCAATTACTGTTTTTGCTCCTACCAATGATGCTTTTGCAGCTGCACTAACAGCTTTCGGTGCATCTGATCTAAATCAATTGGTGGATGCATTGGGAGGTCCTGAAAATCTAGAAACAGTTTTAGGTTTTCACGTAGTACCGGCTGTTGCTTTGGCAGCGGATTTAGGAGCTACAAACAACTTCACCACGCTTTCCGGCCAATCCTTGACTGTCAATAGACAAGGAAACACTGTAACTGTTGTAGATGCAGCAGGGAATACGGCAAATGTGGTTACAGCTGATGTGAGAATCAGTAATGGTGTAGTTCACGTAATTGACAGAGTTTTATTGCCTGAAATTGACTTGCCACAAACACCTGCACCAAACTTGGTGGAAGCAGCAACTGCGGCAGGTTTGACAACATTGTTAGCTGCAGTAACAGAAGTGGATGGTTTAGCTGACGCATTGTTAGCAGCTCCTGCGATCACTGTATTTGCCCCAACCAATGATGCATTTGGCAATGCTTTAGAGGCATTCAACGCAACGAGTTTAGCGCAATTAGTAGCAAGAATTGGTGGTATTGAAAACTTAGAAACCGTTTTAGGTTTTCACGTAGTGGGTGCGACTGCATTCGCAGCTGACTTGCAGCCAACAAATACATTCACCACCTTAGCTGGACAAACCTTAACAGTCACAAGAGACGGGAGTAATGTAACGGTAACAGATGCTGCTGGCAATACACGTAATGTGGTTACGGCTGATGTTGAAATCGAAAATGGGGTAGTCCATGTAATTGATGGTGTTCTTCTTCCAGAAATCGATCTTCCAAATGTAGTAGAAGCTGCTACAGCGGCTGAATTGACTACACTTTTAGCAGCAGTAACAGCAGCTGATTTAGGAGGAACTCTTCTTGATGCTGAAGCCATTACAGTATTTGCTCCAACGAATGCTGCCTTTGGTGATCTTTTGGAAACTTTGAATTTAAATTCATTGGAAGCACTCATAGAAACACTAGGAGCCGAAGCAGTTACTAAAGTATTAGGATTTCATGTTGTGCCTGCAGTAGCTTTCTCATTTGATTTAGCTGAAGGTGTAAACACAGTACCAACCTTAGCTGGTGAGGATTTAACTGTAACAAGAACAGGTAATAATGTAACCGTGACAGATGCTGAAGGAAATATATATAATGTAGTAGCGGCTGATGTAGCCATCGAGAATGGTGTTGTCCATGTAATTGACGGAGTACTTTTACCCGAGTTAGATTAATACTATCACAATAAATAAGGGAGCCGTAAGGGCTCCTTTATTTTTTAAAACATTTTAATGTTTTTCCTGTTAAAATGAATCAACTAAACGCCCTTATTTGATATCCAATGTTTGGACATGCATACAGATATTTGTTTGCTACCCTTCTGGGGATTTACTCATTTTTAAATATTTCATTGTTGGATGGTGATCGACTGTATCAAGTTGATTTGCCTGCCCATTATCTTTTGATAGTAGTATTTTACAATGTTTTCGGGATTTGGATCATCAACGAATGGCTTGAAAAAAAATCATCTTTTTTTCCTAAAACAATTCATCCTCTAATTATTCAGTTTGTTGTCAGCTTAGTATTTGTAGGATTACTTGCATCCTCATCCGTGCTAATCACCGGTAATATTTTAGGAGGTCCCTTTTCATACTCATGGCAAAACTTTTTCTTTACAGCGGCCTTTGTTTATCGTGTAAATCTCTTTTTGAACAGTGTGAATGCCATTTATTATTTCAACAAGAAATTCAGTGAGAAAAAATTGGAAGCAGAGCGCCTGAAGACATTGACAGTAAATGCCAAGTTGGATGCATTGAATGCACAAATAAATCCTCACTTTTTCTTTAACAACCTCAGTATTCTTTCTTCGCTGATTTATGAAAACCCCAAATTGGCAGATCAATACCTTCATAAACTATCGGATATTTATCGATATATCCTCAATAAAAGAAATGTTGAATTAGTTAGCTTAGAAGAGGAATTGACCTTTTTAAAAAAGTATATTGAATTGTTAGAAATAAGATTTCAGGGCTCACTGAGCTTTCAGCAAGATATTCATCAGGAGTGTTTGCCTAAACTTTTACCACCAGCTGTCCTTCAGTTATTGGTAGAGAATGTAGTTAAACATAATTATTTCACGGATGTAAAACCGTTGGAAGTTAGCATTTCAGCATCTTCCGACGCAATTACAATTCATAATAAAAAGCAAGTAAAGTCAATCATAGAGACATCTACTGGTATAGGACTTGAAAACATTCGGGCTAGATATAAGTTCTTAGGTAGAAATGTACATGTTGTAAGTACAGAAGAATTTTTTGAAGTGAAACTACCATTAATCGAACCATATGAAAATAGCGATAGTAGAGGATGAGCCATTGACCAAGAAAAGGATTCAGTCTATTATTTCTCAGCACAATCCTACCGCTCAAATCATGTATACGGGGCAATCGTTAGAGGATCTCACACATATCCTGCATCATCAAAACAATTTTGATGTTTTGTTTTGCGATTTGCATCTAGCGGATGGGTTGAGCTTTGATGTATTAAAACTTTTCAAGATAACTACACCAATTGTCTTTATCACAGCCTATGATCAATATGCTTTGCAGTCTTTTGATCATAATTGTATCGATTACATCTTAAAGCCCATACAGGAAGACCGATTGATTGCAGCGATAGAAAAGGCAAAAAAGTTCTTGTGGGATGATCAAAAAAGTGCTCTTTCTGCTGAAGTTTTACAACAGATATTTCATGGTTATCATGACAAAGTATATAAGCAACGGTTTTTGGCCAAATATAGCAACAAAATTAAGTTGGTTTCCGTCCAAGATATAGCTTATTTCTTCACGGAAAACAGTGTTACGTACCTTGTTTGTTCAGGGGACTCAAAAAAATACATCGTGGATTATAGCTTGCAAGAGTTGGAAGATCAGTTATTAAATCCAACGGAATTTTATAGAATCAATCGTTCTTCAATCGTCAGTATGGATTATTTGCAGGAAATGAAGCCCTATCAAAACGGTAGACTATTGCTTTCTTTAAATTCTCCATCATTTACAGATTTAATAGTATCAAGAGAAAAGGTAAGTCAATTTAAGGAATGGATAAACAAATGAGGAAAGTTGTCACGCTTGTTTTAGGTTTTTTTCTTTATGGTGTTAGTGTGCATGCTCAAACCGGAGCCACTCAGATGGCTGATGAGACAATGAAGCGAACTATCATGCAATTGGAGCAAGATTTGTATGAGGTCAAGTTGAATTTAAATCAAGCTCAAAATCAATTAAAAAACGGTATTTTGGTAGCAACGATAGGGTATTCTGTCACGATTTTGGGAGGACAATTACTTGGAAGTAATCCTGAATGGGGGAGAGGTCTTCTTTACGCTGGTGGAGCAATTGGTATAGCTGGTACGGTAGTGCTTGTGAAAGGCTTCAATAAGATAAGTTTAGGCCCCCCTGCTAAACCCCGTTCAGCTTTTTAAATGCTAGCTGGGTCTTGAGGAATGACCAATACAGTTTTTTCTTTGTCAACCATTACAGCCCCTGGGGCAGAACCTTTTGCTTTGCGCACATATTTAGCGGGCGTAACTATGACGGCCGCTAAACTTTCGTTCTTGTTTTTTGAATAATAAGCAGCTAAAGCAGCAGCTTTCTCTATCACCTGTGAAGGAAATGGAATTCCTGATTTATATTTTATCAGTACATGAGAGCCAGAGACGTCCTTTGCATGTAACCATAAGTCTTCTTTCCAGGCATATCTGCGCAATAATTCGTCATTTGCTTTAGCCGATTTACCGACTAATACTTCAAAACTATCAATTTCAAAACGTTTGAATGGGACAGTTTCTTCTTGTGATTTTGCTGTGTGGGTGAAGTTGTTATCTTTGACAAATTGACGTAGACTTTTAAAATCCTCAATTGTTAGTAGCTCACTTCGTTGTTCTTGCAGCTGTTCGACCAACCTTTCTTTAGCCCTCAAATTTTCTTCTAATTGGTTGATTTCAATTTTTCTGTTTTTTGATTTTCTATAAAAATTTTCGGCGACTTTCTGTGGGCTCACACCTTGTTTCCAAGAAAATTCTTCTTCTTGATTGGTGTAGAAATTGAAAAGCGTAGCAGAAACTGCTCCCCTGGGAATTTGATGTAAATTTGCCATCAGGACATCTGCTTTTTGAGCAGGAGAATTTTGATCTAGAAGTTCTAAAAGTTTTTCTTCTGTTTTTTGAATATATGCTTGACTCTTTTTTAGTTGATCTTCAAGTTGACGAACCCATTTTGCTTTTTCTTTATGAAAGGTTTGAACAACCACACGGTAGCGAAACAATTCATTGCATGCTTCTATGGCTTTGCTTGATTGAAAAATTACAGAGTGTTCAGGAAGGAGTGAGAGATGGTATTCTCCTCCTAGTTGGACAATCGAAAATAGCGGGCTTTCTAGCCTATCCTGAACTTCTTGAATAAGCGACCACTTTGTATTCAGATCAGCATCGATATATCCTTGTGATTTTAGCCATTCTCTAGGGATTTTACCCAAGGTGGGTAAAAATTTTGATGCATTCCCAGCAAGTTCGTTAAACCGTTCAAAGCTTAAGTCAAGTTGGACGGATAAGGAATCCTTAAGAATCTCTAAATCTTCTCTGATTTCATTCCTGAAAATTTTAATGGGATATTCTTCACTTGATTTGTAGTATAGAATATTGCTCCTAGTTCCATGAAGTTTAAATATAATTACATCTCCACTTTTCAAATTGATAGTGAATGCCCTTTCATAATTCAGTGGAGTGATTGAATGGACTTCTTGTCCAATCCACTCGTCAAAGAGGTTGACAGTATTTTTTTTGCTTCTTTTAAAGTCCTTCGGAAAGCTCAGACATGAATATATGGGCAAAAGATTTGCCCGGATGCAAGCCGTCTGTTCATCTTTTTGAAGCAAGATGACCAATTCATCTTTATTCTGAGAAAAGCATGAACGTATTTGAAATCCTTGGAAAGAGGAGTCCAACTCAGGGCACAGAAACTTGAGGAAATGATAATTCAGATGCATAGCTAAAGGTTGACTGTCAAGCCATCATATGCAAGAAAAACATTCTCTGGTAAGTCTTTTTCAATCTCTTGATGACATCCTAATTTATGACTGATATGCGTAAAATATGCTTTTTCCGGTTTGATTTTTTCTACCCATTCCAAGGCTTCTACCAAGGTTAAATGGGAAAGGTGATGTGTTTGCTGCAAAGCATTTAAAACCAACACCTTACTTCCTTTTATTTTTTCAAACTCTTCTTCCTCGATATATTTTGCATCTGTGATATAAGTGAAATCATCAAATCGGAAACCTAAAACAGGGAGCTTATAGTGTAAAACTTGTATAGGAATGATGGGGATATCGCCAATTTGAAAAGGATCTTTTGTAATTTCATGTATCTCCACAGCTGGCACTCCTGGGTACTTTACTGCTTCAAATATGTATGCGAATTCACGTTTGATTTGATTCAAAACTTTGGAAGTGCCATAAATAGGCATATCTTTTTTTTGCAAAAAATTGAAAGAACGTATGTCATCGAGTCCAGCTGTATGATCTTTGTGCTCGTGTGTAAATAGGACTGCATCTAGCTTTCGGACTTTCTCCCGTAACATTTGCTGTCTAAAATCAGGTCCTGTGTCAATGACAAATGTTTGATCCTGAATCTCCACGAGGATAGAACTCCTTAAACGCTTATCTCTGAAATCCAATGAGCTACAAACAGGACAGTAGCACCCAATGACTGGGACACCTTGAGATGTTCCTGTTCCTAAAAAAGTAATTTTCAAAGTTTTAAAACGGTTTGTTGTAATTCACTGATTAAATCTTGGATTTTCTTATCATTGAAATCTTGAGGGTTGAAATTTAGCTCCTTAATTATTTCTAATAGCGTGTTGATTTTTCCGTCAAGAGGATAATATTTATTAACTACAACGATTTTAGTATCCTTTAGAATGCAATAACCCGACTTAAAATTGCCTTTCTCATAACGTAAGACGTATTCGGATGACGCAAAAATATTCTCTAATTTATCCAGAAAATTTTTCGTGTATTTAATTTGCATGAATCAGGACAAGTGTTTCTTCACTGTTGCCAGCAACAAATCGTAGTCAAGTGGTTTCTGAACATAATCGTTCATTCCTGCTTTTTTGAAATCATCTAAGGTGTAATTTTTGTAATTCCCTGTGATAGCAACAATTGGAATCGTCGCTTTGTTTTGATTTTCAAGGGAGCGTACAGCTTTTGTACATTCAATTCCATCCATTAATGGCATATTAATATCCATCAATATCAAATCAAAATCTTCTTGCGCAAGCTTATCTAATACCTGCTTTCCGTTTTTTACTGCTGTAATATGGTATTTTTCAAACAATAGTACATTCTTGGTCAAATTGATAATGACGGAACTGTCTTCAGCGACTAAAATTTTTTTTGAACTTGTCATGAGTTTAAAATTGGATGAGACTTCAAATGATTTTCGAAAGAGCTCACTATTTCTTTCAAAGTTATATATTCTTTTTCAATGTTGTCAAAATTTTGACGTTTTATATTTAATTCTAATGATTCACAAAATTTATAGAGAGCAATTGCGCCAAGCGTGCCAGAGTTTCCTTTGATAATGTGAATTTTTGGACCGATTTCATCCAGCTTGTTTGATGCTAACAACTTTTCAATTTCCCCAAGAATCATGTTCGTTTCTTCAAGAAAATCTTCATATACGATCTGAATATTTTCTGGTGTATTGTATTTCCTCAATTTTTCAACAGTTTCCATTGAAAGTTTTTCAAAAGAGGCATACCCATCGGAGGATACTTTTTTTTCCAAAAAAAAATTTAGAATTTTTAATAAAACTTGTGGCTTGACTGGTTTAGCAATAAAGTCATCAAATCCAGAGGAGATGAATAACGCCCTGTCTGATTCATCAGAATAAGCTGAAAGTGCTATGATTGGGGCAGTACTAAGCTTTTCAGATTTGATCATTCGACAAGCTGTTACGCCATCCATGATCGGCATTTGTATATCGAGTAAAATTAGATCAAAATGATCTTGTCTGATTTTCTCAATTGCCTGAAAGCCGTTTTCTGCGATTTCGAGATGATAACGCTGCCCAATGATGTTTTCAAATACCTTTCTGTTTAGTGCATTATCCTCTACAATCAGAACCTTTTTGTTAATCATTTAATTAAAATTGTAATTTTGTATGAAATTAAAAAAAATATAGACACAAGCAATTTTCTGTGAAGAAAATAAAATATTTTCTAATCTGTTAGTTGCATAAGTGTTCAAGTAATGATGTTTCGAAAGTAATCAGCAAATCTGGTGTTTTTGAGAAAATGTTTCCTTTACGTTGCTAAATCTGCTTGATTGCTTATATTCATGTAATTCTTAAAAATATTCCTCCTTTGTCGTATCCAAAAATTTATCCTACAGTAGTGGTCTTAGCAGGACCTACAGCCGTGGGGAAAACTGAATTAGCTATTAAATTGGCGAATGAGTTCAACACAGAAATTATTTCAGCAGACAGTCGGCAGTTCTTTAAAGAGATGAATATTGGTACTGCAAAACCTTCTGCCCAGGAATTATCACTTGCCCGTCATCATTTGATTGATTCACATTCTATTTTTGATTCATATGATGTGAAGCAATTCGAAAAGGATGTTTTGCTATTATTGGAACAACTATTCATTAAATACCCTGTAGTTATTCTTACAGGTGGTTCAGGACTTTATATTGACGCTGTCTGTAAAGGTTTTGATGAAATACCGGATATTTCTTCTAGTGTAAGAGCAGACATTATTGATTCTTATGAAAAATATGGAATAACTTGGTTACAAACCGAGGTGAAACAATTGGATCCAAACTATTTTGAGGTAGTGGATCAAAAAAATCCGCAACGATTGATGCGTGCATTGGAAGTTTGTCGTGCTACAGGCCAAGCGTACTCTAGTTTTAGAAATAAAAAGTCGGTTGAACGCACTTTCAAAATCATAAAAATTGCATTGGAAAGGGATCGGGAAGAGCTTTATTCGCGCATAGACCATCGAATGGATCGAATGCTTGAGCAAGGGCTTCTGGAAGAGGCACAACAATTGTATCCTTACAAAGAGTTAAACGCACTTCAAACAGTAGGCTATACTGAAATATTTGGGTTCTTGGATGGGGAATATGATTTGGAAGAGGCTACACGACTTCTCAAGCGGAATTCCCGGCGTTATGCTAAAAGACAATTGACTTGGTTTCGAAGAGACGAGGCTTATCAATGGTTTAATCCTAGTCAAGAACAAGAAATCATTAGATGGGTGAGACATCAACTCAACGGTTGATGTCCCATAATTTTTGCTATAAAGCTGTACGGCTTTTCTTCCAATAATTGATTATATGCTGCTTTTGCCAATTTAAGGCTTTTAATAGTTGGCAGTAGTTCGTTTTCAAATACTTCAGGATTTGCTTTCTTCAGGTCTTCCTTGTGTCTTCTGAAGCTTTCGATCGCTACATGCACTTCATCCAATTTTTCAGATGTTGGTTGAGTCAGCGTGTTATCCAAGGAGTACATAATGGTAAAAACCTGGCCAGAAAGCCAGACTAGTCGTTGTTTTTTGTTTTTAAATGTACTGTTTACAACAATAAAAAACAGCATGATGAATCCTCCAAGTGTGAGGAAGAAAGGAATATATCCCATGTTTAAATACTTAAGATTTCTATTAGACGTAAATGATCCTCATTAAGAGGTTTTGTTTTGCCGATACAATCTGCAAAAGGGGTGTAAACGACATCGCCATTGACAACTCCTGCCATGCAATTTTTTTCACCGTGTAGCAATCCCTCCACCGCTGCCATACCACAGCGGGAAGCCAATACGCGGTCTCTAGCAGTAGGGCTTCCGCCGCGTTGAATATGCCCTAAAGTGGTAACTTTAAATTCTTTATCTGAATCTTTTAACTTTTCTTCCACTTTCTGCATAATTTCTTCTCCTCCTCCTTCCTCATCTCCTTCTGCTACAACGATGATGCTTGAGGATTTGCTTTTGCGTAGATTTTTCAGAGATTTTACAACTTTACTTATGTCTGTTTTTGTTTCTGGGACCATTACAAATTCGGCACCACCTCCAATTCCTGATTCTACAGCTATGTATCCTGAATCTCTGCCCATAACTTCAATAAAGAAAATCCGATCATGTGCTGCGGCGGTATCCCTGATTTTATCTATCGCCTCTAATGCTGTATTTACTGCAGTATCAAAACCAATGGTGTAGTCAGTACCATAAATATCATTATCGATAGTTCCAGGACAACCAATAGTTGGTATTCCATATTCTTCAAAGAAAGTTTTAGCACCAGTGAATGTGCCGTCACCTCCGATGGCTACGATACCCTCTATTCCAAACTCTTGAAGTTTGTCATATGCTTTTTTTCTTCCTTCTGGAGTTCTAAACTCCTCGCTTCTTGCGGACTTTAAAATCGTTCCACCACGTTGGATGATATTGCTGACGGAATAAGAATGCATGCGTTTGATATTTCCATTGATCATGCCATCATATCCATAATTGATACCATAGATTTCCAAACCGTGAAAAATTGATGTTCTGACGACTGCACGGATACAAGCATTCATTCCAGGAGCGTCACCACCAGATGTGAAAACAGCTATTTTTTTCATTGTTTAATAGGTTAGTCCCTGCAAAAATACTGATAATTGGGCGGAATTGTTTGATTAAAAAAAAAATGAGCATGCTAAATAGTGGGAAGCTGCAGATTTTGACAAAAAATTATAAAAAAGAAGCAGCTTCCCAAGTGTTTGTTACTGTGTTACCTTCTCGCCAAAAAGCACAAACTCATCAATGATGATTTCTGTGAGGTATTTTTTGACGCCGTCTTTGTCTTCATAAGAGCGGTTAGTGATTTTTCCCTCGATAGCAATCTCAGCACCCTTATCTAGGAGCTTTGAAAGGTTTTCGGCCGTTTTATCCCAAGCTGCTAAGTTGTGCCAGGTGGTTTCTTCTACCCGCTCGCCTGCTTTGTTGTAGTAGTACTCGTTTGTAGCTAAGCTAAATGACACTTTTTTCTTCCCAGATTCAAATTCCTTCAGTTCTGGTTTGGTGCCCAATCTCCCGATCAGCTGCACCTTGTTTCTGATACTGCTCATAGTTTTGTTTTGGTTAAATGTTTGGTTGAGTATTTATCGATGGGAATTTCAAGAAAATAGTTGGATCAAGTCGTGTTTGAAACGTTTATAATCGTTTATAAATACTTATTGAATCGAAACTTGAAATGAAAAACAGTGGTGAGGCTAGGATATTAATTGTTGGATGAGTATTGTAAAGAAGGTGATATAAACCTGATGATATTGGGATGCACACCTTAAAAAATGAGAGCAGAATGTTGATCGCGCATTTGATAAGAAGTATAAGCCTAGACTAGATAATTCATCACAGGATTCGTGGAATTTCCTGAATAATGCATATTTATATTAAAGCAAGACATTAAATGTCACAATAGTGTTAAAAATACCATCATTTGTATGTTGTTATTTCCAACATTCGTATATTAGCTATTGTTAATTCACAAGAGCTATGGAATTGGAAGAAAAAATTATTATTACGCAAAAAGAGCTGCCTTCGGGAAAGTGTCAGGTAAAATTCACCTTTCAAGATGAGCAGGTACCTATGTACGGTTATTTGCTGACTCAGGAGCCAAAGCCAGTTGGTGAGATTATAGAAGAAATCACCAAGCGTATGCATCAACGCATGCTGCAACTGGAGAATAGTCAGCATTTCTCGATAACGAACCACGTTAAAGACGATCATCAGTTTTACCTTTACTCAGCCTAAGCGATGGTACTAGCCAAAAACCTGAAGCATCTTCGGACTGCTTCTCAAATGACTCAAGCAGAATTAGCAGATAAGCTTGGCTTACAACGGACCATGATTTCCGCATATGAGGATGGGAGATCCGAACCTAAGCTGCAAACTTTGGGGGTTTTGGCCGGACTATTTCAGTCTTCTGTTGATGAGCTCCTGTATCATGATATTCAAGCATTGGGTAGAAAGGCACAGCAATCCAAACAAATCAAAGTGCTAGCCATTACTGTGGACAGTGAAGACAGAGAGCAAATTCCCATGGTTCCTCAAAAAGCATCGGCCGGATATCTGAATGGTTTTGCTGATCCCGAGTTTGTCGAAAGCCTCCCGCAGTTTTCGCTCCCCAATCTTTCTACGCATGCAACTTATCGGGCATTTGAGCTCAGCGGGGATAGTATGCTTCCATTAGTGTCAGGTACTGTGGTGATTGGTAGTTATGTAGAACAATTGACACAAATCAAAAGCGGTAAGACGTATGTCCTGGTGACGGTTACAGAAGGTGTAGTTTACAAGCGGGTTTTTAATTATCTAGAAGAGAACGGGAAGCTGTTTTTGGTTTCAGATAATGAGCATTACAAACCCTATGAGGTCAAAGGAGAAGATGTGTTAGAGATATGGGAAGCAAAAGCGTATATCAGTACTGATTTCCCAAGTCCCAAAGATAAAGCACAGCCTGCGACGTTGGAAGATATATCGCAGATGATCCTTGATTTAAAATCCGAAATTTTAAGGCTTAAGTACTAGTCTTTCTTGAATACCGGTTTTAAAAACGATTCAGAGATTTTAGTATAGGTGGGTTTGATGGCACTGATACTTACCAGCGCAATTCCAAGGCTTATTAGAAGATTGGGAGATGTGAATGTTTCTCCAAATGAAAAAACCGAGAGCATAACGCCTGTGGCAAAAGGAAGAGATAATGCTAGGATATTGACTCCCAATTCTAAATCAAATGTTTTTTTGTTTCCTTGGCTAGATAAGCGCTCCATTGATTGGATAGCTGACATGTGTGCATATGGCCAAAAACTAATAGCACTTTGTGGGAAGACTACAATTAAGAGTATAGCAATATATGATAACCCTGGGACTAACAAAATCAACAAACCACTAAGCATAAATGTCAGACCTGAGCGAAGGAGTAGCAGGTTAACTATTTTTTTTAGTTGAGCCCAATTAAACACAACTGCTATTCCAATATACAGAAGTACCAAAGGAGTCATTAGATTGCTCAAGCTGCTAATGGTGCTCGATAGAAAGGGGGGGAGATTTTCCATACGAATTCCAAAAGCAAGTAAGGTAAGTGCAAATACTATCACCAAATTGATGGGTTCGTTGATCAAACTGACTAAAAGTGATTTGATTTTACCCCGGCTGTTCCCTTCCAAAGTAGGATGTATTTTGAAAAACCAGTGAATGGCCACCATATAAGCAAAAATTAAAACAAAGAATTTGTTTCCAATATCCGCTAATGCCCCCCATGCCAGTGCTTCATCTCCAAGATATTCAATCAGGAAAGGGAAACAAGAAAGTCCAGGGGCGAGTGAAGGGAACAATAGTAAATAGGTTCGGTAATTAGGAGAGCCTTTTTCAATTCCATACCAAGGTAAGATGTGTTGAAGTGCAAAGAATAAGATGAAATTAAAGCCAAGTGCTAAAACAGGGAGCCAAAGTAGTTCCTGTGAGATTTCGGCTTTAAGCAAAGCAACAAAGATGATAGCGGGTAGTGCTATTGTAAGAATGATGGTTTTCAGTCCTTTTTGCTGCTCTTGAGATTGAAACTTAGCGCGTAGGAAAAAACCGATTAGTAGTAAAAGAAGAAATGCAAGTGTCTTCTGAATTGCTGGATTCATGTGGTAAACGTCAGATAGTTAAGTCAATTCAAAAGGTTATTTTGGGTTTGGTTAATCAGCCTTCTGTAACTTTAAGTGCATCTATGAAATAGTTCATTTCTTCCATAGTTCCCATGCTTACACGGCACCAAGGCTGATTTTCAATGGCGTACATACGAATGCCGACACCTTGTGCAAGCATAGATTTGGCAAAAGTATCTGCGCTTGTACGTATCGGGAAAATCATAAAACTCGTGTGGGATGGGATTTCTTGGTATCCGAGCGAATGAATTTGTTCAGAAGTGAATTCCTTGGAGGATTTATTCAGAGATCTGCATTCTGCAATGAATGCTTCATCTTGAAAACTTGCGATGGCTCCTTTGAGTGAAGTGATGCATAGCCCCATTGTACTTCTGACCATATCTGTTACAGACTTGATTCGTGCTTCTGTAGCTACCATGTAGCCGATTCGTAAGCCAGCCATTCCATGGATTTTGGAGAATGTACGAGCAACAATTACATCGTGTCCTTCGGCGACTAAATTGACAGCACTTTTTTCCTGTGGATTATCTAAAAATTCCAAATATGCTTCGTCTACAAAAATAGGTGCTTTGGGAGCATTATTCTTACAGAAGCTTTTGACTGCTTCAAAATTAGTAATGGATCCCATTGGATTATTGGGATTACAGATGTAGACTAGCTTGGTTTCTTTATCCATAGATTGCGCAATTCCATCGAGATCATGGCTTTGATCGAGTGTCAGAGGGACAGCTTTCCAAGTCGCTCCAACTGCCTTCGCTGTGTTTACCAAAGACAAATAAGAAGGGTCCGCGGATACTACATTTCCTCCATGCCTACACAAGGCAATAGCTGTTTTTTCCAATAAATCAGTTGATCCAGGACCTAACATGATGTTGGCAGGTTTCACCCCTTCTTTTTCGGCAATCATCTCTATCAAATATTGCGCATCTGAATGCCCATAGCGATTTCCTTGGCTGATGGAATCCATGATTGCTTGCTGCGCTTTTGGGGAAGGTCCGAAAGGATTTTCATTTGCTAATAAGCGGGCTCGCATAGGTACCTGCATATTCGCTGGGAGCGGTAGCTCACGCGCTAAACTAACGTAATCGATTGATTTGGAGGATGCAGCCTGTAATGGAAGCTTAGAAAGTGTAGAAATAGCTCCAATTCCTAGTGCACTCGTCTTTAACCAAGCTCTTCGAGATAAATTTTTCATACGGTTGGTGGTTTTATGGTTTAAATTTAAACCAAAAAAAATGATAATTGATTAAAAAATTTGATTAATGGTTAAAAAATTAATTAATAACTGCCATTTGTATTTGAAATAATGAAAATTAGGGTTGAATACAAACTCATTATTCCTATTAATACAAAAAGGTCAGATTTTATGGTTAAAATCTGACCTTTATAAAAGTGTTTCTCCTGAATTCAGGTTGGAAACGTAACATGTGCAATGGAATGCCTACTCAATGAGTCGATGAAATCCTTCTCGGATGTGCTTAACTGCATTATAATCTTGATCGAGATTGATCAAGCCTTTCTGCGTATCATGCCAAAATCCATCTCCACATTCAATATATTCTCCAGATTTGGTTGGTTTTTGTTCTTTAGCTATACCATAATCATAGTCTGGTGTAAAAACATTGGAAAGTAGCTTCTTGGTCTCTTCCCAGTCTGCTGTCTTTTGTTTACCATCGATTAAAACGTCCACAGTTCGAATAGAAAATTTCATTTGAACTTCAATCGAAGTTTTAGTTTGATCATTTATAATCAGGTAGTTGATCTTTAGAGGAGCCTCTTTTTTACTCAGTTCATAAATTGCTTGTATGACATCCTGCGCTAGAATCATCCAGTCTTGTTGATTCGCAGGAATGGTTCTGACTATTTTACCATGAATATCTTTTACCAAAAGTTTGATGCCTCCCTCTTCTTCATTTAATTTTTTGTTGGACCAATTGCTTTTAGCGTAGAGTGATTTGATAGGTTCTTCCCATATCAGTGGGATTTCCCCCTGATAGGTGAAATCGTCGTTGAGGGTAAACCCTTCATCCAAGATTTCCTCTTCTGTTAAATCTTCACGGTGGGTATATTCTAGATACAGTTGAGTGTCAATAAATTTTTTACCAAAGCCCAATTTGATTTTAAAGATATGGGAAAATGGAGGAGGGATGAATCCTGAGTCGTATTCTATTTCTAATCTGCTAATGTCTTCTGTTTTCAAGTGCATGGATGCAAGTGTTTGTCGTGTATTCAATTATTCAAATGTTTTGGAGGAGTCGGCAATCGCTTCTTCTAAGATTGCCATTTCTCGAGGACTAAGATCTCTCCATTTTCCAACTGGCAAATCCAGGTGTATGTGCATGATACGTATTCTTCGGAGTTGTGTGACTTCATAATCCAGGTATTCACACATGCGTCTGATTTGCCTGTTTAATCCCTGAGTTAAGATGATTGAAAATCTGAATTTGGAAAGCTGCTTCACTTCGCATGGATTGGTGATGGTTCCCAAGATTGGAATTCCTTCACTCATGCGTTTAATGAAATCTTTAGAAATTGGGCGGTTGACAGTGACAATGTATTCTTTTTCATGGTTATTTTTAGCTCTCAAGATTTTGTTGACAATGTCTCCGTCACTTGTAAGTAAAATCAAACCTTCACTGGGCTTATCCAACCTTCCAATTGGAAAAATACGCTCTGGATGCCGTATGTAATCGATGATATTATCTTTTTCAGCCTTGGTGTCCGTAGTACAAACGATTCCTACGGGTTTGTTGAAAGCAATGTACACATGTGACGACTTTGGACTCCCGACAGCTTTTCCATCTACTTTTACGATATCTCCAGGCATCAACTTAGTTCCCATTTCAGGGATTTTCCCATTAATAGTCACACGCCCTTCTTCAATGAGTTTATCTGCAGCTCTTCTGGAGCAAAAGCCTATTTCACTTAGGTATTTATTGATGCGGGTAGCGTTTGATTCGGTCATGAAAAGAATGCCTCTGGGTAATGTTCCGCAAATATACTGAAATACTCAGCAAGGATTTTTAGATTAGGAAATAAGTTCTAAATTGGGACTATGAACAAAACCCAATAATAACTATGGAACAGAAGAAAATTGAAAAAGTTGGAATATGGTTGGACCATTCGTTTGCGTATTTTATAGGGTATGCAGATGGAAAAGCCGAGCTCATTGAAACGGTTGATTCTCCACATGAAAGTATGAAAAGAGTGGAAGGGGAGGGGAATGACACTACTTGGTATACCACCAATCCTGAACATGCTTCCAACAATGAACATAAAAAGCATAACATCACTCAGAATGAGCTTAAAGAGTATTTTAAACTCTTAGAAAATAAGATTCATGCATACAATGATATTTTATTGTTTGGGCCAGGTGTAGCTAAAGAGCAACTAAGGAACAGAATTAAAGAAAATAAGGCTTTTGCTAAAAAATGGTTTGCCGTTGAGAATTCAGATAAATTAACGGACAATCAGTTGCTAGCTTTCGTACGGGAGTTCTTCGATAAGCACAGTATCTAAGGGGCCGGCAGGAAGCATAGAATCCATGGAAATGTAACCTTTGAGGTTTTTTAAACTTCAAAGGTTTTTTGTTGTCCACCTATTTCGCGAATTTCCATAGCTTGGGAAGCAAAAGAATCCTCTGAGGAGTTGTTAAATAAAAATAAGTTTAGAAGTTGAAAGCATTTAAATGATTCAGAAGGAGCAGAACCATCAGAAACATGGGTACACTTACATATGGTTAGTTGAAATGAAAGGAAGCTTTTTGCCTTGAAGAGGCAGATTTAGCAGATTTGCCTATTGAATTACACAACTTTTACCCGAAAGTTTTTGGGTTCGTTTCATATAAAGCCAAAGAGATTGGAGTAAATTCGGAATCAGTAGATTTCAAGAAAACTTATTAATCAGCAGTACTTTTACTTAACCAATAACCGCATCTTGCAATCGGATATATTTGGTCAAATCAGAATGTAGAATGGTATATAATTCTTTCTCATTGCCCTTGCTTGTGGAAGTAAATAAGAAACCAAACACTCCAAAATGATTCAATGGGTGTTTGCGGACATGGATTACTTCTTCAAAATCTTGGCAAATAGCCTCATAGTCAAAACCTGCAAAATCTTCTTGTTTGACTTTGGCTTGATTGTCCAATAGGATTAAACTAAATATTTTATTTTTTCTTGTGGCAAATATGTCCTCCCAGTTCGGTTTTTTGCCATCTAGGAAATACTGGTAAGAATTGATTCCATAGGCAAACCAAGCTAAATCGCCTGTAGTACACCAACCACCAAAACGCATAGGATTCACCTCAATAGGAATGATTTCACCCGATGCTGTTTTTCTGATTTCGATATGTAATGGAAAATTTTGGAGATCAACTTTGCTTCCAACCATTTTTAAAAATGACATGATTGGTTCATACATTTCCTGAAATATCTCTTCTGAAGTACAATAGACTCGGTCACTAACATCAGATTCTGAGGCAAACAAATGCTTTAGTATATTTAGTACAACAGGATTTCCTTCCTCATTAAAATAGCAATCAAACGCATATTCATCTCCTTTGATGTATGACTCTAAGATGAATTCTGTATTGTCAACCACCTCTGATGGATACATATCTTGAATCTTAGACACCGTTTCTTGTATCTGGAATACAGTGTCTGCCCAATCTTCTTTTCGGTCAACCTTGAAAACAGCCAAACTAAAGAAACCTACTGCGGGCTTGATGATAAAAGGAAAGCTTACCTCTGATAAATCAAATTGTTCCAACGAATCGAAAGTGACCCTTTGAAAGAAATAACTGGGATAAGTGTCTTGAATAAGTTTACGGAACTTGAATTTGTTTTTAAAAACCTCAATCAAATTTGCTTTTGGAGAGTTTGGCAGGTGCTTATGAACCCAGCTGATGCTATTTTCCGAATTGGAGTATAACTTTTGTGTAGGATTGGCTTTGAAAATCTCCCGTGCCTCCATTTCGCAAAGCCAGTTGACATCTTGGTCATGCATGATGGTTTTAGCTTCGGCTGTAGCTATGACGGGAATTTTATTGCTAACAATGGTATCTTTCAGGAAATCGGAAACGTAAGGAAAGTCCAGCAGTATCATAGGGGTTTCTTTGTTGCAAAAGTAACTCTAACGCATGGAAATGGTTATTGAATTTTTACCAGTGGTGAGTTGAAAGGCAGCTTTTTCAAAAGATGGAGGTCCTAATAGCCCAGTTGCATTGTTTGAAAAACCATACCTGTCCACAGGATAGCCTAATACATTTGTTCGGATTTTCCCTGTATTTGAGGTATCGTGAAAGACTGCCACTGCATAAGTGCCCAGTGGAAGATCTTCAATTTTAACCGTACCAACCTTGTTTTTGACACTCACATTAGCCATCCGAATCGCTTTGTCAGCTTGGTCAGGAAAACCGTTGGACTGATTAAAAACTAATATACGGATGATTCCCTGATCATTTTTTGCATTTTCAACAGTAAGTTCAAGAGTCCCCTTCGAACTTTGTAAGGAAAATAGACTTATAAAAAGAAATATTAGCTGGAACATATAGTAGATAGCGAGCTGATTCGATTGACTTTACCTGTTGCAGTTCTAACGAAGGACTTCAGGTAATGGATTTCTTTTGGTTGATGATACCTAGGCAAATTATCTGCCAATTTTTTTAAAAAAGACTGTTCATCGGTTAAAGGATCTGTTTTTTCCACAATTAGCACCACTTTTTGACCCAATTGCTCGTCCGTTAAGCCGCCAATAAAATATGCAACATCTCCAAATTTTTCTACTACCAAAGGTTCAATCGCTTTTTCAATCAATTCAGGTTGAACTTTTACTCCTCCTGAGTTGATAGTAAAATCAGCTCTTCCAAGCCATTGGAACCGGGTTGGGGAAAGGATTTTCACCAAGTCATTGGTTTGAATTTGTTTCTCTTCTGCCATAGGAGCCTCAATCCAAAGCCTGTTGTTTTCATCTACTCCAATGATAACTCCAGGTAACACTTCGTACTGGAGTTCCTTGCCTTCAATAGGGGCTAAAGCCACATGAGAAACGGTCTCCGTCATGCCGTAGGTTTGGTATGCATGGATAGAAGCTGCCAGAAGCTTTTCAATCAATGAATGAGAACTGGGAGCGCCACCGATGATGAGGTTCTTGATAGCCTTAAGCCCCTGTAATCCAAGCGTATCATCTATACAATTCAGTACTTGTAAAGGCACCATTGCGACCAATTCGTACTTTTGAATGAGGGAGGATTCTTTGAATGGATTTTGAGAGGGTTTACTTAAGTAAATGCAGGCATTCCATTCCATCCCTCTTACCAGCATCATTTTTCCAGCAATAAACCAGGTATTGAGGCAGCACAGGAGGTTGGGGTTAGCTGAGATTCTGAAAAAGTCCCTTGTAGCCATTGCCGAAACTTCCATTTGGGAACGAGTAATGAGGATGTTTTTAGGCATTCCCGTAGAACCGGATGTTTGTAGCTCAAAACTTTGTTGGTCTGTGAGCCAAGATTGACAAAATCCAAGCGCATGGGTATAATAGAGGTCCTCTTCCTTATATTTCCCTGCTCGGATATCTTCAAAGCTATATAATCTGTTTTCGATGATGATCTGTCCCATAGTAGAAAGCACTTCCCAAAATTCAACAAAATTCCTCGAAGGCTGTTATCTTGCAGGAAAATTAACAAAGAATTATGAGTATAGCTTGGCAAACCGTAAAGGAATACGAGGATATCACATACAAGAAGTGCAGCGGAGTCGCAAGAATTGCCTTCAATAGACCGGAGGTTCGAAATGCCTTCCGTCCCAAAACTACCTCAGAATTGTTGGATGCATTTAAAGATGCCCATGAAGATACTTCCATTGGAGTGGTGCTGCTCTCGGGAGAGGGACCATCACCCAAAGATGGGGGTTGGGCATTTTGCTCAGGAGGAGATCAGCGTGCCCGTGGACATCAAGGATATGTTGGTGAAGATGGATATCATCGATTGAATATCTTAGAAGTTCAGCGCTTGATACGCTTCATGCCCAAAGTCGTGATTGCGGTAGTCCCTGGTTGGGCTGTAGGAGGAGGTCATAGCTTGCATGTAGTATGTGACCTTACGTTAGCGAGCAAGGAACATGCTATATTCAAACAAACCGATGCTGATGTGACAAGCTTTGATGCGGGTTATGGTTCAGCGTACTTAGCTAAAATGGTCGGTCAAAAGAAGGCAAGAGAGATTTTCTTTTTAGGAAGGAATTATTCAGCTCAAGAGGCTTTTGATATGGGCATGGTCAATGCGGTAATTCCCCATGATGAATTAGAAGACACGGCCTATGAATGGGCTCAGGAAATTTTAGCAAAATCGCCCACCTCCATCAAAATGTTGAAGTTTGCCATGAATCTAACAGATGATGGAATGGTAGGTCAGCAAGTGTTTGCAGGAGAAGTGACCCGTTTAGCCTATATGACAGAGGAGGCTAAAGAAGGTAGAGATGCATTCTTGGAAAAGCGGAAGCCCAATTTCAAACATATCAAGTGGATTCCATAAATTGAATTATAGACCGAGTGATCTGTTAAGGTGGCTCGGTTTTTTTCTTGGAGATCTTTTGAGAAGCGAGAGGTCATAAAAGAGACAAGAACCAAGATGCAAGAACCAAGAGACAAAGCTCGCAGAATACACGGAAAACGCAGAAAAAATCGTGTTTAAAAATTTGTATCCGAAGAGAGAAATTAAGATTCAATCTTCCCATCACTAATCACTTAATTAACTAATCACTGTTAACTACTCACTGTTCACTACTAACTACTCCACTATGAAACACTTTGAAACCTCCTATACCACCCATGATGGCTTGAAATTATATTTACAAGCTTGGATGCCGGATGAAGAAGCACAAGCATCTTTATTGCTTGTGCATGGATTGGGGGAGCATAGCAGCAGGTATCTTCATGTTGCGGAGAAGATGGTGGAAACAGGAGTGTCTGTCTTTACCTTTGATGGGAGGGGGCATGGAAAATCAGTCCCTTTACCCACGGCGTATTTTGATAGCTACAAGGACTATTTGAAAGATATCGATGCGCTGTATGAAAAGGTGAAAACATACGTTCCTCAAAAGCCTTCCTTTATTTTTGGTCATAGTATGGGAGGAGGGTTGGTGGCTGCCTTTGCACTGGAACACCAACCAAAAACAGATGGTGTTATTTTAAGCGCACCAGCTTTAATGCCAGATGATAACCTTTCACCATTCCTTATTAAAGTCTCGGGATTCGTAAGTGCTATCGCTCCTAAACTGAAAGTTTTAAAACTAGATGCAACCAAGATTTCGAGGGATGTCATAGAGGTTGAAAAATATAAAAATGATCCATTGGTGTATCAAGACCCCGTACCGGCACGGACAGGTCATGAACTACTTAAATTGATGAATAATTCATTGGCCAATGCAAATCAATTTAGTTATCCTGTATTGCTATTGCATGGAACAGCTGATGAGTTAACGAATCCTAAAGGTACAGAGCAATTCTTTCGAAAAATTTCTTCTAAAGATAAAACTTTCCATCGCTACGAAGGCCTTTACCATGAACTCGTCAACGAACCGGAAAAAGAGAAGGTTATTCAGGATATAGTGGACTGGGTAAAAGATAGGATGTGACTAGTTGGACCATTTTAAGTACCAAGAAACAGGAGCCAAGTAGGGATTCGGGTAATAGAGATGAGAAGCGAGAGGCGAGAGATTAGACTCGATTGTCTTAAGTTGGACGATTTTTTTCAAAGAGCCAAGAATCAAGATGAGTTATAGAACCAAGTTTAAGACTCTGATAGAGTCAAACTTCTCAATAGCCTCGGGTTTCAACGATTCTCTCGCAGAAAACGCAGAATTCACAGAAAAAGCCGCAGATTAATAGTTATTGGATAGAGATAATCAGTAAACGCCCCTACATCATAACAATTAACAAAATAACCACCCCCGAAGGACCCAAAGGACTCTCTTACATTCCTAATTATTCATTCTTCATTCCAAATTCCTCATTCTACATTCCCAACTGTTCACTACTCACTTAATCACTAACAACGGGACATGCGTGTGGTAGGCCATTTCAAGTGTTTCGCTTTTATTAAAAAGGTACTCAAAGAAGGATTTTTGTTTGGAAAACATGACCAATAAGACATTTGGGTTATCTCCTAAATAATTTTGAACGCCTTTTTGAATGTTCGAAGCTTGTATGGTTTGAAATTCAAAAGATTTGTTTGCATGATTCGCTTTTAAGAACGCCTCTAAACCTTTAAATTCAATTTCTTGGTCGAAACTCATTTTTTCTCCTACATGGAAAAAGTTATAAGGTAGATTGAGTGCTTCTGTCAGTTGAAACAATTTCTTAAAGTTTTCTTCAGACTCCTTTTTCAATTCCAGAGCGATGGCGATTTTATCCTCTTTGGGTAAGGAGGCAGAAGTAGGCACAGCTAGAACTGGCACCATACTTTCTTTGATAACATGTCCAGTATTAGAGCCCATCAATGTTTTCTTGATGCCACTTGCTCCCTGTGTTCCCATGACAATGAGGTCGTAGTGGTTTTGATAGGCATAAGAAGTAACCGCAGTGGCTATCGAGCCGTGTTGGATTTTGTAGTCAATAGTCAACCCTTCTTCTAGACCTTCTTTTACCAATTTTTTCATGGCTTTTTTTGCATCATCCTCTATTTGAGCGATGATTTCAGTAGCCTGTGCGGCAAAATCATACACTGCATAGAATGCATAAAACAAGGTGAGAGAGGAGTTCTGTTGCTTGGCAATATTTTTCGCAAATGCCAATGCGTTGAAGGCATTTTCAGAAAAATCAGTGGGAACAAGAATTTTCATCGTTTGGGTTTTTTTGTTGCTTAAATATACATCATAAATGTATTTAGTAAGCTGATAAAAATCATGTTAATTGATTTTTGTACCCAATAGCCGAATTACATGCGCTTCCCCAACATGACCAATACCTTCATTCAACTCTATAATACCATCATATTCTTCCTCCCAATCAAAATTAGGAAGTATAGATTTCAAGGTTTTCAGCTCGTATAACATGTCAATGTTTTTAGGACCACCGGATCTATAGCGAAGCTGATTTTTCCCAAAACCTTCAACAATCAACTTTCCTCCCATTTGGAGTGATTTAGCTAACTTTGTATAAGCGGTTTCGATGATTTCTTTGGGTAGGTGAAAGTAAATCAAGGCTAAAGTATCATAGGAAGCTACTTCTGGAATAAACTTTTGGATATCACAGACATGGTAGTTGATAGATAACCCAGATTTGATGGCCAAAGATAAAGCAGTGTTTTTGGCGATTTCACTTTGATCCACTGCATCTACACTCCATCCGCATGTTGCCGCGTAAAGCGCATTTCTACCCTCTCCTTCACCAGGTAAAAGCAATCTCCCAGGTTGGAGTTGATTTATTTTTTCTTTAAAATAGGAATTAGGTTCCAAACCATAAAGATTTGGTGCAGTGGAGAATTTTTCGTTCCAGAAATCCGGGTTCATATTTTTTTATCTTAAGGAATATCAATAAACTATTGAATTCTTTTCAAAGGTATTTATTATCTCCTGTATGTAGATGTAACTTGAGTCACAATCATTGCCTCTTTGATTACTTAATTTTGAGTATTCGGACTAAACCACATCTTATGAAATACGTCTTCGTTTTACTGAGTTTCCTGTTAACTACGGGCTTTGTAAAAGCTCAATTTACCCCTCTGGTTCAAGCAGCACAACCGCAAAAATCAAAGATCCATCAATTTGAAGATGATGGATTAGCTCATTTTAGCTATGCAATACTTGTTGGCAAACAGGTGGTTTTGGTTGATCCAGGAAGGAATCCTCAGCCGTATTATGATTTTGCTGAAAAGCACGGAGCATCTATCATTGGTGTCGTGGAAACACATCCACATGCGGATTTCGTGAGTTCTCATCTTCAAATTCACCATGAAAAGGGAGCTACTGTTTATATAAGTAAACTAGCAGAAGCGAATTATCCTCATCAAACATTTGACGAAGGCGATATCATTGATTTAGGAAATGGAGTAATCATGAGAGCGATGTTTACACCGGGACATTCTCCGGATGGTATCAGCGTAGTGTTGAGTGAAGATGGTAAAGACGTAGCAGTGTTTACAGGCGACACTTTATTTATTGGTGATGTAGGTAGACCTGATTTAAGGGAATCTGCGGGTGCTATCATGATGCAGCGTAAAGAATTGGCGCGCATGATGTATTACAGTACTCGTGAGAAGTTAATGAAATTGGCTGAAGATGTGGTAGTTTATCCTGCACATGGAGCTGGTTCTTTATGTGGAAAGGCTATTTCTGACGCTAAAAGCAGTACGATTGGTCAGGAAAAACTAACCAATTATGCATTACAGGAAATGAATGAAGAGGCTTTCGTAGAGTTATTGCTGCAAGATCAGCCATTTATCCCTCAGTATTTCCCTTACAATGTAGACTTAAATAAAACTGGAGCACCTACTTATTTGGATTCTAAAGAATTAGTTCCGGTATTGGCAGATTTGGCTGATTTGGAAGAGGGGATCACTATTATTGATGGCAGAAGTCAGGATATTTTTAAAAATTCCCATTTACCCAATGCGATTAATATCATGAAAGGTGCCAAGTTTGAAACATGGTTAGGGAGTTTGGTTAGTCCTCAAGAACGATACTATTTAATTGCCGAAAGTGAGGCATCTTTGGATGAACTGATTTCCAAAGCAGCTAAGATAGGCTATGAGTTATTGATTGCCGGTGCAGGTATTTACATTGAAAAGGATGGAATGACCATGAGTTTCTTTGATCAAGAAACTTTTGATTCAAACCCTGATCTATTTACCATTATTGATATTAGAAACGAAGGTGAAGTTGCCCAACAAAAGGTGTTTGCCAACTCGATCAATATCCCTTTGCCTGAGTTAATGCAGCGGGTTTCGGAGATTCCAACTGATAAACCTGTTGTGGTTCATTGTGGCACAGGTTACCGCTCCGCAGCAGGGTCGAGTATCATTCAGCATGCTTTAAAAGATACAAAGGTGATTGATATGGGGGCCTATATCAAGGAATATAACCAAAAGTAATTAGTTGTGGTTTATGGGAATGTCGAAAGGGGGCAGTCGTGTGGATTGTCCCTTTTCTTTAAAAGATAAATTTGAGAAGCGAGAAACGAGAAGCGAGAGGTTAGACACAAAGAATGAAATATGCTTGCGCGAAATAAGTTGATATATGCCTCCTACCTTTGGTAGACAGGATCGGCGATATAATGCTGGTGTATAAACAAGAGAATTATTCTTAAAAAAGTGTCAAGAAATTTCAGGACGTGACACGATACAAGATGCAAGAACCAAGAAACAAGAAACAAGACAAGGGCGTGTGTGGGACTTTCGATTATCTTGGTTTGCACTGCTAATTGCTCACTGTTGCTAACTGCTCACTGCTAACTGTTCACTACTCACTATTCACTAATCACTTAATCACCAAATTACTAATTCCGTGTCCAAATACATTCAAATCATAGCAGACTCTTATTACGGGTACTTTAATTACCTAGTAAGTGAGATGTTTTATCCTTCTGTCAAAAACTATTTCTGGTGGTTATTGGGCTTATCAGTAGCCGTTTGGTTATTGGAAATAGTATTTCCATGGAGAAAGCAACAAGCGATTTTCCGAAAGGATTTTTGGTTGGATGGCTTTTATATGTTTTTCAATTATTTCTTGTTTTCCTTAATTGCTTACAATGCGATATCCAATGTGGCAGTAGAAGCTTTTAATGATTTTTTGGGTTTATTTGGAATAACCAATATAGCAGCACTTCAAATAGAAACATGGCCAAGATGGGGGCAGTTTTTGCTTTTATTTCTTTTAGCTGATTTCATACAATGGAACGTGCACCGCATGTTACACCGAATACCTGCGCTTTGGGAATTTCATAAATTACATCATTCAGTGGAGGAAATGGGTTTTGCGGCACATCTACGCTTCCACTGGATGGAAACAATTATTTATAAAACAGCCCAGTATATTCCATTAGCAATGATAGGTTTTGGTTTGACTGATTTTTTCATTGTACATATTTTCACCACAGCTATAGGGCATTTGAATCATGCAAATTTACGAATTACCTATGGCCCTTTGAAATACATTTTTAATAATCCAATTATGCATTTGTGGCATCACGTAAAGGAGCTACCAAAAGACAGAAAGTACGGAGTTAACTACGGCATTACGCTGAGCGTTTGGGATTATTTGTTTGGTACCAATTATATTCCACACGAAGGTAGAGATGAAGCCTTGGGCTTTGAAGGAATGGAGGAGTATCCACAAACCTTTTGGCAACAAATCAGCTATCCATTTATCAAAAATAAGAACCCCAAGCAGTCAGAGGAGCTGTAAATGTAACCTATGAAACAGGCAATTAATAATTGGAGATTAGTGATCTTATGGACCTTAACCTTAGGATTGGCTCCGTTTTTCCCCGAACCACATATTTTAGGAAAGGTTCGTTGGATTTTAGGAGGAGCAAAAGGAATGGAGTTGTTGGATTGGTTGGATTTTATATTCCATGGGATTCCATGGGTTTTATTGATACGACTAATTGTTTTGAAGATGACGGGAAAATTAAAAAAACAGGAAGTATTTACTACTCCCAAAAATCCAATGTGATGAAGGTTACTTTCTAAAAGAATTACCTCTTTTACATTTGTTATCATAATTTATAAAACCAAATAAACCATGTTTAATTTCTTTAAGACAAAACCAAAAAATTATATAGATCTAGGAGCGGAAGATTTCAATAAGGGTATGAAGGAAAAAGATGCCGTTATAATTGATGTACGTACCGTAGGTGAATTTCAATCAGGTAAATTCAAAGGAGCAAGAAATATCGATATGATGAGTCCTTCATTTACTGCTCAGGTTCAGAATTTACCGAAAGATAAAAAGTATTACATCTATTGTCGAAGCGGCAACAGGAGTGGCCAAGCCTGTGATTTGATGGCCGATATGGGATTTGAGAATACCTTCAATTTGGCAGGTGGAATTATGCGTTGGCCGTTTGAAATAGTTTAAAGTTAATTGATTGGGTTGAATGGTGTTAAAAGTCCACTACCAGTATCTGGTTAGTGGACTTTTTTTATTTTAAAGAATTATTTGCATTTTTCCGCCTGAATTTTCTGATAAAATCATAAAAATGTATTTGGTAACAAAAAAAAAGCATTTCATTAAAAATATTTTTCGAATTTACTTTGATATGAAATGCAAATTAATGTATTTTTACAGCAAATAAATACGTTCATTAATCAACTCTCAGGGAATTCTCCATAAATTTTGGGTTTATCTGGTTGAATAATAAGCATTTACGAAAAAGGTTTATGGGAAAACAATTACAACTCCTCTTCAAGCAACTGATATTTACAATGTTTCGGTTGTTTGCTTTAAAGAAAATAAATGCAATCAATTTGCATTCATGCACTAAAGAGAGTAAAGTTTTTAATGCTTTTATGAGCTTTAAAGCTTTTAAATTTTTCAGCAATGATTTTCTTAAATCTAGTTCACAGTTTAATCAAGGTTTACTATCCCAATTTGGAGAGATATGAATAATTCTATGAAATTTTACCTGTTTTTGGTGTTTTTGATGTTTGGGGCCTTAGCGGGTAATTCCCAAATTATTACACCAACTAATCCATTTACTGTTAATAATCCTGCCTGTCGTCAACAGAATTTGACAGTGGTCTCTTACGAGTTTAGAGATATGAATGGGGTACGCTTCAATCCAGCTACTATGAGTGGATTGGAAATAGGAGAGCCTGTTGTTGGTCAGATTTGGGCTACTTGGGCAGTCAGTGGGAATGGCTACAATCCGCATATACAGTTTGATGTTCTTATAAACGGAGTACGTTCGCAAACAATAGCCAATTGTGTGGTCGTTGAAAATACAAGCGGTCAGACAAGAAATGTTGTCAATGGTGAGTCATTCAAAATAGCTGATTTTACATGGAATTTTGGTGATAAACTGGAAGTTGAAAATATTTATATTAACTGGAATACAGGTGCTGCTCAAAATGATGATAAATCCTGCCCTTCAACAGCTGGAAATTCTCAATGTTCTTTTCCAGAAGTTGCTTTTATTGTGAATACACCTTTAGTAGCTAATTTTGATTCAGCGACAGAATGTGAAAACCTCTCTGTAAAATTTACGAATTTAACTACTGGTGGAGCTCCTGCTAATTACAACCTTGTATGGAATTTTGGAGATGGAAACACCAGCTCCCAAGTAAATCCTACCCATACGTATGCAAGTTCAGGTACATACACAGTTACATTAACCGCTAGTGATGGAGTCAGTGCTCCAAACACCATTTCGAGACAAGTTTTAGTTCCAGAATCTATTTCAATAGCAGGAACAGTCAACCCAGCAGCTGGCACCAATAGTAACGGCGCAATTAATATTACAGTAACTGGTGGAGAAGGTAATTTAACCTATTCTTGGACTAGAGATGGTCAAGTAGTAGGTACAAATCAAAACTTAACTAATATAAATGCTGGCACTTATCAGGTCAGAATAACAGATAGCCTTGGCTGTTTCGTTGAAGAGACGTTCATTGTACCAGCTCGTTTGATTTTAACATCTTTCTGTTCTGATGATCCTACACAAACTAGAAGATGGAGAATTAGAAATACGAATAGTTTTGATGTAGAAGCGTTTTGGAATCTTGTTGGTGATGCACAAGAGGGAGTTATTACAGTTCCGGCTAATTCTGAACTATTTTTTGAGACAACTACAGTTTCTGGTTCAAATACAGTTACTCTATTTTTTAATAACAATCGATCTTTTCAGAATGATGTAAAAGCTTCCTGTCCTGATAGATGTATTATCCGACCAATAGTTACAGGTGTTTGTTCATTTAGTCCTAATAGTTTAAGGTCTTTTGAAATTCAGAACACCAATGCATTTGAGTTGATACTGAATTGGAACGCAAACGGAGGTGCTGAAACCGGTTCTATTACTTTAGCACCAAGTCAGACCCAAACCTTTAATTTGCCTACAACGGCAAATTCCGTAAACTTTACTTTACCTTCTGTATGTGGTAATGTAGCTACCGTAGTTGGTACTTCTTCATCAGAATTCTGTCCTCCTGCGATTGCTTTGGTTAAATCCATTGGGTCTCTTTTATCAGAAGGAAGTGGTTGTTTTGATCCTTCAAATGGTGAATTGATTTATACCTTTGAAGTATCCAATGTGGGAGATCAGCCTTTAGGGAATATCACTATTGTTGATCCATTGTTTAATGAGGTTAATCCATCTGTTGCCATCAATTTTGTCAGTGGCGATACCAATGGAAATAACTTATTAGATACGGATGAAATCTGGACTTATACAGCTTCTTACCCAGTTAGAGAAGTTGATCTTGAAAGAGGTTTTATTGAAAATCAAGCTACAGTTACGGCAACATTCGAAAATATAGAAGTTAGTGATCTTTCTGGCTTGACTGTTCAAGATGATACGATTACTAGAGTTGATATTTGTCAAAACCCCGTAATTTCTATAGGTAAGACGGTAGATATTGACAATATTTCTTCACCCCAGACCTTGACATATACAGTTACCATCCGCAACGAAGGTAATGTAAACTTGACAGGTGTGGTTGTTACGGATGTTCTACCGGATGGTACAGAAAAGATCTTGACAGCTGATGGAGGCGAGAGCTTAGCTATCGGTGCATCAAGAGAGTTCACAGTAACTTATGCAGCCACGCAGGAAGATATTGATACAGGTGCTGATATTATAAACAATGTCGGTGTAACTAGTGCAGAAGGAGCAACAAATACGGATACTGCAACTACCACGATCACTAGAGAATCAGGAATAAGCATAGTAAAGGCTGGTACCTTAGTAACAGGCAATAGTAATGGTAGGCCAACCGCAGGTGATCAAATCACATACACATTCACTGTAACAAATACAGGAAATGTCACTCTGACGAATGTAGTTGTGAATGATCCGTTGGTAGATGTTACCGGTGGACCGATTACCACCCTTGCTCCTGGGCAAGTGGATGCGACTACCTTTACGGCAGTATACACACTGACCCAAGCGGATATTAATAATACTTCTTTCCGAAATGAAGCAACTGTAACGGCTGATTTTGGAGGAACGCAAGTTGAAGCTACGGATGAGGATATTCAGACGTATGAAACTACGTCAAGAATCAGAGTAAGAAAAACAGCAGATAAGAGAACAAATGTTGTTGCTGGAGACCTTATTACCTACACCTACGTAGTAAGAAATGCTGGCACAGTAACAGTGAATGATATTAATGTTACTGATGAACACCTTGGAACAGGCCAATTAAGTGAACTTGTAACAGCTGATGCAAGAGATGGAGTTGAGCCAGGTCAGACAGTTACTTTTACAGCTACCTATTTGGTCACTCAGGAAGATATTGACAGAGGCACGCCAATCACGAATGTCGCTACTGCAACAGGTACTTGTGTATTAGGTTGTGATTTAGTTCATACGGATGACGAAACGATTACACCAATTCAAGCGCAAGCTTCTATTGGTCTTGCAAAGGTTGGTACATTGGTTACTACAAATAGTAATGGTAGACCATCAGCTGGAGATCAGATTACATACACATTCACTGTAACAAATACGGGAAATGTCACTTTGACGAATGTAGTTGTGAATGATCCGTTGGTAGATGTTATTGGTGGACCGATTACCACCCTTGCTCCTGGGCAAGTGGATGCGACTACCTTTACGGCAGTATACGCACTGACCCAAGCGGATATTAATAATACTTCTTTCCGAAATGAAGCAACTGTAACGGCTGATTTTGGAGGAGCGCAAGTTGAAGCTACGGATGAGGATATTCAGACGTATGAAACTACGTCAAGAATCAGAGTAAGAAAAACAGCAGATAAGAGAACAAATGTTGTTGCTGGAGACCTTATTACCTACACCTACGTAGTAAGAAATGCTGGCACAGTAACAGTGAATGATATTAATGTTACTGATGAACACCCTGGAACAGGCCAATTAAGTGAACTTGTAACAGCTGATGCAAGAGATGGAGTTGAGCCAGGTCAGACAGTTACTTTTACAGCTACCTATTTGGTCACTCAGGAAGATATTGACAGAGGCACGCCAATCACAAATGTTGCAACTGCAACAGGTACTTGTGTATTAGGTTGTGATTTAGTTCATACGGATGACGAAACGATTACACCAATTCAAGCGCAAGCGTCTATTGGTCTTGCAAAGGTTGGTACATTGGTTACTACAAATAGTAATGGTAGACCATCAGCTGGAGATCAGATTACATACACATTCACTGTAACAAATACAGGAAATGTCACTTTGACGAATGTAGTTGTGAATGATCCGTTGGTAGATGTTACCGGTGGACCGATTACTGCCCTTGCTCCTGGGCAAGTGGATGCGACTACCTTTACGGCAGTATACACACTGACCCAAGCGGATATTAATAATACTTCTTTCCGAAATGAAGCAACTGTAACGGCTGATTTTGGAGGAGCGCAAGTTGAAGCTACGGATGAGGATATTCAGCCGTATGAAACTACGTCAAGAATCAGAATAACGAAAACAGCGGATAAGACATCAAATGTCGAAGCAGGAGATGTCATTACCTACACGTATGTAGTAAGAAATGCTGGTACAGTAACAGTCAATGAGATAAATGTAACAGATGACCACCCAGGACTGGGTCAATTAACCGAACTTGTGACAGCTGATGCAAGAGATGGAGTTGAGCCAGGTCAGACAGTTACTTTTACAGCTACCTATTTGGTCACTCAGGAAGATATTGACAGAGGCACGCCAATCACAAATGTTGCAACTGCAACAGGTACTTGTGTATTGGGCTGTGAATTAGTCGCTACAGACGATGAGACTATCATATTAATTGCGAGCAATCCATCTATCGAGATTGTTAAAACAGATAATGGTTCCACAGTAGCTGGAGCTGGTGACGAGATCAACTACACGTTGACAGTCACTAACACAGGTAATGTAACCTTGGAGAATGTAGTTGTGAACGATGAGTTGGCAGGCATCATCAACCAAGTGATTGGAACCTTGGCACCAACTGCTCAGGTGACCTTGACAGCTACTTACACAGTAGATCAGGCAGATGTTGATAGAGGCAGCGTGTTGAACGTGGCAACTGTTGGCGGTAATGCACCAAACGGAGAAGAAGTAGGAGACGATGACAGCGTAGAAACTCCAATTGCGAGCAACCCATCTATCGAGATTGTTAAAACAGATAATGGTTCCACAGTAGCGAATGCTGGTGACGAGATCAACTACACGTTGACAGTCACTAACACAGGTAATGTAACCTTGGAGAATGTTGTTGTGAACGATGAGTTGGCAGGCATCATCAACCAAGTGATTGGAAGCTTGGCACCAACTGCTCAGGTGACCTTGACAGCTACTTACACAGTAGATCAGGCAGATGTTGATAGAGGCAGCGTGTTGAACGTGGCAACTGTTGGCGGTAATGCACCAAACGGAGAAGAAGTAGGAGACGATGACAGCGTAGAAACTCCAATTGCGAGCAACCCATCTATCGAGATTGTTAAAACAGATAACGGTTCCACAGTAGCTGGAGCTGGTGATGAGATCAACTACACGTTGACAGTCACTAACACAGGTAATGTAACCTTGGAGAATGTTGTTGTGAACGATGAGTTGGCAGGCATCATCAACCAAGTGATTGGAAGCTTGGCACCAACTGCTCAGGTGACCTTGACAGCTACTTACACAGTAGATCAGGCAGATGTTGATAGAGGCAGCGTGTTGAACGTGGCAACTGTTGGCGGTAATGCACCAAACGGAGAAGAAGTAGGAGACGATGACAGTGTAGAAACTCCAATTGCGAGCAATCCATCTATCGAGATTGTTAAAACAGATAATGGTTCCACAGTAGCTGGAGCTGGTGACGAGATCAACTACACGTTGACAGTCACTAACACCGGTAATGTAACCTTGGAGAATGTTGTTGTGAACGATGAGTTGGCAGGCATCATCAACCAAGTGATTGGAAGCTTGGCACCAACTGCTCAGGTGACCTTGACAGCTACTTACACAGTAGATCAGGCAGATGTTGATAGAGGCAGCGTGTTGAACGTGGCAACTGTTGGCGGTAATGCACCAAACGGAGAAGAAGTAGGAGACGATGACAGCGTAGAAACTCCAATTGCGAGCAACCCATCTATCGAGATTGTTAAAACAGATAACGGTTCCACAGTAGCTGGAGCTGGTGACGAGATCAACTACACGTTGACAGTCACTAACACAGGTAATGTAACCTTGGAGAATGTAGTTGTGAACGATGAGTTGGCAGGCATCATCAACCAAGTGATTGGAACCTTGGCACCAACTGCTCAGGTGACCTTGACAGCTACTTACACAGTAGATCAGGCAGATGTTGATAGAGGTAGCGTTTTGAACGTGGCAACTGTTGGCGGTAATGCACCAAACGGAGAAGAAGTAGGAGACGATGACAGCGTAGAAACTCCAATTGCGAGCAACCCATCTATCGAGATTGTTAAAACAGATAACGGTTCCACAGTAGCTGGAGCTGGTGATGAGATCAACTACACGTTGACAGTCACTAACACAGGTAATGTAACCTTGGAGAATGTAGTTGTGAACGATGAGTTGGCAGGCATCATCAACCAAGTGATTGGAACCTTGGCACCAACTGCTCAGGTGACCTTGACAGCTACTTACACAGTAGATCAGGCAGATGTTGATAGAGGTAGCGTGTTGAACGTGGCAACTGTTGGCGGTAATGCACCAAACGGAGAAGAAGTAGGAGACGATGACAGCGTAGAAACTCCAATTGCGAGCAACCCATCTATCGAGATTGTTAAAACAGATAACGGTTCCACAGTAGCTGGAGCTGGTGATGAGATCAACTACACGTTGACAGTCACTAACACAGGTAATGTAACCTTGGAGAATGTAGTTGTGAACGATGAGTTGGCAGGCATCATCAACCAAGTGATTGGAACCTTGGCACCAACTGCTCAGGTGACCTTGACAGCTACTTACACAGTAGATCAGGCAGATGTTGATAGAGGTAGCGTGTTGAACGTGGCAACTGTTGGCGGTAATGCACCAAACGGAGAAGAAGTAGGAGACGATGATAGCGTAGAAACTCCAATTGCGAGCAATCCATCTATCGAGATTGTTAAAACAGATAACGGTTCCACAGTAGCTGGAGCTGGTGATGAGATCAACTACACGTTGACAGTCACTAACACAGGTAATGTAACCTTGGAGAATGTTGTTGTGAACGATGAGTTGGCAGGCATCATCAACCAAGTGATTGGAAGCTTGGCACCAACTGCTCAGGTGACCTTGACAGCTACTTACACAGTAGATCAGGCAGATGTTGACAGAGGTAGCGTGTTGAACGTGGCAACTGTTGGCGGTAATGCACCAAACGGAGAAGAAGTAGGAGACGATGACAGCGTAGAAACTCCAATTGCGAGCAATCCATCTATCGAGATTGTTAAAACAGATAACGGTTCCACGGTAGCGAATGCTGGTGATGAGATCAACTACACGTTGACAGTCACTAACACAGGTAATGTAACCTTGGAGAATGTTGTTGTGAACGATGAGTTGGCAGGCATCATCAACCAAGTGATTGGAAGCTTGGCACCAACTGCTCAGGTGACCTTGACAGCTACTTACACAGTAGATCAGGCAGATGTAGACAGAGGTAGCGTGTTGAACGTGGCAACTGTTGGCGGTAATGCACCAAACGGAGAAGAGGTAGGAGACGATGACAGTGTAGAAACTCCAATTGCGAGCAACCCATCTATCGAGATTGTTAAAACAGATAACGGTTCCACAGTAGCGAATGCTGGTGATGAGATCAACTACACGTTGACAGTCACTAACACAGGTAATGTAACCTTGGAGAATGTAGTTGTGAACGATGAGTTGGCAGGCATCATCAACCAAGTGATTGGAACCTTGGCACCAACTGCTCAGGTGACCTTGACAGCTACTTACACAGTAGATCAGGCAGATGTTGATAGAGGCAGCGTGTTGAACGTGGCAACTGTTGGCGGTAATGCACCAAACGGAGAAGAAGTAGGAGACGATGACAGCGTAGAAACTCCAATTGCGAGCAATCCATCTATCGAGATTGTTAAAACAGATAACGGTTCCACAGTAGCTGGAGCTGGTGATGAGATCAACTACACGTTGACAGTCACTAACACAGGTAATGTAACCTTGGAGAATGTTGTTGTGAACGATGAGTTGGCAGGCATCATCAACCAAGTGATTGGAACCTTGGCACCAACTGCTCAGGTGACCTTGACAGCTACTTACACAGTAGATCAGGCAGATGTTGATAGAGGCAGCGTGTTGAACGTGGCAACTGTTGGCGGTAATGCACCAAACGGAGAAGAAGTAGGAGACGATGACAGTGTAGAAACTCCAATTGCGAGCAACCCATCTATCGAGATTGTTAAAACAGATAACGGTTCCACAGTAGCTGGAGCTGGTGATGAGATCAACTACACGTTGACAGTCACTAACACAGGTAATGTAACCTTGGAGAATGTTGTTGTGAACGATGAGTTGGCAGGCATCATCAACCAAGTGATTGGAACCTTGGCACCAACTGCTCAGGTGACCTTGACAGCTACTTACACAGTAGATCAGGCAGATGTTGATAGAGGCAGCGTGTTGAACGTGGCAACTGTTGGCGGTAATGCACCAAACGGAGAAGAAGTAGGAGACGATGACAGTGTAGAAACTCCAATTGCGAGCAATCCATCTATCGAGATTGTTAAAACAGATAACGGTTCCACAGTAGCTGGAGCTGGTGATGAGATCAACTACACGTTGACAGTCACTAACACAGGTAATGTAACCTTGGAGAATGTTGTTGTGAACGATGAGTTGGCAGGCATCATCAACCAAGTGATTGGAAGCTTGGCACCAACTGCTCAGGTGACCTTGACAGCTACTTACACAGTAGATCAGGCAGATGTTGATAGAGGCAGCGTGTTGAACGTGGCAACTGTTGGCGGTAATGCACCAAACGGAGAAGAAGTAGGAGACGATGACAGCGTAGAAACTCCAATTGCGAGCAATCCATCTATCGAGATTGTTAAAACAGATAACGGTTCCACAGTAGCGAATGCTGGTGATGAGATCAACTACACGTTGACAGTCACTAACACAGGTAATGTCACCTTGGAGAATGTAGTTGTGAACGATCCATTGACTGGATTGGAGCAGACTATTGGCACAATGGTTCCTGGAGAGATAGCAAGTATTGAAACATCTTACACGGTAACTCAGACAGATGTTGATAGAGGTAGTGTATCAAACGTAGCCTTGGCAAAAGGAGAAGATCCATCAGGTAATCCAACAGATGATGAAGATGGAGTAGAAACTCCGATTGCGAGCAACCCAGGTATCGAGATCGTGAAAACCGATAACGGTGCTGAGGTGAGACAAGCAGGTGATGTAATTGTGTACACGTTGACAGTAACGAATACCGGTAATGTAACCTTGGAGAATGTAGTTGTGAATGATCCATTGACTGGATTGGAGCAGACTATTGGCACAATGGTTCCTGGAGAGGTAACAAGTATTGAAACATCTTACACGGTAACTCAGGCAGATGTTGATAGAGGTAGCGTAGCAAACGTAGCCTTGGCGAAAGGAGAGGATCCATCAGGTAATCCAACAGATGACGAAGATGGAGTAGAAACTCCGATTGCGAGCAACCCAGGTATCGAGATCGTGAAAACTGATAACGGTGCTGAGGTGACACAAGCAGGTGATGTAATTGTGTACACGTTGACAGTCACTAACACAGGTAATGTAACCTTGGAGAATGTAGTTGTGAACGATCCATTGACTGGATTGGAGCAGACTATTGGCACAATGGTTCCTGGAGAGGTAGCAAGTATTGAAACATCTTACACGGTAACTCAGGCAGATGTTGATAGAGGTAGCGTAGCAAACGTAGCCTTGGCGAAAGGAGAGGATCCATCAGGTAATCCAACAGATGACGAAGATGGAGTAGAAACTCCGATTGCCAGCAACCCAGGTATCGAGATCGTGAAAACCGACAACGGTGCTGAAGTGACACAAGCAGGTGATGTAATTGTGTACACGTTGACAGTAACGAACACCGGTAACGTAACCTTGGAGAATGTAGTTGTGAACGATCCATTGACTGGATTGGAGCAGACTATTGGCACAATGGTTCCTGGAGAGGTAGCAAGTATTGAAACATCTTACACGGTAACTCAGGCGGATGTTGACAGAGGAGGTATAGTTAATATTGCGTTTGCAAGTGGTAACAATCCTGATGGAGAAACCACTGAGGATGAAGATAAAGAAGAAACCCCTATTGCAAGCAACCCAGGTATCAGCATTGTGAAATCTGATAATGGTGCAGACGTATCCAAAGCAGGTGATGTAATTGTCTATACCTTGACTGTTACAAACACTGGTAATGTGACTTTGGAAAATGTACTAGTAAGCGATCCATTAACTGGTTTGGAGCAAACAATTGAATCAATCGCTCCAGGTCAGGTTGTGGCCATCGAAACAACTTACAGTGTAACACAGGAAGATGTAGATAACGGAAGAGTATTGAATACAGCAATTGCCACAGGTAATGCACCTGATGGAGAAACCCCTGAGGATGAGGATGAAATTGTAACAACAATTAATGCAAATCCAGCTGTAGAGATCACTAAAGTTGCAGATAAAGAATCCGTAAGTGAAGCAGGTGAAATTATCACCTACACATTGACGATTACCAATACTGGCAATGTAGTCCTTTCAAACGTGTTGGTTGTAGATCCTTTGACAGGATTGGAAGAAGCTATCGAGCCACTGATGCCTGGAGCAACTGTTACAATCACGACTGAATATGTGGTAACAGTAGAAGATGTTCTTGGCCAAGCAAGCATCCTAAATGTTGCAACCGTAACTGGAGAGGCTCCAAATGGAGAGGTAGTTGAAAATGAGGATACTGAAACTGTTGGTGTGGTTTGTTTAGACAACGACACCTTGATTGCAGGCTTGATCTTTAATGCAGAGACTGGCCAGCCACTGGCAGGTGTACCGGTAATCTTACTTCCACAGGAAGTTGCCTTGAACGATACCTTGATCATGGTGACAGGAGCTGACGGTAGATATGCCTTCAGAGGCATGAATCCAGGTAGATACTTGGTTCAGGTATTGGATGATAACTTGAATGCTGTTAGAAATCTATATCCTGTAGAAAGCTCTTTGTTCTTCACTACGATTGAGCCTTGTATCTTCCAAACAAGAGACTTCGGGTATGAATCTTACGAAGGAGTAGTTCTTGGTGACCTAGTATGGTATGACTTGAATGGTGACGGTATTCAGAACGAATGGTGGGATGCCAATAATGATGGTCAGGTAACTTTAAATGATCCAACAGCAGGTCCAATCAACTTGAATGACTGGGAGTGGTTTGACTTGAATGGTGATGGTAGATTTGACGGTCCTGAAAATGAAGGTGAATTGAATAAAGCAGGGTTTGGAAATTCTCAATCTGCAAATGTTACAGTGAATGGTCCAAATGGATTTACTACGGAAGTTATTGTAGGGGTTACTGGTAGATGGAGATCAAGACCAGATATGCAACAATTCGGATTGGGAGAATATACTGCTACGCTGGATTTGGATGAGTTCTTGGATGCAGAAGCTCAGCGCATGAGAGTAAGCGGATTGGTAAAAGTAATTCCTAATTTCCAAGGAAGAATCGCAGATGAAGGTAGATCTGAAATCCAGTGCGGGTTAACTACTGAAGAATCAATTACTCGAAATGCTACAACAGCTGCTCAGGTTCATCTTGATATGGACTTCGGTATTAGATGTAGAGAAGTACAAGTTCAGATTATTGCCAACGATGATGATTTTGGAGTTCACTTTGTAAGCTTTGAAGGAAGACTGGGTAACATCCTTGAAAATGACCGATTGAATGGTCAGCAGCCACTTCCGGAGCAAGTTGATTTTGAATTCACAGAATTGGATGGGATTGAAGGTTTGTTTATCGAAGCAGACGGAACATTGTCCTTGCTTATCCCTGGCATCAACGAGGCTAGAGAATATCAATTGAGATACATCTTGAGAGAAGCTGGATTCCCGGAAAATAACGACGAAGCAACGGTTGTATTTAGATTGTTGACTGATGAAGTGGATCTTTCTGTAGAAAAAACCTCCAATGGTATTGAGATTTGGGAGGGAGATACCTTCGAATATGAAATCGCTGTTAGAAATATTGGTGGTACAGATGCTACAGATGTTGTGATTGAGGATGTTTTACCAACTGGTGTTTCATTTGAAGGTCAAGTGGTGATAAGTTCAGTAGCAGGTCTTGAAGTCAACTTCTCTGCTACCGGTAACGTTCTCAGATGGTCTGTGCCATTCTTGCCAGCTGATGCTTCTCTGGACATCACAGTTATAGTAAGAGCAGATGGGTTGTCAGGAACTACTCCTCAGACAATTACAAATGTTGTAACCATTCAAAGTGCAGAAGATGATGTAAATCCTGCGGATAATACGGACTCTGATGTTAACACTGTGAATCCATTCTTTATTCCGAATGTGATCACACCAGATGGTGATAGACGAAATGATACATTTGAAATCAAGGGTATCAACAAGTTCGTTAGCAATGATATAGTAATCTTCAACAGATTTGGTGACCATGTCTTCCAGACAGAAAATTACCAAAATAACTGGGATGCACCTGGGCAAGTGGCAGGTACTTTCTTCTACATCTTCAGAGCTGTAGATAGACAAGGAAGAAGCCACGAATTCAAAGGCTGGATCCAAGTTGTGAAATAATGAAGGGGTTTGCTATGTCAAAGTATGTGAAATTTATAATTGTTGTTGTGGGAGTACTCTGTACTCCCACATTTTCTTATTCGCAACAGCTTCCGCAGTTTAGCCAGTACATTTTTAACGGGCTACACATCAACCCTGCTTATGCGGGGTATAAAAATCAAGGATACATTCAGAGTACCTTCCGTAACCAATGGGTAAATTTCCCAGGTGCTCCCCGTACCTTTACAATCACAGCTGACCTAAGTGCCAATGAAGGCCTGATGGGCTTCGGTGTATCCCTCTTGAGCGATCAGATTGGGCCAACCAGTACTTCTACAGGAATGCTGACATACAGCTACCGCATTCAGACCGGTAAGGAGAGTTTCCTTGGTCTGGGTATCAGTGCAGGGGCCAGCCAATACATGATCGATGGAAGTATGCTCGATCCAGTAGATCAGTTGGATCCAAATCTTCCCCTAGGAACAGAGGTGATGTTTACCCCTAACATGAACATGGGTGCTTTTTTCCATACCAACCGCTTCTATGCAGGTGTGAGTGCCTTCAACATGGTCGGCAGAGGAGTTCTAGAGCGTGAGGATATTTCACTCGCTTTTCACGATTTTCATTACTACATTACCGCAGGGGCATTGATTCCCGTGTCCGATCGTGTGGAGTTTAAGCCTAGCTTTCTGATCAAGGAAGTAAAGGGTGCACCGACCAGTGTCGACATCAATGGAATGTTCTTGTTTATGGAGCGTCTGTGGCTCGGAGCCAGCTACCGTTCCAACATACAGATGTGGAACGAAAACCTAGAAGGTACACTCAACAACCGCACAGCAGTGGCTTTCATAGCAGAGATCTTTGCGACAGAAAATCTGCGTATCGGCTATGCCTACGATGCCAATCTGAATGCCCTGCAGAATTATAGAAACAATTCCCACGAATTTTCGGTAGGTTACTACCTTACTCCGCGGAATGTTAAACTTAAAAACCCGAGATGGTTCTGATCATGAGAAGCAAAACTACTTATATCAAATTTTTGGCAGCCCTGCTGCTGTTCATGTACACAATCACCGCCGAGGCGCAGCGTCCCCTGCTCAGATTTGCAGACAAGCAGTTTGAACTAGAAAACTACGCGCATGCAGCCCAGGTATACGGTGAAGCGTATGCACGCAAAGAAACGTACGAGACAGCCCGAAAGCTGGCAGTGACCTATCAGACCCTGAGGGATTATGACCAAGCCTTCGAATGGTGGGGTAAAACAGTAGCCTACGAAGAGTCTAACAAGGATGATTTTTACCTCTACCTGATGGCAGCGATGCAGGCAGGAGAGGCGGAAGACCTCAATGCTTTCCTCACAGCAGGCGGATACAGCAGCTTTGATTTTCCTGGCCTCGACCTGGAGACGCTTGAAAAACTTTACGGAGAGCGCAAAAACGTGAAACTGGTACAACCCAAAGGCATCAACAGCAGCGGCTCGGACTTCGGACTTTCCCGTCATGAAGACAGCCAATATTTTTCCAGCGACAGGGGTGGGGTTTCCTCCTCCAAGCGCAAAGCCATCAGACTGGATGCCAAAAACAACCTGTTCTCCGATGAGAAGAGTAATTTCAACGAGCGTGAGTACTACAGACTTTATGTCAAGGAAGGTTCGGGAGAGGCCAAGCCTATCGTGATCGATCTAGAAGGCGTACAGCACGTATCCGATGTGCACGTGTACGGGGAAGGAAGCAAAATCATGTACACCGCCTTTGTGGGGCAGACCAAGGTAGGCAGCAGAAAGCAGAGCATGAAGCTGACCAATTTCCCAGGGATTTTTTACGGAAATCTACAGGCAGATGGTACGGTCTCCGACAGTAAGCCTTTCCCGCACAACAGCATGCTGGAATACGGGATGATGAACGCCTTTTACGATGCGCAAAGCGGCAGACTCTATTTTGCTTCCAACAGGGAAGGAGGCTATGGCGGTTACGATATTTATTATGTGGAGTATGATGGGATGGACACCTTCGGAGAGCCTGTCAACCTCGGCAGCGGGATCAATACCATGGAGAGCGAAAGCCATCCTTCCCGTGTAGGGGACTGGTTTTACTTCAGTTCCAGGGGCCATGTAGGATTGGGAGGTATGGATATCTTCCGTGCCCCGTACAGTGCAGCAAGCATCGGCACTCCTGAAAACATGGGCGTACCGTTCAACAGCCCCAGGGATGATTTTGCCTATGTAGAGTTTTCGGATGGCAAGCGTTACCTGTCTTCGGACCGAGAGGGCGGCATGGGACTGGATGACATCTACTTGGTCGAAGATCTGCACAAGCGTCTGATCGCTCGGGTGATCGACTGCGACGGCAACATCATCGCCGAGGAGTTTGACGCAGACCTTCGCCAAAAAGGAGGCGATCAGCTAAATACCAAGCGAGGAGCCACTGGAGAACTATTGGCAGACCTAGAGCCAGAAAAGGAATTCGGATTGGTGATCAGCAAAAAAGGCTATTTCACCATCACGGACAACACCTTAAGTACGGTCAACCTGAAGGAGGAGAAGCTCGAGCGTGAATACAGGCTTGCAGCCATCCCTTATCAGACACCCGTGTATGTGGATATTGTCTACTACGATTTGGACAGATCCAAAATCAGAAAAGATGCACAGGAAGCACTCGACAAGATTGCAGAGCTGATGAACCGATACAGCTTCCTGGATCTATTGGTGGGCAGCCACACAGATTCAAGGGCGAGCAGGGCATACAACGAGGCACTGAGTCAGCGCCGGGCGGATGCTGTCAAGGATTACCTAGCAGGCTACAACATCGGGGCGGAGCGTATCAGGCTTGAATGGTATGGAGAGGAAGTACTCACCAACGACTGTGGGGACGGGGTACCCTGTCCGGAGCCGGCACATCAGCTCAACAGAAGAAGTGAACTGGTACTCGAGGCATTCCCCGACAAAGACAAGCAGTATGAGCTGCCCAAGGAGCTGATGGGTAAAGACCTCTGCGATATCAACGGCCTGTTTGACAGCCTGCGAAATGAACTAAACAGCCTTCCGACCATCTACTTTGATTTTGACAAGAATACATTGAGATCAGTGCATAAGAAAGAACTCGAACGTACGGCCATCATGCTTAACCGTATGAAAAACCTACAGCTATCTATCGCAGGCCATACCGATCAGCGTGGAAGCGAGGAGTACAACAAAGGGCTGAGCGAGCGCAGGGCACAGGTGGTGATGGACTACCTAGTCAACAGGGGAGTGGATGCTGCACGCATGCAGTACCAATGGTTTGGAAAAACCCAACCGGTCAACGATTGTGGAGCCATCCCATGCACAGAAGCCATGCATCAGCTCAACAGAAGAACTGAGCTAAGATTAAGAGGAGAAAATTAAGATAAACGATTGTTTAAAGAAAATGTCACCTAAAGCTTGAGAGAATAAGGGATTGATGAAACCTCCGATTTTCTCAAATAATTAACCAACAAATATGTTATTACCCAAACAAAGTGCAAAAGGTTACTGTGTGCTAGCCAACACCAGTAAGTCAATTCATCGAATACTAAACTCTCTAAACTCTTTGGAGTTTGAATGTCTAGGTATTTTTGTATTAAATGATGATACTCCTGATCAATTAAACAGTTTGGCAAGAGTGCCAGATGTCTTGTTTATGGAAAACTGTGAAGAGGCCATCGCAGTCAAATCATTATTTAAAATGCAATACAATAGGACTTCAATTGTCTACTTGGAACAAAGGGATTCTATGAGAGGATACAATCCGCCAGAGCTCGCTATGGGTGAAACGATACTCTTGATTTGACAAAAAAAGACCTTCCATTTGGAAGGTCTTTTTGCATTTATTATCGAATGACAGAAAAGTCAAATGACTCTAAAAATTTGGTAGTAAAGTTACCAGCTTTGAACTGTTCATCTTTTAAAAGAGCGATGTGGAAAGGAATCGTTGTTTTAACTCCGTCAATTACAAACTCTTCCAAGGCTCTTCTCATCCGAAGGATCACTTCTTCTCTTGATTGACCGCTGACAATCAGTTTGGCAATCATTGAATCGTAATTTGGTGGAATCACATAGCCTGCATAGACGTGGCTATCGATTCTTACACCTTTACCTCCTGGAAGATGTAGATTCTGTATTTTCCCTGGACTCGGTCTAAATCCATTGGCAGGATCCTCGGCGTTAATTCTACACTCCATTGCAAAAAGCTTTGGATAGTAATTTTTCCCAGTGATTTTCTCACCGGCAGCAACTTTAATTTGTTCTTTAATCAAATCAAAGTCTGTTACTTCTTCAGTGATTGGATGCTCTACTTGGATTCGGGTATTCATCTCCATAAAGTAGAAATTTCGGTTTTTATCGACCAAAAATTCAATGGTCCCCGCACCTTCATATGCAATTGCCTCTGCACCTTTGATAGCAGCCTTACCCATCGCTTCTCTCAACTCATCTGTTATGAACGGAGAAGGTGTCTCTTCCACCAATTTCTGGTGACGTCTTTGGATAGAACAGTCTCTTTCAGATAAATGGCAGGCCTTACCGTTACTGTCACCTACAATCTGAATTTCAATATGTCTAGGTTCCTCGACAAATTTCTCCAAATAAAGTCCATCATTTCCAAAAGCGGCACCTGACTCTTGCCGGGCATCATCCCAAGCTTTTTTAAACTCAGAAGTTTCTTTGACAATCCGCATCCCTCGACCACCGCCGCCTGCGGTAGCTTTTAAAATGATTGGATATCCCATTTTTTCGGCAAGCTCAATACCTTGCTCCATAGATTCCAGAAGACCTTCAGATCCAGGAATGGTTGGGACGCCTGCTGCTTTCATTGTGGCTTTGGCAGTGGCTTTATCACCCATTTTATTGATCATTTCAGGACTGGCGCCTATAAATTTGATCCCATACTCTTCACAGATTCTTGAGAATTCGGCATTTTCGGAAAGAAAACCATAACCGGGGTGAATTGCATCTGCATTGGTGATTTCAGCAGCAGCAATTATCCTTGGGATATTTAAGTATGAATCTCTACTAGGAGGTGGTCCTATGCATACAGCTTCATCTGCAAAGCGGACATGAAGACTGTCTTTATCGGCTGTAGAATACACAGCGACAGTTTTGATTCCCATTTCTTTGCAGGTTCTGATAACACGTAAAGCGATCTCTCCTCTATTGGCTATTAATATTTTTTTAAACACAGCAATTGAATTTAATGTGATC